>NZ_QMFZ01000001.1:0-650961 GCF_003294055.1 Burkholderia reimsis
GGCCAGCGGCGTCGTGCTGACGCAGTGAGGACGCCACGATGAGAACCTCCGCTTCCACTTCGTCCGCGCCGGTGTCTGCCGGCGCCGCGAGCACCGGCGCCGGCCGCGCGCGCCCGGGCCGCTTCTCGATGCTGTCGCGCTTCCTGCCGTCGGGCCGCAGCGTCGCGATCGGCGTGCCGTTCGTGTGGCTCGCGATCTTCTTCGCGCTGCCGTTCGTGCTGGTGCTGAAGATCAGCTTCGCCGACCAGGTGATGGGCATCCCGCCGTACACCGCGCTCGCGCGGCTGGAGGCCGGCACCGTGCACGTCGCGCTGTCGCTGAAGCATTACGCGCTGCTGCTGCAGGACGACCTGTACCTGAACACCTACGTCAGTTCGCTGAAGATGGCGGCCTCGTCGACGCTGATGTGCCTGCTGGCCGGGTATCCGATCGCCTACGTCATCGCGCGCTCGGCGCCGGCTCGCCGCAACCTGCTGATGATGGCCGTGATGCTGCCGTTCTGGACGTCGTTCCTGATCCGCGTCTACGCGTGGGTCGGCATCATGAAGGACGACGGGCTGCTGAACCACGCGCTGGCGGCGCTCGGCGTGATCGCGACACCGCTGCGCCTCTATCACACCGACGCGGGCGTCTACATCGGGATGGTCTATTCGTACCTGCCGTTCATGGTGATGCCGCTGTACGCGCACCTCGTGAAGATGGACCTCACGCTGCTCGAGGCGGCGAACGATCTCGGCGCAACGCCGTGGTCCGCGTTCTGGCGCATCACGCTGCCGTTGTCGCGCAACGGCATCGTCGCGGGCAGCCTGCTGGTGTTCATTCCGGCGGTCGGCGAATACGTGATCCCCGAGTTGCTCGGGGGCGCGAACACGCTGATGCTCGGCCGCGTGATGTGGGACGAGTTCTTCAACAACATGGACTGGCCGATGGCGTCCGCCGTGACGGTGACGATGGTGCTGCTGCTGCTCGTGCCGATGGCGCTGCTCCATTACAGCCAGACCGAAGCGGAGGCAAAACCATGACCCGCGCGAATCGCATCCTGTCCGCGTGCGTGCTGGGCGCGGGCTTCCTGTTTCTGTACGTCCCGATCGTCAGCCTGGTGGCGTACTCGTTCAACGCGTCGAAACTGGTGACGGTGTGGTCGGGTTTCTCGCTGAAATGGTATGGCGCGCTGCTGCACGACGACGAGCTGCTGACGGCCGCGTGGCTGTCGCTGAAGATCGCGCTGCTGACGGCCACCGCGTCGGTCGCGATCGGCACCTGGGCCGGTTTCGTGCTCGCGAGGATGGGGCGCTTTCGCGGCTTCACGCTGTATGCCGCGATGATCAATGCGCCGCTCGTGATTCCGGAAGTGATCCAGGGCATCTCGCTGCTGCTGCTGTTCGTCGCGATGCAGCAGGCGTTCGGCTGGCCGGCCGGGCGCGGCTGGCTGACGATCTGGATCGGCCACGTGATGCTGTGCCTGTCGTTCGTCGCGGTGATCGTGCAGTCGCGCGTGAAGGAGCTCGATCGCTCGATCGAGGAGGCCGCGCTCGATCTCGGCGCGCGGCCGTGGAAGGTGTTCTTCGTGATCACGCTGCCGCTGATCGCGCAGGCGCTGGTGTCCGGCTGGCTGCTGGCGTTCACGGTATCGATCGACGACGTGATCCTGTCGGCGTTCCTGTCCGGCCCCGGGTCGACGACGCTGCCGCTCGTCGTGTTCTCGCGCGTGCGAATGGGGCTCAACCCGGAGATGAATGCGCTCGCCACGGTGTTCATCACGGTCGTGACGATCGGTGTCGTCGTCGTGAACCGCGCGATGCTGGCCCGCGAGCGGCGGCAGGCGCGCGACATGCGTACGTGGCGCGCATCATCCGCGCCCGAGGTGCCCGACACCCCCGCGTCGCCGTCCGCCATGCCGCCCGCGAGCGCGCCGGCCCCACGGCCGCTGCACGACCGCATCCCGCATCCCACGAAGTGACGAACGACCAGGAGACATTCGATGAAAAAGAAGATGCTCTGCGCGCTGATCGCCGGAGCGCTACCGGGGCTGGCCGCGGCGAATTCGAGCGCCGACCAGATCCGCACACTGCAGCAGCAGATCGCCGTGCTGCAACGGCAGATGAGCGCGCTGCAATCGCAGCTCGCCGCGAAGCCATCGGCCACGCCGGCCGCATCGGTCGCGGCGAACGCTGCGAACGCGACGACCGGTGCGGCGGCTGACCCGTCCGCACCCGGCTACGGGCAGGCGCCGGCCGTGCTGACCAACGACGACGTGTCGGAAATCAGGCAGCAGGTCGCCAATCAGCAGCTGAAGGTCGATTCGCTGACCGACGCCGCGCGCACGGGCCCGATCGCGGGGCTGTCGGTGACGGGCTATCTCGACCCGACGTACCTGTACAACCGCGGTGGCGGCACCTCGTCGTTCCAGTTCGCGAACCATGAAAACGCGTACACCTACTACAACAGCACGTTCGGCGACGTATTCCTCGACATCAAGAAGACGTTCGGTGTCGGCCCGAGCGCACCGTCCGCGGAAATCACGCTGATGCCGAACCGCGGCGCGGGCCTGTCGATGATGACGGGCAGCGGCGCGAGCGGGCTCGACATCGTGAACACGGCGGTCGTCACGGTACCGCTGTCGGGCACGACGGCGTTCGTCGGCGGGCTCGTGACGGGGTTCGGCGGCTACGAGTACCAGCAGTCGAGCCAGATGCTCACGCTCACGCACAACCTGCTGTACGACTTCTCCGATCCGGGCTCGTCGATCGGCGCGGGCGTCAACTACCAGAGCGCGGACGGCCACTGGGCGTGGAAGTTCTTCGTCGGCAACGAGCAGTTCCGCAGCGCGGGCGCGGTGACGCAGACCGGCGTCAACGCGTTCGGCGACCCGATCACGACGAGCAACAAGGTGCCGACCTTCACCGCGCGTGTCGATTATCTGCGCGGCAGCGCGCTCGATGTCGGCGGCTCGATCAGCATCGGCCGACAGACGCTGCCGAGCGCGGTCGATCCGGCGACCGGCAACGTGCGCTATGGCGTGGGCGGCAATGCGCCGAGCGCATACGGCGCGTTCTTCTTCGGCGAAGCCGATGCGACCTACACGCTCGCCGACGCGCAGTACAACGCCGAGTTCGACTACGGCCAGCAGCAGCACGGCGCGTTCAACGGCGGGCTCGCGCAGTGGTTCGGGCTGTCGCTGCTCGCGCACCGCAAGTTCAACGCGCCGGTGGTCGGCCGCATGGGCGCGACGCTGCGCTACGACCTGCTCGTGAACCGGAAGAACGGCGGCGGCGGATCCTCGATCGGCCTGAACGGCAACGGGATGGATCCGTACAACGGCTTCGGCATCGATGCGGACTGCCTCGCGCTGTCGAAGGCGAACGGCGGTGTCGGCTTCGAGTGCAAGGGCACGACGCGGCAGGCCGCCGCGTTCGACCTGCTGTTCTACCCGACCCAGCAAGTGACGGTGAAGGTCGAATACCGGCACGACTGGGCGAGCAACAAGGTCTTCCTGCGCCACGACGGGTCGTACGAGAAGTCGAACGACCTGCTCGCCACCCAACTCATCTACGCGTTCTGAAGCGACGCCGTTCGCGAGTCTTGCACATGCTCAAGTTCGAAAACCAGCAACATGTTCAGTCCTACTATTCAGCGACCGCCAACGACCGCGCGCGGCATCCGTCGCTCGACGGGGCCGTGACGGCCGACGTCTGCGTGATCGGCGGCGGGCTCACGGGCCTGTCCGCGGCACTCGAGCTCGCCGAGCGCGGCCATTCGGTCGTGCTCGTCGAGGCGTCGAGGATCGGCTGGGGCGCGAGCGGACGCAACGGCGGCCAGCTGATTGCCGGGTACGCGTGCGACATCGATACGTTCTCGGCCTGCCTGCCGGAAGACGACGTGCGGCGAGTATGGGCGATGGGGCTGGAGTCGGTCGACATCGTCCGCCAGCGGGTCGGGCGCTACGGCATCGATTGCGACCTGACCTTCGGCTACCTGACCGCCGCGAACAAGCCGCGCCATTTCGATGCGCTGCGCGCGTGGCGCGATACCGCGGCGAAACGCTTCGGTTATCGCGGCTACGAAGTCGTCGAGCGCGCCGACATGCATCGCTTCGTCGCATCGGATCGTTACGTCGGCGGCCTGCGCTACGAAGGCAGCGGCCACCTGCATCCGCTGAACTACACGCTCGGCCTCGCGCGGGCGGCGCGCGAGGCAGGCGTGACGATCCACGAGGACACGACCGCGCTCGCGCTCGATCGTGCCGCGCCGCATCACCGCGTCACGTGCGCGCGCGGGCACGTGGATGCCCGTCACGTCGTGCTGGCCTGCAACGCGTACCTGGGGCGGCTGGCACCCGCGCTCGCGCGCAAGATCATTCCGGTCGCGACGTACCTGATCGCGACGGAACCGCTCGGCGACGCGCGCGCGGCCAGGACGATGCCGGCCGATGCGGCGGTCTGCGACACCCGTTCGGCGCTCGACTATTTCCGGCTGACGCGCGACCGCCGGCTCTTGTGGGGCGGCAAGGCCAGCAGCTCGACGAATACGCCGCGCGACCTCGCGGCCGCGATGCGGCGCGACATGCTGAAGACGTTCCCGCAGCTGGCCGATGTGCGGATCGACTATGCATGGGGCGGCCTGATCGACGCGACGATGAATCGCGCGCCGCATTTCGGCAGGCTCGAGCCGACCGTGTATTTCGCGCAGGGATTTTCCGGGCACGGCGTCAACGTGACGGGCCTCGCGGGGCGGCTGATCGCGGAAGCGATCGACGCGCAGGCCGCGCGCTTCGACCTGTTCGGCCAGATTCGCCATCGCGACTTTCCGGGCGGGCGCGCGCTGCGCACGCCGATGCTGGCGCTCGCGATGACCTGGCACCGGATGATGGACCTGCTCTGATGCGCGCGGGGCGGCTCGCCCGCGCGGCACCGAAACGTTTCGATTCACTCATGCCCTGGAGGCACACATGACCAACATCACGACTCTCGTCGACCTGATGCAGGCACCGGCGAAGCTCACGCAGAGCCGCGTGCCGAGCGGGCTGCTGCTCGACGGCAATCCGCTGCAGACGCTGTCGCATCACTACATCAGCCCGTGCGGGCAGTTCAGCTGCGGGATCTGGGAATGCACGCCCGGCCGCTGGACGATCGAGTACGACGAGTCCGAGTATTGCGAGATGCTGAGCGGCGTCGCGATCGTGCGCGACGCGGACGGCCGCGAGCGCATGCTGCGCGCCGGCGACCGGTTCGTGATTCCACCGGGCTTTCGCGGCACGTGGGAAGTCGTCGAAACGTGCCGGAAGATCTACGCGTCGCACGCCCCGCTGGCCGGGCAGCCGTGCGCGTAGCGCACGTCCGGTACAAGACAATCATCGAGATCAACGAGGAGCAACTCATGACCCAGGAATGGTGGCGTCTCAGCGCGGCCGAGATGGCCGAGCGCGTCGCGCGTCGCGACGTGTCGGCAACCGAACTCACGCGCAGCTGCCTGCAGCGGCTCGACGCGGTGAACCCCGTCATCAACGCGATCGTCGACGTGATGGCCGACAGCGCGTTGCAGGCCGCGTCCGATGCCGATGCCGCGATCGCGCGCGGCGCGCCGGTCGGCCCGCTGCACGGCGTGCCGGTGACCGTGAAGATCAACGTCGACACGGCCGGACACGCGACGACCAACGGCGTGCGCGCGTTTTCAGGGCTGGTCGCGCACGAGGACAGCCCGGTGACCGCGAACCTGCGCAAGGCCGGCGCGATCGTGATCGGGCGCAGCAATGCGCCGGCGTTTTCGTACCGCTGGTTCACCGACAACGACCTGCACGGCCGCACGTCCAATCCGTGGGATTCGTCGCTGACGCCGGGCGGTTCCAGCGGCGGTGCCGCCGCGGCCGTGGCCGCCGGCATCGGCGCGATCGCGCACGGCAACGACCTCGGCGGTTCGATCCGCTACCCGGCCTACGCATGCGGTGTCGCGGGGCTGCGACCGAGCACCGGCCGCGTGCCGGCGTACAACCCGACGCAGTCGAAGGACCGCACGCTCGCGGTGCAGCTCGCCTCGGTGCAGGGGCCGCTCGCCCGCACGGTCGGCGATCTGCGGCTCGCGCTCGACGCGATGGCGGCAGGCGACGCGCGCGACGCTTGGTGGATGCCGGTTGCGCCGATGGCGCGCGAAACCGCGTTCCCCGCGCGCGTGGCCGTGTGCGCGGCGCTGCCGGGCGTGCCGTCCGATCCCGTGGTGGTCGATGCGATCCGGCAGGCCGCGCGCTGGCTCGAGGACGCCGGCTGCATCGTCGAGGAAGCGGTGCCGCCGCGGTTCGCCGAAGCGTGCGAGCTGTGGCTGGACCTGGTGACCAACGAAGCGCGCAGCGGCCTCGGCGACGTGATCATGCAGCACGGCGACGCCGCGATCCGTACCGCGTTCGCGAGCCAGCGCCGTCTCGCGAAGCCGCTGGATCTCGAGGGCTACATGAACGGCCTCGCGCGACGCACCGCGTTGCTGCGCGACTGGCAGCAGTTCTTCGTGCGCCATCCGCTGCTGCTGATGCCGGTGTCGTGCGCGCGGCCGTTCGCGATCGACGCCGATCAGCACGGCGACGACGCGATGCGCGCGATCGTCGACCGGCAGGGGCCGTTGCTCGCGACCGCGCTGCTCGGGCTGCCGGGGCTGTCGGTGCCGACCGGCATCCGCGAGGGCGTGCCGACCGGCGTGCAACTCGTCGCCGGACGTTTTCAGGAGGCGCTGTGTCTCGCGGCGGGCGAAGCGATCGAGGCGCGCGCGGGCATCTTGACGCCGATCGATCCGGTTACCGGATCGTGATGCGGGACTTTTCACGAGGATACGCATGAATCAATCGACATTCGAAGACTGGCAGGCCCGCGCGGCCGCGCTGCGGATCGAAGGGCGCGCGTTCGTCGACGGCGCCACCCGCCATGCGCAAACCGGCGCGACCTTCGCCTGCTTGAGCCCGATCGACGGTCGTGTGCTCGCGCACGTGGCCGATTGCGGCGCCGACGACGTCGACCTCGCGGTGGCGGCCGCGCGCCGCGCGTTCGACGCGGGCGTGTGGGCCGGGCTGAACCCGCGCGCGCGCAAGGCGGTGCTGCAGCGCTGGGCCGCGCTGATGCGCGAGCACCTCGACGAGCTCGCGCTGCTCGAGACGCTCGACACCGGCAAGCCGATCGCCGATACCACGGCGATCGACGTGCCGGCCGCCGCGCATTGCGTCGAATGGTATGCGGAAGCGATCGACAAGATCGGCGGTGAAGTGGCGCCGGTGGACCCTCGGCTGGTCGGGCTCGTCACGCGCGAGCCGATCGGCGTCGTCGCGGCCGTCGTGCCGTGGAATTTTCCGCTGCTGATGGCCGCCTGGAAGTTCGCGCCGGCGCTCGCGGCAGGCAACAGCGTGGTGCTCAAGCCGTCCGAGAAATCGCCGCTCACCGCGGTCCGCGTCGCGCAGCTCGCGTGCGACGCCGGCATGCCGGCGGGCGTGTTCAGCGTCGTGCCGGGCGGCGCGGAACCGGGCAGGGCGCTCGCGCTGCATCGCGACGTCGACTGCATCGCGTTCACGGGGTCGACGCGCACGGGGCAGCAGATCATGGCGTGCGCCGCGCAGTCGAACCTGAAGCGCGTCTGGCTCGAGCTCGGCGGCAAGTCGCCGAACATCGTGCTGCCCGATTGCCCCGATCTCGACCGCGCCGCACAGGCGGCCGCCGACGCGATCTTCTTCAACATGGGTGAAGTGTGCACGGCCGGCTCGCGCCTGCTCGTGCATCGCGACATCAAGGATGAATTCGTCGCGAAGCTGGTCGACGCGTCGCGGCGCTTCGTGCCCGGGCATCCGCTCGATCCGTCGGTGACGATGGGGGCGATCGTCGATCGCATGCAGCTCGATCGCGTGATGGGTTACATCGGCGCCGGGCGCGACGAGGGGCGCCTCGTGACGGGCGGTGCGCGCGTGCGCGAGGAGACGGGCGGGTTCTATGTCGAGCCGACGGTGTTCGAGGTGAAACCGGATGCGAAGATCGCGCGCGAGGAGATCTTCGGGCCCGTGCTGTCGGTGATCGTGTTCGACGACGTCGACGAGGCCGTGCGGATCGCCAACGACACGGAGTACGGGCTGGCCGCGGCGGTATGGTCGGCCGATCTGTCGACCGCGCATGCCGTTGCGCGGCGGCTGCGCGCGGGCACCGTGTGGGTCAACTGCTACGGTGACGGCAGCGACGACCTGAATTTTCCGTTCGGCGGCTACAAGCGGTCGGGCAACGGCCGCGACAAGTCGCTGCACGCGCTCGACAAGTACACCGAGCTGAAATCGACGGTCGTGCGGTTGTAGCGTCGGGCCGCGCGGCACGCTTGCACGGTGCCGCGCGATCCTGCGCGCGGGTCAGTGGTGTTGGTTGCCGGCGCCGAACAGGCGCGGCTGCGCGGCGTTCAACGCGTCGTCCGCTTCCGGCTGCCACGGGAAAACCCCGTTGCGGTCGGGCCACAGCAACTGGACGCACGGGAACTCGTCGTTGCCGTAGAACCAGCGGTTCCAGCCGAGATGGGCTTCGTAGTGCGCCTTCTCGACCGGCATCAGCAGCGCGTTCGCGTTGCCGAATACGGCATCCGTGACTTCGCCGACCGGCGGCGGCGTGCCGGCTGCGACCATCCGGTAGACGTCCCACAGCACGTCATGGACGATGCGCGCCGGCATCGAGAACACGATGAGTTCCGGAAAACCGTGGTTGACCCACAGCCCGGTCGTGAAAGAAAACCCGGGTGCGTCCCCTTCCGCGAACACTTCCGTGCGGAACCACCCGTGCTGACGAATCCGCTGCACGAATCGCTGCTCGTCTTCCTCGAGCACCGAATCGGGCGCGTCGAGCGCGGTGGCGATATCCGGTCGCGTGGTCATACGGGGCTCCTTGGATCTGCGTCGGGCGGCGGCAAGCCGGGGGCGGGCCTCCCGCCGGCGGGAATGCGACCGTGGCCGAACCGGCCGGCGATCGCCGTGCGCCATGTTGCCACAGCGGTCCCGCCTACTGCTCCGCCTTCTCCACCTCCGCCGTTTCACCGAGGAACCCGCCGCTCTGGTGCGCCCACAGCGCCGCATAGATGCCGCCGGCCTGCAGCAGTTGCTGGTGCGTGCCTTCCTCGACGATGCGCCCTTCGTCGAGCACGATCAGCCGGTCCATCGCCGCGATGGTCGACAGCCGGTGCGCGATCGCGATCACCGTCTTGCCGCTCATCAGGCCGTCGAGGCTGCGCTGGATCGCGACTTCGACCTCGGAATCGAGCGCGCTGGTCGCTTCGTCGAGCACGAGGATCGGCGCGTCCTTGAGCATCACGCGTGCGATCGCGACGCGCTGCCGCTGGCCGCCCGACAGCTTCACGCCGCGTTCGCCGACTTCGACGTCGTAGCCGCTGCGGCCGTGGCGGTCGCGCAGCCGGTCGATGAACTCGGACGCTTCCGCGCGCTCGGCCGCGTCCTGCATCTCGCGCTCGGTCGCGTCGGGGCGGCCGTACAGCAGGTTCTCGCGCATCGTCCGATGCAGCAGCGACGTATCCTGCGTGACCATCCCGATCGCGGCGCGCAGGCTGTCCTGCGTGACGTGCGCGATGTCCTGCCCGTCGATCCGGATCGCGCCGCCGCCCACGTCGTAGAAGCGCAGCAGCAGGTTCACGAGCGTCGACTTGCCGGCGCCCGAGCGGCCGATCAGGCCGATCCGCTCGCCCGGCCGGATCGTCAGGTTCAGCCCGTCGAATACCGCGCGATCGTTGTCCTCGTGCGCGAACTGCACGTTGTCGAACACGATTTCGCCACGCTGCACCGTAAGCGGCTTCGCATCGGGCGCGTCGACCACGCTGCGCACCTTCGTCAGCGTGTTGATGCCGTCCTGGATCGTGCCGACGTTCTCGAACAGTTCGGTCATCTCCCACATGATCCAGTGCGAATAACTCGACAGGCGCAGCGCCATCGCGATCACAGCCGCGACGACGCCCGCGCTCGCCTCACCGTGCATCCACAGATACAGCGCGAGGCCGGTCGAGCCGACCAGCAGCAGCGTCGACAGCAGGTGATTGACGACCTCGAACGCGCTGACGAGGCGCATCTGCGCGTCGCCGGTCTCCTTGAATGCTTCCATCGCGCGTCGTGCATGGTCGGCTTCCCGCCGCGTATGCGAGAACAGCTTCACGGTCGTGATGTTCGAATACGCGTCGGTGATGCGGCCCGTCATCAGCGCGCGCGCGTCGGCCTGCCGGCTGCCGACCGCACCGAGGCGCGGTACGAAATACGCGCACGCCGCGCCGTAGCCAAGCGCCCACAGCACGAGCGGGATCATCAGCCGCCAGTCGAAGCTGGCGGCGAGCGCGAGGATGCCGATCAGGTACGCGGCGACGCCGATCACGACGTCGACCGACATGAACAGCGCGTCGCGCACCGCGAGCGCGGTTTGCATGATCTTCGTCGTCACGCGGCCCGCGAATTCGTTCGCGTAGAACGACAGGCTCTGGTCGAGCATCAGCCGGTGAAACAGCCAGCGCAGCCGCATCGGGAAGTTGATCGCGAGCACCTGGTGCTTGACCATCGTATGCAGCGCGATCAGCAGGGCACTGCCGGCGAGGATCGCCGCGAAACCGGTGAGCGTGCCGAAGTGCCGGCCGCCGAAATCCGCCGGCGTCGCGGACGCGAGCCAGTCGACCACGCGGCCCATCATCGCGAACAGCGCGGCTTCGTAGGCGGCCAGCGCGGCCGACGTCAACGCGATCAGCAGGATCCAGCTGCGCGCTCCTTTCGTGCACGCCCAGACGAACGAGAAGAATCCCTTCGGCGGCGTGACGGGATCTTCGAGCGGGAAAGTCGGCAGGCGCCGTTCAAACCACGAAAACATTGGAACCTCTCCTTGATGCGGCCACGCCAGCCGGCGCGGCCGTATTGCCTGTTTCAGGTGCGGCGCCTTCGCGGCGCCGCGGTACTGCACACGTGTTCACTGCGACCGGATCCACGCCTCGATCGGGGAGAGCGTGCCGGGCGCATATGCATGGCGCCCGAGCGCCATGTACAACCAAGTCTTCCACGTCGGCCAGTCGGACTCGAGCTGGTAGTCGAACCAGCCGGCGCGCAGCAACCCATGCGTCGCACCGGGCACGACCACCACGCGCCGGTCGGGCCGGTTCGCGAAGGCTTGCGTGTAGGCATGCGCCTCGTCGACCGGATCGACATTGCGGTCCTGCGCGCCCCACACGGCCAGCACGGGCCCCTGCATCGTTGCGAGCGCCTGCGACGAATCCTCCAGGTAGTTGCGTGCGATGAAGCCGAAGCGGCGCGGCTCGATGTCGGGGCGCCGGCGCGGATCGGCCGGTACGTCCGACCGACCGAAGATTTGGTCGTTGTCGCGTCGCTCGGCGGCCAGTGTCGCATCGATTCGATCCGGCTGCAGGCCCGTTGCCTGGAGCTGCTGCCGGCTCAGGTAGGTGCCTTGCCGGCGCCAGCTGACGGCGCCGCCGACGATCACCGAGAACGCGGGCCGCACCGCATTCGCGACGCGCGGCACGACCCAGCCGCCTTGCGAGAAGCCGAGCAGGCCGATCTTGTGCGCGGGGCCGACGACGGCGCGCACGCGCGCCATCGCGGCGATCGTTTCGTTCGCACGATCCTGCATCGATTGCGCGAGCCAGTCGCCGCCGCTGCGGCCGGTGCCCTGCTTGTCCCATGCGAACACGCCGATGCCGGCGTCGAGCAGGCTGTTGACGAGCGGCAGCATCGCGTCGTCGGAGAAGCGGGTGCGCGGCCCGTCACCGTGCACGAGCAGTACGATCGGCGCGCCGGGCGCATGGGCCGGCAGCGCGAGCGTGCCGACGAGGTCGGCGCCGTTGGCGCGGAACGTGAGCGACGACACGTTCGCGCCCTTCAGCTCGAAGTCGGCGAGGCCGCGCAGCACGAGCGCACCGGCCACGACGAGCACGAACAGGACGAGCGCGATGCCGGCGATGACGATTCGTTTCAAGAGGCCCTCGGTGCGGTGGCGTGAGCGGATGCCGCAGGCGGCATGTGCGGGGGCACGCTGCCTTGACGCCTGCCGGACGTCGCCACGATAATAGATCGATTAATCAGTCTAATAAAGATTCGAGTCATCGTCGAGTACGGAGTGCCTGTTGAGAAAGATCGATCCTGAAAGAGTGGAAGCGAAGCGGCGCCAGATCCTGGATGCCGCGATCGACTGTTTTGCGCGCGACGGCTTCCATGCGACGTCCACGGCCGCGATCTGCAAGGCGGCCGGCATGAGTCCCGGCAACCTGTTCCACTACTTCCCGACGAAGGCGTCGATCATCGAGGCAGTCGCGCAGGACGACCAGCGCGAGATGGCCGAACTGTTCGCGCGGCATGCGGACGCCGACGACGCGCTGGCCGCGATCGAGGAGATCGCATTGACGTTGATGGAACTGTCGAGCGATCCCGTCTATGCGCGCATCTGCGTCGAGACCGCGGCGGAGGCGACGCGCAATCCGGACGTCGCCGCGCTGTTCGCGGCGAACGAGGCGCAGGTGAAAGGGCGGATGGTCGCGCTGATCAAGCGCGGTGTGGCGCAAGGGAAGATCGACGCAAGCCTGAAGCCCGATCTTGTCGCGACGTGGCTGCTCGCGCTCGCGGAAGGCGCGGTCGGGCGCGTGGTGTTCGAGCCGGGGTTCAAGCCGCGCGCGCACCGGGCGATGTTGCGGACGATCATTCAGCGGATGTTGAAGCCGCAGTGAGGATCGCTGCCGTGGATTTGCTTACGCCGATGGATGGGGCTGAGTCCCTGGTTCCAGCTTCAACGCTGCGGCAATCTCGGTCGCCGTTTTTTGCAACTCGGGCACATAGCGGCGAGTGGCATCTGCGAGACTGACCGCGCGCGACAGGAAGACGATATTGAGACTCGCGATCACGCGCTCGTCCGCGCTGATCGCGACCGCCACCGCGCCGATCTTCGCCTGTGCGGTCCAGTCCCCGTGATTCGAGCCGAAACCATCCTCTCGCACACGCCGGATCAGCTTGCGCACGAGCGCATCGTTTCTCGCGAACACCTGTTGCTCTTCGCCGCCCGCACCGGAGCGCAGCAGTTCCAGAATGTCCTCACGCTCCTCGTCGGGGCACATTGCGAAGTAGGCGCGGCCCGCAGCCGTCAGCAAGATCGGTAAACGCCGCCCGACCATCGCGCGATGAAACGACAGCCGGCTGAAGCGATGCGTCGTCTCACGGATGATCATCGCGTCGCCATCGGGCGTGGTCAGATCGGATGGCCACGCGACGCGCTGCAGGAGCTGCCCCATGATCGGCGGCGCCACGGTGGCGATGCGCTCGGTATCGGTGAAGCCCTCGCTCAGCGAACGCACGGCGAGCGTCAGGCGGAAGCTGTCGTCCGATGTGCTGCGGCGCACGAATCCTTCCTCCATCAACGTTTCGAGCAGGCGGCGCACCGTAGTGCGATGCAGGCCGGTCAGATCGGCGATCTGCTGACTCGTTGCGCGTCCGTCTTCCATCGCATTCAGAGCCCGCAGTACCTGGAGGCCGCGCGCCAGTCCGCGCACGTTCGTATAGGTTGTCACGGAAAAAATCCCATTGAAATCAATCATGTGCATTCTATGCACATTCCGGAGATTTTGTTGAGGGGGTTATCCGCCATCCATAAACTGCGTTCATAAGCTGAACGATCGAGAGCCAGGCGCTTCGTCGGTTCAGCACATCGGACAAGCCCAGTCAGGAGACAAGCATGCGCCCCGCCTTTGAACCGGCGGCCGGCAACGGCCGCGCTCATCCTCACGAAACGACACACCGTTCGATCGACGCAGATGTCGCCATCATCGGCGCGGGCCCGGTCGGCCTGATGATCGCGAACATTCTCGGCCTGCAGGGCGTGCGCGTCGTCGTGATCGAGAAGCTCGCGCAGATCATCGACTATCCGCGCGCCATCGGCCTCGACGACGAAGCACTGCGCGTATTCCAGTCGGTCGGCCTTGTCGACGCTCTGCTGCCGCACACCACACCGAATCACTGGATGCGCTTCACGCTGAAAGGGAAGTGCTTCGCGTCGATCGAGCCGCGCACCGACGAGTTCGGCTGGCCACGCCGCAATGCATTCATTCAACCGCTCGCCGATCAGATTCTGTACAGGGGGCTCGGGCGTTTCGAGAATGTATCGACGCTGCTTGGCCACAGCGTCGACAGCTTCGCACAGGACGAGAGCGGGGTGACCCTTGACGTGACAGACGCGAACGGTGCGAAGACGACGATTCGTGCCGCGTACATGGTCGGTGCGGACGGCGGCAACAGTTTTGTGCGCCGCGCGCTCGACGTGCCGTTCGAAGGCCGCACGAAGCCGAATCAATGGATCGTGATCGACGTGCGCAACGACCCGATCGGCTCTCCGCATGTCTATCTGCATTGCGACGCGCGGCGTCCCTACGTTTCGGCGGCGCTGCCGCACGGCATCCGGCGCTTCGAATTCATGGTGATGCCGGGCGAGACGGAGGAGGAACTGTCGAAGCCGGAGAACATGGCGGCGTTGGTGCGCGGGGTCGTCGACGATCCTGACAAGGTCGACTACATTCGCCGACGGGTCTATACGCACAACGCGCGGCTCGCGAGCACGTTCCGCGTCAAACGCATCCTGCTCGCGGGGGACGCCGCACACATCATGCCGGTGTGGCAGGGGCAGGGTTACAACAGCGGCATTCGCGACGCGAGCAATCTCGGCTGGAAGCTCGCGATGGTCGTGAAAGGCACGGCGCACGACGCGCTGCTCGATACCTACACGATTGAGCGGCGCGCCCACGCGCGCTCGATGATCCACCTCTCGGAAGTCGCGGGCGATATCTTCGCGCCGACGAGCCTCTTCGGATCGAAAGTGCGCGACGCGTTCGTGCGCTGTTTCGACATGCTGCCTTCCCTGAAGCGTTACTTCGTCGAAATGCGCTTCAAGCCGATGCCGCGCTATGAAGAGGGCGTCGTGCTTCTGGCGCGACGCGCGCGGTCCGAAGGGCTGCTCGCGCGCATGATCGCGAAGCGCGGACACGGCGCGTTCGGCAGGCTGGTCGGTTTGATGAGCGAGAAACGTGAATCGCTGATCGGGCGGATGGTGCACGGCCGCGATGCGCAAGCGGGCACTCCCGTGGGCCGCATGTTCATCCAGCCACGCGTGCGTCTGGTGGATGGCAGCATCGTCCGGCTCGACGATGCGATCGGCAACCGTTTCGCGATCGTGGGGTGGGGCACGGACCCGACTTTCGGCCTGACGCCCGAGGCGCGCCGCATCTGGAACGCGCTTGGGGGGTGCTTCGTGATCGCGAAGCCCGACCCGCAGCTCGCCTTCCAAGACGACGTGCCTGACGACGTGATCGCTGTTGGCGATGTCGACTCGCGCTTGCGCGACTGGTTCGCGCGCGTGCCCGAATCGGTCGTGCTGTTGCGGCCCGACCGCTTCGTGGCCGGCATGTGCTCGCCGCAATGTGTATCGGGCTGCGTGTCGCAGCTTGCGCAACGGCTGTCGCTTGTGATGGCAACGGGCGCGACGGCCAACGGCGCGACGTTCGCGCACGCCGCCGACCTGGTAGGGGCCTGAGATGCCGATTCATCTCGAATGCATGTCGCATACCCCCTTGCACGGGTATTTCGACCCCAGTCCGAAAGTCGTCGCGGAAGTCGAACTGGTGCAGCGCGCGGCGCGCGAGCGGGTCGATGCGTTCGATCCGGAACTGGTGATCGTGTTCGCGCCGGACCACTACAACGGATTTTTCTACGACGTGATGCCGCAGTTCTGCATCGGCGTGAGTGCAACGGCCATCGGCGATTTCGGCAGCGCGGCCGGCCCGTTGCCCGTCGCGCGCGATGCGGCGCTCGCGCTCGCCGATGCCGCGCTCGCGAGCGATATCGACGTCGCCGTTTCGTATCGCATGCAGGTCGATCACGGCTGCGCGCAAGCGCTCGAGGTACTCACCGGTGGCATCGACCGCTATCCAGTGGTGCCCGTGTTCATCAACTCGGTTGCGCCGCCGATGGCGTCGTGCCGCCGCGCGCGGCTGCTCGGCGATGCGATTGGCCGTGCCGTCGCGCGCATGCCGAAGCGCGTGTTGCTGATCGGCTCGGGCGGCATTTCGCATGAGCCACCGGTGCCGGAAATCTCGGGCGCGGACGATGTCGTCGCGGAACGGTTGATCGCGGGACGCAACCCGTCACCGGAGTCGCGCGATGCGCGGCAATCCCGCACCGTCGCGGCGGCCAAGGCGTTCGCTGCGGGTGACAGCCGGCTGCATCCGCTCAATCCAGCATGGGACCGCGCGTTTCTCGAACTGCTCGAACGCGGTGAACTCACCGCCGCCGATGGCTTCACGAACGAAGCAATCACGCTTGAGGCAGGCAAGTCCGCACACGAGATCCGCACGTGGGTTGCGGCATTCGGTGCGCTTGCCGCGAGCGGTCGTTACGCGGCATCGATCGATTACTACCGCGCGATTCCGGAATGGATCGCCGGCTTCGGCGCGATGCACGCGCAAGAACAGGCCCTTTCCAGGAGATAGAACCATGTCGGATGACAACAGCATGCTTTCGATGGCCGCGCGCCTGCGTGAAGCGCAGGCCTCGCGTCGGACGATCGCGCCACTGCGCGAGACGTGTCCCGAAGGCGACGCGACACTCGCTTACGCGATCCAGCAGATCAACAACGACTTGCGCGCAGCGAACGGCGAGCGCGTCGTCGGCAGGAAGATCGGCCTGACTTCGCCCGCGGTGCAGAAGCAACTCGGCGTCGATCAGCCCGACTTCGGCGCGTTGTTCGCGTCGATGGCTTACGGCGACAGCCAGCCGATGCCGCTCGCCTCGTTGATTCAGCCGAAGGTCGAAGCGGAGATCGCACTCGTGCTCGAACGCGACCTGACCGCCGAAAAGCACACCTTCGCGGATCTGATCTCGGCGACCGCTTATGCGGTCGCCGCGGTCGAGGTCGTCGACAGTCGCATCCGCGACTGGGATATCCGGTTTTTCGACACCGTCGCGGACAACGCGTCGAGTGCGCTGTTCGTGCTCGGCAGCCGCCCGGTGCTGCTGCGCGATATCGATCTGACCGCTTGCGCGATGACGCTCACGCAGGACGGCGAAGTGCTTTCACGCGGCAATGGAAGTGCGTGCCTCGGCAATCCACTGAATGCGGCTGCGTGGCTCGCGGACCGGATGGCTCGACTCGGCACGCCGCTGCGCGCGGGCGAGATCGTGCTGACGGGTGCGCTCGGCCCGATGGTCGCGGTGAAGGCGGCCGGCACTTATACGGCGCATATCGAAGGGCTCGGCAGTGTGCGCGCCAGTTTCAGCGAATGACGGACGGAGACATTTCCATGGCAACAGACAACACCAGGTGCAAAGCCGCGATCATCGGATCCGGCAACATCGGCACCGACCTGATGATCAAGATCATGCGTCGCGGCAGGCATCTCGACGTCGCGGCGATGGTCGGCATCGATCCGGCCTCGGACGGCCTCGCGCGCGCCGCGAGGCTCGGCGTGGCGACGACGCATGAAGGCGTGGAAGGGCTGGCGCGCCTGCCCGTATTCGACGAGATCGACTTCGTGTTCGATGCGACGTCCGCCGGCGCGCATGTGAAGAACGACGCGTTCCTGCGCGCGCTCAAGCCCGGCATTCGCGTGATCGACCTGACGCCCGCTGCCATCGGCCCGTATTGTGTGCCGGTGGTGAACCTCGACGCGCATCTCGATGCGCCGAACGTGAACATGGTCACGTGCGGCGGACAGGCGACGATCCCGATGGTCGCGGCCGTGTCGCGGGTCGCAAAGGTGCATTACGCGGAGATCGTCGCATCGATCAGCAGCAAGTCGGCGGGGCCCGGCACGCGCGCCAACATCGACGAATTCACGGAGACGACGTCGAAGGCGATCGAAGCGGTCGGCGGCGCCGGCAAGGGCAAGGCGATCATCGTGCTCAACCCGGCCGAGCCGCCGCTCATGATGCGCGATACGGTCTATGTGCTGTCCGAAGCGGCAGACCGGGCGCAGATCGAAGCGTCGGTCGGCCAGATGGCCGCTGCGGTCCAGGCCTACGTACCCGGCTATCGCCTGAAGCAATCCGTGCAGTTCGACGAGATCCCCGCCGTTGCGCCGTTGCATATCCCCGGACTCGGCCGTTTCAGCGGACTCAAGACCTCGATCTTCATCGAGGTGGAAGGCGCGGCCCATTATCTGCCGGCCTACGCGGGCAATCTCGACATCATGACTTCCGCCGCGCTGGCAACGGCCGAACGCATGGCTGCGTCGCTCGTGAACGCCTGAAGCAAGGAGCACCCGATCATGGACAAGAAACTCTATATCTCCGATGTGACGCTGCGCGACGGCATGCACGCGATCCGTCATCAGTATTCGATTCAGAACGTGCAGGACATCGCCCGCGCGCTGGACGAGGCGAAGGTCGACAGCATCGAGGTCGCGCATGGCGATGGCTTGCAGGGCTCGAGCTTCAACTATGGCTTCGGCGCGCATAGCGATCTGGAATGGATCGAGGCGGTCGCCGATGTGGTGAAGCACGCGCAAATCGCGACGCTGCTGCTGCCCGGCATCGGCACGATTCACGACCTGAAGGCCGCGTACGACGCGGGCGCGCGTGTCGTACGTGTCGCGACCCATTGCACGGAGGCGGACATTTCGAAGCAGCACATCGAATATGCGCGCAGCCTCGGCATGGATACCGTCGGCTTTCTGATGATGAGCCACATGACCACGCCTGACCACCTCGCTATCGAGGCGAAGAAGATGGAAAGCTACGGAGCGACCTGCGTGTACGTGGTCGATTCCGGCGGCGCGATGAACATGAACGACATCCGGGCGCGCTTCAGGGCGCTCAAGGCCGTGCTTCGCCCCGAGACCCACACGGGCATGCATGCCCATCACAACCTGAGCCTCGGCGTGGCCAACTCGATCGTTGCGGTCGAGGAGGGGTGCGACCGCATCGATGCGAGCCTGGCGGGCATGGGGGCGGGAGCGGGCAATGCCCCGCTCGAAGTGTTCATCGCGGCGGCCGAGCGCCTTGGCTGGCATCACGGCACCGATCTTTATCGCCTGCTCGATGCGGCCGACGATATCGTCCGCCCGTTGCAGGACCGACCGGTGCGGGTGGACCGCGAAACGCTCGCGCTCGGTTATGCGGGCGTGTATTCGAGCTTCCTGCGGCACTCTGAAATCGCGGCGAAGAAGTACGGCCTGAAAGCCGTCGACATTCTCGTCGAGCTCGGCAAGCGACGCATGGTGGGCGGCCAGGAAGACATGATCGTCGACGTCGCGCTCGATCTCAAGAAGCGCGAAGCACGCGCCTGAACCATTCGGTATGCCACGCGCCATGAAGAGCGCTGCATCGTTCAACCTGGAGACATCAATGAAAACGTCAACGGCTTCCCCCCCGCGCGCCGGCGGCGCCATCACCATCGGCCTGTGCCTCGCGGTCGCGCTCCTCGAGGGGCTCGACCTGCAATCCACCGGCATCGCCGCGCCGCGCATGGCACGCGAGTTTCATCTCGCGGTCGCGCAGCTCGGCTGGGCATTCGGCATCGGCGCGCTCGGCCTGCTGCCGGGCGCGGCGATTGGCGGCAGGCTCGCGGATCGCATCGGCCGCAAGCGCGTGCTGATGATGTCGGTCGCGCTGTTCGGGATGTTTTCGATTGCAACGACCCAGGTGTGGGATCTGCAGAGCCTGCTCGTCGCGCGCTTTCTCACGGGCCTCGGTCTCGGTGCTGCGATGCCGAACCTGATCGCGCTGTGTGCGGAGGCGGCAGCGCCCGGACAACGCAGCACGGCAGTCGGCGCGATGTACTGCGGCATGCCTTTCGGCGCGGCGCTCGCGGCCGTGATCGGCATCGTCAGCCCGGGCGCTGAGGGCTGGCGGCACATTTTCTATGTCGGCGGGATCGGGCCGCTGTTGACCTTGCCGCTGCTGGCGCTCTTCCTGAAGGAGTCGACGCACTTCGTCGCGGCGAGCCAGTCTGCGACCCGCGAGTCGAAGGACGGCATCGTGCGCGCGCTCTTCAGCGACGGGCGCGCGGTGACGACCATCGCGCTGTGGATCAGCTACCTGGGAACGCTGATCGTGCTGTATTTCCTGATGAACTGGTTGCCGTCGATGGTGCTCTCGCGCGGCCTCACACCGGTACAGGCAAGCATCGTGCAGATGATGTTCAACATCGGCGGCGGCGTCGGTGCGATCGTGATCGCAGGGCTGATGGATCGCATGGGCAAGCGGCCGGTCGTGGTCGGCATGTATGCGGGCATCGCGATTGCGTTGCTGGCGCTCGCCAGCGCGACGGGCAGCGTGTCGATGGCATGGGGCGGCCTGCTGGCGGGGCTGTTTCTCGTTGGCACGCAATCGGTGCTGTATGCGCTTGCCGGTGCAACGTATCCGACGCGGGTGCGCGGCACGGGCGTCGGCGCAGCGGTGGCCGTCGGCCGTGTGGGTTCGATGGTCGGCCCGCTGATCGCCGGGCAACTGCTGGCGTTGGGCCAGAGCGCGTCGATGCTCGTGATCTCGAGCATTCCGCTCATCGTGATCGCGGCGCTCGGTGCGCTCGCCGTGGTCGCGAAATCTCCGCGCGAGTCGGCCAACGGCTCGCACACACTTGGAACCGAATCGATCTGACGAAGGACATCGACATGACTGACACCGTGATTCATACAGAGGCCGCGACCAGCAGGTTCGTGAACGTGATGGAAGGCGGCACGGAACTGCGCGTGCACTACAACGACACCGGCGCGGGCAAGGAAACGCTCGTTCTGCTGCACGGCTCCGGTCCGGGCGCGAGCGGCTGGGCGAACTTCCATCGCAATGTGGACGCGTTCGCGAACGCGGGTTATCGCGTGATCCTCGTCGACTGTCCCGGCTGGGGCAAGAGCGATTCGATCATCTGCACCGGCTCGCGCTCCGACCTCAACGCGCGTGTGCTGAAGGGCGTGCTGGATACGCTCGGCATCGAGCGCGCGCATCTCGTCGGCAACTCGATGGGCGGGCATAGCGCGGTGGCCTTCGCGCTGTCGTATCCGGAGCGCGTCGGCAAGCTGGTGCTGATGGGCGGCGGCACGGGCGGTCCGAGCCAGTTTGTGCCGATGCCTACCGAAGGCATCAAGCTGCTGCAAGGGCTGTATCGCAACCCAACGCTCGAGAACCTGAAGAAGATGCTCGACGTGTTCGTCTACGACGCGAGCACGATGACCGAAGAGCTGACGCAGACGCGGCTCGATAACATGCTGGCGCGGCGCGATCATCTCGAGAACTTCGTGAAAAGCCTGGCTGCCAATCCGAAGCAGTTTCCCGACTATGGTCACCGGTTGAACGAAATCAAGGCGCCCGCGCTCGTGATCTGGGGGCGCGACGATCGTTTCGTGCCGATGGATGTGGGCCTGCGGCTCGTGTGGGGCATGCCGAATGCTCACCTGCATGTATTCGGGCGATGCGGGCACTGGGCGCAGTGGGAGCATGCGGACGCATTCAATCGCATGGTGCTCGACTTTCTGCAAAATTGAGTGGCAGGCACTCGCGGTTGTCGCGGGTGCCGCGCCTCTTTCCTGCAAGCGGGGCAGTGGGCTCGGCACGTTCGGGGAAGCCGGGTTCATCGAGTCGCCCGAGTCGCTGAATGCGTACGTACCGTTCGGTCTCTGAAGGCTTTCACCCAACAGAACCGGTAGGGCACGGATGTCGAGTCCGGTGCGCATGAGCACACGTCGAGTCTTGTTACGGGTGGTTGATCACAGTGTTGCCGCCATCGTTTGCACAATCGAACGCCGCCTGCTTGCCTTCGCATTTGCCTACCGTTTCTGATCGGAAGCGACGCAGGCGCCGGTCATCCGCGCTCTGATCACTTGGGCGCGGATTCAAGTGCGACGTCCGGCCGTGGCCGGTTCGCGGTGCCCGCGGACTCATCAAGCGAAATGCCGGGCGTCGGTTGAATAGCCTCGGCACGGCGTTCCGCGCATCTCGACAGTCGAGCCACGGCTTGCACACCATCTCATCGCGCCCCAAATAAAGTCCTTGACTATCTATCTATGAGTAGATAAAGTTCGATCCATGGAAACGAAACCGACCGTCCGCGAACAGATTCTCGACCACGCGATCACGCTGATGATGCAGCGCGGTTACAACGGCTTCAGCTATCGAGACCTGTCCGACCTGGTGGGCGTGAAGACGTCGAGCATCCACTACTACTTCCCGTCGAAGGACGACCTCGTGCTGGAAGCGGTGGCGGCCTACAGCGACGAAGTCCTCGCGGCCGTGCGGGCGATCGATCCGGCGTTGCCGGCCGACGTGAAGCTGAGCCTGTACACGAAGATGTTCGGCCGCACGCTCGGCGACGGCAACCTGATCTGCCTGTGCGGGATGCTCGCGGCCGACATCGAAACGTTGCCGGAGAATGTGCGGCAGGCGGTGCAGGCGTTCTTCAAGGCCAACGAGAGCTGGCTGGCGGAATTGTTGAAGCAGGGTGCGCAGGAAGGCACGCTGCGGTTCAGCGGCGAGCCCGAGACGGCTGCGCGCACGTTGTACGCGGCGTTCCAGGGCAGTGTGCTGGCCAGCCGGCTGTTTCACACACGGGCGCGCCTCGAAGATGTCGAGGCCGTCTGGAAAAAGCGGTCCTGACGGAGCGCGCATGCAGTGAGGCGGTTCACCGCCTTTTTATTGAGTCTTGCTATCTATCTATAGGTAGATAGAGTTCTGGTGCAGATGGCTCGACCATCTGCAATTTTTGGGGATGTTTATCTATCTACGAGTAGATAAACAAGCGCGATGCGGGCAGCAAGGCTGTCGGCACGCGGTCCCCGGTTCGAAGGCTGTTTCATTCATTTGCTGAAAAGGAGTCTGTCATGTCGATCGAAAAAGTGCTGTACCGCGCCCATGCAAAAGCCACCGGCGGCCGTGACGGCCGTGCCACGGTGCCCGAGAGCAACCTCGACCTGAAACTGACCACGCCGCGCGAGCTCGGCGGCGCGGGCGGCGCAGGCGCGAACCCGGAGCAACTGTTCGCCGCCGGCTACAGCGCGTGCTTCATCGGCGCGATGAAGTTCGTCGCGGCCCGCGACAAGATCGCGATGCCCGCGGACGCTTCAATCGAAGGCAGCGTCGGCATCGGCGCGATCCCGAACGGCTTCGGTATCGAAGTCGAACTGACGATCTCGCTGCCGGGCCTCGATCGCGACATCGCGCAGACGCTGATCGACCGCGCGCACCTCGTGTGCCCGTATTCGAACGCGACGCGCGGCAACATCGACGTCACGCTCACGCTTGCCTGATCGATCGCACTGCGAATCATCCATCGTCATTTACCGGCTAAAGCCAAGGAACACCATCATGAAGATCGTCAAGCCGCTGCTGATCGCTGCCGCCGTCGCCGCTGTACTGTCCGCCTCGACCACCGCATTCGCCGCCGGTGCCGATACCGCCCGCCCCGATACGACGACGAGCGCTTTCCTCGCCGCGCTGAACGGCCAGAAGGGCCCCGGCCTCGAAACGCTGAGCCCCGCGAAGGCGCGACAGGTGCTGGTCGACGCGCAGAACGGCACGAAGGTCGACCTGTCGGGGATCGACGTGTCGAACCGCACGATCGAACAGGACGGCCTGTCCGTGCCGGTCACGATCGTCCGCCCGCAAGGCGCGACGGGCACGCTGCCGGTGTTCGTGTTCATCCATGGCGGCGGCTGGGTGCTCGGCGATTTTCCGACGCATGAACGCCTCGTTCGCGATCTCGTCGTGCAATCGGGGGCCGTCGCGGTGTTCGTGAACTACACGCCGTCGCCGGAAGCGCATTACCCGGTCGCGATCAACCAGGCGTATGCGGCGACGAAGTGGGTGGCCGCGCACGGCGCGGAGATCGGTGTGGACGGCAGCCGCCTCGCGGTGGTCGGCAACAGTGTCGGCGGGAACATGGCGGCCGTGGTGGCGCTGATGGCGAAGGACAAGGGTGGCCCCGCGATCCGCTTCCAGGGGCTGATGTGGCCGGTCACGGACCACAACTTCAACACGGGCTCGTACAACGCGTATCAGCAAGGGCACTTCCTGACGCGGCCGATGATGAAGTGGTTCTGGGATGCCTATACGAAGAATGAAGCGCAACACAACGAAATCTACGCGTCGCCGCTGCGCGCAAGCATCGCGCAGTTGAAGGGCCTGCCGCCCGCGCTGATCCAGGTCGCGCAGTTCGACGTGCTGCGTGACGAGGGCGAAGCATACGGCCGCAAGCTCGACGCGGCCGGCGTCGATGCGACGACCACGCGCTACGACGGCACGATCCATGATTTCGGTTTGCTGAACGCGCTGGCCGGCGACGCGCCGACGAAGGCTGCAACGAAGGCGATGGCGAATGAACTCGCGACGCGACTGAAGTAAGCGACGGGTTCGCACTCGCGCTGCCCGCGAGGCGGGCAGCGTGAGCGCGTATGACGACGAGGCGGGCGCATGCCCGCCTTTGTTGCGTGCGGCGCGTGAACCGGGCGAAGGTGCCGGACTGCAACCCGCACGCCCCGATCGACCGCGATTTTTCGTCCCGGTTCGGCAACACGAGTTCTTTCGCGAACCGCGCCGCATCGTCGTCGGCTTCGCGTGGTGCTTCACGACGCGCCCGTGACCGCCCGCATCGTCGGCCCGGCGCCCGCAAGGCCCTGCGCGGCGGGCATTGTTGGTACGATCGCGCGTATCGTCCACGCCGGCGCCGCAAGCCGCCGGCCATCGGTCGCGCGGCCGTACGACAGCGCGGCCCCGTTCGGGAGAAGCGTTTCATGTTGCAGGCGTTCGCGGTCTTGCTGACCTTCCAGTGTCTCGGGGAAGGCGTGTCCTACCTGTTCGGCCTGCCGGTGCCGGGGCCCGTGATCGGCATGCTGCTGCTGTTCGGCTTCGTGATGCTGCGCCCGCAGGTGGCCGACACGATCGAGCCGACCGCGCTCGAGCTGTTGCGCCACCTGTCGCTGCTGTTCGTGCCGGCCGGCGTCGGCATCATGGTGTCGGCCGACCGCGTGCGCGGCGATGCGCTCGCGGTCGTCGTTGCGCTGGCCGTCAGCACCACGCTCGCGATCGCCGTGACGGCGCTCGTCACACGTGCACTGCTGCGGCGCCAGCGGCGCGCGGGCGATGCGGTGGAGGGCACGCAATGACGGCCTTCCCGAAACTCGGCGCGATCTGGGTCTATCTCGCCGCGAGCCCGCTGCTCGGCCTGACCATCACGCTGATCGCATATCTGTTCGCGCAGGCCGTCTATGCGCGGGCGCGCTTCAACCCGCTCGCGAACCCCGTGCTGATCGCGGTTGCGCTGATCGTCGTGCTGCTGACGATCACGCACACGCCGTACCCGACGTATTTCGAAGGCGCGCAGTTCGTCCACTTCCTGCTCGGCCCCGCGACCGTCGCGCTCGCGCTGCCGCTGTACCGCCAGTGGTCGAAGCTGCGCCGCGCCGCGGTGCCGCTGCTGGTCGGCCTGCTCGCGGGCTCGCTGATCGCGATCGTGTCGGCGGTCGGCATCGCGGCATTGTTCGGGGCGTCGCACCAGACGATCGCGTCGCTCGCGCCGAAATCGGCGACGACGCCGATCGCGATGGCCGTCGCGGCGGAAATCGGCGGGATTCCGTCGCTCACCGCCGTGCTCGTGATCTCGACCGGGATCTTCGGGGCCGTGTGCGCGCGCGGGATCCTGAACGCCCTGCGCGTCGACGAACCGGCCGTGCGCGGGTTCGCGCTCGGCGTCGCGTCGCACGGGATCGGCACGGCGCGCGCGTTCCAGGTCAGCGAGGAGGCCGGCGCGTTCGCCGGGCTCGGGATGGGATTGAACGGCGTGCTCACCGCCTTCGTCGTGCCGGTCCTGCTGCCGGTGCTGTCGCGCTGGATCTGAACGCCGGCCGGCTCAGGCCGGGTTATCGGTTTCCCTGATGGCGCGGGCGACGCGCCGGAACGACGGCATACGCGCTGCCCACGTATCGTTGCCGTTATCGGGAGAATTCAGGAACGCACAGGGACAAGCGGATACTGTTCGGCTAACGTTGCATCGGTGCCGTTGTCGCAAGCGGTCGTGTGCGCGCCGGTGTCCTACCCACAATCAACAATCGACAAGGAGGTCCGGCCATGAAGAAGTCTCGCGTGGTTTCGGTGGCAGTGGCAGTAACGGCGTCGTTCGGTCTGCTGTTGACCGCCGCGCCGGCGGCGTATGCGCAGGATCCGGCGTCCGCGCCGACGCAGAAGCAGATCGACAAGGCGCAGAAGAAGGCGGCCCGCAAGGCCGCCCGGGCGCGTCACGCGTCGGACCTGAAGGCAATCGGCACGGGCAGCGGCTACCGGCTGACCAACGACCAGAGCAACTACCCGCAGAACGCCGCGCAGAAGGCGCCCGCGACGAAGGCGGCGCCGGCCACCCCGGCGTCGGGCCAGTAACGGCCGGGCCTGGGCACAGCGCACACGGCGCCGGGTCGACCGGCGCCGTGTGCGCGTGTGCGGGGCCGCGAAGGCGGCCTGTTACGACGCGAGCTTGCTGGCGAGTTCCGCGACGTGCTTGCCTTGATAACGCGCGATGTCGAGCTCGTTCGCGCTCGGCTGGCGGCTGCCGTCCGCGCCCGCGAGCGTGGTGGCGCCGTACGGCGTGCCGCCGGTGATTTCGTTCATGTTGACGAGGCCGCTGCACGCATACGGCACGCCCACGATCACCATCCCGTGGTGCAGGAGCGTCGTGTGGAACGACGTGATCGTCGTTTCCTGGCCGCCGTGCTGCGTGCCGGTCGACGCGAACACGCTGCCGATCTTGCCGACGAGCGCGCCCTTCATCCACAGGCCGCCGGTCTGGTCGAGGAACGTGCGCATCTGGCCGGCCATGTTGCCGAAACGGGTCGGCGTGCCGAAGATGATCGCATCGTAGCCGGCAAGTTCGTCCACGGTCGCGACCGGTGCAGCCTGGTCGACCTTCACGCCGATCGCCCGGGCCTGGTCGACGGGAATCGTTTCCGGCACGCGCTTGAGCGTGACCTCGACGCCGGGCACCGACTTCGCGCCTTCCGCGACGTGCTGCGCCATCGTTTCGACGTGCCCGTAGGACGAGTAATAAAGAACGAGAACCTTGGCCATGTTGCGAATCTCCGATTAAAAGGGCCCCGCGTTCAGCGGGGCCCGGTTTCCCGAACGGGCTTCATGCCCACTCGGCCGTTACTTCGACCGGACGCAGGTCGAACACCAGCACTTCGGCATCCTTCCCGTCGGCGAACGTCAGCGTCCGTTCGTCGCGGATGCGCACGCCGTCGCCTTCGCCGAGCGTCACGCCGTTGACCGTCACGCTGCCGCGTGCCACGTGCACGTACGCAAAGCGGTCCGGCGCCAGTTCCAGCGTCGCGCGTTCGGCGCCGTCGAACAAGCCCGCATAAATCCGCGTGTCCTGCCGGATCTTCAGTGAACCGGCGTCGCCGTTCGGCGATACGACGAGGGCGAGCTTGCCGCGCTTGTCGTCTGCGGTGACATTCGTCTGCTGATAGCGCGGCTCGGTACCCTTCTCGGCCGGCCCCACCCAGATCTGCAGGAAGTGGACCGGCAGTTCCGGCGAGTGGTTGAACTCGCTGTGGCGCACGCCCGTGCCTGCGCTCATCAGCTGCACGTCGCCCGGCACGATCACCGAGCCGGTGCCCATCGAGTCCTTGTGTTCCAGCGCGCCGTCGAGCACGTACGACAGGATCTCCATGTCGCGGTGCGGGTGCGTGCCGAAGCCGCGGCCCGGCGCGACGCGATCGTCGTTGATCACCAGCAGGTCGGAGAAGCCGACTTGCTTCGGATCGTAGTAATTCGCGAACGAAAACGTATGACGGGAGCTGAGCCAGCCATGCTCCGCACGGCCACGTTGGTTTGCTGCACGGATTTCGATCATGATTTTTGTTCCTCAAGACGCCGGACCTCGGAAGTGGGACCGGCCGTTCGTTGAGATGAATCTTAGGTCAATCGATTTGACAAATAAATGGCTGTAGAGATAATGACTGTCGCTATGGAGTGGACAATATGGAAATCAACGACCTGAGGATCTTCGTCGCGACCGTCGACGCCGGCAGCTTCACGGCGGCGGCCGATCAACTGATGCTGTCCAAGCAGTTCGTCAGCCGGCGCACGATGGCGCTGGAGGCGTCGCTCGGCGTGCGGCTGTTGCACCGGAACACGCGTAACCTCGCGGTGACCGAATCGGGGCAGGAGTTCTATGCGCGCGCGCAGCGGATCCTCGCGGAGATCGCCGACGCCGAGCAGGCGATGTCGGTGCGCAGCACCGAGTTGCACGGGTCGCTGAAGATCAGCGCGCCGCTGTCGTTCGGGATCACGCACGTGTCGCCGCTGATCGCCGAATTCCTGTCCGCGCACCCGGCCGTGCGGCTGAACCTCGACCTGACCGACCGGCGCGTCGACCTGATCGGCGAGGGCTTCGATCTCGTGCTGCGGATCGGCTCGCTCGAGGATTCGACGTTGATCGCCCGCCCGCTCGGCGCGTGGCGGATGGTCGCGTGCGCGAGCCCCGCCTATCTGAAGCGGCAGGGCACGCCGCAGACGCCGGCGGATCTCGCCGGCCACACGTGCCTGCTGTACGGGCGCGAGCGGCGCATCGGCTGGGAATTCCGCGTCGACGGCGCGGCGCGCACGTTCGACGTGCAGGGGCCGCTCGTCGCGAACAACGGCGAAGTGGTGCGCGACGCCGCGATCGCGGGGCTCGGCATCGCGCTGCTGCCGCACTTCATCGTCGGCGCGGCGCTCGACAGCGGCGCGCTCGTGCCGGTGCTCGACGCGTATGCGCCGTCGCCGATCACGCTCAACGCGGTGTTCCCGCAGCATCGGGAAGGATTCGTCACGCTGCGCACGTTCATCGGATTTCTCGCGGAACGGCTCGGGGAGGCCGCGCCCGCGGCGAAGGGCAGCGCGGGCCGGGCGCGGTAGCGGGGCGGGGTTGCGGTGAATGGCGCGTTATTCTCCGCATGATTTGCGGAGAATGTTGAGCCGTGCGGCGAATCGGTGGGATAATCTCCGCATCATGAGCGGAGATTACACCTTCATCTGGGCGGCGGCCGACTGGCCCGCATGGCGCTTCGACCTGCCTGCACTGGCAACGCCACTCGCCGACGTCAGCCGTGCGCAAGGCATGCTGGCCGGGCGGCTGGCGGACGTCGGCCTGGCGCTGCGCGACGAGGCCAGTCTGGCCGCGCTGACGGAGGACGTCGTCAAGACCAGCGCGATCGAGGGCGAAAGCCTGAACGTGGCATCGGTGCGGTCGTCGATCGCGCGTCGGCTCGGCGTCGATATCGGCGCGCTGGCGCCGGTCGACCGCCACGTCGAGGGCGTTGTCGACATGGTGCTGGACGCGACCACCCATGCGGCGGCGCCGGTCACCGAAGCCCGCCTGTTCGGGTGGCATGCGGCGCTGTTCCCGACCGGCTACTCGGGGATGTCGCGGATCACGGTCGGTGGCTGGCGCACGGATGCGACCGGACCGATGCAGGTCGTGTCCGGGCCGATCGGCCGCCAGCGCGTGCATTTCGAGGCGCCGCCCGCCGCGCGCCTCGCCGACGAAACCGGGCGTTTTCTCGCGTGGCTCAATGCTGCGCCGGTCGAGCCCCTGCTGATCCGGGCCGGCCTGGCCCACCTGTGGTTCGTCACGCTCCATCCGTTCGACGACGGCAACGGCCGCATCGCGCGTGCGCTCGGGGATCTGGTCCTGGCGCGTGCCGACCGCAGTCCGCAACGCTTCTATAGCCTGTCGGCGCAAATCCAGCGCGAGCGCGACGCGTATTACGACGTGCTGGAGCGGACGCAGCGCGGTTCGCTCGATGTCACGGAATGGCTCGCGTGGTTCCTGACCGCACTCGGCCGGGCCATCGATCACGCGCATGCGACGCTCGACGCCGTGCTGGTCAAGGCGCGCTTCTGGCAACGATGTGCCGGCGTCGCGATGAACGAACGCCAGGCCAAGGTCATGAATCGCCTGCTCGACGGCTTCGAGGGGAAGTTGACGAGCACCAAGTGGGCGGCGCTCGCGAAGTGCTCGCAGGATACGGCGCTGCGTGACATCACTGAACTCGTCGAGCGCGGCGTGCTGCAACGCTCTTCGTCCGGCGGCCGGAGCACGAGTTACGAGCTGGTGCCGTTCGACGGCTGACCGCCGTGTTGCGTCGGCCCGCAGATCGGGAAGGCCGGCAGGCGTCACAACGCGATCACGCCGTGCGGCCTGTGCAAGGGGCACCATGCGAGCCGCGGGCTCGAACTGATCGTTGCGTGCGCATCGATCCTGTCGGTCGATGCCGCCGCGGAAGCCGCATTGCGCGACGGCATCGTGCAATGCCGCGAGGCCGCCGCGACGGTTGCGCCGACATCGAACGTCGATTGATCGGCGTCGCGCATTCGGGTTAGGCTTCGGCGAGCAACGGCATGCACCCCATGCCGGGCCGGGCGTTTTTACCTCGAATGCCGCGTGCAGGTAGCTTCTACAGGCGCGCGATCCAGCGACGATCCAAGCCGATGACTCTCCAGAATCGATCGAATGCTCGCGGGAAAACCGCGATTTCCGCCGAAGGTGCATTGCACATGCGTGTGCGATCCGTCGCGGCGGCCGCGCTGCTGACGCTGTTGCCGGCCGCCGCGCACGCGGCCGGCTTCGACTGCGCGAAGGCCGCTTCGTCAACCGAGAAGACGATCTGCGCGGATGCCGCGCTGTCGAAGCTCGACGGCGACCTCGCGGCAGCGTGGAAGCAGGCGCTCGCGAAAGGCGGCGATACGGCCGCGCTGAAGGCCGCGCAGGTGAAATGGCTCAAGCAGCGCGACCGGTGCGGTGCCGACGAATCGTGCCTCGGCGACCGCTATCGCGAACGGCTCGCGAGCCTGAACGGCAGGCCGCTGGCCGCCGATCGCTGGCAGCAGACGTGGTACATGAAGAGCGCCAACCCGTCGTTCGGTGGTGTGCTGACGTTCACCGGCACGCCGCCGCGACTGCATTTCGAGCTGGCCGGCAACAATGGCGCGAATACGGGCGGGCTCGACGGCGACATCGTGCTGCACGGCGACGTCGGCACCTACCGCAAGGACAAGTGCCGGCTCGAGTTCGAACGGAAGGGCGGACGCGTCGGCATCACGCAACACGGCGCGGATTCGGACTGCGGGGCCGGCATGGGTGTCTTCTACGGCGGCGAGTACTTGACCGCGTCGCAGTTCCAGGCCGCGCCGGCGGCCGACCTGCTGAGCCTCGAGGTCGTCGGCGACTCGACGCAGAACGCGACCGCGCACAAGCTGCTCGGCGCCGATTACCAGACGCTCGTCGACACCGCCAATTACAGCACCGACGAAAAGGATCTCGACGGGCTGAACGCGCACGTGACGTCGTACTGGGTGCGCGGCATCGCGACGACGAACGCCGCGATCGTGATGCGCCGCGGCAACGACCTGTGGATCGGGCTGCTCGTGTTCGACGCGCAGAGCAACGTCCGGATGCGCTATTACTCGAACGTGCCCGCGTGGAAGAAAACCGTGCCGAAGACGATCCAGGCGTGGCACGACAGGCTCGACAAGACGCTGCCGGTCGACGTGATGCAGTGACGAGCGGGCCGGGCAGCCGAGGCTGCCCGCCACCGCTTCATTTCTTTCCCGCTGCGCGCGCGTGCGCCGGTGGCGCAGCCGATCCCCGCATACGCAATTCGGGCAAGACGGCATGACCGGGCCCCGTCGCGCCGTTCTCGAGCGCGTCGAGCAAGGCCTGGGCGGCCTGGCGCCCGATCGCGTCGGTGTCGACCCACATCGTCGTCAGCGGCGGCTGGATTTCGCGCGCGAGCGCGACGTCGTCGAACCCGGTGATCGACAATTGCGCGGGCACGTCGATGCCGAGCGCCTGCGCCTCGAGCAGCGCGCCCAGCGCGAGCGCATCGTTCCCGCAGATCACGGCTGTCGGCCGCGTCGCCGCGTCGCTGTTCACGATCGCGCGCAGGCTCGCCCGCCCGAAGGCGATCGTGGCCGCGCCCTCGTGCTGATGGACGGGGCGCACCGCGAGCCCGCGCGCGGCGAGCGTGTCGTGAATGCCGCGCAGGCGGGCCTGCACGCGGTCGTTGTCGGCCGACGGCTGCATGATGATCGCAAAATCGCGATGGCCGAGGTCGAGCAGGTGGGTGGTGAGCCGCGCGAATGCCGCGCGGTTGTCGAAACCGATGCAGCAGTGCGGGCTGTCGTCGCGATACGCATACGTGACGACGTACGGCACGCGGTGCATCGCAAGGAGTTCGAACAGTTCCGGCGGATACGCTTCGCCGACCAGCGACACGGCTTCCACGCCGCGCGACAGCATCGCGCGCACCTGGGCCAGCGCCTGCGCGGGATCGTAATTCGAGCAGCCGAGGAACAGCGTGATGCCGTGCTCGGCCATGACCGTCTGCATGCCCGCGACCTGCGACGCGAACACCTGGTCGTCGAGTGTCGGAATGATCGCGCCCGTGATGTGGGTGCGCGTGGACGCGAGCGCACGGCCCGCCGCATTCGGAATCCAGTTCAGCGCGCGCGCCGCGTCGCGCACGCGCTGCTGCACGTCGGCCGACACCTTGCCGGGATCGTTGTACACACGCGAGACGGTCGCGGTCGATACGCCGGCCAGCTTCGCGACATCGCCGAGCACCGAGCGGCCGCTGCCGCGGCGCGCCCGGGGCGCGCCGGCGCGGGACGGAGGCGTGCTCATCGGCCGGCTCCCGGCGGGGCGGCAGTGACGGCGCCGCGCGTTGTCAAATGCGTCATTGTTTACCCTCGATTCGTGGTGGCGCCGCTTGCATTCCCGCTCGACCCTGTGAGAATGTAAGCGCTATCTTGGCGTGCTTCCGCATTATGTCAGACACATATTCTATCCATATTGTGAGATTTTCATCGACGACGGCCGATCCGGCCATTTTGTCCGCCGCAAATGTAAGCGGTTACATTGCAAGATGAGCGACATCCTTTCACCGCGCATCGCCGTCGTCGGCAGCGTGAACATCGACCTCGTGACGCGCGCGCCGCGCCTGCCGGTGCCGGGCGAGACGCTGCTCGGCACGGATTTCCAGACCGTTCATGGCGGCAAGGGGGCGAACCAGGCGGTCGCGGCCGCGCGGCTGGGCGCGTCGGTCGCGATGATCGGCTGCGTCGGCGACGACGCGTTCGGTGCGCGCCTGCACGATGCGCTGGCGGCCGAACGTATCGACGTGACGCACCTGGGCCGGATCGGCGGCACGGCGACCGGGGTGGCCACGATCACGGTCGGCGCGGGCGGCGCGAACAGCATCGTCGTCGTGCCCGGCGCGAATGCGTGCCTCGACGCCGACCGGATCGACGCGGCGCGCGATGCGATCGCCGAGGCCGCGCTGCTCGTGTGCCAGCTCGAAGTGCCGGTTGCCGCCGTCGCGCGCGCCATTGCCTGTGCATCCGCGCGCCACACCCCGGTGCTGCTCAACCCCGCGCCCGCGCAGCCGCTGTTCGACGCGCTGCTGGCACGGGTCGACTATCTCGTCGTCAACGAAACCGAAGCCGAATCGCTGACCGGCATCGCCGTCGGCGACGACGCATCGGCCGTGCGCGCCGCCGATGCGCTGTGCGCGAAGGGCGTCGGCAACGTGCTGGTGACGCTCGGCGCGCGGGGCGTCTGCTGGCGCGGCGGCGCCGGTAACGGCCGCCTGCGGGCAATGACGGTGGCCGCCGTCGATACGACCGCGGCCGGCGACACGTTCGTCGGCGGGTTCGCGGCCGCCCGCGCGGGCGGCGCGTCGATGGACGACGCGATCGGCTTCGGCCAGCGTGCCGCCGCGATCAGCGTGACGCGCCACGGCGCGCAGACCTCGATTCCGACGCGCGAGGAAGTGGCGCGCTTCGAACCCTGAATGCCGCATCAGACGGACAGGCCGGAACCGGCCGATACCAGTGACATGGAGACAACCGCAATGAACGAAACCTCGACCGTTCCACCCGCACCGCCGCGTATCCGGCGCGGGCAACGCATCGCGCTCGCACTGCTGATGGCGAGCGGCATCGTCAACTACCTCGATCGCGGCACGCTGGCCGTCGCGAGCGCGGCGATCCGCGGCGATCTCGGCTTGTCGCTCGCGCAGATGGGGCTGCTGCTGTCGGCCTTCTCGTGGAGCTATGCGCTGTGCCAGTTTCCGGTCGGCGGGCTCGTCGACCGCATCGGGCCGCGCCGGCTGCTCGGCGTCGGGTTGATCGTCTGGTCGTTCGCGCAGGCGGCGGGCGGCATCGTGTCGACTTTCGGCTGGTTCATCGTCGCGCGCATCGTGCTCGGCATCGGCGAGGCGCCGCAATTCCCGTCGGCCGCGCGGGTGGTGAGCAACTGGTTTCCGCTGCGCGCGCGCGGCACGCCGACCGGGATCTTCAACGCCGCGTCGCCGCTCGGCACCGCGCTCGCGCCGTTGCTGCTGTCGATCCTCGTCGCGTCGTTCGACTGGCGCTGGGCGTTCATTGTGACGGGGGCACTCGGTCTCGTCGTCGCCGTCGTCTGGTTCGCGCTGTATCGCGATCCGGTGCGCGCGCAACTGTCCGCCGCCGAGCGCAACTACCTCGATGCCGACGCGCAAAGCGTAACCGCGACACCGAAACTGACGTTCGTCGAATGGCGCAGCCTGTTCTCGCACGGCACGACCTGGGGGATGCTGGTCGGTTACTTCGGCTCCGTGTACCTGAACTGGGTCTACCTGACCTGGCTGCCGGGCTACCTGACGATGGAGCGGCACATGAGCCTGATCCGGACGGGCTTCGCCGCGTCGGTGCCGTTCCTGTGCGGGTTCGTCGGCTCGCTGGTGGCCGGCTGGGTGTCGGACCTGATTACGCGCCGCAGCCGCTCGCCGGTCGTGAGCCGGCGCAACGCGGTGGTGGTCGCGATGCTCGGGATGGTCGTCTTCACGATCCCGGCCGCGCTCGTGCAGAGCAACACGGTGGCGCTCGCCTGCATCTCGGTCGTGATCTTTCTCGCGAACGCGGCGTCGGCCTGCTCGTGGGCGCTCGCGACGGCGGCCGCGCCGCCGAGCCGCGTCGCATCGCTCGGCGCGATCCAGAATTTCGGCGGCTTCGTCGGCGGCGCGCTTGCACCGATCCTGACGGGCATCATTGCGCAGAAATGGTCGTTCGTGCCGGCGCTGCTGACCGCCGCGGCGATCGCGTTCGCGGGTGCGATCGCCTATCTGCTGCTGGTGCGCAAGCCGATTCCCGAGCAGGCCGCGAACGCCGCGCCCGGGCCGTTGCCCGCGTGAGCCTACCCCCCCGCATTCACTGAAGCAAGGAGAAACAGATGCAACACCCGCAGCAAGCGAACGTGACCATCGAAGGGATCGTCCCGGTGATGCTGACGCCGTTCGACGATGCCGGCGCGATCGACTACGCAGGGCTCGAGCGGCTGATCGAGTGGTATCTCGCGCACGGCGCGGATGCGTTGTTCGCGGTCGCGCAATCGAGCGAGATGCAGTTCCTGAGTCTGGCCGAACGCGCGGAGCTCGCGCGCTTCGTGGTCGAGCGGGTGGCCGGGCGCGTGCCCGTCGTCGCGTCAGGGCACATCAGCGACGATCTCGACGCGCAGGCCGCGGAGCTGTGCGCGGCGGCCGAATCGGGCGCGCAGGGCGTCGTGCTCGTGACCAACCGCCTCGATCCGCAGCGCCAGGGCAGTGCCGCGTTGCTCGACCACCTTCACCGGCTGCTTGCGCGATTGCCGTCGGACCTGCCGCTCGGGCTGTACGAATGTCCGGCGCCTTACCGGCGGCTGCTGTCGGATGACGAACTGCGCGCGTGCATCGACACGGGCCGGTTCGTGATGCTCAAGGACGTGAGCTGCGACCTGGAAACGGTGAAGCGGCGGGTCGCGCTCGCCGAGGGCTCGCCGCTGAAGATCCTCAACGCGAATGCCGCGATCGCGCGGGATGCGATGAAGGCGGGTTCCGCCGGCTTCAACGGCGTGTTCACCAACTTTCATCCGGATCTGTACCGGTGGTTGCGCACGCAAGGGGATGCGCATCCCGAACTGGCCGACGAGCTTTCGACGTTCCTGGTCGTCTCGGCGGTGTCGGAGGCGCTCGGGTACCCGGCGCTCGCGAAGCTCTATCACCAGCGGATCGGCACCTTCGCGTCGATCCGCTGCCGTGCGATCGACTACGACGTGCGTGAACGATTCTGGGCACTCGATGCGGTGCTCGACAAGATCGTGGCCGGCACCGAGCATTTCCGTCGTCGGATCGCTGCGCAATAGGGCGCGTGGTGTGCCGTCCGTGTTCTGCGGTGCGCGACGGCATTGCGGGCCGGGCAGGCGGATGCTCGCGTGTGGGGTTCTCGCGAGGCGCAGGGCGGCGCACGGTGGCTGCAAGCACGGTCGGTTTGTCGCGATGCGTTGCATTGCGTACGCGTCGCGACAAGCGGTGTTGGTGGCGTATCCGCGATCGCCGATGATGTGAACCCGGCGCGTGCCCGGCCCCAACGTGTGGCGCGGCGAATCCATCGGGCGTTTCCGTGCTGTCGAGGGCGGCAAGGGTGCCTGTCGCGGCGGGGCCGCTGCATTCGTCGACGGTCAGGGTCGCCCATCGTCATGAATGACGACGGGCTGTCGATACGGCACCGACGCGCGGTCCCACCTTCATTCGTTCCATCGCACCATCCCGCCCGTGAGCCGTGAGCCGTGAGCCGCGAGCCTCAAGCGCTAGTGCCAGTGCCAGTGCCAGTGCCAGTGCCGGGCCGCATCGAGCCGAGCCGAGCCGAGCCGAGCCAAGCCAAGCCAAGCCAAGCCAAGCCAAGCCAAGCCAAGCCAAGCCAAGCCAAGCCAAGCCAAGCCCCAACCGCGGCGGCGCCGCTCGCTCGGCCGTCCGTCCGACGCGTTGCGTCCCGCGATCAACCGCCGCCGGCCGACCGCTGCATGTTCACGCAGGGCGACAAAAGCACACAAATCTGATCAACGCCCCTCATCGTTTCTTGTAACGATTCGTAATATCGCGCCGCCGAGCGCTTTTCCCGACGAACCGTTGAATCCGCATCCGCTTCCCATGCAACACGTGACGACGACAAGCCAGCCGCCGATCCTGGCGGCACCGGTAGATCCCATGCTGCACGCCGTGATCGATGAGGTCGTCCACCGGAGCGTGTCGGAAGCGACGACGCGCAGCGGCTACATGCGATGTGCCGACTACGCGATCGTCGGCGCGCAGGTGCTGACGCTGCTGACCGGCAAGCCGTACCGGCCGTTCGCGGGTGGCGAGGTGCTGGATTTCGGCGGCGGCAACCTGTATGCGCTATGCACGACGCGCGAGCGGCGCCGCACCGCGCGGCATCTGTCGCAGCTCGCGAGGTATCACTGCTGGATCGAGGCGCGTCACGACGATATCGGCGGCCGTGCGCGCAAGGAAATCGTCGATTTCACGCTGCGCCACGACGAGACCGTGGCGAGCCATCTGGGGATGCCGTACGCGCGCGCGTACCAGGCGTATTTCTGGGGCTGGGACGACGAGCACGCGGTACCGGCCGAACTGCACGATCATCCGGTCTTCGCGAAACAGGGCCCCGTGTGGCGCTGGGCGGAGCGTGAATGCACGTCGCTGCTGCGCGCATACGAGCGCGAACGGCCAGGCTATTTCGGGCGTCAGGTGTCGCGTGCGATCGATTTGTTTGCCGATCGCGTCGAAGGTCTCGGCTGACGGCACGGCCCTTCGGGGTGAACTGCGGGCAAGCAGCCCGCCGGGATGGAGCGCGAACCGGCGGAGGGCGCCCGGCGCGCGCTTGCGCACAGCCGGGTATGAACGATGTTTCCGGGCACGACGCCACGCGCGGTGGCGCGAGCAGGTCGATCCACAGACCGGCGGCCGCCGCCGCGATCATCGGGCGGCCCGGGCGCTCGTCACTTGTTCGCCAGCGTGCCGCTGCTGTTGGCGCCGCCGAACAGCCGCGTCAGGTACTGCGTGTTGGAGTTCATCTTGGCCATCAGCGTGTTGAGCGCCGTGAACTGCGCCTGATACTGCTTGGTCAATTGCGAGGCGTAGTCGGCCAGATCGGTCTGCTGCTGCGTGACGCGCTTCAGGTTGGCAGTCAGCGCGTTCGTGCGCACTTCGATCATCCCGCCTTTCTTCGTGAAGGGCGCGATCTGGTCGGTCAGTTGCTTGCCCATCCCGTTCGTCGAGTTGAACAGGCGCGCGACCCCTGACGGGTTGTTGGACAGCGCACTGTCGAGCTTCGCGCTGTCGGCCTTCAGCGTGCCGTCCTTCTCGAGCGAGATGCCGATCGCCATCAGGTTTGTGTGTCCGTTGCCGTTCTCGTTCGCGACACCGCGCGCGACGATCGACGCGAGCGAGTTGCGGATCGTGTTCAGCGTCGAATCGCCGATCAGTGCACCCTGCGAGCTTGCTCCTTCGGTGTAGCTCGACAGCGCGCCCATCGTCTTGACGACGGTGTTGTAGAGGCTCACGAAGTTCGTGATCGTGGCCGCCTGCGACTTCGTATCGGTGCTCACCGTGAGCGTTTGCGTATCGGTCGCGCTGACCGCGGCCGCCGACAGGTTCAGCGTGACGCCGCTCAGTACGCCCGACACCATGTTGCTCGCGCTGGTCGACGCGATGCCGTTGAGCGTGAACTTCGCGTCCTGCGCGACGGCGCTTTGTCGCCACGCGGCCGCGCTGTTCGCCGATTCGATCTTCGACGCGCCGCCCGTCGTGTCGGCCGTCGACGTGACGCCGAGGTTCGACAGCCCGTTGTCGTTGGCCACGTTGCCGACCGCGACGCTGATCGCGTTCGCCGAGCCCGTCTTCGTCGACGCGAGCACGAGGTGCGCGCCGTCGGTGCCGTTGATCACGGTCGCGCTGATCCCCGGGTTGTTCGCCGCGGAGTTGATCGCGGCCGCGATGCCCGACAGCGTGTTGTTCGTGCCGGTGACGTCGACCTTGAACGACTGGCTGCCGAGCGACAGCGTCAGCGTGCCGGTGCCGAGCGCCTTGCTCCCGTCGAAGCCCGCCGAAGCCAGTGCCTGCGCGGTCGCGGTCTGCGTGACGCCGATCGTATAGGTGCCGGCCACCGCGCCCGCGCCCGCCGTCGCGGTCAGGCCCTTGCCGCTCGCGACCGCGGTGAACGTCGACTGCAGCCCGCCATTCGTCAGTGAGGCGAGGCCCGCCTCGAGCGCACCCAGCGCCGACGACAGCGCGCCGAATGCGGAAATCTGCGTGGTGCCGGTGGTCTGCGACGCGGCGAGCGCCGCGGCCCGGCCGGCGGTTTTCGCGTTCACCAGCGTCTTGACGAGCGTGCCGACGTCCATCGACGGATTCCCGGTCGAGCCGTTGATGATCGATTGCGCCGCCTGTTGCAAGAGGCTGTTCGTGTTCGCGCCGCTGGTCACGGGCGTGTTCGTTGCCATGGGTGGTCTCCGGTTGAATAACGATCCCGTGACGAGCGGCTGCCGGGTCGGCCTGCGGTGCTTCGAAGGCAGGGCGCGTCCGGCGCGACGCGTTCCCGGGGTTCACGGGAGTGTCGGGAAAACGTAAGGACGTGCGCTATCGTATATTTAAATCGGTATTGCTTGGTAATTTTTTGTAATGCATGTCGAGAAAAATGCAGATTGTAACGGGGTGTTTGAGTGAGGGCTAAAGGTTTGCGATCTTTTGCCGTAAACACACCGTCTCGGTTGTATTTATTCAAGCATTTTTCACGGTTTTGAGAGCCGGAAAAGGGCGAGAAGGATTGGTCAATGTTTTGAGCTGGTTCTGCTAAACATCGGATCGATCGACGGTGTGTGTAAGAGGTGTTTCCCGGTCGATTCCGGGCCGAAATCCTTGTCTGACGGACGATACGCGTCACCGGTGATTCCAGCCCGCCTGCCCGTGAAACGTTTTCGCATTGCCGATGTTCGTTTCCGGGCCATGAGCTTTTTTATGCAACGGAATGCCAGGTCGATTGCAATGCCGGGCGAGTTGCGTGAATCAAGTCAGCCTTTGTGAATCGCATATCGAACCCGTCGTTTAATGACAGTCGTGATACGCGGTTGTGACCGATTTACGTCAATTGAGGCCGAAAATATCGATTGAATCAGGTGGCCTGAAATAAGCAGGGTGTTTCCGTGTTCCGGAAACATTGAGCGGGTTGATTTGCGCTGCCTGCCGACCTTTGCCTGTCGGCGTGATTGTCTTCGATTGTCCACTTGAACGAGACAGCGAATCCTTCTTTGACGGATTGATGATTCGTGGCGAGACAGTAGACTGCATCCGTGCTTCGCCAGAACCGATCGGAAGCGCGCCGGGAACGGCGCAACCCGACGGATTCTTCGGCGGCGGGCCTTCCGGCCTGCTGTCCGATCGTGCGAGGAGTGATTCGGCGCCTCCCGGCACCGGATGCATCAAACCGTCAATTCAAGGGTGATATTGCTATGCGTTACGTTTCGCTGGAGTCGAAGAAGGACGAGCTGCTGCTGGCGGCTCGCGTGCTGTTGATGATCCTGTTCGTGCTGTTCGGCTGGCAGAAGCTGAGCGGCTTCTCGGGCACCGTCGCGTACATGGCGTCGACGGGGAACCCGGCGCCCGAACTGGCCGCGGTGATCGCGGTGGCGGTCGAGCTGGTCGGCGGCCTGCTGATCGCGGCCGGCTTCTATACGCGTCCGCTCGCACTGGTGTTCGCCGCCTATACGCTCGCGACCGCGCTGATCGGCCATCGCTACTGGGCGCTGCAGGGGATGGAGCAATACATGGCGATGATCAACTTCTACAAGAACGTGAGCATTATCGGCGGGCTGCTGTTGCTCGCACTGACCGGGCCGGGGCGGTATTCGCTCGACCGGAAGTAACGCGGGGCGGCGTTTCCGTTCGGCTCGGAGCCCGGTGCACGAAAGTGCGCCGGGTTTTGTTTTTGTGGGTGGGGCGTGACGTGTGGCGCGTGCGCGGTGCCGCAGAGCAGTCGGAGTCCATGTGCCGCCGCTCACCGATCGGCACGCAGCGGATATGTTCGAATTCCTGATTGATTCGGGCGGTGTCGATGCTGCCACGATCGCGACGGATTGCTTGTCATTCGTCGCACGATCGCGTGTCCCGGGCATCCGTTGCCGGATCGCCTCCGGGTCAAGGCCCCCGCGATCGAAATGACTGCCTTGCGTTTGCGCGGCATGAGGCGGCGCGCTGGTCATCGGTTTATGCCCGGCATGCAAAAGTTGGGATAGGCTCTCGGAAATCCCCGTTCCCCTTTCACAGATGGCTACCGTGCCGCAATCGACCGTCCTTCTCATCGGCGCCGCCGGCCTCCTCGGCCGCGCGGTTGCCGCGTCCCTGTCCCGCGAGTCTTCGTTAAACCTCGTCGCGACGATCCGCAACCCGCACGGCGCAGGCGCAAAACGCCTTGCGTTGCCGGCGGAAAACCTCGCCGAACTCGACGTCCTCGACCAGCCGGCCCTCGAACACCTCTTCGCCACCCACCAGCCGGCCGCGGTGATCATCTGCGCGGCCGAACGCCGCCCGGACGTCTGCGAACGCGATCCTGACGGCGCACGCGCGATCAACGTCACCGCCCCGGCGCGCATCGGCGCGCTCGCCGCGCGCTACGGCGCATGGACGCTCGGCATCTCCACCGACTACGTCTTCGACGGCAAGGCCGCTCCGTACCGCGAGGACGCCACCCCGAATCCGCTGAACATCTACGGCCGCACGAAGCTGGAAGGCGAGGCGGCGCTCCTCGCCGCGTCGCCGCTGTCGTGCGTGCTGCGCCTGCCGCTGCTGTACGGCCCGATCGTCGACTGGAGCGAATCGGCCGTCACGAGTCTCGTGCCGGCGATCGCCGCGTCCGCTCGGCCGGGCGCCGACGCGGTCGGCATGGACGCCTGGGCGATCCGTTACCCGACGTATACGCCCGACGTCGCGGACGTCATCCGCGACCTGACATTGCGCCATCTCGCGGGTGCGTCGATCACGGGCATCCGTCACTGGTCGGGCGAGGAGCCGATGACGAAGTACGACATTGCGCAGCGGATCGCGGCCGCGCTCGGCATCGAAGCATCGCTCACGCGGATCGACCAGCCGACCGACGCGACGCCGCGTCCGTACGATTGCCATCTGGACGCATCGCGCGTGCGCGCAGCCGGGATCGATCACGCGACGCCTTTCGATATCGCGCTGCGCGCCGTGCTGCGCGATGCGCCGCAGACGCTGTAGGAGCGGGCGCCACGCGCGGCCCCGCGCCGCGTGATCCGCAGCCGTCCACGTCCGTAGCCGTAGCCGCAGCCGCGCGACGGAGGCGGCCCGCGCGCACCGGCCGGCCCATCATCGCCCACCCAGGAGCCCAGCCATGCAACTGAAATGGCTCGAAGACTTCGTCGAACTCGCCCGCACGCGCAGCTTCACCCGCGCGGCAGAGAACCGGTTCGTCACGCATCCGGCGTTCGGCCGCCGCATCCGGTCGCTCGAGGAGTGGGTCGGCACGCGCCTGATCGCGCGCACGAAGCCGCTCGAACTGACGGCGGCGGGCACGGTCTTTCTCGATGCGGCATCGAACGCGCTCGACATCCTGCACGGCGCCCGCACGCAACTCCAGGAAGCGTCGCCGGTGCTGGAGAACAACCTGCGAATCGCGACCGGCCGCACGCTGTCGGCCACCTTCTTCCCCGACTGGTACGACGAGACCGTTGCGCGCGCCGGCTTCTTTACGGCGACCGTGTCGACCGGCAGCGCGGAGGAAGCGATCCTGCAGCTCACGGCCGGCGACGCCGACATGCTGATCGTCTATTCGAGCCCGCATACGCGGCTGCTGATCGATCGCGACCGCTTCGACTGGCTGTCCGTCGCGCGCGAGGTGCTGGTGCCGGTCAGCGCGTTCGATGCGCGCGGCAGCGTGCGCTACCGGCTGCCGGCCGGCCAGGCGCCGGTGCCGTGGCTCGCGTTCGCGCGCACGCTGACCCTGCGCGCGGTGCTGGCGCGTCATCTCGCCGAAATGCCCGGCCGCCCGACGCTGCGGCCCGTGTACCAGGCCGACTCGTATGAAGCGATCCTCGCGATGGCGCGCCGCGGGCTCGGCCTTGCGTGGCTGCCGCAGCGGCTCGTCGCCGACGACGTGCGGCGCGGCGAGCTCGCGATCGTCGGGGGCGCCGACTGGCAGATCGGCTTCGACATTGCGCTGTACCGCCGACGGAACGACCCGCACCCGGTACTGGACGCGATCTGGCGCACCGCGCCGGCCCGCGAAGACGGCGCCGCATAGCTTCCGCGGGCAGCGTCCGCGCGGCTTGCGCGCCGATCGGCACGATTGCGTGCCGAAACGGCACGAACGCCCGCCCCGCGTTGCCTACACTCCGCGCTTGACTGGCCCGAACGGCCGCCGGCAAAGCCGCGCGCCGTCTTTCAAAATCCTGACGGCCAGCATTACCGGAGGAGCAAAGGGATGACCCGCAATACACACGGCGCGACGCCGGTCCCGCACAACCCGTGGCGCGAGATCTGCGCCGCGAGCATCGGCAACGCGCTGGAGTTCTACGATCTGCTGATCTACGGTTACTTCGCGATCGTCATCGGCCAGCTGTTTTTCCCCACGCACGACGCGGCGACTTCGCTGCTGCTGTCGGTCGGCACGTTCGGCATTTCGTTCGTCACGCGTCCGCTCGGTTCGATCGTGCTCGGCAGCTATGCCGACCGCGCGGGCCGCAAGGCATCGCTGACGATGTCGATCGGGCTGATGATGCTCGGCACCGCGATGATCGCGTTCGCGCCGACGTATGCGCAGATCGGCATCGCGTCGCCGTTGCTGATCATCGTCGCGCGGATGCTGCAGGGTTTCTCGACGGGCGGCGAATTCGGCGCGGCGACCGCGTTCATGGTCGAGCAGGCCGACGCGAAGCGCCGCGGTTTCTTCGCGAGCTGGCAGATGTCGACGCAGGGGCTCGCGACGGTGCTCGCGGCCGGCGTATCGGCGCTGCTGAGCCTGCTGCTGACGACCGACCAACTGCACACGTGGGGCTGGCGCGTCGCGTTTTCGGTCGGGCTGCTGATCGGCCCGGTCGGGCTCTACATTCGCCGCAACATCGACGAACCGGCCGATTTCCGCCGGCTGGGCGAGCAAGGGCGCGCGAAGTCGCCGCTGCGCGACGTGTTCGTGCGCGATCGCGCGAACATGCTGCTCGGCGCGGGTGTGGTCGCGACGGCCACGGCCTTCAACTACGTGCACAAGCTGTACATGCCGACGTACGCGGTCAAGCAGCTGCATATCCCGGCCACGTCGTCGTATCTCGGCGCGGTCGTCACGGGCGCGATGCTGATGGTCGCCGCGCCGGTCGTGGGGCATCTGTCGGACCGTTTCGGTCGCATCCGCGTGATGCTGATCGCGCTGATCCTGGTCGGCGTGACGACGTGGCCGCTGTTCGTCATGCTGAACCGCTATCCGACGGTCGAGACGCTGCTCGCGGTCCAGGCGCTGGTCGGCCTGTTGATCGCGGTGAGCCTCGCGCCGCTGCCGGCGTTGCTCGCCGACATCTTCCCGACGAGCACGCGCGGCACGGGCCTCGCGCTGTCGTACAACTTCTCGGTGACGCTGTTCGGCGGCTTCGCGCCGCTGATCGTGACCTGGCTGATCGACGCGACGCACAACAAGCTGGCGCCGAGTTTCTACGTGATGGCGACGGCCGTGCTCGGGATCACGTCGGTGATTTCGCTCGGCCGCCGGATGCGCGGCGCGGCGGCCGCCGCCGCGCCATCGACACGCGCGACCGGGGCGTGATGCGCCGGCCGCCAACCCGATTCCGGCGCAGCCGGCACATTGCCGGTCGTGCCTTTCCCGAACCCTGTTGAGCCTTTCCGACATGACCACGCTTGAAGCCATCCGCGCCGCCTTGCCGGCCTATCCGATCGAAGTGGCCTTCCCCGACATCTCGCGCTGGCGCGCGGGCAATACGGGCATCGACTATCTGCATACGTTCGACAGCGGCCGGCCCGGCAAGCACGTGATGATCCTCGCGCTGACGCACGGCAACGAAGTCAGCGGCGCGATCGCGGTGGACACGTTGCTGGCCGCGGGCCTGCAGCCGGTTGCGGGCCGGCTGTCGCTCGGCTTCGGCAACGTGGGCGCATACGAGCACTTCAGTGCGGAGAACGCCGATGCGACGCGCTACCTCGACGAGGACATGAATCGCGTGTGGACGCCGGCCGCGCTCGACGGCACGCGCGACAGCCGCGAGCTCGCGCGTGCGCGCGCGATGCGTCCGCTGCTCGATACGGTCGACCTGTTGCTCGACATTCATTCGATGCACGAGGCGTCCGCGCCGCTGATGATGACCGGGCCGCTCGAGAAGGCGATCGCGCTGGCGGCCGCAATCGGCACGCCGGAGCACGTGATCATCGACCGCGGCCATGCGAACGGCACGCGGCTGCGCGACTACGGCGGCTTCGGCGACGCGGCGAGCGCGAAGAATGCGCTGCTGATCGAGACGGGCCAGCACTTCGCCGCGAGCGCGCGTGACGTCGCGCTCGACAGCGCGGCGCGCTTCCTGCTGCATGCGGGCGTGGTTGCGCGCGACGACGTCGCGGCCTTCCTCACGCAGGCCGTGCCGGTGCGGCAGAAGTTCGTCGAGATCACGGAGCCGGTCGTCGCGCGTTCGATGGATTTCCGGTTCTCGCAACCGTTCACGGGGCTCGAGGTGATCGGGAAGGCCGGCACCGAAATTGCCCGCGACGGCGACCATGTGATCGTCACGCCGTACGACAACTGCGTGATCGTGCAACCGTCGATGCGGCATCTCGGCGTGAACGTCACGATGATGCGGCTGGGGCGCTTGCTGGATCGGTGACGTCGCCTGTGGCGGACAGCCGGGAGACGGCCCGCCCGGTCGCGCTTCTCAGCCGATGCGTGGTGGGCCATGCCGCATGCGATTCACGCATCGGCGAGGGCGGCGCAGACCGAACAGCCAGGGCGCCCGTGCATCAATGTTCTACGCGTGTCGCTTCGGGTTCCACGCCTTGTGTACGAATTCGAGACGGTTGCCGTCGAAGTCGGCTACGTTGGCGGCGTAGTAGCCGGGGGCGAAGTAGGTACGATCCGCCGGTTTCCCTTCGTCAATGCCGCCGGCCTTGATCGCGGCGGCGTAGGCGGCGTCGACGAGTTCATTGGTATCGCAGACGATCCCGACGTAAAGCCCGGTCTCGCCGGGATGACGTTTGCGCAGCCAGATGCTCGATCCGACTCCCGCTCCCTTGCCGTACACATCGTCGCCGATGCCGTAAAGATCGGGGACGCCTTCCGGGCCCGAAGCGGAGTCGTAGTTGCCGAAAATTCTCCAGCCGAGCGGCTTCAAGGCTTCAGCGTAGAAGGCCAGTGATTTTTCGATGTCGGTGACTGAGATGTAAACGTGGTCGATCATTGGGCGCCTTCAGCGTGGATGGGTACGGTCTGCGCATGGCGATATCCGACAGCCGGGCGTCTGCTCATGGCCGGGCCCCGACGGTCGCCGACGCAGGGATGCCTGATGCTACGGACGTGCAGGCACTTTCACAAGCCGCACATGGAATCACGCGCGAGCCTCGCGCAACGAACCGGGCATCCGGCTCGGCGTGAACGTCGCGATGATGCGATGGAGGTGACAAACGCCGGCCGGCGGCTGATTCCTGACGGCAAGCCGGCCGGCTTCATCGGTACCCGGACGGGAATGGCAGATGGATGAACAGGTCGCGGGCATGCAGGTGCCGTGTCACGCAGTATCGGCACCCCAGCCCGCGGTGGTGCTGGATTCAGACCGTCAATCCAGCACCGGGCTTCACGTATCGATATTCGTCGAGCGCTTCAAGGTCGATTAACGAATCGCAAAGCGGGTCGCCGGCGAACCATTCGCGCAATTATTTCCATAGATAAACAGATTTCTGTTTTCTGAATATGCCTGGTAAATAATCGAATAAACTTCCTTGGCACTGAACGAGTAGACACCGTCGTTGATCGTCACCAGCAGGTTGCCGGTGGTGTCGGTTTCGATCTTGTCGATCTTGCCGGCTTTGCAAAGCGCCTGTGCGGACGCGCACGTGGAGGCGAGCATCAGTGCTGAAAACAGCACGGTTGCAATCTTCTTCATGACTTTCCTTTGGAATTGAATGAAATGATGCGATCTGACGACGTCGGCCACGTCCGGAAAGACATGTCTGTCCTTCCGGATTGCTGATTCGCAAGCGTCTGGAAATCAACGGGGGCCTGGCAAGCTGGAACTTTGCGACAAAGCACGAATGAAAGGATTCGTGCTGCGCCTCCGTTACCTCTTTGATTTTTGAATCGCGGTGTTGCGGCGCACAACACAGACTATTTATTTGGGTTTGAAGGCGCCAATCGAATTAATTTATCGTTAATGGAATTCGATAATTTTTTGTTTGAATTTGATTTAATTGAATTCTGGATGGTGTTGTTTTTGTTTTTTGATTGTTTCGATATTCAAATAATCGGCGACGAATATTGAGGCGATGATCGATGGTGGTGCCGGCGCGGCAGGCGAAGCGCATGGGCGTTCATGGGGGGCGATCGTTCGAGCGCGGGAGGAATCCCTGGCACGAAGCGACTCGTGCCCGAACGGAAAGGCGCTACACTGCGCGGGTTCCCGGGCACACCGGGAGCGCCGGGGCGCCGGACACACGGTTCGCCGACACGCGACGATGGTTTCGCCCGCCCCCCGGCTCATTCGAACAAATCACGAGAGCAAGAGAGGGCCCATGCTGACACGTCTTCGTATCGGACTCGATCGCGCGCGCGACCTGCGCGAAGCGGGACGACCGTCTCCCGTCCACCCGCGGCCGCAGGCGAGCGAACTGGTCGACCTCAGCGCGCAGCGCGCGATGTGGCGCGTCGCCGTTCCGGGCCAGGCCGACTGCTACATGGCGGCGACGCCCGCCGAAACGGAGCGCTACGTCGTGCATCTCGACGCGCAGACGTTCTACGGCCTGTGGCTCGGCACGAGCCCGAGATTCCCGCAGCCGAACTCGCAGGACTGCGTGCCGCGGCGCGTCATGCCGCTCGACAGCAAGTACGCGTCGGCCGCCGCCGCGTTCCGGGCCGGCCGCCTCGAACCGGTGGCACTGCCGCCGGTCGGCTACTGGATCGAGGGAGGCGGGTACGAAGTCGCGATGAGCAACGGCATGACGCGTACCTTCTGGCTGCTCGCCAACCGCGTGCGGTCGTTTCCGGTCAGCGTCGACAACGCGACCTGGGCCACGATGCTGAACAACATGGCCGGCGTCGGCGTCGCGCCGATCGCGTACCGCGAACTGTTTTCCCGGCGCGCGTAGGTCGGTCGTCGCGATCCGGCGGCGCCGGATCGCCCCGGTTTGACACGCCGCGTTCGCGGCCTTTAAAGTCGCATCGCGGGCCGGTGGGTCAAGCTCACGCCCGGAACAGGCAGCCGATGTTCCAGGACTACGGGGCTACCCCGTGGATCAGATCGACATCCCGATGCGTCGCAAGGAGCGCCGTTGCGCGTTGCGCAACGCGACTCCTCGCAGTACCCGTCACGTTGGCTCATCGTCCCGCCCATCCTTTTCCATGTCTTCATCCCTGCGCGATACCACCCGCACGATTGCCGAGGCGATGCTGGCCGGTGCGCCCGAACAGGCCGGCGTCCTGTCCCGGATGGCGGCGGTGCTCGGCGGCGCGCCGCCGTGGACGCACGAAGTCGCGGATGCCGCGCTCGTGCGCTTCGGCGCGCGCTGGGCCGATGTCGACATCGATGCGCTTGCGGCGCACCTCGCCGATGCGCCGCCGTTCGTGCTCGCGTGGTACGGCAGCGACCGGCCCGCCGCGATCCGCGTCGTGAGGCGGCCGCTCGTCCAGCAGCCGTTGCCGGTGCCGCTGGCCGGCTGCGACGTGCCGCAATGGGCGACGCCCGGGGATCTCGCCGACTGGCTCGGCGTGCGCGTGCCGGAACTCGACTGGCTGTCCGACCATTGGCGCGTCGACGCGCGCAGCGGCGCCACGCCGTTGCATCACTACACGTACGTGGCGCACGACAAGCGCAGCGGCGGATGCCGCCTGGTCGAGATCCCGAAGGGCCGGCTGCGCGAAGCGCAGCGCCGCATCCTGCACGGGCTGCTCGACCGCATTGCGCCACACGATGCGGTACATGGTTTTCGCAAGGGGCACGGGATCGTGTCGTTCGCGGCGCCGCATGCCGATCGCGATGTCGTCGTCCGTTTCGACCTCGCGGATTTCTTCGTATCGATACGCGCCGCGCGCATTCACGCGCTGTTCGTCACGCTCGGGTATCCGGCCGAAGTCGCGCGCACGCTCACCGGGCTGTGCACCAACCGCGTACCGTCCGCGCGGCTGCTCGCGCCGGACCTGCGTGACCGGTTCGACTGGATCGGCCGCCAGCGCTATCGCGAACGGCATCTGCCGCAGGGGGCGCCGACGTCGCCGGCGCTGGCGAACCTGAGCGCCTTCCGCTTCGACATGCGGCTCGCCGCGCTCGCGCGTTCGCTCGATGCAACCTACACGCGTTATGCCGACGATCTCGCATTTTCCGGCGGCGGCGCGCTGGCGCGCGACGTCGAGCGGCTGCAGGTGCGCGTTGCCGCGATCGCGCTCGAGGAGGGCTTTGCGCTGCACCTGCGCAAGACGCGCGTGATGCGGCGCGGCATGCGCCAGCAACTCGCCGGCGTGGTCGTCAATCGTCATCCGAACCTGGCGCGCGATGAGTTCGATCTCCTGAAGGCCATCCTGACCAACTGCATCCGGAGCGGGCCGGCGTCGCAGAATCGCGATGCGTGTCCGGACTTCCGCGCGCATCTCGCCGGGCGCGTCGCGCATGCGGCCGCGCTGAACGCGGCGCGCGGCGCGAAGCTGCGCGCGCTGTTCGACAGGATCGCGTGGGACGCCCGCGAAGTCGGTCTGTAAGCGGCCGAAAAGCGACCGACGAGCGACCGAAAAGCGGCCGGGTTCGGATCGACGCCGGCCGACGACTTATGCATCGCGATGCCGTGCACTGCTATCATTCGCGCCATGCCGCGCCAGTGCCTGGTGCGGCGCTTACTTGCCGCAGTCGTTCGCCCGTGCCTTCGTATGCGGCGGGCTGCGCGTTGCCGGGCCGGTTCAGTCTGTCATCGATTGACGCGCGACGTCGTTTAGTGCGTATCGCGCAAGCCACGCCGGCTCAGGCAAACGATACATCTATTTGACAGCACCCATCGGCGGAACTTCGTGGTAGGTTCCGCCATCGGAGCTTTTTGCGAAAACATGCCCACAGAGGATGAATACATGACCCAGGCCCTGCAGGAACTCGAAGCACAACTTCGGGACCTGAATATCAAGCTGTCGGATGCGAAGCAGAAGGAGAAGCAGGCCGCGCTCGCGGCATTCAAGGAACAGGTCGAGCTTTTGGGAATTTCGCAGCAGGAAGTGCTGAGCGCGCTCGGTTATATCGTCCAGCGAAAACGCAAGGCACCTGCCAAGTACTACGATCCGACGACCGGCCGCTCATGGTCGGGCCGCGGCCCGCGGCCGAAATGGCTCGAAGGCAAGGATCTCGAGGCGCTCGCCGTCGACCGCGAGGCCAAGACCTGGTGGCCCGGAGACGACCAGGGCTGAAGCCGGCCAGGCCGCCGGACCATCCGGCGCCCTCCGGCTCGCGCAAGCGGGCCGGCCGGCAACCCGCTCTCCCCACGTAGTCGTTTATCCGGTGTCCGGCCTGGCCGCGACGTCGCCGGCTTCATCGCCGACACCGGCCCGCCGTTTTTCTCTCCCGTTCATGACCCGCAGGTTGCCGCCATGCCGTCCCGCAGGCGGGTGCCGGCGCGTGCGGACCCTCGCCACGGGCCGACCTGCCGGCCCTTCGTTCGCGGGCACAGGCCTTAGAATGTCGCCGGACAATCGTGGCAGGACATCATGGCAGCAAACATGAAATCTCCGACGCTCGGCGGCCCGTCGGCCCCGCGCGTCGAGCAGGCCGGCGCGTACGCGTGGAAAGCGCTGGCCGGATCGGCGATCGGCTATGCGATGGACGGCTTCGACCTGCTGATCCTCGGCTTCATGCTGCCGGCGATCACGGCGGCGCTGCACCTGACACCCGGGCAGGGCGGCGCGCTCGTCACCTGGACGCTGATCGGCGCCGTCGCGGGCGGCATCCTGTTCGGTGCGCTGAGCGACCGCTACGGGCGCGTGCGTGTGCTGACCTGGACGATCCTGCTGTTCGCGGTCTTCACCGGGCTGTGTGCGTTCGCACAGGGCTTCCGGGATCTGCTCGTCTACCGCACCATCGCGGGCATCGGGCTGGGCGGCGAGTTCGGGATCGGCATGGCGCTCGCGGCGGAAGCGTGGCCGGCCAGCAAACGCGCGCGCGTGTCGTGCTACGTCGCGCTCGGCTGGCAGGCCGGCGTGCTGCTGGCCGCCCTGCTGACGCCGTTCCTGCTGCAGCACATCGGCTGGCGCGGGATGTTCCTGGTCGGCGTGCTGCCCGCGCTGCTCGCATGGGCGATGCGCAACAAGCTGCACGAGCCGGAAGCGTTCGTGCAGCGCGCGGCGCAGCCGAAGGCCAACGCGTTCCGCCTGCTCGTCGCGGACGGCCGCACCGCGCGCACGAGCCTCGGCATCGTGATCCTGTGTTCGGTCCAGAATTTCGGCTACTACGGGATCATGATCTGGCTGCCGACCTTCCTGTCGAAACAGATGGGTTTCTCGCTGACGAAGTCGGGGGTGTGGACGGCGGTGACGGTCGTCGGGATGATGATCGGCGTCTGGGTGTTCGGGCAGCTGGCCGACCGCATCGGGCGCAAGCCGACGTTCCTGCTGTACCAGCTCGGCGCGGTGGCGACGGTCATCGCGTATGCGCAGCTGTCGGACCCCACGGCGATGCTGTGGGCCGGCGCGCTGATGGGCATGTTCGTCAACGGGATGGTCGGTGGCTACGGGACGCTGATGTCGGAGGGTTATCCGACGGCCGCACGCGCAACCGCGCAGAACGTGCTGTGGAACATCGGCCGCGCGGTGGGCGGCTTCGGCCCGGTCGCGGTCGGCGCGCTTGCCGCGCACTATTCGTTCCAGACGGCCATCGCGATGCTTGCCGGCCTCTACGTGCTCGACATGGTCGCGACGCTGTTCCTGATTCCCGAGCTCAAGGGCGTCGAGCTCGAATGAGCGCGGCGAGCGCGCGCAATCCAACCACTTCTCCGGAAACCACGATGCAGCAGAAGAACAGGACGATCGGCGTGATGGGCTCGGGCAAGGAGCCGTGGCTCGCGTTTTCGGAGCCGCTCGGCGCATGGCTCGCGCAGGCCGGTTTCAACCTGCTGACGGGCGGCGGGCAGGGCGTGATGCTGGCGGTCGCGCGGGCGTTCGCCGGCGTGCCCGGGCGGGCCGGGCGATCGATCGGCATCCTGCCGACGCAGGCCGATCCGCTCGCGGGCTTCGTGCCGCTCGACGGCTATCCGCATCCGTTCGTCGACATCCCGATCCTCACGCCGCTGCCGCGCCGCGAGCCGGATGCCGAGCCGCACACGATCAACCGCAACTACGTGAACGTGCTGAGCAGCGACCTGATCGTCGCGCTGCCGGGCGGGCACGGCACGGCCGAGGAGATTGCGCTCGCGCGGCGCTGGCGCAAACCGCTCGTCTGCTTCGGGCCGGAGGGTGCGTTTCGCGTGCTCGCGGCGGGCGCCACGTGCACGTCGTCGCTCGACGACGTGATCCGGTTCGTGGAAGACGCGTTTTCGGCGGAGCAGGTGTCGCGATAGCGCATCGAACGGCGTCGAGCGCATTCGTCTCGACGTCCGCGCGACGCGGCCGGTTCCTGCTGTCGCCGGCCCGTCCGGCAGGTCGGGCGACGTCGCGTATGGGTCGAACGTCTGCCGCAATGACGCGAGCACGTGCGCGTCGGCGCCGTATGCAATTCCGTCCGGACGGCCGGAAGCGCGGCACCGGATCGGGTCGCGTCACGTCACGCGGCCATGCTCAGCGCCCCGTCTTCAACTGCGCCCACAGCCGGTTCTGCAGCCGGCGAATCTCGGGCGGCATCGGCTTGAGCAGCGTCATCCTGCTCAGTACCTCGTCGGCCGGATACACCGACGGGTCGCGCGCGATCGCGGGCTTCACGTACTGGCGCGCGGCCTTGTTCGCGGTCGGATAGAACACCGCGTTGGTGATGCCGGCGTTGACCTTCGGATCCTGCAGGTAGTTGATCCACTTCAGCGCGGCGTCGCGGTTCGGCGCATCCTTCGGGATCACCATCATGTCGAACCACAGCAGCCCGCCTTCCTTCGGGTTCGCGAAGCGGATCTCATACGGGCGCTTCGCTTCGGCGGCGCGGCGGTGCGCAATGCCGACGTCGCCCGAATAGCCGAACGACACGCACAGGTCGTTGTTCGCGAGATCGTTGATATAGCCCGACGAGTTGAACTGCGTGATGTACGGGCGCACCTTCTTCAGCACCTCGTACGCCGCGCGGTAGTCGGCCGGGTTCGTGCTGTTCGGGTCCTTGCCCATGTACTGCAGCGTGGCCGCGAACACGTCGACGGCCTGGTCGAGGAACGACACGCCGCAGCTCTTGAGCTTCGCCATGTTGGCCGGATCGAACACCAGCGCCCAGCTGTCGACCGGCGCCTTGTCGCCGAGCGCTTTCTTCACGGCCTGCACGTTGTAGCCGATGCCGTCGGTGCCGTAGGCCCATGGCACGCCGTACTGGTTGCCCGGATCGGCGTCGGCGACCATCTTCATCAGCAGCGGATCGAGGTTCGACAGGTTCGGCAGCTTCGACTTGTCGAGCGGCTGGTAGACGCTCGCCTGAATCTGCTTGGCCATGTAGTTCGACGTCGGCACGACGATGTCGTAGCCGGAATTCCCCGACATCAGTTTCGCCTGCAGCGTGTCGTCGCTGTCGTAGTTGTCGTAGCGGACGTGGAGGCCCGTCTGCTTCTGGAAGTTCGGGACCGTGTCCGGTGCGATGTAGTCGGACCAGTTGTAGATGTTCAGTTCACCGGCCGCGTGGGCGGTCGTGCCGGCGGACACGGCGGCCGACAGGGTGGCGGCGGTTGCAATGCTGCGGGCAAGCGTGCGGATTCGCATGACGAAGTCTTCCATTTTCAGCGCGCGTGTCGATCCGCGATGCGCGGGCCGGTACGCGACGGTTCATCGGATGAAGCGGGCGTGCGCGAGCACCGCTCGCGGTGAGCGAGCGTGGTGCACGACGATCAGGAGTCCGTTCGATTGCGGGCCGGCTCGCACGGAAACGAAGCGCGAGCGGATTCCGTCACCGGTCGGGCGACACGGCGGGCAGGTCGAACGGATGCAGGGAAAGGGGTGAAGCGCTAAGGCAGCAGCGAGGCCACGTCGTCGGTATGGATCGCGACGTACGCACGTGCGGCGACGGCGTTGTGGCGGCGAACGGAGCGGCAGGACAGGATGGTGTAGATCGACAGATGCAGGCGAGGACTTTGCCAGCCGTCACCACGGTTGTCGGTGGACGCGATCGCGGCGCGCAGGTTTCGCGCATCGCCTCGTCTCCACCGCACCAGCGGGCCACGGAATCTCACGTTTACTCTCGACCGGGTTGTTGAAAGTATTGAACACCTGACGATTCGCCAGCGACTGCCGTTTCAGGCCGCGGTCATCGAATTTGCCGCGATGCGTCATCGGTTTCGAGACGCGAACTGAAAGCTTGGCGGACCGCTGGATCGCCGAAACATGACGCTTCCGTGAATCATCAGGGAAATCGCTGTAAGGATGTCTCAGGATTTTCCCTAGTGATTCGCAGGCCGATGCAGGCGTTCGGCGTGATCGCGATAACGGATGAACCGCGCACGCGACGCGGCTCGAGCGGCCATGACGGGCGTCAAGTGATGAGAATATTCGACGGCCTGCAGCGCGAATCGCGCCGGAACGGTCGTCGCAAAGGCAGTCGTAAAGGCAGTCGAGAAACCATGAAGGGCGTCGCAGCGCAGGCGGCCCGTCGATCCTCAGCCGCCGGACGGCCCCGGCCGGCTGAAGCGTTGCTCGACCACCTCGGTGCCCCAATGCGTGCCCGCGGATTCGCTCGTCAGCGTGAAGCCGAACGACTCGTACAGGTGGCGTGCCGAATCGAGGCCCTTGAACGTCCACAGATAGGTTTCGCGAAACCGCTGCGCGTCGACGAAGCGCATGGCTTCCGTCATGAGCCGGCGCCCGATGCCCGAGCCGCGCAACGCATCGTTCACGATGAACCATCGCAGGTGCGCGACGCCCGTTGCCGGGTCGCCGTCGATCGCGAGCGACGCGAGCGTGCGTCCGTCTTCCTGGCACAGCCAGAGCGCCTTGCCGTCGGCCGGCAGCGCACCGGCGAACTCGGCCAGCTCGGTCGCCACCCGCTTTTCGAAAAAGGCGCCGAATCCCCAGTGTTCCGAGTAGAAGCGCGCGTGAAGGCCCGCGATATCGCCGATGCAGCCCGGCTGGTAGCCTTCGCGGATCGATGGCGCATCGGGTGTCGCGGCGCTTGCCCTGGCGGCGTTGTCCTGCGCGAGCGCATCGGCATACAGCGCGAGCGAGCGCAGCAGCGCCTGCTGATCCGCCGGCACCATGCGGCGCAACGCATTCGACACCTGATCCGTCGCGAACGCGTCGATTCTTTTCTGGAGCTTCTTGCCGTCGGCGGTCAGGTACAGCTCGGTCGCGCGCGCATCGTCGCTCGACACGCGCCGTTCGACGATGCCGGCCGCCTCGAGCCGCGCGAGTTGCCGGCTCGTGTTCGATTTGTCCAGCCGCAGGATGTTGCCCAGATCGCGGGCGTTGATGCCGGGCGCCATCCCGATCTCGAGGATCGCGTGAACCGCCGAAGGCGCCCAGTCGCTGTCGGCCAGCGTCGCGCGCATGAAGCCGAGCTCGCGAACCAGTTTGCGGGAGAAGTCGCGAAGCTCGAGGATGGTTGCTTCGCGAGGCTTGGCGGGAGCGTCGATGAGGTCCATGGTCAGCCCGGAAAGGTTGCGGATCGCAATCAATAATAGTTGCGGGTCGCAACTTGATCAAGGCGGATCTTCATCAGGACGCGTCGTGCCGAGCGGTGATTGCGGGGCCCGCGTCGGCGCGGATCAGGGGACGGATGGGCGGGCGGTGAGTGGTATTGGCGCGGATGGCGGAGTGCCGCGAACCGGACGCATACTCGATGCATCCGGACGCCCCTTCATGCGAGCACGGGTGTCGGCCGGTCATCGATCCGCGGCGGCGGACAACGGAGCCCACCATGAACAATCTGAAGCCGATGACGATTGCGTTGCTTGCCGGATGCGGGATCGGTGCCGGTACCGTTCACGCGGCCGGCAGCATGGATGCGCCGCCCTGCAGCGCGGCGCATGCGGCGGATCAGGGCGGGATCGCCGCGATGCCGGGCACGTCGGTGCGCAGCTTTTCGACCGCCGGTTGCTCGGGCGCGGTGCTGCAGGGCGAACGGGCCACCGCGACGGTCAACGGCGACCGGATCGAGCTGCGGGACGGCATCGTCTACGTGAACGGCCGTTCCTACGGCGCCGTCACACCGGCGCAGACGGTCGAATACGAAGCCGCGCACGACCGGCGTACGTTGAAGGTCGACGGGAAACTCCGCACGCCGGTGCGCTGAGTACGCGCCCGGGCCCGCGGCAACCGCGTCGCGCCTAGTCGACCAGCGTCAGCCGGCCGTCGCTGAGCCGCACCTCGCGCCCGATCCACGCCGCGTCGACGCGCGGCAGCACGGCCGACGGCTTGCGCAGTTCGCGCAGCAGCGTCGCGCCGTGCGACAGCCGGCCGCCCATGCGCGCGATCACCGCACGCGCGGCCTGGTACTGCGCGTGCTGGCCCGGGTCGAGCGTGTCTTCCAGCAGGATGTCGCGGCCGAGCACGCCTTGCGTGTGGCCCGGATAGATCATGAAGCCGGCCGCCTCGTCGGTGCCTTCGCTGCCGTCCTGCCAGAAGCTGCCGTTGCGTTCGCGGCGATCGGGATGGGGCGCGAACCATGCGTCGCGGTCGGCGGCCGGCATCGCGTGATGCAGGCGGAAGAACACGCGCATCAGGTTGTCGCGATACCACTCGCGCACCTGCAGATACCAGCCGCGCATGCCGGGCGCGCCGAGCGCGTGGAGCACGCGGACGGGCAGCGGCCAGTCGGGAAACGCCTGCAACGGCAGATCGGCGGGCTCGGGCCGTGCGGTGCCCGGATCGGTTTCCCACGGCAGGCGATGCGGGCTGTTCTCGAGCTGGCCATACGCGGTCGGCGGACGGCCCCAGAGCGCGCCGCCGCTGCTGGCCAGCGATGACGCGATGCACAGGTTGCCCTGCACGACGAACACGTAGAAGCGCGTGAACCAGTCGGCCAGCTGCCGGCCGTCGGCGCGCTGCTCGACGAGCGTCGCGAGTTCCCGGTCGAAGCGCTGCAGGCCGCGTTCGAGCGTCGGCAGATGCCCGCGTGCGGCGCGCAGCATGCGCCAGAACACCGGCAGCGAACGCAGCAGCCGCAGCGGGCGCCAGCGCAGCGGCGGGGTCGCGCCGCCGATCTCGCCGCTGTAGTTGCCGGCCGATACGCCCCAGTCGGCGAGACGGGCGAGGAACAGGTCGTTGTTGATGTACGACGCGCCGCCGTAGAGCGCGGTGAATGGTTCGTTGTCCTGCAATACGCGTGCATCCCAGCGCGCCATGATGGCCGGGATGCTGCCGGCCGCACGCCGTTGTGCGTACTCGACCAGCCGGCTGGGCTGCGGCGGCAGGATCTCGGCGATGTTCGCGGCGGTCAGGTGCCGGTGCCATCCGTAGCTGCTGATCGGGCGATATTGCAGCAGCCACAGCTGCGTGCCGTCCCACGCCCATTCGACATCGCCCGGCACGTAGTGGAACGCGCGCAGCACGCGTTGAAGGAAGGTCCACAGTTGCGTCGCGCCCAGGCCGTGCGCGCCCGGGAACGTGCCGCGCTGCCAGGGCTCGCCGAGCCGCGACAGGATCGCGCGTTGCGGGCTGGCCTGGCCGTCGGCGAGCGATTCGAGGTGGCCTTCCACCCATTCGACTTCGACCGCGAGATGCCGCACGAACGCGATGCCCGACAGCACGGGCGTGATGAAGCGCTGCACGACCGTTTCCTCGAGGCCGCCGTCGAGCAGCTCGGCCACGCGCGCGGCGGCCTGCGAGGCCGGTACGCGCAGGAACGTGGTGTGCAGGCCCGCGTTGGCCGCATCGGCCTGGTCTTCGCCATGGCTCGACGAGCGGATCGCCCACTCGGCGTCGGGCTGGCTCGCGAGAAAGCCGGGCAGGCGCGGATCGTCGGCGCGGGTCAGCGACAGCGCGGGCGGCACGGGCAGGCCGGCCATCGTCGCCAGCGCCAGGCGCCCGCCCTTGGTGTGCGCGACGAAGCCGGCGTCGCCCGCTTCGAGCCACTGCGCGAATGCCGCCGGCGCGTCGATCCACGGATAGTGTCCCCAGCCGGCCTGCAGCGTGACGGTGAGGTCGGCGCGCGCGAGGATGGCCGACCATGCGGCGGCCTGGCGCACGCCGAGCACGGCGTCCTGGTCGCCCCACACGAGTTCGATGCGATCGGTGACCCACTCGAGCAGCGGCAGCGCGGTATCGGCGCGCACGAGATCCCAGTGCGGCAGGAACGCGCGGCAGCGCGCGTAGCCGGCGCCCATGCGGCGGTACTGCGCGCGTGTCCAGGTCAGGTTCGAGAACTTGCGGGCGAACAGCGCCGGGTAGTGCGCGAGCAGCCAGTGAACGGTCTTGCGCAGCGGCTTCGGCGCCATCAGTTTCGGCAGGCGCCGTTCCCACAGAAATGCACCGACGGGCGCGAGCAGCACGCTGCGGCCGAAGTGGCCGGGGCGCCGTTGCAATGCGTGCAGCACCAGCAGCGCATTCACGCCGACCGCCATGATCGCGTGGCCCGGTTCGGTCGCGTCCAGCAGCGCTTGCGCATACGCGGCGAGATCTTCGCAGGGCGGCGCGGGGTTGTCGCCGAAGCCCGGCAGTTCCAGCGGCACGGGCCGGTAATGGCGGAAGTGGGGCAGCGTGTCGTCCCACCAGTCGGCCGCGCTGCCGTTGCCGGCGAGGAGGTACAGGATCGGTTTGCTCATGGAGGCTTCGTCGGCGGGCGATCGTCGCGGTGGCGCGCGCCCGGATGGGGCGGCGCGGCCCGCGGATGCCGCTGCGCAGTTTCGTGTCGTCTTGTTCGCGTTGCGCCGGTGCGAGTGGAATGGAAGCGTGGCCCCGCTCGGCTTGATGGTTGCGCGCATTCTACTTGAGTCGGCCCGGACGATAACCGCCATCTCGAACGCGACGCCATGCAGACGCAGGTCATGCATGACGTGTGCGGGAATGACCGATGTCGTCGATGAATCCCGCTCGTGGCCGGTCGGCGCGAAGGCTTGTACGCCGGGCCTTTCGACCGGGCGCCCATGGCGCGTTACGTGTCCGACTCGGCGCCGGCGCGCGGCGGGTGTCCGGTCCAGCGTCGATACGCATGGCGGAAGCTGCGCGGCTCGCTGTAGCCGAGACGTTCCGCAATGGCCGCGACCGTCAGCTCCGGATCGTCGAGCATCCGCACCGCCTCGTCGCGGCGCACGTCGTCGAGCAGCGACTGGAACGTGAGGCCGTCCTTGTCGAGCCGACGGCGCAGCGTGCGCTCCGTCAGGTGCAGCGCGTTCGCGAGCGACGTCATCGACTTGAAACGCGCGAGGTCGCGCGCCATCAGCTCCTTCGCGCGATCGGCGAAACGCGTGCCGACCGACGCGGCCCACTGCCGTTCGAGCGCCTCGCACTGGCCGTGCAGCGCATTGAAGCTGACTTCGTTCGCGAGCAGCGGCATCTCGGTGCCGTTCACGGACGTGAACACGAGCCGGTTGTCACCGGCATTGAACGCGACCTTGCAGCCGAAGTGGCGCGTGTAGTCGGCCGCGTTGCGCGGCGTGCGGCGCGCGAGCTGCACCTGCGCGGGCCAGACCGGCTTGCCGACGAGGTCGGACACGATCAGGCGCAGGCTCGACAGGCACATGTCGACCTGGAACACCTCGAGATCGGGCTCACCGTTGTAGCGGCTGATGGTCACGCTCATGCCGTCCGCATGCGCATCGATACGCACGTCGAAATACAGGCCCATGAACAGCGGAAACTGGCTCATGCACCGGAATGCCTGCATGACGGAGCCGCTGATCAGCATCGCGTAGCCGGCGAGGCCGAGTGTCGATACGTGCAGCCGCGCGCCGATCGACAGCCCGATCGACGGCACGCCGCTGCGCTGCAGCAGGTTGTGGAAGCAGCGCTGCTCCTGGCCGCGATTCACGTGCAGGTTCGGCGACGCGACTTCGTCCGCGCCGAGCCCCGTGCCTTCGAGCAGCGCGGCACCGTCGATATGCCGCACGCGGCACTCGTCCAGCGCGACCGCGATCGCGTGGACGGTGGCGGGAATGTCCTCCTGGCGTCCGGCCGGGCGCGCGAGGCCGAGCGACGAACGCAGCCTGCGCTCGGCCCGGCTCTGGTTTCGATGAGATCGAGTGTCCATGGTGCTGACGGGGCGACTGGGTTGCGTAGAACATAGCCGGAATGTCCGCAAAACGCCAGTGCGGCACAGCACCATGCATGACGCGCCGGCGCGATACGCGGCGGGGTGTCCGGAAATATCCCCTGATTACGTCCGCATTTCTCATTCGTGGCGGAATTTTTGGCGCACCACACTTTCTTCCAGTCGTGCGCCGCCGGCCGTGCCGGGCGCACGAGTGTTGAAGCCGTGAACGCCACCTACGTGAGGACAGCATGGACAACGACAGCCCCGGTCGATACGCATCGACCGCCGCGACGCAGGACTTCGCCGCACATGCGTTTCGCGGCGACGCGGACGAACGCCGCAAGCCGCACCTGCTCGGTCTCGCGACGCTGGTGATCTTCGGCCTCGCGTACATGCTGCCGATGACGGTGTTCACGACCTACGGGCTTGTCACGAGCGAGACGAACGGGCACCTGACGGCCGCGTATGCGGTCACGCTGGTCGCGATGCTGTTCACCGCGCGCAGCTATGGCCACATGGCGCGGCTGATGCCGAGCGCCGGGTCCGCCTATACGTTCGCGAGCCGCAATTTCGGCACGTCGGCCGGCTTCATGGTCGGCTGGGCGCTGCTGATGGACTACCTGTTCATCCCGATGATCAGCTACCTCGCGATCGGCATCTACATGAAGCAGATTTTTCCGATGGTGCCGGCCAGCGTGTGGATCGTCGGGAGCATCGCGCTGATCACCGGGCTGAACATCGTCGGCATCCGGCTCGTCAATCGCGTGAACCTGATCCTCATCGCGAGCCAGCTCGTGTTCATCGCGATCTTCGTCATCGCATCGGCGCGGGTCGCGGCAGGCGAGGGGCTGTCGATGGCCGTCGCGTTGCCGTCGTCGGGCGATGCGCGCGCGATCTTCGCCGGATCCGCGATCCTGTGCCTGTCGTTCCTCGGCTTCGACGCGGTCACCACCCTGTCGGAGGAAACGCGCGAGCCGAAGCGCACGGTGCCGCGCGCGATCCTGCTCTGCACGCTGGCGAGCGGCGTGCTGTTCATGCTGATCGCGTATGTCGGGCAGGTGGTGTTTCCCGACTGGCACGCATTCAAGGATCTCGATTCGGCCAGCCTCGAGCTGATGCGGCGCATCGGCGGTGGCACGCTGTCGGCGTTCTTCGTCGCCGTGTACGTGGCCGGCTGTTTCGCGAGCGCGATGGCCGGGCAGGCGAGCGTGACGCGCGTGCTGTTCGCGATGGGCCGCGACCGCGTGCTGCCCGAACGCGTGTTCGGCCACCTGCATGCGCGGCTGCGCACGCCGGTGCGCGCGACGCTCGCGGTCGGCGTCGTGTCGCTGTCCGCGCTGTTCGTCACGCTCGATCTCGCGTCGACGATGATCAGCTTCGGCGCGCTCGTCGCGTTCGCGGTCGTGAACCTGTGCGTGATGCGCAGTTATCTGTGCCGCGCCGAGCATCGCCGCTTCGCGGGCTGGATCACGTTCGGCGTGATGCCGGCGCTCGGCTTCGCGATGAACGTGTGGCTCTGGTCGGGGCTGTCGCGCCAGACGTTCTACGTCGGCATCGGCTGGCTCGTGCTCGGGCTCTGCCAGCTCGCATGGCTGACGCGCGGCTTCACGCGCCCGGCGCCGACACTGTCGATGAACTGAATGACCGGGCGCGCCGCGCCGGACCTGAAACCCTGAAGGAGGAGTGAACCATGAACGCTGTTGACGTCAATCTCGATGCGGACCTGCAGGCGCTCGGCAAGCGCCACCTGCTGATGCATTTCACGCACGCCGATGCGTATCGCGACCACGCGCTGACCGTGTTCGACCGCGGCGAAGGCTGCTGGCTCGTCGACCGCCACGGCAAGCGCTACTTCGATGCGCTGGCCGGGCTGTACTGCGTGCAGGTCGGCTACAGCCACGGCGCGGAAATCGGCGACGCGATCCGCGAGCAGATGGTGCGGCTGCCGTTCGCCACCAACTGGGGTGTCGGCCACGAGCCGGCGATCACGCTCGCGCACAAGCTCGCGACGCTCGCGCCGGACGGGCTGAACCGCGTGTTCTTCACGTCGAGCGGCTCGGAGTCGAACGAAGCGGCGATCAAGCTGGTGCGCCAGTATCACCAGTCGCGCGGCGAGCCGCAGCGGCGCAAGTTCATCGCGCGGCGCGTCGCGTATCACGGCACGTCGTTCGGCGCGCTCGCGCTGAACGGGATGACGAACTTCCGCAAGCATTTCGAGCCGCTGATGTCGGGCGTGCGGCATGTCGGCAACACGAAGCGCTACGGCCGCCCGGCGGGCGAGACGGAAGCGGAGTTCACGCGCCATCTGCTCGACGAGATCGAGTCGCTGATCGTGCAGGAAGGCCCGGATACCGTCGCCGCGATCGTCGTCGAGCCGCTGCAGAACGCGGGCGGCAGCCTGACGCCGCCGGCCGGCTACACGGCCGGGCTGCGCGACATCTGCGACCGGCACGGCGTGCTGCTCGTCGCCGACGAAGTGATCTGCGGGTTCGGCCGGCTCGGCGAATATTTCGGCTCCGCGCGCTACGGGCTGAAGCCGGACGTCATCACGTTCGCGAAAGGCATCGCGTCGGGCTACGTGCCGCTCGGCGGCGTGATCGCGAGCGACGCGGTCGTGGAAACGATCCTCGACGGCCCGCAGCAGATGTTCCTGCACGGCGCGACATACGGCGGCCATCCGGTCGCGTGCACGGCCGCGCTCGCGAACCTCGCGATCATGGAGCGCGAGGGCGTGCTCGAGAACGTCCGACGCAACGAAGCGGTGTTCCGCCAGACCCTCGACGGCCTGCTCGAACTGCCGTGCGTCGGCGACGTGCGCGGCGACGGTTACCACTATTCGCTCGAACTCGTGACCGACAAGGCCGCGCGCCGCTGGGCGGCCGGCATCAGCGCGCAGGCGTTCGTGTCGACGCTGCTCGCGCCCGCGATCTTCGACGCGGGGCTGCTGTGCCGCGCGGGCGTCGATCACGAAGGCACGCCGATCGTGCAGTTCTCGCCGCCGCTCGTGATGTCGCGCGACGAAATCGTGTGGTTCGTCGCGCAGATCCGCGACATCCTCGTCGACACCTTCGCGCGCGCGACGCGCTGAGCGCGACACCGGCATCCGTCACCACAGGAGCATTCGATGCGAACCTCACAACAGTCCTATATCGACGGCCAGTGGCTCGACCCGGCCGATGCGAAGGCGATCGACGTGATCGACCCGAGCACGGCGCGGCCGTATGCGCAGCTCAGGATCGGCGGCGCGGCCGACGTCGACCGCGCGGTGGGCGCGGCCCGGCAGGCCTTCGACACGTATTCGCGCTGGCCGGTGGGCGAGCGCGTCGCGCTGCTGCGGCGCGTGCTCGAGATCTACCAGCGCCGCTACGAGGAGGTCGCGCGGACGATCAACCAGGAGATGGGCGCACCGATCGCATTCGCGCGTGCGATGCAGGCGGCGGTCGGCACCGCGCACCTCGAGCAGACGATTCGCGCGCTGCAGTCGTTCCGCTTCAGCACGCAGACCGATTCGTTGCTGGTATCGCACGAGCCGATCGGCGTGTGCGCGCTGATCACACCATGGAACTGGCCGATCAACCAGATCGTGTGCAAGGTCGCGCCGGCGCTCGCGGCCGGCTGCACGATGGTGCTCAAGCCGAGCGAGATCGCGCCGTTCAGCGCGATCCTGTTCGCGGAGATCCTGCACGAAGCCGGCGTGCCGCCGGGCGTGTTCAACCTCGTGCACGGCTACGGGCACGAAGTGGGCGACGCGCTGTCGCGGCATCCGGACGTCGACATGGTGTCGTTCACCGGTTCGACGCGCGCGGGTGTCGAGGTCGCGAAGGCGGCCGCCGATACCGTGAAGCGCGTGCACCAGGAACTCGGCAGCAAGAGCCCGAACCTGATCCTGCCCGATGCCGACATCGAGGATGCGGTCACGCGCGGTGCGCGCAGTTGCTTCAGCAACAGCGGGCAGTCGTGCAACGCGCCGACGCGGATGTTCGTGCATGTCGACCACCTTGCCGCAGCCGAGGCCGCGGCGCGCAACGAGGCGGCGCGCACCGTCGTCGGCGATCCGCGTTCGACGGAAACGGGCATCGGGCCGGTCGTCAGCCGCACGCAGTTCGACCGCATCCAGCAGCTGATCCAGTGCGGGATCGACGAAGGCGCGACGCTCGTCGCCGGTGGCCCCGGTCGGCCCGACGGGCTCGGCGACGGTTTCTACGTGAAGCCGACGGTGTTCTCCAACGTCACGCCCGGCATGACGATCGCGCGCGAGGAGATCTTCGGGCCGGTGCTGTCGATCCTGACCTACCGCACCGAGGACGAGGCGATCGCGCTCGCGAACGATTCGGTCTACGGGCTTGCGGCATACGTGCAGACGAAGGACCTCGAGCGCGCGCGCCGGGTCGCGGCACGGTTGCGGGTCGGCAACGTGCACATCAACTATCCGGCGTGGAACCCGGCCGCGCCGTTCGGCGGCTACAAGCGCTCGGGCAACGGCCGCGAGTATGCGGAGTTTGGCCTCGTCGAATATCTGGAGACGAAGGGCACGACGGGGTACGCTTGAGCGACGCGCGCCCCTGCCCCGATTCGCGACGACAAGCGACAAGCGACGAGCGAGCCGGCGGGCGGCGCTGCGATTCCGGCGACGGCACGCTGCGCGTGCCGCGTCGTTTCATCGTTTCATCGATTGAGGGGAGTTCGACGATGCGGGTGAAGGAGACGGCAGCGGGCCGACGCGATACGGCCGCGAACGTGGAGGGCAGTACACGATGAAGATCCTGATCGCCCGGATGAACCACGAGACGAACACGTTCTCGCCGGTGCCGACGCCGCTCACCGCGTTCGGCCGCAACGGCCCCGACTGGGGCGACGATGCGTATCGCGCGAATCGCGGGATGCGCACCGCGATGTCTGCGTTCCTCGACGCGGCCGAGCGTGAAGGCGCCGGGATCGTCACGCCCGTATCGGCGGCCGCGAACCCGAGCGGGCCGGTCGCGGCCGACGCGTATGCGGCGATCTGCGATGCGATCGTCGCGGCCGCGCCGGGTTGCGATGCCGTGATGCTCGACCTGCACGGCGCGATGGTCGCCGAGCAGAGCGCGGACGGCGAGGGCGACCTGCTCGAACGCGTGCGCGCGGCGCTGCCCGATGCGCCGATCGCGGTCGCGCTCGACCTGCACGCGAACGTCACGCAGAAGATGATCGATCACGCGGACGTGATCGTCAGTTTCAAGACCTATCCGCACGTCGACATGTACGAGACGGGCGAGCATGCGGCACGGTTGCTATTCGACCGGCTTCACGGTCGCGCGCGGCCCGTGCTCGCATGGCGGCAGCCGCCGCTGATGACGTCGACGTTGCGCAGCGCGAGCGCCGAAGGCGCGATGAAGCGCGCGGTGGAGGCCGCGCGCGCGGCCGAGGCCGACGGGATGCTGGCGGTATCCGTGCTGCCCGGCTTCTCGCTTGCGGACATTCCGGCACCGTGCATCAGCGTCGTGGTGGTGGCCGACGGCGACCGCGCCGCGGCCGACGCGGCGGCCGAGCGCATCGCGCGGCAGATCTGGGACGCGCGCGACGAATTCGTCTATCGCAGCGCGCCGCTCGCCGAATCGGTCGCGCAGGCGGCGGCGTTCGCGCGCGACGCGGATCGCCCCGTGCTGATGCTCGATCACGGCGACAACTGCATGTCGGGCGGCCCGTGCGACACGATGGACCTGCTCGAGGCCGCGCTCGCGCACGGGCTCGACGGCATCGTCAGCGGACCGCTGTGCGACCCGCAGGCCGTCGCGGCGCTGATCGACGCGGGAGTCGGCGCGACCGTGACGGTGTCGGTCGGCAACCGCCTGCCGTCGCACGGCGGCGTGCGGCGCGAGCCGTTTCGCGCGACCGGCATCGTGCGTGCGCTCACCGACGGCGAATACGTGATCACGGGGCCGACTTACACGGGCCAGCGCGCGTACATGGGCCGCACGGCCGTGCTCGATATCGGCGCGGCCACGCTCGTCATCACCGAGCGTACGCAGGAACCGTGGGACCTCGGCGTGTTCGAGAGCGTCGGCGTCGATCCGCGCCGCGCACGCTTCCTGCTGCTGAAATCGCGGATGTATTGCCGGCCGGTGTTCGTGCCGATCGCGGCCGCGCTGGTCGAGTGCGACAGCCGCGGCGTGACGAGCTCGGACTACGGGCTGTTTCACTACGAGCGGCTGGCGCGGCCGGTGTATCCGCTCGATGACGCCGGCGAGTGGCCGTCCGGCGCGCGACGGACGGGTTGACCGAAACGAACCGGGTGCGGGACGCCGGATTCGGCGGCTTTCGGGCATCATGCGGTGGTTTCGACCCGTCGAGCAGCAGGGTCGAGCCAACCATTGCATCCGCAACCGATCCGGAGAACCGACCGCCATGCATTCGAATCCTTTCCGCCCGCGCAGCGCGCGCCTGCTCGCCGCGCTGACACTCGCCACGACGGCCATTGCCGCGCACGCCGCCGACTGGATCGTGTCCGGCAACGACGGCAAGTACCAGCGCGTCGAGGGCCGCGACACCTATCTCGCGTCGCCGCCCGCCGACACGCTGACGCTGCTCGACGCCAGCACGTTCCCGCCGAAGGTCGCGCGGCAGGTCGACGTCGAGAACGGCATCCAGGGGCCGCCGCAGGCCGTCGCGATCACGCCCGACGCGAAGCTCGCGCTTGTCGGTGCGCCGACGCGCTACGACACGGCCGCGAAGCAGCTCGTGTTCGACACGTTCCTGCAGGTCGTGAATCTCGACGCCGCGCCGCCGTCGGTCACGCGCATCGCGCTCGGCACGCATCCGCAAGGGATCGCGATCGACCGCTCGGGCAAGCTCGCGCTCGTCGCGAACGTCGACGGCAGCGTGTCGATCCTTCGCATCGACGGCATGCAGGTGACGCTCGACGGCAGCCTGAAGATCGGCAAGAAGCGGCTGGCCGGGATCAGCTTCACGCACGACGGCAAGCATGCGCTCGTGTCGCTGCGCGACGAGCAGGGCATCGCGGTGCTGAACGTCGACGACGGCAAGGTGACCGACAGCGGGTCGCGCCTGAGCACGGGCGTCGCGCCTTACACGATCGACGTGTCGAGCGACAACCGCTGGGCCGTCGTCAGCAACGTGGGGCTGGCCGGGCTGCCGGGTTATACGGGCACGCTCGCGGGCGATGCCGATTCGGTCGCGCTGATCGACGTGTCGCGCGTGCCGTTCCGCACGGTCCAGTACCTGACGGTGCCGTCGCTGCCGGAAGGCGTCGCGATTTCGCCGGACGGGAAGTGGATCGCCGTGCAGGCGATGGACGGTTCGAACCTGACGGCCGACAATCCGGGACGCCACAAGATCGGCAAGGTGCTGCTGTTCGAAATCCGTAACGGGCAGGCCGTGAAGGTGAGCGAGGTGCCCGGCGGCGAAGCCGCGCAAGGCATCGTGTTCACGGCGGACAGCCGGCACGTGATCGTGCAGTTCAACGTCGAGCGGCAACTGGCGTTCTATGCGGTGGAAGGCGGCAAGCTGCGCGATACGGGCAAGCGGATCGCGCTGACGGGCGGGCCGTCGTCGCTGCGGACGTTGCCGCGCTGACGCGCACGGCTTCCGTTCGTCCAGTTCTTCACGTTCATGCGGCGCCCGGGTTCGCCGGGCGCCTGTCAATGCACCTCCCGGTGCGCCGCCGTTGCAACGCAACAAATGGCGGGGATGCGTATCCAAATCTGATTAACGCCCGATTGTTTAGTTAAACAAACTGAAAATTCGGGAAACTTCTCGTGGTGAATAAACAGTCGTTACGGCACTGTAAGCCCCTGGGAAGGATGTGACGTTCCCGGAGACAGGGCGGTGAGGCGACGGTTGCGTCAGCAACGATCGTCGCGGGGTATTCGCATGTAACGAGTCAGCGTGACGTCGCCTGGAGGGCCAGGCTGCGTCACGCCGCGCGGCATCGATATGCCGCGCAGGGCCGCAAGCCGCGTGGCGTGCCGGATGATCGCGGCGCCGGAACAATCGTTTTGATTAACGGTACTAAACGAAAAAATGAGACATCCACGACTCTTGCTCGTCGCCGCGCTGACTTGCGCGGCGCTTGCCGCGTGCGGCGGCGACGACGTGAACAGCGTTCAGACGGCCGGCAACGGCGCGGGAGACACGCCGTCGGCCGTGCCGCCGTCCTCGGACCCCTCCGGGCCGTCGCAGCCCGATCAACCGGCGCCGCCCAGGCGCACCAACATGCAGCTGACCCGGTTCGTCAACCCGCTCATTGGCACGCAGGTCAACTCGGACTCGGGTTACGCGGGCAACGTGAGCCCGGGCGCGATGGTGCCGTTCGGGATGGTGAATTTCGGGCCCAACACGCCGCGCTACGACTTCAACGGCTCGGGCGGCTACCTGTCGACGGGCGGGGCGGGCGGCACGATCGACTTCTTCAGCGTGACCCACCTGAGCGGTGTCGGGTGCCCGGGGCAGGGCGCGGTCGCGATGCTGCCGTCCGATGCGGCGAAGGCGATCGCGTCGGGCGGCCGGCCGACCGGAATCGGGTACAGCTATGCGGATGAAACGGCCGAACCCGGGTACTACAAGGTCCGCCTCGCGAACGGCATCGTCACGGAGCTGAGCGCGACGGCGCGTTCCGGCATCGCGCGTTTCACGTACACGGACAAGGACAAGGGTTTCTTCTCGATCGACGCGAAGCTGAACGGCAACAGCGATTCGGGCAGCACGAAGGTCACCGCCAGCAACGTCGCGCTGGCGCTCGCGAGCGACGGCAGGTCGATGAGCGGGCAGGCCGTCGCGCCGGCGTTCTGCACGCCGTACGGCACGGTGTGGAACGCGCCCGTGTATTTCTACGCGACCTTCGACAAGCCGCTGCGCAAGCAGGCGGGCACGTCGGCGGTGAATACCGTCAGCAACGGCGCGGCGACGTTGCAATTCGACCTGACCGACACCGACCGCACCGTCACCGTGAAGGTCGGGGTCTCGTCCGTCAGCATCCAGAATGCGCAGGCCAACCTGAAAGCCGAAGGCGAAAAGCTCGCGTTCGACGACGCGCGCAACAACGCGTCCGGCTTGTGGAACGACCGGCTCAACACGATCCAGATCGACCAGGCCGCCGCGCCCGCATCGCTGAACGAGACGCAGAAGGCGAACCTGACGAAGTTCTACACCGCGCTCTATCGCGTGTTCGGCACGCCGACGCTCTACAGCGACACGAACGGCGAATTCCGCAGCATGCGCCAGCCGAAGAACGCGAGCGGCGGCTATCCGGCGTCGGTCGACCAGACCGGCACCGTTCCGCAGCGCGCGACGGCAAAGGTCGGCGACTACGCATTCCGGCGCACGGACGGATCGCAGGGCGGCGCGGGCAACCACTACACGGGCTTCTCGCTGTGGGATACGTACCGGTCGCAGACGCAGTTGCTGGCGCTGCTCGCGCCAAAGGAAACGAGCGACATGATGCAGTCGCTCGTGGTCGACGGGCTTCAGTGCGGCGCGTTCCCGCACTGGGTCGACGGCAGCGACGATTCGACGCCGATGGCCGGCGACAACGCGCTGAACGTGATCGCCGGCGCGTACAAGTTCGGCGCGACCGATTTCGATCTTGTGTCGGCCGCGCGGCTGACGAAGCAGTCGGTGTTCGATCCGTCGAGCGCATGCAACGACCGCACGAGCGCCGCGGGGCTCGCCAACTTCCTGGCGGCCCACTACCTGTCGCAGGGCGACGACGGTCACTCGTCTTCGGCCACCATCGAGCGCGTGCTGAGCGATCGTTCCGCGGCCGCGTTTTTGCAGGCATTGCCCGCCAGCGTGCTGAACGCGCCGTCGGTCGGCGTGACGCCCGACAACATCGGCACGCTGTACACGCGGGCCGGGTGGTGGCGCAACATCTTCGACTACACGAACAAGGTGATCGCCGCGCGCAATGCGCCGCCGGCCGGCTCGGCGCCGGGCACGCTGGGGACGCTCGTGCAGGGTTCGTTCCATGAATCGACCGAGCCGAACTACTTCTGGACCTTCGCGCAGGACTGGAGCGCGCTGATCGATGCGATCGGCGGCAAGCAGGCGGCCGTCGCGCGGCTGAACACGCTGTTTGCGGTCACGACGCCGTTCTCGACCGTGCCGGCCTCCGGCGACCTGAACGGCGGCGAATCGTCCACCGGCCTGTACATCGGCAACGAACCGTCGTTCCAGTCGCCGTGGGGCTACAACTGGGCCGGGCAGCCGAGCGGTGCGCAGTACATCCTGCCGATCATCATGTCGAAGGCGTTCACGACCGCGCGCGACGGGTTGCCGGGCAACGACGACATGGGGGCGACGTCGAGCTGGTACGTGTGGGCGGCACTCGGCATGTTCCCGGTGATTCCGTCGGAAGCGGGGCTCGCGCTGTCCACGCCGCAGTTCAGCGGGATCACCGTCTGGTTCGGCAACGGCAAGACGCTGCGGCTCGAAAGCGACAAGCAGGTGACGATGGACGGTGCGGGGCACCCGTCGTTTGCGTATATCCAGTCGCTGAAGGTGAACGGCGCGGACTACGCGGGCTCATGGCTGCCGCTGGGCAAGATCGCCAATGGCGGCACGATGAGCTACACGCTGTCGGCGGCGCCGACGCAATGGGCGGCCGCCGACAACCTGACGCCGCCGTCCGGGCCGAACGCGGACTATACGCAGATGACGGCCGGCAGTCCGTCGACGGTGATGCGCATGCACCGGGCCGGCCCGCAGTGAACGTGACCGGCGCGCGCACGGTTTCGCACCGCGCGTGCCCGCGACGATGGCGGCATCATCCGGGAGACAACCACATGACGTCGAAAGAACGCCGGAAATTCCTGTCGTATGGCGCCGCACTGGTCGGCACGGGCTGGCTCGCCGGCTGCGGTGGCGACATGGATGCGCCCGCCGGTGCGTCCGGCACGCCCGGCACCGACGGCCCCGCGACGGTCACGCCCGTCGCGCCGGGCGACCCCGAACACAGCCTGCTGGCCGCGCAGGATCTCACGAAGAACTGGACGTTCGCCCCGGCGAGCAGCCTGCCGGGCGCCGGCGGCGCGCAACTGTCGGGCGCGGCCGGCGTCACGGGGATGGCGCCGGCAACGGTGCCCGGCACCGTGCTGAACAGCATGATCGTCAACGGCAAGTATCCCGACCCGTTCTACGGCCGCATCGTCACGGACACCATTCCCGACACGCTGAAGGACACCGACTACTGGTACCGGACGACCTTCACGGCGCCCGCACGGCAACCGGGGCAGCGGCTGTGGCTGCGCTTCGGCGGCGTCAACTACTGCGCCGAGGTCTGGTTGAACGGCGCGCCCGTCGGCCGGCTCGAAGGTGCGTTCAAGCAGGGGGCGTTCGACATCTCGAGGCTGGTGCCGCAAGCGGGCGGCGCGGCCGGTCTCGCGGTGCGCGTCGTCAAGCCGGATTTCTCGGAAGGGCCGCTGCTGCCGAGCTACGCGAGCGGCGTCACGCGCGGCGGGCGCAACGGCGGCCCGACCGGCGTCACGTTGAAGAACGGGCCGACCTTCTTCTGCTCGGCGGGCTGGGACTGGCTGCCGACGATCCCCGATCGCGAACTCGGCATCTGGCAGCCAGTGGCATGGTTCACGACCGGCGCGGTGCGGATCGCGGCGCTCAACGTCGCGCACACGCTGTCCACCGACCTGTCGCGCGCCGAGTTGCGGCTCGATCTCGAACTGGACAACGGCTCCGGCGCGGATCTCGTCGCGACCGTCGTCGGCACCGTCGGCAACGGCGCGCCGTTTCGCCACGACATCGCGATTCCCGCATCGGGTACGACGACGAAGGTGTCGCTCACGTCGTCGGATATCGCGGCGCTGTCGATCAGGCAGCCGAGCCTGTGGTGGCCGAACGGGTACGGCGAACCGAACCTCTACGCGGTGACGGTCGGCATCGAGGTGGCGCGCAGGCGCTCGGACGAGCGCACGCTGAAGGTCGGCCTGCGCCGCATCGAATACGTGCGCGACATCGGCATGGGGCCGCAGTTGAGCATTACGGTCAACGGCCTGCCGATCCTCGTGATGGGCGGCAACTGGGGGCTCGACGAAGCGCTGAAGCGCATTCCGCGCGAACGGTTGTTCAACCAGGTGCGGCTCCATCGCGACGCGAACCTCAACCTGATCCGCAACTGGAACGGGCAGAGCACGAGCGACGATTTCTTCGATGCATGCGACCGCTACGGGATCCTCGTCTGGCAGGACTTCTTCTTCTCGACCGAAGGCGACGGGTCGGGGCCGGCCAACGTGCCGCGCGATCTCGACAACATCCGCGACGTGATCGCGCGCAACCGTCATCGCCCGTCGATCCTGCTCTGGTGCGGCGGCAACGAAGGTGCGCCGCCGCCGGCACTCGTCAAGGGGCTCGACGCACTCGTCGCCGAACTCGACCCGCAACGCCTGTGCCTCACGAGTTCGGCCGGCGATACGGGCGCCGGCGCGGTGAACGGCTATTCGTCCGGCGGCCCGTACAACTGGGCCTCGCCGCAGGCGGCATTCAGCCGCGGCTACGGCACGACGTCGATCGCGTTTCACAACGAGGTCGGCTCGCATTCGATCCCGACGCTCGAATGCGTCGAATCGATGCTGCCGCCCGGCTCGTACGAATGCCCGGACGACTTCTGGGCCGACCGCGACATGAACGGCAACGGCGCGTATTACCCGTCGGTCGGCAAGCAGGGCGGCGCCGGCTACATCGCGATGACGGCGCAGCGCTACGGCGCGATCCGCAATCTCGCGGACTTCGTGCGCAAGGCGCAGATGATGAACTACGAATGCATCCGCTCGATCTACGAGGCGAACGCGGCCGTGATGATCGGCCCGGTGGCCGGGAAGATCACGTCGCCGGCCACCGGCGTGATCATGTGGATGACGAACCCCGCGCAACCGAGCTTCGTGTGGCAGATGTACAGCCACGACCTCGACGCGCATGCGTCGTTCTTCGCGGTGCGGCATGGGTGCCGTCGCGTCAATGCGATCCTCGATGCGAATACCGCCGACGTGACGATCGCGAATCACACGGCGACTGCCGTCACCGGCCGCGTCGAGATGCGCGTGTACAACCTCGACGGCACGTCGAGCAGCCGGACTGTCGCGGACGTCGGCGGCGTCACGAAGGCGTCGTATCGCGTGGTGGCGAACCTGAAGGCGGCGATGGCCGCGGCGAAGTCGGACGTGTGCATCGTGTCGCTCGTGCTGACCGATGCGGGCGGCAATACGCTCGCGGAGAACGTGTACTGGCGACAGCGCGACGGAGGCGACACCGCGTACACGTCGCTCGATACGATGCCGGGCGCGGCGGTTGCCATCGGCGCGGCATCGGCCGAGACCGACGACACGACGACGCGCATCACGGTCGACGTCGCGAACATCGGCACGACGTTCGCGTTGATGACGCACTTGCAGGTATTCGATCCGTCGACCGGTGCCCGCGTGCTGCCCGCGTTCTACAGCGACAACTACCTGAACCTGATGCCGGGCGCGAAGCGGCGGATCACGATCGATTTGCCGCATGCGAGCGGTGCGCCGGTGTCGCGCGCCGCGCTGCGCGTCGACGGGTGGCGGCTCGACCGCCCGAACTGCAGGCTCGGGCTCGGCGGCGTGCCGGTCGTGTTCAACGAGCGCGCGCTGGCAGTCGATCCGGCGGTGCCGACGTTCGGGGCATGCTGAGGGCGGCGTGGGCGTGGGCGCGATGCCGTGCAAGCGGCGGCGAGCCGTTCAAGCGCCGCGTGAAGGCACGCGGCGTTCGTCGCATGCCCGATCGCCGGCGAGCCGTTACGGCTTGAGAAACCTGTCGAGCCAGCGCGGTGTCGCCGCGCGATCGAAGACGACGTGCAACTCGGGGCTGAACGCGCCGTATTCGAGCCCGTGGCGTTGGGCAAGCAGCGTCAGGGACTGCGGCGTGTGAAACGAGATGTGCCCGTTGCGCGGCACGCAGTACCACCACTGCTCGATGCCGCGCTCGATGATCTCCCGGCTGATCAGCGACGTCTGGAACAGCAGCGCGCCGTCGCGTTTCCGGTAACGCATGATCTGGTCGAAGAGGTCGAACGGCGCCGGATGATGCTCGAACACCTCGAACGACAGGATCGTGTCGAACGTGCCTTCGGGCGGAACCGGGTGCGAGAACGGATCGTACGACGTCACGTCCGTGAAGCCGCGCGAAGCCAGTTTCCGTTCCAGCAAGCCCAGCCCCGAGCCGAAATCGAGAATCCGGCCTTCCCGCATTTCCGCAAAACTGGTGCAGATCAGGTCGGCATGCTGCTGCGGACGGATCTCGAGATACTCGGGATCGTGGCGCGCATAGTCGGCGTTATAGACATGCTGCGCGAAATCGTCGTGGGTCCAGCTGTCGAACATGGGCGCCCACGTGAAGCCGCATTGCTCGCAAGCATGGTAGTAGACCGGCACGCCCACATACGGGTCGACTTTCTTCCCGGCAATGAAGTCGGCGCCGCAGCGCGAGAAATCGACCAGCCCGCAGATGGGGGCGCGGGCCGAGCACACCTTGCAGGCGAGGGCGGCCGGGTGGCGGTTCGAACCATGATTCAAATTCCGTTCTCCTGGTTGCCGGCGCGGCGTGCGCGTGACAGACGGTGCGGGAGAGGCTATCACAGTCGCGCCGGCCATCCCGACCGGGCGCGGCCCTGCGCGCTTACGGACGCAGCAGGTCGAATCCGCCGAACACGACGACACCGCTCAACACGATCATCGCGACGGAGTGCTGGCCGAAGTAGAGAATCGCGGCGGCAAGCCACGTCGTGATGCAGAAGGCGCCGATGCGGGCCATCGTGTGTTCCTCGAATGCGTGATGAAGTGAGCGTGCGCCGGACGGCGTTCGCCGCTTGAAGCGGCGAGCGGGGCACGCAGGCGAACGGAAAAAGCGACCCGCGCAGCCGCGACCGCGGCGTCGGCACGTGTCGCGTGCCGCGCCCGGACGGGCGGGAGTCGATAACCGGCGGCGTTGCGCGCTCGCGCCCCGGGGCGCGAGCGCGCGACTTTCGCCGGCGAAGCCGCGATTTTATCAGCGCTGCGGCGCCGCGAATCTGGCCCTTTCGCGACTAAAACCGGCGATCTTCAGCCAAATCTGTCGGGCCCCGCTACTCAAGTTTCGTGTGACGAATGCCGTAAACGAGTTGGAAGGTAATTTCTCCCCCAGCCACGATTCGCTTACCGATACAGGGACCGACACGATGCAGATCGATTTCTCCACGACCACGCGCACCTCGCTGGCGGACGCCAGCCAGGGCGCGAACGCTTCGTCGGCCGCGCCCGCCGCGACGTCATCCACCGATGGCGCGACGAATGCCGCGGGCGCGACGGGTACGACGGGTACGGCAGGCACTTCCGGCGCGCAGGGTTCGACCGGTGCCACCGGCGAAACGCTCGGTGCATCGGGCGCGTCGTCCGACGACCCGGCGGTCGCGCAGCTGAAAGCGTTGATCGACCGGTTGCAGAAGCAGCTGGCCACGATCGAGCGCCAGATGGCGAGCGCGGCGCAGCGCGCGAAGGACGACCCGGCCGCGGCGGTCGAACAGCAGTCGCTGAGCGCGGAAGCCGGCGCGATCGCGGGGGCGCTGGCGACCGCGATCTCGCAACTCGCGGCGGCCGTCGAGAAGACGGGCGGCTCGTCGGCGGGCGGGCTGGTGTCGACGCAGGCCTGAGCGGATGCGGCTGCGTCGGCCGCACGCATTACAATCGCAAGCGCGTTTCCCTCGACAGGACGGCAGAACGATGCATGCGGAACTCGACGACGACGACCTCGTCCGCTTCGACACGCAAGGCGGCACGCCGCTGCCGGCGGCCGACGCGCAAGGATGGCTCGAACACGACGGCGCGCGCATCTGGCACGCGTCGTTCGGCCACGGGCCGCCGGTCGTGCTGCTGCACGGCGGCCTCGGCCACGGCGGCAACTGGGGCAACCAGGTGCCGGCGCTGCTCGCGGCCGGCTACCGCGCGATCGTGATCGACAGCCGCGGCCACGGCCGCAGCACGCGCGACGCGCAACCCTATTCCTACGAACGCATGGCGTCGGACGTGCTCGCGGTGCTCGATGCGCTGCACGTCGACCGTGCGCGTTTCGTCGGCTGGAGCGACGGCGCGTGCATCGCGCTCGTGCTGGCCGATCGCGCGCCGGCACGCGCGGCCGGCGTGTTCTTCTTCGCATGCAACATGGACCCGGGCGGCACGAAGGAGATCGTGCCGGGCCCGCTGCTCGATCGCTGCTTCGCGCGGCATCGCAAGGACTATGCGGCGCTTTCCGCGACACCGGGCGAGTTCGACGCATTCGTCGCGGCCGTCAGCGAAATGATGCGCACGCAACCGGATTACAGCGCGGAGGATCTCGCGGCGATCGCCGTGCCGGTCACGATCGTGCTGGGCGAGCACGACGAATTCATCCGGCCCGAGCATGCGGCGTACCTGGCGCGCACGATCCCGGGCGCGACGCTGACGATCCTGCCCGGCGTGAGCCATTTCGCACCGCTGCAGCGGCCCGCGCGGTTCAACGCGGCGATGCTGGCGTTTCTGGACCGGTTGCCGGGGTGACGCGCTGGAGCCGTCGTGTTGTCGGCACCGTGACTCGCTGGTACGGCAACGTCACCGACGTGTCGCGTTCGCGGCAGTGCACGCGACGGTGCTGCCCGACGTTCCCCGCAAACCATCGAGCCCGCCGCGCCGGCGGCAGCGGTCATCCACCCCTTCGCCAAGCCCATAAGTTTTTCTTTAGGCTCGATCAACATAACGTCGATTGTTGACGGACGGCTTACAGCGGATAGTCCTGCTTCGGCAGGCCGGCCGCTGCGATTTCCGCATGGCGCGACCGGATCTGTTGTCCACGCAACCATCAGAAATCGAAGGAACCGCAACCATGCGATTCAACGCGACACGCTTCGCCGCGACCCTGCTCGTCGCCGCGTGCGTCACCGCCACGGCCGGCCGCGCGGCCGCCGTCACTCCGGACGAGCTCCACGACACCGTGACCCGTCACATCGCGCCGCTGATGAAGCAGTACGCGATTCCCGGCATGGCGGTCGGCATCGTCGCCGACGGCAAGCCCTACGTGTTCGACTACGGCGTGATGTCGACGCAAACCGGCAAGCCCGTCACCGGCGACACGCTGTTCGAAATCGGCTCGGTCAGCAAGACGCTGACCGCGACGCTCGCGGCCGACGCGCAGGAGGGCGGCGAACTGTCGCTGGCCGACCCGGTCGGCAAGTACCTGCCCGCCCTGCAGGGCAAGCCGTTCGGTGTCGTGACGCTGCTCGATCTCGGTACGCACACGTCCGGCGGCATGCCGGTGCAGGTGCCGGACAGCATCCGCGACGACGCGGGGCTGATCCGCTATCTCGACGCGTGGCGGCCCGCGCATGCGCCGGGTACGTACCGGACGTATTCGAACGTGTCGGTCGGCATGCTCGGGTGGCTCACCGCGAAGGCGATGCACAAGGATTTCGCGGTGCTGATGGAGCAGCGGCTCTTTCCCGCGCTCGGCATGACGCACACGTACATCAACGTGCCGGAAGCACGTCAGGCCGACTACGCACAGGGTTATACGCAGGACGGCAAGCCGATCCGGATGACGGGCGGCATGCTGTGGCAGCCGGCCTACGGCGTGCGGACCACGGCGGCCGACCTGCTGCGCTTCGTGCAGGCGAACATGGGGCTGATCGAAACCGCGCCGCGCCTGCAGCGCGCGCTCGAACGCACCCACACCGGCTATTTCCGCGCGGGGCCGCTGACGCAGGACCTGATCTGGGAACAGTATCCGTATCCGGTCGCGCTGCCGACGCTGCTCGAAGGCAACTCGATGAAGATGCTGCGCGACGGGTTGCCGGCCTCCGCGATCAAGCCGCCGCTCGCGCCGAGTGCGAATACGTGGATCAACAAGACGGGCTCGACCAACGGCTTCAGCACCTATGTCGCGTTCGTCCCGTCGAAGCGGATCGCGATCGTGATGCTCGCGAACCGCAGCTTTCCGAACGAAGACCGCGTGAAGGCCGCGTACGGGATTCTCGGGGCGCTCGACGGTCGGCGGTAACGTATTCGCCGGCACGCCGGTCGTGCCGCACGGCCGGCGTGCCGAGCTGTCGGGAAGGCGACCGATGCGGTCGCGACGAATCCGGACGAACGATTGCGCACGGCGGCGATGCAGCGCGGCTGGCGGATCGTCGACCTGTCGTGCAATGCTGCATCGATCGCGCCCGCTCGCCACTCATTCGGGCGGCTGCTCGTCGTACGCGACGAAGATCTTCCGCGTGCGTTCGACGACTTCCCACGTGCCGCGGAAACCCGGCGGAATCACGAAACGATGGCCGGCACGCAGGGTCTTCCGGTTGCCTTCGAGGTCGGTGATCACCGACGTGCCTTCGAGGATCTCGCAGTATTCCGCTTCGGTGTATGCGACGTGCCAGCAGCCGGGCGTGCTTTCCCAGATGCCGGTCGAGAAACGGCCGCACGGACTCGCGAAGCCGGGTGTGAGCGTGTGCAGCGGATCGCCGGAAATCAGTTTCTCGGGCGATACGCGGTACTGCGTCGGCTCGCCGCCCGGGGCGAACGCGTCGGTGATGGAGGAAACGTCGATCATGATGGGCATGCTTCGTCGGGGTGGATGGATCGGGTGCGCGTGCGGCGCGCCCGTGCGAGGCGAGCGCGATGCGTGGCCTCGCGTCCGACATCATCGCAGATCGACGGGCCGGTGCGGGCAGTGGCCTGATCGGGCGCCGGGAAATCGTGACCCGAAGCAGCGCCGCGCGATCGCGTAGCCGCGACGAACGCTTATGATGGGCGATCGACGCGATCACGCGAACGCGACACACGAGGAGATCCGGTTGAGCATCACATGGGACGGCATCACGGGCGCCGACGTGCTCGGCGACGCGCAGGTCGCGACCCGGCACGCGCTGGCCGACGCGGCCAGGAACGGCGACTGGGCGACGATGCTCGCGCTCGTCGCGAAGGAGCGTGCGCTCGTCAACGCGACCCGGCTCGGCGGCACGTCGCTTCGTGCGCCGCTGCATCAGGCCGCCTGCGGCGGCGCACCGAAGGCGGTCGTCGCCGAACTGTTGCGGCTCGGTGCGTGGCGCATGCTGCGCGATGCCCACGGCGAGCGCCCGGTCGACATCGCCGGGCGGCGCGGGCATCGGCATCTGGTCGACCTGCTGGCGCCGCAGCCGCGACGCTTCGTGCCCGGCGCCACGCTGTTCGCCATCCAGCGCCATTTCCACGCGATGATGCTCGGCCGCATCGCACATTTGCGCGTCGACGCGCTGCGCCTGCCCGAACTCGAGCCGCTACTCGAACTCGACGCACAGGCCGAACTCATGTGGTTCGCGGTGCCGGGCATGTATGGCGGATTCGGCTATGCGCTGCATACGGACGGCGATGCGGCGATGCTCGTGTCCGAGAGCTGGAGCCGTGTGGCCGGCGGCTCGGGCCAGCGGCACGAAATCACCGCGGACGGCTGCACGCTGGTCGACGAGGGGTTCGTCTGACGCGGCCGATCATCCCGTTGCGCTCAAAACTGTTTTCGCGACGCCGCCCTTCCTCGCGCAACGCCGGCCGCCGATACTGCGACGCACGACGCGCCGCCTCGAATTGACCGACGAGGGCAAGCTTTTTCTCGACTACGCGCGCGACATCATCGCGTCGGTCGAGTTTGCCGAGGAACAGATCGTCAGCCAGCGCGAGACGCCGTCCGGGCGCTTGCGGATCAACGCGGCGATGCCGTTCATGCAGCACGTGATCGCGCCGATGATGCCCGGCTTCCGCGAAGCCTATCCGGCGATCACGGCCGAACTCCATACGAGCGACGAGATCATCGACCTGCTCGAACAGCGCACCGACGTGGCGATCCGGATCGGCGAGCTGCGCGATTCGACGCTGCACGCGCGCCGGCTCGGCAGCAGCCGGCTGCGCATCCTGGCGAGCCCGGCCTATCTGGAGAAAGCCGGCGTGCCGACGAGCGTCGCCGATCTCGCGAACCATGCGCTGCTCGGCTTCGTGCAGCCGGAAACGCTGAACCACTGGCCGTTGCATACCGCCGACGGCGGCGTGTACCGGATTCATCCGGCGCTGCAGGCGTCGAGCGGCGAGACGCTGCTGACGCTCGCGCTCAGTGGCGCCGGCATCGTGTGCCTGGCCGACTACATGACGGGCACGCATCGTCGCGACGGCAGCCTCGTCGAGCTGCTCGTCGACGATACCGTCGAATTCCGCCAGCCGATTCACGCGGTGTTCTATCGCAATGCGACGTTGTCGTCGCGCATCGTCAGTTTTCTCGACTACTTGAGCGCGCAGTTGAAGGAAGGCGGCGACATCGACTGAGCCGGTGCCGCACGCAGCTGGCCAAGCAACATGCAAAAGGGCGGCGGGTTCGATGTGACTCGACCCCGCCGCCCTTTGCGTATCGACCGATGCGCGGCAGCGGTCGCACCTGAACCGCGCGCCTACTGCCCCAGCGCAGTCATCAGCCTGACCCGGCCGAGCATTTCCTCGGTGCGCGCCTGCGCGAGCGAATCCTCGGCCGCGAGCAGCGAACGCTGCACCTCCAGCGTATCGATGAACGCCGATTCGCCGCTGCGCCACGACCGGTTGATCTGCGTATAGGCGCCGCGTGCGTTCGACACCGCGCGTTCGAGGCGCTCGGTCCGGCTGTGATCGCGGGCGGTGGCGGCAATCGACGTCTCGACGTCGCCGACGGCCGTCAGCACCGTCGAGCGATACGCGGCGACCGCCTGTGCGGCCTGCGCGCGGCGCAACGCGACGACGCTGCGCCGGCGCCCGCCGTCGAACAGCGGCGCGCTCGCGCCGGCGCCGGCCATCCATGCGAGCGAACGCGCGAGCGTCGCGCCCGAGAAGCCGTCGATCGCCGCACCGATCACGCCGATCAGTTGCAGGTGCGGCTTCAGGTCGGCCTCCGCCACGCCGATCCGCGCATAGGCGGCGACGACGCGCGCCTCGGCCGCGCGCACGTCGGGCCGGCGGCGCAGCAAGTCGGCCGGCGTGCCGACGCCCGGCGCGGCGGCTGTCCACACCGGTTCCGGCGCGGGCGGATCGACGCGCGCGTAGATGGCCTGCGGCGTGGATGCGGTGATGATCGACAGCCGGTGGATCGCGGCCTGCCGCTGAAGTTGCAGCGCGGGCAGCTCGGCCAGCGTCGTTTCCGTCTGCGCGGCGGCGCGGTCCACGTCGGCCACCGGCACGACGCCCGCGTCGAACAGGCGCCGCGTCGATTCCTCGGTGCTGCGCTGGCTCGACGCGTTGGCCTCGACCAGCGCGAGCCGCTGCTCGAGCCCGCGCACCGTCACGTAGGTGCGCACGGTTTCGTCGATCGTCGCGATCCGCACGGCCGCCGCATCGTTCTGCGCGGACGCGATATCCGCGTCGGCGGCCGACACGCCCTGGCGGATGCGCCCGAAGATGTCGATTTCCCACGCGAGGCTCGCATTCAGGTCGAACGCGTTGCCGGTCGTCGGCGTATCGGTCGGGAATGCCTGCGAGGCGGAGAGCCGCTGGCGGCCGGCGCCCGCGTTCAGGTCGACCGAAGGGAACCACTGCGACGCCGCGCCGATCCGCACCGCGCGCGCCGCGTCGATGCGTGCGACGGCAGCCTGCAGGTCGAGGTTGTTCGCGAGCGCCGTGTCGACCAGCCAGTCGAGGATCGGGTCGTGGAAAGCGTGCCACCACGCGCCGGTATCGGCGGCCGGGCCGCCGGCCGCGAGATCCGCGTTCGCATAGGTCGCGGCCAGCGGCGGCGGCGTGACGGTGGCGACCGGCGCGCTCGTGCACGCGGTCAGGACGGCCGCCGCGGACAGCGCGGCCACGAGTCGAACGAACTTCATTGCACCACCTCCGTCGCGACGGTCGCGACAGCGGCCTTGCGCAACGCGAGCCGGCGAACCATCACATAGAACACGGGCGTAAACAGCAGCCCGAAGAACGTCACGCCGATCATCCCGAAGAACACGGCCGCGCCGACCGCCTGACGCATTTCCGCGCCGGCGCCTTCGGAGATCACGAGCGGCAGCACGCCGAGGATGAACGCGAGCGACGTCATCACGATCGGGCGCAGCCGCTGCACGCAGGCTTCGACGACGGCCTCGACGAGTTCGGTGCCGTCGGCCTCCAGCTGCCGCGCGACCTCGACGATCAGGATCGCGTTCTTCGCGGCCAGCCCGACCAGCACGATGAAGCCGATCTGCGTGAGGATGTTCACGTCCTGGCCGAGCGCGCGCACGCCGAGCGATGCGGCGAGCAGGCACATCGGCACGATCAGCAGGATCGACACGGGCAGGCTCCAGCTGCCGTACTGCGCGGCGAGTACCAGGTAGACGAGCAGCACGCACAGCGGGAACACGAGCAGCCCCGTGTTGCCGGCCGTGGTCTGCTGATACGACAGATCGGTCCATTCGAACGAAATGCCGGGCGGCAGCACCTGTTTCGCGAGCGATTCCATCGTCTTGATCGCGAAGCCGGAACCGAGGCCCGGTGCCGTATCGCCGTTGATCTCGGTGGCCGGATACAGGTTGTAGCGCGGCGCGCGATCGACGCCGAGCGTGTCGTCGATGCGTGTGACGCTGCCGATCGGCACCATCTCGCCGTCGCGGTTGCGCACCTTCAGCCGCGCGAGATCGGAAGCGCCGACGCGGAACGGCAGGTCGGCCTGCGCGGTCACGCGATAGGTGCGCCCGACGATGTTGAAGTCGTTGATGTAGGTCGAGCCGAAATACGTCTCGACCGCGTCGTTGATGGCCTGGCTCGGCACGCCGAGCATCTCGGCCTTCTCGCGGTCGAGCTCGACATGCACCTGCGGGCTCGTCGCGGAGTAGGGCGTATAGACGCCGACCATGCCGGGCGTGCGGTTCGCGGCCGCCACCAGATCCTGCGTCGCCTTCGCGAGCGCGGCGGTGCCGAGGCCGTTGCGGTCTTCGAGCCGCATCGCGAAACCGCCCGTGCTGCCGAGGCCCTGCACCGGCGGCGGCATCGCGACGACGATCGACGCCTCGGTGACGGCTGCGAGCCGCTTGCGCATCTCGGCGGCAATCGTGTCGATCGTCAGGCCGCGCGCCTTGCGTTCGGGCCAGGGCTCGAACACCGGGAACAGGCCGGCGCTGTTCGCCGAGTTCGTGCCGGTCGCCGCGTTCACGCCGGAGAACACCGGCACGCGTGCGACACCGGGCACCGACAGCGCGATGTCCTCGATCTTGCGCGCGACCGCGCTCGTGCGTTCGAGCGTCGCGCCGTCGGGCATCCGCACGAGCACGACGAGGTAGCCGCGGTCCTGCGCGGGAATGAAGCCCTTCGGGCTCGACACGAGCAGGTAGCCGGTCGCGGCGATCAGTACCACGTACAGCACGCCCATCGCCGGGATGATCCGCACGACCTTCCTGACGAGCCGGCCATACGCATCGGACAGGCGCTGGAACACGCGGTTGAACGCGTTCGAGAAGCGCCGCGCGACGCGCATCGCCGGCGCGAACGGCGCGGCCATGCGCGACGCCGGTGCGGGTACATCATGATCGCCGGTGTGCGCTTTCAGCATCATCGCGGAGAGTGCGGGCGCGAGCGTCACCGACGTGAAGAACGAGATCGCGGTCGACACGGCGATCGTCACGCCGAACTGGCGGAAGAACTGGCCCGAGATGCCCGGAATGAACGAGGTCGGCACGAACACCGCGCACAGCACGAGCGTGATCGCGAACAGCGCGCCGCCCACCTCCTTCATCGTCAGCAGCGTCGCGTCGCGCGGCCCGGCACCGGCCGACAGGTGCCGCTCGACGTTCTCGACCACGACGATCGCGTTGTCGACGACGATCCCCACCGCGAGCACGAGGCCGAACAGCGTCAGGTTGTTGATCGAGTAGCCGAGCGCGGCCATCGCCGCGAACGTGCCGACGAGCGACACCGGAATCGACAGGATCGGGATGATCGACGGCCGCCAGCCCTGCAGGAACAGCAGCACGACGAACACGACGAGCACGACGGCTTCGTAGATGGTCTTGACGAGTTCGTGGATGCTGTCGCCGATGAAGGCGGTCGGGTTGTAGCCGATGTTGTAGACGATGCCCTTCGGGAAGTCCCTGGCCAGTTCGGCCATCTTCTTCTCGACCGCATCCATCGTCGCGACCGCGTTCGCGCCGGGCTGCTGCAGCACCTGCAACGCGATCGTCGGGTGGCGCAGCATGTAGCTGTCGGTCGCATACGCGAGTGCGCCGACCTCGACGCGCGCGACATCCTTCAGCCGCACGAGCCGCCCGTCCTTGCCCTGCTTGACGACGATGTCGCTGAAATCCTCGGGGCGCTTGAGCCGCCCTTCGAAGATCAGGTTCGGCTGGAACGCCTGGTTCGTGATCGGCGCCTGCGCGACCACGCCGCCCGCGAGCTGCGTGTTCTGCGCCCGCACCGCGGCGATCAGGTCGCCGGGGCTCAGGCCGAACGACGCCACGCGCTCGGGATCGAGCCAGATGCGCATCGAGTATTCGCGTGCGCCGAGCGGGTTGATGTCGCCGACGCCCTCGATTCGCTTCAGCACGTCCGCGACGTTGCGGATCGCGTAGTTCGACACGTACAGCGGATCGTAGCGCTGGTCCGGCGAGTACAGGAAGATCGTGCCGAGCTGCGTCGGCGAAGACTTGCGCACCGACACGCCGCTGCGCTGCACGGGCTCCGGCAGGCGCGGCGTCGCGAGCGCGACGCGGTTCTGCACGAGCACCTGCGCCTTGTCGACGTCGGTGCCGGGCTTGAACGTCACGGTGATGTTCAGGCTGCCGTCGGACGTCGCCTGGCTGTACATGTACAGCATGTCTTCCACGCCGTTCACTTCGAGTTCGATCGGCGTCGACACCGTTTGCGACACCGTTTCCGCGGACGCGCCCGGATAGGTCGCCTGGATCACGACGGTCGGCGGCGCGATGTCCGGATACTCGGACACCGCGAGCGAGAAATAGGCCAGCGCACCGGCGATGGTCAGCACGATGGACAGGACGATCGCGAGCACCGGTTGCTGGACGGACAGACGGCCGAGGTTCATTGCGCGCTCCCGGTCGTGCCGCTCGCCGCGCGGGCCAACGTGGCGGCTTCGATCGCGCGCGGCACGGCCTTGACCTTGTCGCCGGCCTGCACGCGCTGGAAGCCGTCGACGATCACGCGGTCGCCCGCGTTCAGCCCCGCATCGATTTCGCGCAGGTTGCCGTACAGGCGGCCGGGCGTCACCGGGCGGATCGCGACGGTGCCGTTCGCGTCGACGAAATACAGCACGCGGCGCGTCGCATCGGTCGCGACGGCCGCATCCGGCACGAGCAGCGCGTGATGCGCGACGCGGCTCGACAGATAAACGCGGCCGAACTGGCCGGGGCTCAGGCGCCGGTCCGGATTCGCGACGCGCGCGCGTTGCCGCAGCGTGCCGGTCGAATCGTCGAGGCGGTTGTCGACGAAATCCATCGTGCCCGTCAGCGACGGCTGCGCATCGCCCGGCAGCGCGATCGCGACCTGCCGCGACGACGCGCTGCCGCCGCTTTTTTGCGCCTCGCGCGTATAGCGCAGGTAGCTTGCCTCGTCGACATCGAAGTAGATGTCGATCGGGTCCTGCGACACGATCGTCGTCAGCACCGTCGCGTCGCTGTCGCCGCCTTTCACGAGGTTGCCCTCGCTGACGCGCTTGCGGCTGATACGGCCGGACATCGGCGCGACGATGCGCGTGAACGACAGGTCGAGCCGCGCGCGTTCGAGCGCACCTTGCGCGCTCGTCACCTCGGCCTGCGCACTTTGCACGGCCTGCCTGCGCTGGTCGTAGAGGCTCTGCGCGATCGTGTCGGTCCTGATCAGGATGCTGGCGCGTTCGAAATCCTGCCGGCTCAGCTTCAGTTGCGACTGCGCGCGTTCGAGCGTGCCTTGCGCGGCCCTGACGGCCGCTTGATACGGGCGCGGGTCGATGACGAACAGCAGGTCGCCCTTGCGGACGGTCGCGCCGTCCTGGAACGCGACCTTGTCGAGATAACCGCTCACGCGCGGGCGCACGTCGACGGTGTCGACCGCTTCGAAGCGGCCCGTATAGACGTCGACGTCGTTGACGTCGCGCGCGACGGGCGCGCTGACGATCACGTTCGGCGTCGCGGCCGGCGCCTTGTCGTCCGACCGGCAGCCGGACAACGCGACGAGCGCGGCCAGTGGAATGGCGGCCAGCACGGCCGGTCGCGCGATGCGCTGCAATCCTGGATATCGATTCATACGTGTGTGCGAAATATCGAGTGGGGCGCCTGGCGCCGGATGGTGCGCAGTATCCGGCGCGGCGCGCGGCGGATAAACGGATGAAGCGGCATAAGAACTTGTACTGCGCAGTCACGAATCGCTGCGTGCGGTGACGACGTGCGAGCCGGTTCGGCGGGGCAGCGCGAGGGCGAGGAGTGAAGCGACGACGCGCGGCCCGAATGCCTGTTCAGGCGATTCGGGCCGGCCATGCGGAAGGGCGGGACGAGCGGTGGCGCGTATCGGGAGGCGGGCGCTCTTGCGCGTCGGCGCGGCTCAATGACCGCGATAGATCGAGTCGCGGCCGTTGATCGTCGTCACGCGGCCGGATTCGCCGGCGGTGCGCGCTTCGCTGCCGTAACCGGACGTCGCGGCGGCCGGTGCGGTGCCCGGCGCATTGTGTGCGACGGTGTTTTCACGCACGCGCTTTTCGGCGGCGAGGATCGCGACCGGATACTGGTTGTGGTCCAGCGCCGGGGTGTAGCCGACCGCCGCGAGGCGGGCCATTTCGGCCTTCACTTCGGCGCGGGTCAGTTGATGGTCGGCCTGCTGCGCGAACGACAGCGCCGGTGCGGAAAGGATCAGTGCGGCAAGCGTGGAAGAAATCAGCGTTTTCATCATGGGTACCTGTCGGGTTGAGTGAACCGCAACCACGTCGATGTCGTTGCGAGTGCAGCCAATATAGGTATCGCGGCGCCCGGGAAAAACGGCTGCCGGCCCAAATGATTTTTGATCTGGAATCACGAATCGAGTGTTAATTCGGTCGAAAGCCTTGCCGGTCGGGCGTCCTGCCGGAACGGGGTGTCGGGGCGGGTCATCGAGGCAGGCCTTGAAACGGCCATTCAGACCTCCGGGGACTCAAGTGTGTCGAATTCCGTCTTGGACAGACTTAACCGACGTACCTAGACTGAACCCGCTTTCCCTCATTCCCTGGAGAAAATCATGAGTCTCAAAGACAAGCTGCCCGGTAACAAGATCCTTGGTTTCGGTACGGCCCCGCTCGGCAACATGTTCCGCAACATCCCCGATGCGGAAGCCGCGGCCACCGTCGAAGCGGCATGGCAACACGGCATCCGTTATTTCGATTCGGCTCCGTTCTATGGCGCGGGCCTGGCGGAAATCCGCCTCGGCGATGCGCTGGCGAACCACCCGCGAGACGAATATGTCCTGAGCACCAAGGTCGGCCGCGTGATCCTCGACGAAATCGAAGACGTGTCGGCGCGCGATCTCGGCGAAAAGGGCGGCCTGTTCGAACACGGCCGGCCGAACCGCATCGTCAACGACTATACGGCAGACGCGACGCTGCGTTCGATCGAGGACAGCCTGAAGCGCCTGCGCACCGACCGCCTCGACATCGTCTGGGTGCACGACATCGCGCAGGACTTCTACGGCGACGAATGGCTCGCGCAGTTCGAAGTGGCGCGCAAGGGCGCGTTCCGCGTGCTGGGCAAGCTGCGCGAAGAAGGCGTGATCAAGGCATGGGGTCTCGGCGTGAACCGCGTCGAGCCGATCGAACTGGTGCTGGATCTGGCCGAACCGCAACCGGACGGCATGCTGCTGGCCGGCCGCTACACGCTGCTCGACCACGAGCGCGCGCTGCAGCGCGTGATGCCGGCGGCTGCCGCGCAGAACGTCGGGATCGTCGTCGGCGGCCCGTACAGCTCGGGCGTGCTCGCGGGCGGCACGCACTTCGAATACCAGAAGGCTTCGCCGGACATCCTCGCGAAGGTCGAGCGGATCAAGGCGATCGCCACGCGCTACGACGTGCCGATCAAGGCCGCCGCGCTGCAGTTCTCGATGTCGCATCCGGCCACCGTCGCGGTGATTCCGGGCGCGAGCCGCCCGGAGCGGATCGCGGAAGACCAGGCAGCGCTGAACGTGGTGATCCCGGCCGACTTCTGGCGCGAAATGCGTGAGCAAGGTCTGATCGCGGCCAACGCGCCGCTGCCGGCCGGTCGTTGATCCTGACGTCAATCCTGAAAGGTGATGACATGGCACAGGCCAATGCAAGCATCGAACTCCCGGCTGCGGCCGGGACGGTCTGGCAACTGATCGGCGGCTTCGGGTCGCTGCCCGACTGGCTGTCGTACATTCCGGCTAGCGAACTGAGCGAAGGCGGACGCGTGCGGCGTCTCGCGAACCCGGCCGGCGAGGCGATCGTCGAGCGGCTGGTCGCGTTCGACGAAGCGCAACGCAGCTACACGTACGCGATCCTCGAGGCGCCGTTCCCGGTCGTGAACTATCGCTCCACGCTGCGCGTGCGCGAAAACGGCCCGAACGCGTCGACCGTCGAGTGGTCGGGCACGTTCACGCCGCACGGCGCGACCGACGACGACACCGTCAAGCTGTTCCGCGGGATCTACGAAGACGGCCTCGCGGAACTGGCGAAGCGGTTCGCGGCGGCCTGACGGCAGCGCAACTCGGCGCATCGCGTCGCATCGCATCGCGTGAGCAGGCGCCCGGCGATATCGGGCTCTGTCAGCGCCCTCGTCGCGGGTTCAGGCTCGCAGCGAAGGCGTTGGCATGTTTGCTTCGCATGCGCGAGCGCACCGATGTGCAGGCCCCCCGGCCATCCGCAGCGTTACTTTCGGGCCACCGCGACGACTTCTTCACCGGTCAGGATCTCGCGGAAGATGCCGACCAGCGGCCGCAGGTTGACCTTGTGCCACGCGGCCCACAGCGGCGTGCGGTAACTGAACCACGGCAGCTCGCGCAGCACGACGCCTTCCGGCACCTGGTGACGCAGGCTCTGCTGGATCATCGTCACGCCGAGCCCGGCGGCGACGAGGCCGAGCGCCGCGAGCGGCTCGGTCGCTTCCACCGAAATGTCCGGCGAAAAGCCGGCTTTCGCGCACGCCGCGACGAACGCGCCGTGACGCGGCGCGCTTTCGTGCTGCGTCACGCCGATCCACGCCTGCGCGGCGAGATCGTCGGCGACGAGCGTCTTCTTCTTCGCGAGCGGGTGCCCGTCGGGCATCGCGAGCAGCATCGGATCGTTCAGCACCCTCATCGAATCGAGTTCGGGGTCGTCCGGCGCGGGCGGCTCGGTGACGAGCGCGATGTCGAGGCTGCGTTCGCGCAAGCCTTCGAGCTGCGCGGCGGATTGATAGCTGTACAGAGCGATGTGAACGGACGGGCGATCGGCACGCAGCGTCTTCAGCGCGCGCGGCAGCACGCCCGAGTGCGTGGCCGTTTCGAGGTAGCCGATGCACAGGCCGCCTTCGTCGCCGCGGCCGAGCCGGCGCGCGAGCGATTCGAGGCGGTTCGCGTGACGCAGGAACGCGTGCGTTTCGCTGAGGAAGGTGCGGCCGTCACGCGTCAGACGAATGCGCTGCTGGCTGCGTTCGAACAGCGTCAGCCCGAGCTTTTCCTCGAGCTGCGCGATCTGGCGGCTGAGCGGCGATTGCGAAATGTGCAGGCGTTCGGCCGCGCGGCCGACGTGTTCCTCTTCCGCGACCGCGATGAAATACTGAAGCTGGCGGATGTCGAGCATATAAGACCTATTGGGACTCAAGTTTGACGAATTATGTCTTGGACAGACTTATGTGTGCAACCTAGACTGGGTTCACTTTCCTGTCAGACCCGGAGCAACTGATGAGTCTCAAAGACACGCTGCCGGCCGACAACCGGCTCGGTTTCGGCGCGGCGCCGCTCGGCAACATGTTCCGCGACATTCCCGACGCTGAAGCGATCGCCACCGTCGAAGCCGCGTGGGCGCGCGGTATCCGCTACTTCGATACCGCGCCGTCTTACGGCGCCGGCCTGGCCGAATCGCGCCTCGGCGATGCGCTCGCCGCCCATCGCCGTGACGACTACGTCATCAGCACGAAGGTTGGCCGCCTCGTGCTCGACGAAATGGAAGACGCGAAGACGCGCGACTACGGCGAAAAGAGCGGGATCTTCGCGCATGGCCGCGCGAACCGGCTGGTGAGCGACTACTCGGCCGACGCGACGCTGCGCTCGATCGAGGACAGCCTGAAGCGCCTGCGCACCGACCGCCTCGACATCGTCTGGGTGCACGACATCGCGCAGGACATCCATGGCGACGAATGGCTCGCGCAGTTCGAGGCCGCGCGCAAGGGCGCGTTCCGCGTGCTGGGCAAGCTTCGCGAAGAATGCGTGATCGGTGCGTGGGGCCTCGGCGTGAACCGCGTCGAGCCGATCGAACGGGTGCTGGATCTCGCCGAACCGCAACCGGACGGCATGCCGCTGGCCGGCCGCTACACGCTGCTCGATCACGAACGCGCGCTGCAGCGCGTGATGCCGGCGGCGGCGGCCCGCAACGTCGGGATCGTCGTCGGCGGCCCGTATAGCTCGGGGGTGCTCGTCGGCGGCACGCACTTCGAATACCGGAAGGCGCCGCCCGACATCGTCGCGAAAGTCGAGCGCATCCGCGCGATCGCGGCGCGCTACGACGTGCCGGTCAAGGCGGCCGCGCTGCAGTTCGTGCTCGCGCATCCGGCGACGGCCTCGGTGATTCCGGGCGCGAGCCGGCCCGAGCGGATCGCGGAAGATTCAGCGGCACCGACGTTCGATATCTCCGCCGATTTCCGGCGCGAGATGCGCGGGCAGCAGTTCGTCGCGGCCGATGCGCCGTTGCCGATCGATCGTTGAGCGCCGGGCGGCGCGTTGATCGGTCGGGTAATGGCCGCGTATGCGGGCAAGTGCGTGGCAGCCAAGGCGTTCGAGCAGGCCGTGCCCGATGGTGACGTCCGCGTCGCCGCCGCTGTCGATGACGGGCGATGCGTTCTGCGCGGATTTGCGCGATGCGTTTGCGAGGATGCGGGAGAAGGGCGCCGCATGATTCGGCGGGAAGGGGAATGCAACAGCGGCAGCGACAGCGACAGCGCGCGCGCCGGGTGCCGTCCGGCACCGCGGCGCGCGATCGTTCAGACGACGGCCGTGTCGGCCGCATCGACTGCCGCGGGCGCTGCCGCCGCCGCGCCCGCCAGCCGCCGATAACGCGCAAGCGCCCACAGCGGGAAGTACGCGGTATAGCCGTGATACTTCAGGTAGAAGATGCGCGGGAAGCCGGGTGCGTTGTGCGAACGATGCCACCAGAAACCGTCTTCCTGCTGCACCGACTGCAGATACGCGATGCCGCGCTTTACCGAATCGGATTCGCAGTCGCCGAACGCCATCTGCGCGAGCAGCGCCCATGCGGTGAAGTTCGACGTGCTCTCGCCGCCATTGGTGCCGCCCAGCTTCGGGTCGATATAGCTGTCGTTCGTCTCGCCCCAGCCGCCATCCGCATGCTGCCTTGAACGCAGCCATTCGATCGCGCGTGCGATATACGGCTGCGACTTGTCCTCGCCGGCGAGCGCGAGGCCGGCCAGCACGCTCCACGTACCGTAGATGTAGTTCGTGCCCCAGCGGCCCCACCAGCTGCCGTCGGGCTGCTGCGTGCGCTTCACGTATTCGATGCAGCGCGCGAGCGACGCGCGTTCGTCCGCGCGTTTCGTCACGCCGAAGCACAGCAGCACGCGGCCCGACACGTCCTCGGTCGGCGGATCGAGCAGGGCGCCGTGATCGGCGAACGGGATCGCGTTCAGGTACATGCGGTCGCAGTCGGCGTCGAACGCCGCGAAACCGCCGTTGCGCGATTGCAGCCCGCGCATCCAGTCGAGCGCGCGCGCGACGCGCGTTGCATACGGATTCGTGCCGTCCGCGTTGCGATGCGTGCGGCCGCGGCGATCGAGCATCGCGGTGACGACCGCGGTGTCGTCGATGTCGGGGTAGTACGGGTTCGCGTACTGGAACGCCCATCCGCCCGGCTGGACGTCGGCCGGCGCGTTCTCGATCCAGTCGCCGCGCAGGTCGTTCACCTGGCGTTCGGCCAGCCAGTCGTACGCGCGCGCGATGCGTGCGTCGAGTGCGCGCCGCGCGTCGTCCGGCTCGCCGTCTTCCGGCACCGCCACGCTGCGCGCCTGCTCGAGCGCCATCGTGCTCCACGCGGTATCCCACACCGGCGACAGGCACGGCTGGCAATACATGCTGCCGTCCGGCCGCGTGACCAGCAGCTTTTCCAGCGCGTTCTCGCAATCGCGCCGCAGCGGATGATCGTCCGGGTAGCCGAGCACCTGCATCATCTGGTAGCTGTACACGATCGGCGGGAAGATCCCGCCGAGCCCGTCCTCGCCGTTCATGCGCTCCGCGCACCACGCTTCGGCGTGGCGGATCGCGCGCTGCCGCAGGCCCTTCGGCATCAGCGGCTCGACATGACGCACCGTGCGGTCGAGCGCGAGGAACAGCTTGCGCATGCCGCGCGCGGGCGGGAAGTACCGGCGTTCTTCATCCGGCGGCGTGACGAACAGCTCGCGGATCGAGACGTTGCGCGGATTGCGGGCGCGCGCCTTCAGCGAGCACAGCACGAGCAGCGGCACCATCGTCGTGCGCGCCCAGTACGCGACCTTGTACATCGAGATCGGCACCCACTTCGGGAACAGCACGAATTCGATCGGCATGAACGGCGCCGCGCGCCACGGCACCTGGCCGAACGTCGCGAGCAGGATGCGCGTAAACACGTTCGAGCGTGCCGCGCCGCCGAGCTTCAGGATCGCGTCGCGCGCGCGGACCATGTGCGGCGCGTGCTCGCTGTCGCCGGCCGCCTTCAGCGCGAAGTACGCCTTCACGCTGCACGACACGTCCGGATCGCCGTCGACGTACAGTGCCCAGCCGCCATGCGTGTCGAGCCGCTGGTTCGCGCGCAGGTAGCGCGCCATCCGCTCCTGGCGGAGGTCGTCGATCTTGTCCATGAAATGCATCATCAGGATGTATTCCGCGGTGATCGTCGCGTCGGATTCGAGTTCGAAACACCAGCTGCCGTCGGGCTGCTGGAGACGCACGAGGGCGTCGCGTCCACGGGCGATGGCGGTGTCGAGCGCGGACCAGGGGGAGAGGGGGGATTGAGTCATGCGGCGGATCATACCATCCAGCCGGAATGTTTATATCGAGACGCCCGGTGCTAACATCCGCACCATGAAAAAGCACCTCGAACCCGCGCCGCACGATGTGGCCGAGCCTGTCGAACCGGCTGCCGTGGCCGGTGCGCGAGCGCCTGAAGTGTCGTCGGCGCCGGCCGTCGCCACCGCCGGCGTGCGTCGGAAAAAAGCACCGGACCAGGTGCGCGCGCAGCTGCTGGCGGCCGCATCGGAAATCGCGACACATCACGGCGTGGCCGCATTGACGCTCGATGCGGTGGCCGAGCGCGCCGGCGTGACGAAGGGCGCGTTGCAGTATCACTTCGCGAACAAGCAGGGTCTGCTGGATGCGCTGTTCGGTCAGGCGACCGGGCGGTTCGCCGCGCAGATGGCCGAGCGGGTGGCGGCGGATGCCGGCGGCGCCGGTGCGGCGGCGCGGGCCTACATGCACGCGGTGCTCGACGAGTCGCAGCCGGTCGCGAGTACCGATGTGCTGCGCGTGCTCGTCGCGTCGATGATTACCGACCAGGACACGCGCGAACGATGGTCGGTGCCGATGCGGGAATGGACGCGCCCCGACCCGGTGCCGCTCGAGCAGGCCGCGACGCTGATGATCTGCCGGCTCGCCGCCGACGGGCTATGGATCTCGCAGTTGCTCGACAGCGTCGAGATCTCCGCCGAATTGCGCGCGGAGATCGAGCGGCAACTCGACGCGATGAGCCATGGCGCGTTGCCGAAGGGGCGCGACGGGGCCGCGTGACGCGTGCGCCGCGGCGTCAGGCCGCGTTCGCGCGCCGGCCCGGCGGCGCGCTCAGAATTGCGCCTGCAGCGTGACCGCCCTGGCATCGCGCCAGACGGTCAGCGGCACCACGGTGCCCTTGGCGGTCGCATGCACGGCGTCGGCCAGATCGGCCATCGTCTTGAGCGGGCGATCGCCGAACCGGATCAGCACATCGTAGTTCTTCAGGCCGGCGCGATCGGCGACGGTGCCGGGCAACACACCGAGGATCTGCATCGCGCTGCTGGGGACCTTCATCCCCTCCTGTATCCCTTCGTCCAGCTCGACAAAATGCACGCCGAAGCCCATCGGACGGTCCTTCAGTTCCTCCGGCACCAGCCGGCGGTCGTTCGGAATGCTGGTGAGAAAGCGCGACAGGTACGCGGACGGAATCCGGATCCTGAAGACCTTGCCGACCGGGTCGTAGTCCGAGAGGCTGAGCACGAGGTCGGTCCCGCTGATCTCGTAGGTCTTCAGGTAGAGGCGGTCCAGCATGACGAAGACGCCGCCGTTGACGGGCCAGGCCTTGGCGCCATCGGCTGACGTGTTCCAGTATGGGGTGTCGGCGTAGCCGCCGCCGTTCAGCGTCGGAATCACGACCGGGATCTTCGGCTGCCGGTAGTGGGTGCCGTATGTCCCGTAATCGCGCACGGTATTGAAATTCCATTTCTGCGTCGTATGGAACGCGACGGCCAGCCCCAGTACCGAATCGACGCCTTGCGGAGACTGGACGAGCGTCAATTGCGCGTCGACGATGCCTTGGTCCGCCGACAAGCCCGAATCGCTGATGGTCAATACGGGGGAATCGTAGCGGGTGTAATCGGGGAAACGCTCGGACAGCCACGTATAGACGGGCGGCGCGGCCTTTTCCTGCGCCAGTGCCGCTTGCGCGGCCAATAACGACGTCGCCAGCACGGCGGCAAATACAAAACCACGTTTCATCTCGGAATGCCCTCTTGTCTGTTCTGTTATTTGAATGGAGGTGGCGCGGAGTCGCCACGGAATTCCCCGTTCATTTTCCGGCAAGCGTATCAGTTTTAAGCCCGCCGGTTGAAGTATGCCGCTTCGAATCCGCTTGCTCGCGATCGGGCAGTTGGTTATTCTGATGCGCATGACCCATTCGCAAACCCGTTCGATTATTCGCGCCGCAATGTTGACGGCGGGATAACGATCGACTGAATGGATATCGTCACAACCCGCCCGGAAGGCGGGTTTTTGCTTTCTGGGCATGCGACGGAGAGCCTGGAAATGCAGACAGCGAAGTCACTACACGCAACCGCATCGAACGATGCCGTGTTGCTCCACATGGTATGCGGCAAGATCGCTTCCGGAAAATCGACGCTCGTCGCGCGGCTTGCCAGCGCCGGGCCGGTCGTTTCGATCAGCGAAGACGCGTGGCTCGCGCATCTTTATCCGGGCGAGATCCTGTCGATCGACGACTACGTCCGGTGTGTGAGGCGCGTCGGCAACGTGATCGCGGATCAGGCCCGCGCAGTGCTGCAGGCCGGCGTGTCGGTGGTGCTGGATGTTCCGTTCAACACCGTCGCCGCGCGCGCATGGGGGCTCGCCGTTGCGCAGGCCGCCGGCTGCGGCCATCGGCTGCATTACCTCGACGTTACCGATGCGGTCTGCAAGTTGCGGCTGCGCGCGCGCAACGCGCGGGGCGATCATCCGTTCCAGGCGTCGGACGCTGAGTTCGACAGGATGACGCAGTACTTCGTCGCGCCGACGGCGACGGAAGGGTTGGACATCGTCGCTTATGACGAAGCCGGCGTCGTCAGGCCGGGTTCGTAAGGGAGGCCCGTCGATCGTCCACAGAGACGGGCGCGAAACCGCTCATCGTCGATTGAACCCAGGGCATTCCGGCCGGCCGCGGCGTGCCCTTTGCAGCGCGCCGGAGCCGGAGGAGAATACCGGCGGAAATCTCTTCGGAGGCTGCCCGACATGGCCCGATTCCAGCCCGACGGATGGCATACCGTCACGCCCCGCATCGTGGTGCCGGATCCGGAACACCTGATCGAATTCATGCGATCGGTGTTTCACGCGCAGGGCGCGTTCCGACCCGGGTTGCCCGCGGAAATCCGGATCGGCGATTCCGTCGTGATGATCAGCGGCGAAGACGGCTTGCGCGATCCGATGCCCGCGTTTCTGTATGTCTATGTCGAGGATACCGACCTGACCTATCGGCGGGCGCTCGCGGCACACGCGATTCCGCTCGAAGCGCCGGCCGACATGCCGTATGGCGACAGGCGGGCTATGGTGAAAGACCGCTGGGGAAATACATGGCAGATCGCCACGCATCAGCGCGATCTCCCGGTTGACGAGATCCGGTCACGGCTGGCCGGCGGCGGTTAGATACCTGTCGGGCGCGTCGAGCGATTCGCGTGCCTCGTGTTTCTCGTGTTCCGCCCGACGCTCGCGGAAAGTGACCCACGCAATCGTTGGTACTGCTTGGCGCGCGAGTCGAGCGCATCTTTCCGCTTCCTTTGTCGCAATCGTCAAGATTCGCGTCGCGTGCGGATAAAACCTCCCCGTTCCACCCGCCGTTAACCCGTTCGCAGCCCATGCGTCGCGTGTTGCGACACGGCGCGCGTCTTTCGTGATCCGGAATCCACATCCGCCGCTGGCCGTGCCCGGCCGGCGCAAGGGAACGTCATGCGAAAACAACTCACTATCCGTGGTGGTCTCGTCGCGACCATCGCGGGTTATACCGTGCTGCTCGTGCTGGTGGTCGGCGCATGCATCGCGGCCCTCTATATGGGCAACGGTTCGCTCGAGGCGATGTACCGCGACGACACCGCGTCGCTGCTGCACCTGAAGACCAGCTCCGAGCGCATGCTCGTGCTGCGCGAACGGATGAGCGACGTCGCGCAGGTCATCAGCGCCGGCCGGTCGGCGAAGGAGGAGGTCGCGAAAGTCCACGCGCTCCTCAAGCAGAGCAACGACGAACTGGAGGCCTACGCGCGCCTGCACGCGCGCAACGCCGACGAACAGGCGCTGTTCGACACGTTGCAGACTCGCCGTCGGGCCCTGCTCGACGGCGTGTTCCTGAAGGCGCTCGCGCAACTCGACGGCGACGATGCGTTCGGCTTCCTCGACACGCAACGCACCGCGCCGCCGGCCCTGTTCACCGCGTACCAGGAGGCGATCGACGCGCTCGAATCGTTCCAGGTTGCGCGTGAAAAGGCGCGCTACGAGGCGGCCGGTGTCCTGTTCCACCGGATCGTGTGGGGGATGGTCGCGGTCGCGGTGCTCGCGCTCGTCGTCGGCTTCGTGGCGCAGCGCGTGCTCGCGAAGGCGATCATCGAGCCGATCAGGCTCGCGGTCGGCCAGTTCGAAAAGATCTCGAAGGGCGACCTGACCGGCACGGTCATCGTGCCCGGCGAGAACGAGATGGCGTATCTGCTGCATGCGCTGAAGCGGATGCAGGACGGCCTCGTCGACACCGTGAACCAGGTGCGCACGAGTACGGAGACGATCGTCGGCGACGTCCGCACGATCGCGAGCGGCAACGTCGACTTGTCGGCGCGTACCGAGCAGCAGGCCGTGTCGCTGCAGCAGGCGGCGGCGAGCGTCGAGCAGCTGACGGCGGCCGTGCGCCAGAACGCGGACAACGCGCGCGATGCCCGCACCTATGTCGAGGGCGCGGCGGGCATCGCGTCGCGCGGCGGTGACGCGATGCGGCGCGTCGTCGAGACGATGTCGGCGATTTCGCACAGTTCCGCGAAGATCTCCGGGATCGTCGGCGTGATCGAGAGCATCGCGTTCCAGACCAACATCCTCGCATTGAACGCTGCCGTCGAAGCCGCGCGCGCAGGCGAGCAAGGGCGCGGCTTCGCGGTCGTCGCGACCGAGGTGCGCGGGCTCGCGCAGCGCTGCGCGTCGGCGGCGAAGGAAATCCGCGAGCTGATCGGCCATTCCGCGCAGCGCGTCGAGGACGGCAGCGGTCTCGTCGCACTGGCCGGCTCGGCGATGGCCGAGCTCGTCGCCGCGGTCGAGCGCGTCAATACGATCATGAGCGACACCAGCCACGCGTTCGAAGAGCAATCGTCGGGCATCGAGCAGGTGAACGCCGCGGTCATCCAGATGGAGCAGGCGATGCAGCGCAATGCCGCGCTGGTCGAGGAGGCCGCGGCCGCGGCGCTGTCGCTCGACGAACAAGGCGCGCGGCTGAGCGCGGCGGTCGCGCAGTTCCGTCTGCGTGACGACGCGCTCGCGTGATGCCTCGAGGCGGGCGGCGGGTACCGGATCGTCGGGCCGCGCTCGCGGCACGACACGGTGCGGACGTCGTCGAAGCAGCACACTTCTGGTGCGGACATCCTGCCTGCCGATATTGACGCAACCGATGCGCCGGCACAATGAGGAACCGGATCCAGGCGAGCGTCGAACCCGATGCGACGTTGTTCTCGTTCAGTGCCCGCGATGCGGCGACGGCGGCGCGGCGACGCCTGTCGGCAAGGGCGGCAGCGCGATTGCCGCCAGGTTCTCCACAGGGTTATGCACGGAAATTGTGGATAAGTCGGTGGCCGGTGCATAACTGCCGACGCGTTCCTGAACGCGGAGGTTGCAATGTGACATCGCGCGGCGCGAATTGCTTTGCTGGAAAGATCGTTTAGTGGTCGAAGCGGATCGGAATAGCATGACGACTCCCCTCAACCGGCCGTCGCATGCGAGGCCGATGATTGCGACCGTACCGGCCCGACCATGACGACACTGAACGACTATCTCGAACAGAAGCGCGACGCCTGGCTCGCGAAAAAGGATGCCGCGCGCAACGATCCGGAATTCAAGGCGACGCCGCTGAAAGCGACCGTGCGTGCACTGGGCCGCAGCGGCGTGCGCGAGATCCGCATTCGCGATTTCCAGGTGATCAGCGACAGTCCGCCCGATTTTGCGGGCTACAACCTCGGGCCGGCGTCGCCGGAGCTGCAGCTCGGCGTGCTCGGCAGTTGCCTGACGCACATCACGCTGATCCAGGCCGCGGAGCGCGGCCTGAAGATCGACTCGATCGAAGTCGAGGTGACCGGCGACCAGCATCCGCTCGCGCAGCAGCCGGGCTTCGAACATGTGCCGGTGTTTCCGCACAACCTCCGCTACACGCTCGATATCGTGTCGCCCGAACCGCCGGAGACGATTCGTGCACTGCATCAGGCGGTCGAGGCCGTGTGCCCGATCTTCAACCTGTTGACGCTGCCGCAGACGATCGACGGCGAATTGCGGCATACGCACGGTTGAGCACGATTGATGTGCGTCGGTGCACCGGCGCGTCGCGGCATTGCATGGGGCCGCGACGTGAGCAGGCACGCTCGATCTCCCGCGCACCCTGTTGGGGCGCCGATACGACGGTGATGCTCGCCGCACGCGCGTGACACTCCGGATGCATCGCCCTGGTGTTGCACGTGTGCCGGATCGGGGTCGAGAGATGCCGGCGACGAATCGGCGATGAATCAGCCCGGAATCAGATCGCGCGAATGCTCGTCCGCTAGAATACGCGCGCTTTTATCAGTGCGCGCGTCATCGTTACCGCGATATCTGCATTGCTGTCGATGCGCGAGTGCGCAGGCGGAACGCGCGGCGGGGCTGCACCGGGCTTCTTCGAGTGAGGAGGGAGAGCAGCGATCGGGCGAGGTGTCGGGCGAGCGGCCCGACGCACCGGTTGCTGCCTGTCGTGAAGCCGGCCGGCCCATACACGGGCCGGCCAGCCGCCGCAATGCCGTCCGCTCAGGCCGCTACCCGCTCGGCATCGCGCTTGACCTGCTCGATGTCGCGGAACTGCGCGGCCGGATGTTCGTCCGGCAGCCGCGCCGACCCGCCGAACAGTTTCTCGCGCAGCGTGCCCGGCGCATAGCCGGTCGGATACACGCCGCGCCGCTGCAGTTCAGGTACGAGATGACGCACGACGTCCTCGAAGGTTTCGTGCGCGACCGCATACGCGAGGTTGAAGCCGTCCACGTCTGTCGCGGCGACCCATTCCTGCAGGATGTCCGCGACCGTCGCCGCCGAGCCGACGAACACCGGGCCCAGGCCGCCAATGCCGCCCCAGGCCGCCAGTTCCTCGATCGTCCAGGCGGTGTCGCCGCCCGACAGGTGCTCGACCGCCGACACGATCGCATTCGTCTCGACGCGCCGGACGGGATCGTTCGGCGCGTACTGGCCGAAGTCGATGCCGGTCCAGCCCGACATGAATACCAGCGAGCCGTCATACGACACGTACTTGCGATATTCGTCGAACTTGGCCTGCGCCTTCTCGTCGGTTTCGTCGACGATCACGGTGACGAGGTTGTAGATCAATACCTTGCTCGCATCGCGCCCCGCGGCGGTGGCCTGCGCGCGCACGTCGGCCACGTAGCGCGCGAGCTGCGCGCGGGTCGGCGCGGCGACGAACACGCATTCGGCATGCTGCGCGGCGAACGCCTTGCCGGGGCCGGACGCGCCGGCCTGGAACAGCACCGGCGTGCGTTGCGGCGACGGTTCGCACAGGTGGTAGCCGGGCACGTCGAAGAAGCGGCCCTTGTGGCCGATCTCGTGCACCTTTTCCGGATGCGTGAACACGCGGCCGTCGCGGTCGCGCACTACCGCGCCGTCTTCCCAGCTCCCTTCGAACAGCTTGTACAGCACCTCGACGTATTCGGCCGCGACCGCATAACGATCGTCGTGCGTGCGCAGGCCGTGATCGCCGACGTTCTTCGCGCCGCTTTCGAGGTAGGACGTGACGATGTTCCACGCGAGCCGGCCCTTCGTGTGATGATCGGCGGTCGACAGCCGGCGCGCGAACGTGTACGGGTGTTCGAACGTCGTCGACGCGGTGATGCCGATGCCGAGATGCTCGGTCGCCATCGCGATCGGCGCGGCGAGCTGCAGCGGATCGTTGACCGGGATCTGCGCGGCCTGGTGCAGCGCGTGATAGTTGCTGCCCTTGTAGACGTCGTAGTAGCCGATCACGTCCGCGATGAAGATCGCGTCGAAGATCCCGCGCTCGAGCACGCGGGCGAGGTCGGTCCAGTAGTCGAGATCCTTGTACTGCCACGACCGGTCGCGCGGATGGGCCCACAGCCCGGGCGACTGGTGGCCGACGCAGTTCATCTCGAACGCGTTGAAGCGGATGGTCTTGCCGGTCTTGCTCATTGCGCGGCTCCGGTTTCTGCTTGCGTGCCCGTGCCCGTGCCCGCGCCGTTGCCGACCTGCCAGACGAACGGCGGTGTGCGCCCGTTGATGACCCAGTCGCCGACGATCCGCGCCTTGTAGACGAGCGGATTGTGCGACGACACGGTGCGCGCGTTGCGCCAGTGGCGGTCGAGCGCCGTCGTGCTGCGGGTGGCGGACGCCCCGAGCGCGTCGAACAGGTGCGTCGCCGCACGCAGCACGAGTTCCGACACGACGAGCTGGCTCTGCGCGGATTCGATCTCGGCCGCGACGTTCGCGTCGTGCTCGGCCGTCGCGTCGCCGCCGAAGTGCGCTTCGTAGGCTCGTTGCAGCGGCTGCGCGGCGCGCTGCGCGAGCGCGTCGGCCGCGTAGGCCCACGACGCGATCTCGCCGACCACCTGCTGCAGCTGCGCGTCGTCGCCGGCACGCGGTGCGTTGCCGTGGCTGTACACGCGGGTGCGGTGGCGCACCAGCTCGCCGGCGTCACGCACGATCGCGTGGCCGATGCCGGCCAGCGTCGCGATGTGGAAGAGTTGGTAGAACGCGGTCTGGTACTTGAAGCGTCGCGCGAAGTCGATCACGTCCCGCGCGTCGACCGTCGCGTCCTCGAAGCGCGTGGTGCCGCTGCCGGTCGTCGTCTGGCCGAAGCCGTCCCAGTCGTCTTCGCGGATCACGCCGGGTTGCGCGGTCGCGACGGCGACGATCACGTCGCTGCCGTCGCTCGCGCGTTGCGCGAACACGTCGATCCAGTCGGCAAACAGGCTGCCGGTGCTGTAGAACTTCCGGCCGTTCAGCACGAGCCGGCCGTTCTTTTCCGACACCTTCGTGATGGTCTGGCCGAGCGACACGTCGCCGGTCTCGGTCCACGCATTGCCGACGAGCTGGCCGCTCGCGAAGCGGTCGAACCACGTCTGTCGATCGGCACCGGGCGGCGCGTTCAGCCAGTCCTCGACGAACGCGAAGTGCCCGCGCAAGGCCTGCGGCAGATTGGAATCGGCGGCGGCGAGCTCGGTCAGCAACTGGAACAGCTGCGGCAGCGATGCGCCGGCGCCGCCGTCGCGCACCGGCAGCCGGACGGCGCCGAAGCCGGCGGCCTTCAGCCAGCCGATCGCCTCGTGCGGCAGTTCGCGGCGGCGTTCGCGTTCCGCGGTGCCGGCCGCGATGCGTTCGAAGATCGGCCTGAAGCGGCTGGCAAGCGCGTCATAGTCGGTGCCGGTGGAAAGTTCGGTTGCGGCGGGAGATGAAGTCATGCGGTGGTCCTTGAAAGGCGGGGGCCGTCGATGCCGGCAGGCCAGTATAGGAAGCACGATGCGGACGATCCAATAACGGATTCGTACATCGTTATCGCTGCCGGGCATTACGCGGGCGACGCACCGTGGCATCGATGCCGGGGCGTCGATGTCGCTGCTGACGCGCGGTTTTTTGCCCGCGGCGTGCCGCATCGTTTGCCGTTCGAAGGAATATCGTTGTGCGAATCGCTCGGTTTGCCGGCGCTCGGGGCGCTGCTAGATTGAACGTTTCCGTCAACCAGCAGGAGAGCCCGATGTCAGAGACGAGCGCCACGATCCAGGAACGACCGGCCGATACGCAACCGCAGGCGGCCAGCGTGATCGCCGACGACGCACAGGCCATCGCGGCCGCGCATGCGCTTGCGCAACGGCTCGCGCAAGGCGCGGCCGAGCGCGACCGGGAGCGCCGGTTACCGCGCGACGAGATCGAATGGTTCTCGCAGTCGGGGCTGTGGGCCATCACGGTGCCGAAGGCTTACGGCGGTGCGGGCGTCTCGCATGTGACGCTGACGGAGGTGGTGAAGATCGTCGCCGCGGCCGATCCGTCGCTCGGGCAGTTGCCGCAGAATCATTTCGGGCTGGTCGACGTGATCGCGCTGACCGGCACCGACGCGCAGAAGCGCCTTTTCTTCTCGGAAGTGCTGAGCGGCAAGCGGTTCGGCAACGGCTTTTCGGAGAAGGGCACGAAACACGTGCTCGACCTGAAGACGCGCGTGCGCCGGGACGGCGACGATTACGTCGTCGACGGCACCAAGTTCTATTCGACCGGAGCGCTGTTCGCGCATTACGTGCCGGTGCTCGGTCTCGACGACGAGCGCCGTGCGTGGCTCGCATACATCCGCCAGCCGGCGCCGGGGCTGACCGTGATCGACGACTGGTCGGGATTCGGGCAGCGGACCACCGCGAGCGGCACGGTCGTGCTCGACAACGTGCGCGTGCCTGCGTCGCACGTGCTGCCGGCGCAACGCGTGTCGGACCTGCCGACGCTGAACGGCCCGCTGTCGCAGATCATCCAGGCCGCGATCGACGCGGGCATCGCCCGGGCCGCGCTCGACGATACGCTGGCGTTCGTGCGCACGCGCACGCGGCCGTGGGTCGACAGCGGCGTCGAGCGCGCGGCGGACGATCCGTTGACGATTCGCGAGATCGGCCATCTGCACATTCAGCTGCATGCGGCGGAGGCGTTGCTCGAGCGCGCGGCGCGCACGCTCGACGAGATCGCGGCGCGCGGCGACGTGACCGAGGACGACGTTGCGCGCGCGTCGGTAGCGGTGGGCGAGGCGAAGGTGCTGACGACGGAGATCGCGCTGCTCGCGGGCGAGAAGCTGTTCGAGCTGGCCGGCACGCAGGCGACGCTTTCCGAGCACAACCTCGACCGGCACTGGCGCAATGCACGCACGCATACGCTGCACGATCCGGTGCGCTGGAAATATCACCTCGTCGGCAACTACTATCTGAACGGCGTGCGCCCGGCACGCCATGCGTGGAATTGAATCCGTTGCGATCGTGGCTTTTTCGCCCGGCGATGACCGAGTGAGCCGCCGCGGTCTGATGCATCCACACGATCGTGTGGCGAACCCGGCACTGCGTTCGACGCGCAGGCGCCGGGATCAACGGCGGATCGGTCTGTCGACCGTGTGCCGTGCGGCACTTGCGGCGATAATCGGCATCCCGACCTCGACCGCCGCCCCTCATGACCCTCCCTGCGTTCGCACCCTTTCAGGATCTGGCCAAGGCCCTGCTGGCTCACTGGAGCGGCGCCGACGGCGACGGTTCCCACGACACTTCGCATCTGCAACGCGTGTGGAAGAACGCGGCCGCGATCCACGCGAAGGAGGGCGGCGACGCCGAGGTGCTGTTCGCCGCGACAGTGCTGCACGACTGCGTGGCGGTGGAGAAGGATTCCCCGCTTCGCGCGCAGGCATCGCGGCTGTCGGCGCAAAAGGCCCGGCAGGTGCTGAAGTCGCTGGATTGGCCTGACGCGAAGATCGACGCCGTTGCTCACGCGGTCGAGGCGCACAGTTTCTCGGCCGGTGTCGCGCCGATGACGCGCGAAGCAAAGGTGTTGCAGGACGCCGACCGGCTCGATGCGATCGGGATGGTAGGCGTCGCGCGGTGCTTTTATGTCGCGGGCCGGATGGGCAGCGCGCTGTACGACCCGGCCGATCCGCACGCATCGGAACGGGAACTCGACGACACGCGTTTCGCGATCGATCACTTCCGCACGAAACTGCTGAGGCTTTCAACCGGTTTCCAGACCGCCACCGGTACCCGGATGGCGATCGTTCGTCGCGACCGGTTGCAGCGCTTTCTCGACGAATTTGCAGACGAGATCTGATCCGGCCGCACGTGACGAAGCGGCCCGGTACTATCGGCGCATGGAGCGCGTGCTGGCGGATCGCGAGTTTCTGGCCGGCGCGTATTCGTACGCCGATATCGCGTTCTACATGGCGCAGTTGTTCGGTGCGCGCAAGGGCGCACCGATGACGGATGAAACGCCGCGCCTGCTCGCGTGGCGCGAGCGGATAACCGCACGTCCCGCCGTGCGCAAGGTCGCCGGCGCGATGGCCGGGTATCTCGCCTCGATCGGAGAAGCGGTTCCCGATTTTCTTCACGAGGTCGACTCGCTGCCGTCGGGAGCGGACGGACGCAGGAAGACGGCCTTCGGCGACGATTGCCGCTGAAGGCCGCGTCGGCGCTTGCCGTGTTCAGCCGCGGATGAACGCGAGCAGGTCGGCGTTGATCGTGTCGGCGTTGGACGTGGGCATGCCGTGCGGGAAGCCCTTGTACGTCTTCAGCGTGCTGTTCCTCGCCAGCTTCGCCGACAGGAGACCGGAATCGGCATACGGGACGATCTGGTCGTCGTCGCCATGCATCACGAGAACGGGAATCGTGGTGCTTTTCAGGTCTTCGGTGAAGTCGGTCTGCGAGAACGCGACGATGCCGTCGTAGTGTGCCTTCGCGCTGCCCATCATGCCCTGCCGCCACCAGTTCCAGATGACGCCTTGCGACGGTTTGGCGCCGTCGCGGTTGTAGCCGTAGAACGGGCCGGCCGGGACGTCGTAGTAGAACTGCGCGCGGTTCGCCGCGAGCTGCGCCTGGAGGTCGTCGAACACGGCTTTCGGCAGGCCGCCCGGATTGCTGTCCGTCTTGACCATCAGCGGCGGAACCGCGCTGATCAGCACGGCCTTGGCGACGCGGTCTTCGCCGTGACGGGCGATGTAGTGGATGACTTCGCCGCCGCCGGTCGAATGGCCGACATGAACGGCGCCTTGCACGCCGAGGTGGTTCACGACCGCGGCGACGTCGTCCGCGTAGTGATCCATGTCATGGCCGTCCCAGACCTGGCTGGAGCGCCCGTGGCCGCGACGGTCGTGCGCGATCACGCGATAACCCTGGGCCAGGAAGAAGAGCATCTGCGCATCCCAGTCGTCGGCGCTGAGCGGCCAGCCATGATGAAAAAAGATCACCTGGGCGTCGCGCGGCCCCCAGTCCTTGTAGAAGATGTCGACGCCATCCTTCGTTGTGACGTATCCCATGTCTGCTCCTGTTCGGTAGGCGATATCGATGCGTGACGGTCTTGCCGTTCGCGATGATCGCCAGGCCGGCGCTGTGTCCGACGCGGCTTCGGCCGTCCGGCCGGCCTGGCGATGCGCTCACTGTAGGTTTAAAGTTAGGTTTAATGTCAACACGGTTGCGAGGCAGGTATGAGAATTGGAGAGCTCGCGAAGCTCAGTGGTCTGACGGCATCGCGGATCCGTTTCTACGAGGCTGAAGGGCTGCTCACCGCGGTCGAGCGCGGCACGAACGGTTATCGCGACTACGGCGAAGACGCGGTGTGGATGCTCGAGATCATCGCCGGCGCGCAGCGCGCCGGGTTCTCGCTGGAGCAGATCCGCCATCTGCTGCCGGTGAAAGCCGGCAACTGGCAGCATGACGGGCTGGTGGCGGCGCTCGAACGGAAAGTCGTCGAGATCGAGGCGATGCAGAAGCGTCTCAAGGAGAACAAGGCGCAACTGCTCGTCGCGATCGACAGCATCCGGAACCGGCCGACCGAACTGAACTGCTCGGAGCGTACGCGGTGGGTGATGGACCGGTTGCGCAAACCGGCAGTGGTGCCGATACGCGGCAAGGGCCGGCGCACGGCCGCCAAATGATTCGGCGTTCCCGCCGGGCGCGCCGGCCGTCCCGACGCGATCCGACGTGCCCCTCTATTTCGGTCCTTGACCTTAAAGTCGACTTCAATCCTAGAGTGCTTGCTGACGGCGGTGAGTCAGCAGGCTTCGGGTGTTGCCTGCCACGGTCGATCATCGACGAGAGGCGACGAACATGGACAGGCGGTTTACACAGGTCGAATTCGGGCCGCACACGGTCGACGTGCCCGAAGGCGGGTACTACGACCGGTTCCGGATGAATCCCGACCTCGATGAGGTGGCGCGCGATCCCGCCGCGGGGAACATCGATTTTTTCCGTCGGATTCCGAAGCGTCAGGTCGCTTCGCGGGTCGGCCCGACCTGGGCGCCGAATTTCTACTACCGTTCCAGCAGCATCCAGCTGCTGTTCCTTGCGCCGCTCGAACGCCTGCGGACCACGCTGCCGGTGCCGCTCGAACCGCTGCGTGCGTTGCCCGGGTACGGGCTGGTCGCGCTGACCTTCTTCTCGTATTCGGTGTGCGACAACGATCCGTACGACGAAGTGTCCGTCGCGGTGGTCATCCGCCGGCCCGGCGCGACAGGGTCGCACGCGCGCGAGCTGATCGATTCGATGCGGCGCCGGAGCTTCTTCGCGCACGTGCTGGCGCTGCCGGTCACCACGGAAATCGCGCGAGTGCGCGGCGTGCACGGTTATCAGTTGCCCAAGTGGCTCGCCGACATCGACGTGGACCTCGGTGCCACCGCCCGCGCCCGCATCGCCGGCCCGGGCGGCCGGCCGGACCTGAGCCTGAGCGTGCCGCTGCCGGCACTGACCCACGTCGCATCGCAGTCGCACATGGGCTCGACGACGATGATCAATCGCATCGACGGCGAATGGCACCAGACATCGGTGCAGACGAATGCGCTATCGTTCGCCCAGCGCCTGTTGCCGCGCAACGTCGAGCTCGTCCGGCACGGCGGTCCGTTGAGCCAGCTGCTCGACGGGCTGGGCGCCTCCACCATCCTGCGTCTCGACGTGGTGAAGGACGCGCAACTGGTCCTGAACCTGCCGACCCCGATGAAGGCCTTCGATGAACCCGGAAAGCAACGCTGACGCCACGTCCGTTCGCGGCACCCCCGCGCAGAAGGAATCCCTCATGAGGAACCGCCCATGACCCAGCCGACCCACGATCTCGTCGTATTCGGCGCCACCAGTTTCGTCGGGCAGATCCTGGCCCGCTACCTGTCCGAGTACCTGTCGGGCTCCGGCGAGACGCTGCGCTGGGCCATCGCCGGCCGCTCCGAAGCGAAACTCAGGCAGGTCAGGGATACGCTGGGTGCGGCGGGGCAGTCGGTGCCGATCATCGTTGCCGATGCGGCCGACGAAGCGCAGCTTCGAGCGCTCTGCGCGCAGACGCGCGTGGTCGCGTCCACCGTCGGCCCCTATGCGCTTTACGGGGAGCCGCTGGTCAGGGTCTGCGCGGAAACCGGCACCGACTACTGCGACCTCACCGGCGAAACGCAGTGGATCAAACGGATGATCGACAAGTACGAACCGGCGGCGCGGCAATCCGGCGCGCGCATCGTCCATTGCTGCGGCTTCGATTCGGTGCCGTCGGACATGGGCGTGTTCTTCCTGCAGCAGCAGGCGCGGCAGCGGTGGGGCGTGCCGGCCGCGCAGGTGAAGATGCGCGTCAGGACACTGAAGGGCGGCGCGTCGGGCGGCACGGTGGCGAGCGTGATCAACGTCGTCCGCGAAGCGGCCGCCGATCCCGCGTTGCGCAGGGAGCTGCTCGATCCTTATTCGCTGTGCCCGAAGGGGCACGGCTTCACGGTACGCCAGCATGCGGTGCGGTCCGCGGCGTTCGATCGCGACTTCGACGCATGGATCGCGCCATTCGTGATGGCGGCGATCAACGAGCGTGTCGTGCACCGCTCCAATGCGCTGGCCGGCAACGCGTACGGCAGCCGCTTCACGTATGACGAAGCGGTGATGACGGGCACCGGCCTCAAGGGCCGCCTGACGGCACTGACGATGGTGGCCGGCCTCGGCGCGTTCATGGTCGGTGTCCTCATCAAGCCGGTGCGCGGCCTGATGGAGCGTTTCCTGCTGCCGAAGCCCGGCGAGGGGCCGAGTGCGGCCGCCCAGCTGGCCGGCCGCTACGATTTGCGTTTCTTCGGTCGCGCCGACGACGGGCGGACCTTGCGCGTGAAAGTCACCGGCGACCGCGATCCGGGTTATGGCTCTACCGGCAAGATGCTCGGCCAGGCCGCGATCGGTCTCGCACTGGATTACAGCGGAGAAGGCGTCAAGACCGGCCGCGGCGGCGGCTTCTGGACGCCCGCGACGATGTTCGACGAGCGCTACATCGAGCGCCTGGTTCGCCACGCGGGGCTGCGTTTCGACGTGATTTGAGGGTGCGTGTCGTCCGCCCTGTGACAGGAAGCCGATAAAGATCGGATAACGAATCAATTTCAGGAGGCAACCTGCAGTCGCGACGGGACGGATGGCCGGATGCGATCCGGCGAAGGAGTATCGGAACATGAAGATCGGGGAACTGGCGGAACGCACCGGCCTTACTCCTTCGCGCATCCGCTTCTACGAGCGCATCGGTCTGTTGACGCTCGTCGCGCGCGAAGCGAACGGCTATCGCTCCTATCCGCAGGAAGCGGTGACGGTGCTCGATCTGATCACGGCCGCGCAGAAGGCGGATTTCAGCCTCGACGAGATTCGCACGCTGATTCCGGCCGGCCTCGCGCAGTGGCCGTGCGATTCGTTGCTGGAGGCGCTGCACCGCAAGGTGCGGGACATCGAGGCACTGGAGGCGCGGCTGGCGCGCAGCAAGGGGCAGGTCTTGTCGCTGATCGCCGAAATCGCGGCGAAGCCGGCGTCGGTCGATTGTGCGACCCATGCGAAACGATTGCTGTCGCGGGTCCCGTCGGGGAATGCGGCGGATGGCGGCGAGGCCGCCGCGGCCGATCGCGACGAACCGGTGTTGCGCCGGCCGACCCGCGCGTAGCGGGGCGCTGGCGCATCACCTCACAGCAGCGCGACGACCTGCTCGGCGGTCGCCTTCGCCGATTGCGGATTCTGGCCGGTCACCAGACGGCCGTCGACGACGACGTTCGACGTGAACGGCAGCAGCGCCTTCTCGTAGCGCGCGCCACGCTGCTGCATCTGCTCCTCGACGTTGTACGGCACCTTCTTCGCGACGCCGGCGAGGATTTCCTCCACCCACGAGTAGCCGGTGATCCGGCGTCCGGCAACCAGCAGCGAGCCGTCCGACAGCGTCGTGTTCAGCAGCCCGCAGTAGCCGTGACAGACCGACGACACGACGCCGCCGCGCTCGTAGATCTCGCGCGTGAGCCGCTGCAGCCCCGCGTCGTCCGGGTAGTCCCACATCACGGCATGGCCGCCGGTGAAGTAGATCGCGTCGAAATCGGCCGGATCGATCTCGTCGGGGCGCGCGGTATTGGCAAGCAGGGCCGCGTTGGCCTTGTCGGCGCGCCACGCTTTCGAGGCGGCGTCGGCGTGCGGCCATTTGAGCGAGCGCGGCTCCAGCGGCGACACGCCGCCCTTGGGGCTCACGAGCCTCTGCTCATAGCCTTTCGCCGCGAAGATGTGATGGGCATGGGTCAGTTCGGACAGCCACAGGCCGGTCGGTTGCGACGGGTCGGCGTAGTGCGCGACGTTGCTGACGACGTGAAGGATGCGCTTGCTCATGATGCGGATTCCTTTTCATCGGCCACGGGCGGACGTCTTCGACACGCCGCCGGATTGTCGGATGGCAGTACACATACCCATGGCCTCGATACGCTGCCGAGGCGAACCATAACCTTTAAGCAAAGTTGAAGGTCAAGACCCTTTCGTTTTCGTTCTCGTTTTCGTCTTCGCTTCCCGCGCAGGGCTGGCGGGCAGTATGAGTCCGTCCAGCAAGGTTGTCAGCGCATCTTCGATCGCGTGATCGCCGACCTTCTCGCGCACCAGCCGCCTGTCGATCGCCAGCATCGTCAGGCCGTGCAGATGCGCCCAGCAGGCGGTTGCCTGGCCGAGCGCCGGGCGCGGGCGGATCGTGCCGGCGCGCTGGCCGTGTTCCAGGATGTCGACGACCAGCAGGAACGGCGCCTGCACGCGCGGATCGAGATGGATGTCCGAGGGCTCTCCGGCATCCGCGGCAAACATCAGTCGATAGAGATCCGGGTTGCGCTGCCCGAATGCGAGATGGGCATACGCGAGCGCCAGCAGCACGTCCGGTGCGCTCGCCGCGGGATCGATGGACGCGGCGAGCTCGTCGCGCAGGCGATCGAAGCCGATCAGTGCGAGCTCGTGCAGCAACGCGGCCTTGTCCGGGAAATGCCGGTACGGCGCCGAGTGGCTGACGTTCGCGCGCCGCGCGATTTCGCGCAGCGTGAACTGCCAGCCCTGCTGCTCCTGCAGCGTGTCGAGCGCCGTTTCGATGATCGCGCGACGCAGATCCCCGTGGTGATAAGCCTTTTGCCCGGCGTCCGCATCCTCATCCGACGACATCGTGTTGCTCCTATGTTGACAGGGGACACATTGTGGTCCTATGATCCGCCGCATGCAAGTTGACAGTGTCTACATCGACGCAACCTCGTGAGGTGCACCATGGCCGTTTCCGCAGAATCCATCTCGAGCTTCGACCCGGCGGTGCTGCTGGCCCGCCAGCGCAACGCGTTCGTCAGCGAGGGGCCGCCGACCTTGCAGCAGCGCAAGGCCAGACTTGCGCGGCTGCGCGCCGTGGTGCTCGCGTATCGCCGCGAAGTGGAGGAGGCGATCAACGCCGATTTCGGGAATCGCTCGCGGCACGAGACCGCGATCATGGAACTGGTCGGCGTGATCCAGGCGATCGACTACCTGACGCGCAACCTGCGCCGCTTCACGAAGCCGCAGCGCCGGCACGTCGGGATTTTCTATCGGGCCGGGCAGGCTCACGTGGAGTACCAGCCGCTCGGCGTGATCGGCGTGATGGCGCCGTGGAATTACCCGTTCTCGCTCACCTTTATTCCGCTGGCGACCGCGCTGGCCGCGGGCAATCGCGCGATGCTCAAGCCGTCGGAACTGACGCCGCGCACCAGCGAGGTGATGCGCCGGATGCTCGCGGAGACCTTCCCGAGCGAAGAAGTCGCGGTCGTGCTCGGCGGCCCGGAAGTCGGTGCGGCCTTCAGCGGCCTGCCGTTCGACCATCTGCTGTTTACCGGCAGCACGCAGGTGGGCCGCAAGGTCATGAAGGCGGCCAGCGAGAACCTGGTGCCGGTGACGCTCGAACTCGGCGGCAAGAGCCCGGCGATCGTCGCGCGGGGGCATGTCGATGGCCGGACGATGTCGAGCATCGTGTTCGGCAAGCTGTCGAACGGCGGACAGACCTGCGTGGCGCCCGACTATGCGCTGGTGCATGAAGACGACCTGGACGCGTTCGTCACGCAATACGATGAAGCCGTCGCGCGCTTCTATCCGGACGGGCCGACGAGCCCGGATTACACGTCGATCGTCAGCGACCGGCAATACGACCGCCTGAAGGGGCTCGTCGACGAAGCACGCAGCAAGGGCGCGCGCGTGATCGAGGTGGGCGTGAGCCCGCAGCAGGCGGCGACCCGCAAGCGGACGCTCGCGCCCACGCTGATCGTCGGCGCCGGCGACGACACGGCCGTCATGCAGGAAGAAATCTTCGGGCCGATCCTGGCGGTGCGCACGTATCGCACGATCGACGAAGTCGTCGACTACGTGAATGCGCGTCCGCGTCCGCTCGTGCTGTATTACTTCGGTGCGCAGGACGGCGACTGCGAGTCGCTGCTCAAGCGCACCACGTCGGGCAATGTCGGCATCAACAACACGCTCCTGCATGTCGCGCAGGAAGACCTGCCGTTCGGCGGCGTCGGTCCGAGCGGGATGGGCGCGTATCACGGCATCGAGGGATTCCGCGCGATGAGCCACGCGAAGGGCGTGTTCGCGCAGGGGCGCTGGAACCTGCCGAGCCTGCTGCGCGCGCCGTTCGGCAAGCTCGCGGATCTCTCGCTGGCGGCGTTACTTGGGCGGAGCCGGGAACCGGCGGGCGTGCGCGCGGGATTGAGCGCCAAGCGCTGAACGGCGCCGCACGATGCCTGCTAGGGTGTAGTGCGCTTGCCTGCTCCCGTGCGAACGGCGGCTTCGTCGAAGATCGTCGCCGCGAATTCGACCGCGGCCGGCATCCGCGCGTCATGCATCAGCACGAATTCGACTTCCGGCAGTTCCGGCAAGCCGTCGGCCACGCCGAGCTCCCGGAGCGTGCCGTCGATCGCGCTGCGCGGCACCGGTGCGATGGCGATGCCGGCGCGCACGCATGTCCGGATGCCGGTGACGCTCGGGCTTTCGCACGCGATCCGGTAGCGCAGGTCGGCCAGCGCGAGCGCCTTGAGGGCGGCGCCCCGGTACGGGCAAGGATCGGGGAAGCACGCGAGCGGCACCTCGCCTTCCGGCAACCGCTCGTGACGCGCAAATGCCCAGACGAGCGGCTCTTGCCACAACGTCGCGCCCTGATCCGTGTGCGCGCACCGGCTGCCGATCACGAGATCGAATTCGCCGCTGGCATGCCGCCGAAACAGGCTGTCGCCGATGTCGACCGTCAGATCCAGCCGCAAGCCGCGCCGCGTGGCCGAGTGGCGACGCATCACGTCCGGCAGCCAGCCTTCCGCGAAATCCTCCGATGCGCCGATGCGCAGCCGGGTATCGGCTGCGTCGCCGGCTCCCAGCCGCGCCCTTGCTTCCCCGCTCAGATTGAGCATCGCGCGCGCGTAACCGAGCAGCGTCTGGCCATGCGCGGTGAGCGTGACGCTGCGCGTATTACGCACGAGCAGCGCCTGGCCGACCTGTTCTTCGAGACGAACGATCTGGGCGCTGACCGCGGACTGGCTGAGATTCAGCCTGCGACCGGCGCCGGTGAAACTCCGCACGTCGGCGACGGCGACGAACGTCTGAAGCAGCGCCGTGTCGAGAGGATTCTCCATTGATCACAAATCCGGGTTAATTCAATCAATTAATATCGTTTCCAAATTATAAGCGGGCTCGATACGCTGCGAACCGTAGTGGGCGACCGCGCATCCGGCGCGTCGCCGTCACTCCTGGCAAGGACCGGCTCCATGACGTGCGTGCTCTATATCGAAGGTTCACCCAACAAGGCATATTCCGCATCCATCGACGTGTGCAATGCGTTTCTCGACGCGTACCGGCACGCGCACCCCGATCATGAAATACGGAAGCTCGACGTGTGGGATCTGGCGATGCCCGAATTCGACGAAGACGCGCTGGCCGCGAAATATGCGGGGCTGAGCGGCACCGCGTTGACACCGTCGCAGGCGGCGGCATGGCAGCGGATCGAGCAGCTCGCAGCGCCGTTCCACGCAGCGGACAAGTTCCTGTTCGGCGTGCCGCTGTGGAACTTCAGCATTCCGTACAAGCTCAAGCACCTGATCGATGCGATCTCGCAGAAGGACGTGCTGTTCACGTTCGACGACGCGGGCTTTACCGGCAAGCTGGCCGGAAAAAAGGCGGCCGTGGTCTACGCGCGCGGGCTCGGTTATCAGTCGCCGGGTTCGTTTACGCCGGCCGCCGAGTTCGATCTTCAGCGCCCGTACATGGAAACCTGGCTCAGGTTCGTGGGCGTGACGGACGTCACGGGCATCGTCGTCGAGCGTACGTTGTTCGGTGCCGACGGAAAGGTCGATCGCAGCCGCGCAATCGACGAAGCCCGATCGATTGCGCGCGGGTTCTGACGCTGCCGCGCAGCGTATCCGGTGCGCCGGCGCGTCGGTGCGTGGGCGGTGTGCACCCGGCGCTTGTGTCGGTGTGCGGCGTGGACGCCCGGATCAGCGCCCGCCGCGCGCGATGGCGAGCGCGACGCCGAAGCCGACGAGCAGGCATCCGAAGGTGCGGTCGATCCAGTGCCGCAGCGACAGCAGGCGATCGCGGACGGCAGTCGCGGAGAAGCACACGGCCACCAGACTGAACCAGCCGGCGTGCGCCAGTGCGATGAATGCACCGTAGCCGATCTGCACGATCAGCGGTGTGTCGGGCCGCACGGCCTGCATGAACAGGCTGACGATGAACACCGTGGTCTTGGGGTTCAGCGCATTGGTCAGGAAGCCGGTGCGCAGCGCGGCCTGGTCCGACAGCGGTGCGGCCGACGCGTCGGCCTGCCCGTTGCCGGCCTTCGTCATGAGCATCTTCACGCCGAGGTAGACCAGGTAGATCGCGCCGATCAGCTTGACGGCATTGAAGAGCCACAGCGATTGCCGGATCAGCAGGCCGACGCCCAGCAGCGTGTAGCTCACGTGAACCGTCACGCCCAGCCCGATACCCAGCGCGGTGAGCACGCCCGAGCGGCGCGACAGCATCAGGCTGTTGCGCGTGACCATCGCGAAGTCCGGGCCCGGGCTGATCACGGCCAGCAGCGTGATGGTGACTACAACTATCAGTTCGGTCATCGTCCTGTCCTTGCGATTGATGGCTTGATGGCGCAATCTTATGGGTCAATTTTCATCCGGAAAAGCGATGATTTCTGACCAGAATGGTGAGGTGGATTCACAATCGATGCGCGCGAACCTGCCTTCGCTGATGGCGCTGCGTTGCTTCGAGGCGGCGGCGCGTCACGAGAATTTCAGCCGTGCCGCCGACGAGCTGTGCCTGACCCACGGCGCGGTCAGCCGCGCGGTGCGGCTGCTCGAGGACGACCTGGGCGTGGCGCTGTTCCAGCGGCGCAGCCGGCGCGTGTTCCTGACCGACGCAGGCCGCAAGCTGGCGCAGGCGGTCCACGACGGGCTGGGGCTGATGCGTCACGCCGCGCAGGAATTGCGCACCGAGGCCGCCCGGGCGCGGCGCTGGGTCCTGTCGTGCGAGCCGACGCTGCTGATGCGCTGGCTGATTCCGCGCTGGCCGGATTTTCAGGCGCGACATGCGGGCATCGACGTTCACCTGGCGGCCGCGGGTGGCCCGTTTTCATTCGACAGCGGCATCGACATGGCGATTCGACGCAACGACTTTGCGTGGCCGGCGGGTTATCACGCGGAGCGTCTGTTCGCGGAGCGGGTGGGGCCGGTTTGCCGGCCGGACAAGGTCGATGCGTGGTTTTCCGCTCGTCGCGGCGAGCGTTCGTTGAAGGCGGACGTTCCGCAGTTGCATACGCGGACACGGCCGGACGCATGGAAGGAGTGGGCGGTTGCCGCGCATCAGCCGGCCGTGAGCGGGCGCGGGCAGGTGTTCGACCATTTCTACTTCAGCCTGCAGGCGGCGGTTGCGGGGCTGGGTGTCGCCATCGGCCCGTGGCATCTCGTTCGCGACGATATCGAAAGCGGTGTGCTGGTCGCGCCGATGGGGTTCGTCGAGGATGGTTCGCACTACTGCCTGTTGACGCCGGAGCCGGTGGTGGCAGGCCGTGCGCAGGCGGATGTGCTTGCGTGGTTGAGGGCGGTGGCCTGAACGGCGCGCGGATGCCGGGGACGGGCGGTTGACGATGAGCGGGACCGGTTGCTTCCGACGTTGAAGCGGCACGCTGACGGCCGGCTCGGCCAGCACGATCGGGCGACCGTAGTCGCCGTCGCTACGGTCGGGCGTCCGGCGCGAACGTCCTGCCCGTCACGTCCACGATGAAGTCGATTGCCGCGCGAATCGTCGGCGCATGTCTGAGGTCGGCATGCACGACCAGCCAGAGATCCCGGGCATACGGTTCCCCGTCGAACGGCAGGCGCTGCAACCCGGGATCGTCGTCGCCCATGAACACCGGCAGCCCGGCCACGCCGATGCCTGTACGTGCCGCCACCTGCTGCGTCGTGATGTCGCTCACCTCGCACGCGATACGGCGGCCTCGCGCGATCGACTCGAGCCATTTCTGATGCGGCATTTCCGCGAATTGCGCGTCGTAGCAGATGAAGGCCCAATCGTCGGGCGACGACGCGTGCGCATAGTCGCGGCTCGCATAGAGCCCGAACGCCATCTCGCCCAGCTTGCGTGTCACGTTTTGCGGTTCCTCGGGGCGAAACAGGCGCACGGCGATATCGGCTTCACGACGGGCGAGCGACACGCGTTGCGCCTGGCTGGCCATCGACAGCCGAATGCCCGGATGCAATTGCGCGAATTCATGCAGATGATTCGCGAAGAAATTGTTTGCGAGTACGGGCGGCACGCTGATCGTCACGGTGCCGTGCATCGGCAGGTGTTCCGTGAGCGCGAGGCGCTCGATCGCAAACGCATGCGCCTCCATTTTCTCGGCGAGCTCGAGTATCTGCCGGCCGGCGGCGGTCGGTCGGCACGCGCGCGGCAACCGGTCGATCACGCGGATCTTCAGTTCCGCTTCGAGTGCGCCCAAGCGGCGGCTGACGGTTGCGTGGTCGACATTCAAGCGCCTGGCGGCTGCCGAAAGACTCCCCGTTTGTGCGACGGCAACGAAGTAGCGCAGGTTTTCCCAGTCGAACATCGGTGCATTTTCTCCAGGTTGCTGTGCTGTTTTGCGGAATATTCGCACAGAAGGCGATCCTCTACGCTTCAATCCTCCCCATGCGAAGGATTGCCGATGCAGACCTCATCCAGACATCACGCGCGACTGGTTCAGACGGCCGCGTGCCTCGGTTTTGCTGTCGTCCTGATCGACGTCAGCGTCGTCAACGTTGCGCTCGATGCATTGCGGATGGCCTTTGGCGCAGCGGTCACGGACCTGCAATGGGTCGTCAATGCGTATGCGCTCGTGTTCGCGGCAACCCTGCTGATGGCCGGCGCCCTCGGCGACCGGCTGGGCGCAAAGCGCGTGTTCATTGCCGGCTACGCGATATTCACGCTCTCGTCGATCGGCTGCGGCATCGCGCATTCGATGGAAGCGTTGATTGCCTGGCGGCTCGTTCAGGGGATCGGCGCGTCGCTGCTGGTGCCGAACTCGCTGGCCGTGCTGCGCGTCGCATTCGACGACGCGGCGGCGCGCAGCCGGGCGATCGGCTGGTGGGGCGCCGGCGGCGGCATCGCGCTGGCCGCTGGGCCGTTGGCCGGCGGGTTGCTCATCGCTGCCGTGGGTAGGCGCAGCATTTTCCTGGTCAACGTGCCGGTCGGCCTGGCCGGTATCTGGATGACGTGGCGGTTTGCACCAGACACGAAAGCGCAGCGCGGAAGGCGCCTGGATCTTCCCGGACAACTGACCGGTGCGTCGGCGCTGGCGGCGCTCACGTTCGCGTCGACCGAGATCAGTGCACTGGGGTGGCGCAGCCCGGTCATCGTGGGCGCATTCGCGTTGTGCGTCGGGCTGGGCATCGCGTTCGTCCGGCTGGAAGCGCGCAACCCGGACGCGATGCTGCCATCTGCGTTGTGGCAGGACCGGATCGTCCGCAGTTCGATCGTGATCGGCGCGATCGCGAATCTGGTCTTCTACGGGATCGTGTTTACGTTGAGCCTGCTTTTTCAGTCGGTGTGGCATATGACGCCCGTGCGTACGGGCGTCGCATTTCTGCCGATGATGGGCGTGCTGATGGTCATGAGCATCGCTTCCGGCAGACTCACCGGCAGGCTCGGTGCGCGCACGCTGGCGACGGCCGGCCTGTCGATATCCGCGGTCGGGTATCTCGCGATGTGGCCGGCGATCGCCGTGCACTCCAACGCGCTGCTCGCGATACCGATGCTGCTGGCAGGCAGCGGCATCGCGCTGACGATACCGACCATCACGGACGCGGCGCTCGCGGCGGTGAGCGCCGCGCAGTCAGGGGTGGCGTCCGGGTTGTTGAATACGGCCCGGCAGGTGGGCGGCGTGTTGGGCGTCGCGCTGTTTGGTTTCTTCGTTCGGGCGGCAGACGGCGCGACGTTCGTTCACGGAATGGCGCGGGCGTTGATCGTTTCGGTTCTGTTGCTGGTGGCCGGTGCGGTGATGGCGTGGCGGAATCTGGGGCAGGCAGGGGCGCGAGGAATTCGGGCTCGCGGGGCGAGCCCTCAACGTCAATGACCGACCCGATAGACGCGACCGCTATGCACGCCTTCCACGCTGCGTCGATAGGCCATGGCCACACGTGACGCCGGCACGCTCTCGCAGCCGGGAAAGAACGGACCGAACCGATCCATGGATTCCGTCAGCACCGTCGGGCTCACGACGTTGATCCGGATGCCGCGCGGAAAATCGCACGCGGCCGCGCGCACGAATCCTTCAATCCCGGCATTCGATGCGGCGGCATGGGCGCCTTGCGCAATCGGATCATCGACCGCGATGCCCGAGGTCAGCGTGATCGACCCGCCGTCGACCAGATAGTGCTGGCCCACCAGTGCGACACGCACCTGGCTCAGCAACTTGTCCTGCAATCCCTGGTGGAAATCGGCCGCCGTCATCTTCTCGATCGGGGCAAGGATGACATTGCCCGCGGCGGCGACGATTGCGTCGACTTGCCCGATCTTCTCGAACAGCGCACTCACGCTCTCGTCACGGGTGATGTCGACCTGATGGTCACCGGACGTGCGACCCACGCGAACGACTTCGTGTTTTCCGTCACGCGCAAGCTCATCTGCCACGGCACGACCGACGTCTCCGCCGGCGCCGATTACAACGATCTTCATGGAACCACTCCTTTTCGATTTCAGGTTGGAGCAGCCATTGTTCTTCGAACCAATATTGAGATAAATGTGCTCTAATTTCCGACACTACTAATCGCCAGTTCGCAATATGGACAAGCTGCGTTCAATGGAAACCTTCGTTGCCGTCGTGGAAGGGGGCAACTTCACCGAGGCGGCGCAGCGGCTTGGCATGTCGGCGGTCATGGTCGGCAAGTACGTGCGCGAACTTGAAGAGCGCCTCGGCGCGCGCATGCTGGAGCGCACCACGCGACGGCAGAGCCTGACGGATGCGGGGCGCGTGTTCTACGAAGACGCCAAGCGCGCGCTTGAACAGGTGCGGATCGCCGAGACGTCGGTCGAGCGATTGCGTGCGTCGCCGTCCGGCACGTTGCGGATCAGCGCGCCGATTACCTTCGGCGCATGCGTCGTCGCGCCGCTGGCCGCGACGTTCCAGCAGATGCATCCACTCGTGCGCATCGAGTTGGCGTTGAGCAATCGCGTCGTCGACCTGGTGGACGAGGGTTTCGATCTCGCCGTTCGAATTGGCGAACTGGGTGACGTCGATCTGATCGCAAAGCCGTTGACCATGTATCGCATGGTGATTTGCGCATCGCCCGGTTACCTCGCGCGGCATGGACGTCCGGAGACGCCGCAGGATCTGGGCGTGCATCACTGCCTTTCTCACTCCGTGTGGAACGGCCGTAACGGGTGGAAGCTCGGCGGGTGGGACGGGCCACAGGTTTCGCAGGATCCGGTCTTCACGTGCGACGACGGGAACGGGCTGCGCATGGCCGCCATCGCGGGCGCGGGATTGTTGCTGCAGCCTGAAGTTCTGGTGGCGCACGATCTGGCGAGTGGCGTGCTGGTGCCGGTGTTGCAAGCGTACTTGCCGGCGCCGCACCCGGTTCATGTCGTGTATCGGCACGATCGGCGGCCATTGCCGAAGCTGACTCGTTTCGTCGAGCATTTGATCGAGCATGGTGCGGGGCCGGGGGGCGAAGTCGGACGCAGGTAGCGATCGTGGAATCGTGGCGAAGCGAATGTCGACGGGAAACGACGCGTCGCGGGTGTCTATGTGTCAACTGAACCAACGGGAAGCAGGCGACGCGTCGCGAGTGCGTGGCACTTGAGAGCCGAAGCGATCGTCAGCCCGCTGGCGCCGCGCCATTTCTGCGCGGCCGGGATTCCATTGGCGACCGCGTCGAGGTTGAACGCCCAGGTTTCTAAGCGAGCGCGCGGTGGTACACGAAGCCGGCATTCGTTCCGCCGCCCCGGCCTACGGCGATCTGAATATTGAGGTGTGCCATGGCCTCGAGATAACGGGCGTAGTTCAAGGGGCCGGTCACGACGGGCGCGAACCCCGCACTTTCCGCGATCCCGGCGACTGTGGTGTTGGCCTGGACGTCGTTGCCCGCGATGAATGCCGTAACGGCATGGCCGCCCCGATCGATGCGATCCGGCGTCATGATGTCGGCGAACACCGTGTTGAAGCACTTCACCAGACGCGCGCCCGGCAGCAGGTGGCCGATCGCCTCGGCTGCCGATCCGTCGGCCCCCAGCGGAAGTGGCGACCAGTCGTCCTTCAGCGCATTCGTTGCGTCAACAACGACCTTGCCGGCCAGCTGATGTGCAAGGGAGGGAAGTACCTCGGCGCACGCCTGATAGAGGACGGCGATGACGACAACATCACCATGCGCCGCAGCCTCTTCCAGCGACACGACTCGGTACCGGGCGCCCGGGCGCGCCCTCGCGGGATTGCGCAAGCCGACCACCACATCATGTCCCGCTGTGACCAGCAATTCGGCCAGATTCCCGCCAAAATTTCCACCGCCCAGGAATGCGATCTTCATGGCATGTACCTCACGATTGATTGGGTGGCATCATTCTTTCAATTCCGGTTTCTGCAATCAATTAGGTACCTGAGAGTAACCATGACGAAGAAGATCGAGTTGCCGCCCGATGCGTTCCTGAAAGTCTGTCCGTCACGCGCGGTGCTTGCGCGTATCGGGCAGAAGTGGACCGTGCTGGCCATGGTCGCGATGAAGGATGGGCCGATGCGTTTTGGCGACATCAAGCGCCGCCTGGAAGGTGTGTCGCAGAAGATGCTGACCCAGACGCTGCGCGCGATGGAGCGTGACGGACTGGTGGTGCGCAATGTCTATGACGAGCTGCCGCTGCGTGTCGAGTATGCGCTGAGTTCTCTGGCCGGTACGCTGCTTCCGCTCGTCATCGATCTCAAGGCATGGGCGGAGAATGCGCTCGCGACGATCGAGGCGAGTAATCGTGCGTTCGATCGTGAGCATGCGGAGTAGAGGGAGGGGGGCTGGGTGGGTTCAAGCCTTTTATGCGCTGGCGTGCTCGTTGTTCGCGCGGTCACTCGCGAATCCGCTGACAACGCGGGTGCGTGACAATGCCCGGTTCCAACGTTTCTCCGATCACCTGCTGAACGATTCAATCAAGTTGTTGCATCGACCGGTTGAATCCGCAGCCCGGAGGCGACACTCACAATCCCCCAAAGCGGCCATCAGACTGGCGACAAAGTATGCCCCGTGCGGTTTGGCCAGAGGCCGATTGGCACGCCACTCGTTCCGCGTGATGGCCAAGACTGTCGTAGTGCACTCTTGGCCCTTGATGCGACGACGATGAAGTCAAATTCAAGCAAGGCAACCAGTAAGCGACTGGGCTTATCTCGCTGCAATGCGTTGTCACCCGATCTGCTGAACCCATTGACTCCGCCAACCCGGTGCTTCAAAGGGCTCCGAAAAATACTGGGTTTCGTGAACGACCTTGCCGTTGCGGAACTCCATAATGCTTACCGTGTAAGCAGGTCGCCCGTTATAGGTGATGGAGTATTCCGTAATCCATAGATTGCCTTCTCCTAGAATCCGTCTGACATCGAAACCTGCTGGCTTGCCTGGATGATGACTCCGCAGTTCCTGCAAATTCATCCGCCCGAGGATTCGTTCACCCGACTGGGGATAGTCACAGATGGCATCGTCATCGTAAATATCGTGCTCTGCATCGAGATCGCCGGCCGCCGACGCTTGCCAGTGCGCATTCAGAGCTTCACGTATTTTATCTTCCTGCATGGAATACCTCCGGATATCATTTACGTTCATCGATTGCGTGCGTCGTGGGTGAAACCCGGGGCTGTCCATCTTGAGGACTGCGACTCCGCGAAGCATGTGCTTAACGAGTGCTCTTGCGGCGGGAAGTAAAGGTCTCGACTTCATCGGGACGGGCAGTCGATAGCCACGGGGCGAGCTTGCGAATTGTCTACGATCTTCGAGCACGTGTCGAACGGCCGGTTGTGGGCCGAACGCGACCGGCCTGCTTTCCACAAAGCGGCCATTCGCTTCAGATGGGGCAAACGCCTAGTCCCATGGAACAGTCCAGACCGGACTGCGGTCGATCGTCGCTACACGTAGACATTTGGAAGATCAATCACATGCATCTTCCTCCAGTGGCCCGACGAGTTCTCCAGCAGAGTGACAGCGCTACAGCGCGTTCGAATGGTCCCCCGCGCAGACAGACGATGTTCGAGCTCGACGGCAGCCAAATGTGCTGTCGCAGCATCTCCGTGCGCGACAGTCAGATGTGGAACGATGCCATCGTGTGCACCACCATAGGGGCGAAACATGGGGAAGCGCTCGACCAACGCAGTCGTCAAGGCGACGAACGGTTCTGGTGGATCGGGAGCAAGATAAGTGGTGACCGCAAACCGCTCGACCTTCGTCAACGAGAATTCGAACGGCTGCACAACACTCAGCGCGCTTTGCGCCTGGCGAAGGACATCGGGCGTAATTTCGTCAGGCGGCATGAAGGGAAACAGAACCGTGATATGCGCCGGCACGCCCAGGTCAGAGGTGGCATCAAACCGGCTCCGAAGGTCCGCTACTGTTGACTCGGCTGCGGGAACCTCAACGACGAACGCTGTTGTGAGCATTCCGGAATCCTCTCGCGTCGATTGACCATTTATGGTTGCGGATCCAACCCTTCTTGACCTGCGTCGAAAGCCAAATCGGACATTCATCGTGCTGCCTGCGGACATCAAGCGACCGTCCAGCTATGATCGCCTGACCTATGGATTCTGATCCAACGCTTCGCAACTTTGCGATTTGCCACGACCATTCGACTTGCGTTCCAGTAAGCGACCTTCGACGAACGTACCAGCGCCAGCGCGATTCAAGGCGTGATCGACGAAGGTGTCGGCGAACGACCGTATGACCGAACGACCCGCGCCGGACATAATCCACCACACCCGCCGCTCAATCAAGATAAGGCTCCAGCACCCCCTCGATCCAGTCCATGAAGGCCCGGACGCGAGGCGACAGATTGCGCCGATGGGCCACGACAAGCGACGCGGCGAGCGGCTCGGGCCGCAAGTCGGGCAGCACCTCCACCAGCGCGCCGCTTTCGATGTAATGCGCAAGCGTCGGATATCCCGCCTGGATCAACCCAAGGCCTGCCAGCCCGGCTGCATGATAGGTCTGCACACTGTTGACCTGCATCGCGCTCGGCAGCGGTAGCGACGCATAGCCGTCGCCGTCCGGGTATTCCCATCCGGCGTGCCTGGCACCGAGTGTCAGCGTGTAGTGGATCATCCGGTGTCCCTGCGTGCGCAGATCATCGAGCGTGTGCGGTGTGCCGTACCGCGCCAGATAGCTCGGGCTCGCCGCATTGGTCATCCGCAGTTTTCCCAGCGGCCGGGCAATCAGCGTCTCGTCGACGATCGGCCCGAGCCGGATCACGCAATCGAATCCCTCCTGGACGAGATCGACACGCCGGTCGGTGCTCGAAAGTTCCAGTTCCAGTTCCGGATGCGCCGCCATCAGTTGCGGGAGTGCGGGAATCACGACGCTGCGTGCCAGCTCGGTGGGCATGTCGACGCGCAGCCTTCCCCGCAACGGTGTGCCGTTGCCGGAGAACATCGATTGCAACTCCTGTACTTCGGCCAGCAGGTCGCGCGCGCGTGAATAAAAGGCGCGCCCGTCTTCAGTCAGCTGAACGCGCCTCGTGGTCCGGTGCAGGAGCGCAACGCCCACATCCCGCTCGAGTTCACGGATCACCATCGACACACGTCCCTTCTGAATACCGAGGCTTTCGGCCGCGCGCGTGAAGCTCGTCATTTCGGCGACACGGGCAAAGATCAAAAGCGCGTCGAGGTTTTGCATTGTTCACCCAGCGAGTAACAGAACGTTCAATTTGTCATCGTTTATAACTCAGTTGCGGCTCGGTAGAGTGGCTTTCCATGTTGTCCACCGCGGACAACCCGAACGAAAGGAAGCACCCATGACACCACACGCCGCTCCGGTCAACACAGTCGTCGTATTCCACTCCGGCTACGGGCATACCGAGCGCATGGCAAGCGCTGTCGCCGAAGGCGCCCGCGCCGTGCTCGTCGCGATCGACAGCGAGGGAAACATTCCAGCGGATGCCTGGGAAACGCTCGCCGGCGCGGACGCGATCCTGTTCGGCTCGCCGACCTACATGGGCGGCCCGAGCTGGCAGTTCAAGAAGTTTGCCGACGCATCCTCGAAGGTCTGGTTCGAAGGCGGATGGCGGAACAAGATCTTTGGCGGCTTCACCAACAGCGCCAGCATCAACGGCGACAAGCTCAACACGCTCGAATACTTCTTCCTGCTGGCCGGGCAGCACGGCGGCATCTGGGTCAGCATGGACATCAAGCCGGCGAACGTGAAAGCCTCGATGCGTGACGACCTGAATCGCATGGGCGCCTATATCGGGCCGATGGCGCAAACGCCTGCCGATGCGTCGCCCGAGGAAATGTCGCCAGGCGACCTCGAGACGGCACGCCGCCATGGCATGCGCGTCGCGACGATCGCCGGACAGTTCCGGTCTGGAACACCTCGAGGCAACTGAAATCCCGGCATGCGCGACGGGACGGGACGTGACGCAACGCAACGGACGCCGCCGCATGCCATTCAGCCACGTTTGAAGGGAAGGGTGATGAAATACAAGCAACTGGGCCGCACCGGCCTGTACGTTTCCGAGTTGTGCCTCGGCACGATGACGCTGGGCGGCAACGCCGACGCCGGCATGTGGAAGGCGATCGGCGCCGTCGAACAGGACGAGGCGAACCAGCTGATCGCCCGCGCGCTTGCCGACGGAATCAATTTCATCGATACCGCCGACATTTACTCCTTTGGCCAGTCTGAACGCATCGTCGGGCAGGCTCTCCGGGACATCGGCGTGCCGCGCAGCGAGATCGTGCTCGCGACCAAGACGGCCGGCGTGATGGGCCGCAAGCCCAACGAACAGGGGGCGTCGCGCGGCCACATCATGGATTCCGTGCAGAGAAGCCTGGAACGGCTTCAGGTCGACCATATCGACCTGTACCAGATTCACGCCAACGATCCTGTCACGCCGATCGAAGAGACGCTGCGCGCCCTCGACGATCTCACGCGGCAGGGGCTGGTGCGATATGTCGGCGTGTCGAATTGGCGCGCGGGCAAGATCGGCAAGGCGCTCGGGCTGAGTGAGGCGCTTCGCGCGACGCGCTTCGAGACGCTCCAGGCCTACTATTCGATCGCCGGACGTGACGTCGAGCGCGAACTGGTGCCACTCGTCGTCGAGGAGCAGATGGGGCTGCTCGTCTGGTCGCCCCTCGCCGGCGGGTTGTTGTCGGGGAAGTTTGGTCCCGGTGCGTCGACCGACAGCGGTTCGCGGCGCACCCATTTCGATTTTCCGCCGGTCGATCCTGAGCGAGCCTGGCCGTGCGTGGCAGAGATGCGCGTCATCGCCGATGCGCACGATGTCTCGGTCGCGCGGATCGCGCTCGCGTGGCTGCTTGCGAGGCCGCACGTCACGAGCGTGATTGTCGGCGCCAAACGGATCGAACAGCTTGAAGACAATCTCGGCGCGGTCGATGTCGTCCTGACCGAGGCCGAGCTTGCGCGTCTCGATGCCGTGAGTGCTTTGCCGGCCTGCTATCCCGGCTGGATGATCGAGCGTCAGGAGGCGGGCAGGCGCCCTCAACCTTTCCGGCGCGTCGGGTCGGAATAGAACCGGCTAATGCACCTCAATCCGGTCGAAGCAAGTCGTTGAAGATCGCCCCCCGCATTGAATTGCGTGTTCCCGCTACCCAAGAGAGATCGACATGCCAAAAGGTTATCTAGTCGCACATGTCAGCGTTTCGGACCCCGTCGCCTATGCTGCTTATGCGGAAGCCGCGGGCGATGCAATCAAGGCTTTCAGCCCCAAGGTCATTGCGGCCTGGGGGCAGTATGAAAACCTCGAAGGCGAGGCCCATGAGCGGCATGTGGTCCTCGAGTTCGATTCGTTCGCCGAGGCCAGGCGTTTTTATGAGAGCCCCGAATACCAGACGGCCAAGGCACTCCGCGCCGGGGCGGCAACCGGGACCTTCGTCATTCTCGAGGGAGCTTCATGACGCTGACCACGACACGTTCGAACATGAGCGTCGTCGGTTCGATCTCGCGGCAGGGGGCCTCACGAATTCCGGCCGTCCTTCGCCGGAGGTGCCCGGCTTGCGAATGCGGGGACGCTGGTTTGCCGACACGTCCTTGCGGTGATCAATCATTCGGCTGAATGTCCCCCGGCCCATGCGACCGGACGAGCGACGGCCTGACGATGATCTTGCCGATAACCTGGCCAGATTCTTGCGCCTCGTGGGCTTCGACGATGGCGTCGAGCGCGACTTGCATGCCTATGGTCGGCACATAGGCGCCGTCCTCGAGGCATTGGCCGATCGCTGAAACGGCTGCGGACTTGGCGGCCGCCGGGACGGTGTAAATGTAGATGAACCGGAATGAGCAGCCTGCGATCATGGCGTCGAGCAGGGGAAGCGGCACCTGATCGGCAGCGGATCCTACGGCATACGAACTGATGATGCCGCCGTTGGCGAGGCAACGCATATCGATGTCGAGGTTGTCTTGCAGACTGACTTCCACGATACGATCGACTCCCCGCTGCTGTGTTGCCGACTTCACGATCGCGACCACATCCTGCAGCCGTCGATTGATCACGAGGTCGGCACCCGCACGCCGTGCAGCGTCTGCCTGCCCGGGCGTTGAAATGGTGGTCGCGACCCACGCGCCGGCCCATTTTGCAAGCAGGATTGCTGCGGTTCCGACTGCTCCCGCGCCGCCCTGGACGAGTATCGCGCGACCGTTGATGTCGCCGTCCGAGAAGAGACATCGATGGGCCGTGAGTGCCGGAATGCCCAGGCAGGCGCCGACCTCGAACGAAACGTTGTCGGGCAAAGGAACGGCCTGTGCTTCCGGAACGACCGCATATTCCGCGGCCGTGCCGAAGGGGCGGCGATATTGGGCTTCGAACAGCCACACCCGTTCGCCTGTCCGTGTCGGCGCAACGCCGGCACCGACCGCGTCGATCACGCCCGCGCCGTCTTGATGCGGAATGACCATCGGGAATGCGGAAGGGCCGGAGAAGCCGGTACGCGCCTTGATGTCGCTGGGATTCAGGCCCGATGCGTGGATGCGCACCCGGACTTCGCCCGGACCCGGTTGCGGAACCGGAAAATCTCCGAGCCTCAACACTTCCGAAGCGTTGCCCTGACGTTCGTAATAAGCGGCCTTCATCGATCGGGTCCCTTGAATGAGTCCGGTCGCCGGTTATCGGCGGCCGATGTAACGATGCCGGGACTATCGGCGGTCGGCCGCTTTTGCACAAGAAGGCACGTCTTTGATATATAGGGAAAGAAATTATCCTATTGGGAGCCGGCATGACATCTTCGGTTAGCACGTATCCGTGCTCGGTCGCCGCGACGGTCGATGTCGCGGGAGGGAAATGGAAGCCGCTGATCGTGCACTATCTGCTGGGCGGTACCAAAAGGTTCGGCGAGTTGCGCGGCTTGATCGGAGCGGTGACCCAGCGCTCGTTGACGTTGCAGCTTCGCGAGCTCGAATCGGATGGCATCGTGACCCGTACGGTTTTCGCCGAGGTCCCGCCCCGCGTCGAATACACGTTGACCGAATTCGGCAGAACGCTCGCCCCGGTGCTCGACGCGATGAAGCAATGGGGCGATGCTTACCTCGCGCGACTGGAGCAATCCGCGGGGCGCCGGCCGTGTTCGTGAGTGTCCCGTTGCGTTGGCGATGGATGTCCGGACACCGTTGCCCGGCGAGTCGTTGAAAACGCGCACGTGCCATAATTCGCCGGTTCCTGGGCTACCCGACGCATCGTGTCCTTCACGAAATGATTTTGATCAGATCTCTCGCCGCCGCCTGCCTGTTGCTGGCGGGATGTATTGCCGCGGCGCACGCCGAGACGTATCCGCCAGAAGTGTCGAGAAACATCGACAAGCTCCAGTCCCGATGTGCCGGCAAGTCCAACGACCCCAAGGCGGCCGCCTGCATCGAATACAAGGCGACGCTGGCCCGCACCGTTCCACCTGCTGTCCAGGCGTTGATGCGTCAGGAAGAAGTGGTCGATGGCCAATGCAGGAACGGCGCGGCACCGAAACTATTGCCTGACGGGCAATATGCTCCGGGCAGTGCGTGCGCACAACGCGAGCTGATGATGAAAACCATTCGCCAGCATGGCTGGTGCTGGGGGCATACGGACATGGACAGCTATCATCCGGGCTGGGTGGTCTGTCATCCCGGTGAATGGCAGTGAAGCCGGGCGAAGCTGTTGCTGAAACGCTCGCGTGACGGCATCGGCGGCGTTCGCGGATGGTTGCGGATTCGACGCGCCGGGGGCGACGGGCCGAGGATTGTGAATGATCGAGCGGCTCGTGCCGAACGACCTTTTGAATCCGCCGCGGAACCCGGTCACTGCCTGCTTCGACAATTCGCGACTGACCTGACCCGGTTCGCTAAAGGCTATCGACACTGGTGCGTGTTGAAAACACGCCGACTGTCACTCGGACGACGCCGGCACCTCATTTCCCTGAGCCGCACCGCATTGATGGCAATGCGGGAAAAAGAAGAAATTCCGGCCGCCGCATTCGCAGACATTGAAGAGTCGTAATCCGCAATGCACGCAGAACGTGGAGTCGTCGCCGCCGAGATTCCATTGTTTGTCGCATGACGGGCAGCGCTTCTTTTCGAGCGAACGAACGGCTTTTTCGTAGCCGATCGTGCGCGCGCGTTCTCCCTGATCCTGCTGCAATTCGAGCCGTTTGCGTTCGGCATAGCGCTGAAAGGCCTTCATCATGTAAAGGCCGGCGAACACCGTGAGCGCGATGCCCACCAGGACCCGGACATAACCGCCGAAATTCGGCAAGTACGGAACCAGTTCGATGAAGAACGCGCTCAGTGCAAACAGGCCAAAACCGTACACGAAAGGCCAGTAGCGCATCTTGCGGTAGCGTATGAACAACCAGATCGCAACCAGGAGTATCGGCAGCGTCAGCGCAAGCCGCAGCCCGAACACTTGCAGCTCGTAGTGCCGTGTCGCTTCGTCGAAGCGCCGTTCGGCTGCCGCGTCCGCTTCGGCGATCTGCGTGTCCACTTGAGTCTGCTGCGATGCCAGCGCCCGTTGCTGGTCGTTGATCGCATCGATCTGATGCTGCCAGTTGACCACCACGGCCTGGAGCGAATCCAGTTTGCGAGTTCTCGCCAGAATGTCGGGGTCCCTCGCACTGTCGCCGGTCACCGAGCGCGTCGCCAGCCAGTTGCGGAAGCTTTCCTTCTCGGCCGCATACTCCTTCGCGGCGCGGCTGCGCGCGACCTCCATGGTGTCGGCCTTGTCGGCAAGCGCGTTGTGCTGCGCCTGCAGATTGCGCCGCGCTGCGTCCAGCCGCGCTTTCGTCGGCGCATCGGCGAATTGCTCGATGGCGGGCGGGCCGCCCGTCGGGGCAAACGCCATGTCGCGGATCACGAGGCTGCCGAGCATGTTCAGAAAGACGGCGAAGATGATCGCGATTACCCATGAGGCGAGTCGCAGGAGCCGCGCGGGACTGGTCAGGCCGTCGCCGGAAGTCATCATTGTTTTGCCTTTGTTGGAATGGTTCGCAGTGTTATCAATCTTGACACAATGGTCGAATGTCGCTTTTTGGCCGGCTGACTGCCGCCTGATGCGGTCAGCGGTAATGCGTCAAAGCGGCCGCCGGTCACCCGGAAACGCCGCCCGTTGCACTGAACCACGCAGCCCTTGACGTTGGCTCAGATGAAATGTCGGGCTTGCAAGGCGGTCATCGCGGCGAATCCAGGCCGAGTTGCTCCGCTAGCTCAGGGAAGCCAAGCGACGTTGCCATCCTGGCAAAGGCATCCTGCTCTGTTGTCGATGCAACTGCAAGTGCCGCTGCGATCTCCTCAAGCGCGTTGACGTCGTCGTCCTCGGCGTGCAAGTTACTCCGCTGATCGCGGGAGCCACGACACATGACGGGCCACTTGCGAGCTCATCTGCAATTCGCAAAATCGCTCGATGTCGGACGGTACGTGTTCACGGAGTCGAACGGGGCATGAATTCATTCAGGTACCGGAAGCAGCCAGGCGCATTTCTCGAAAGGAGTCACACGCGGTCACGGAATCATCACGACACCGGGTTTTCGTCTGATCGTGGATCAGCGTCACGGCGCGGATCTTGCTGACGCGGTGTCCTCGGGCCAGTTCCTATAAGGGTAAGTCCGGCATGGCGCAACGTTATCAAACCAGATTAACTTATATCAAACAATTTTTGACGCAAAATTATGTTCCTGATATGGTCTTTCGCACTCGCTAAGCGCGATCCGGCCACGTTGGTGCCCGGCGATTAGGTCGCGTACTTCGCCAGCGGTTGAACCGGACGCTCAAGCAGCCTGCAATGGGGGCCGGTACTTCCAGACGGTCTTTTGTAACAGGTGGAGCGTGGTCCGGTTTCGTCATCGCCGGACTTGCTCGCGGGCATTGCACGGGCGCTGGACGTGACGACGCCGGACTGCTCCGAAATGCCATCGGGGAACGTTCGGCTGAGTGAGGTGATCCGCTCGAGTTGTCCGGCTTCGCGGATTCGGTACATCGGTTCGCCGGATCATGAATACGGCGGGACGATGTCAGTTCGAATGAATCCTCTAGTGCGCGCTCGTGGTCAAGGTGTACCCGGAAATCACCGCGCAGGGGACAAGTTTCTTCGCGTGATCGACGGTGAAGTTTCGCCGGAGCTGGAAGGCAAGGTATCGATGCGGCAAACAGGCGACCCGGCACATTCCCGATTCACGGTGCCATATGGCCGGAGCGACAACGGAAGCAAGGAAGCGGCTTTGATCCAGATCGGGATGCCGCGATTGTTCTGATCGAAAGCGTGCCGGACAGGTCGAGATGCGTGGTACCTCTCCGCATGCAATTTTGAGGATGACGAAATGATTGATTTGATTATGCCGATCTGGCGAATATGACGCTGGCCGTTGCGGCCGAGACGACGCGCAGGCCGTGCGCCGTCATCTGCATTCGAATACGACACAACCCGTTTCAAACAATCCCAAAACCACTCCTGACTGTGAAATACAGATGAAAAACAAAAACATCAACGTCAGCGTTATCGCTGTTGCCGCATTCGCCGCATCTTCGGCAGCAATGGCGCAGTCGTCGGTCACCCTGTACGGCATGCTCGATTCGGGTATCGGCTACACCTCGAACATCAATGGCCACAAGCGGTTCGGCCTCGACGGCGGTGCCGTAGGTTCGAACAAGTGGGGCCTCAAGGGGGACGAAGACCTCGGCGGCGGCCTCAAGGCGGTATTCAAGATCGAAAACGGTTTCAACATCGGTACAGGCGGGATAAACGGCCAGGGGCCGATTGGTTCCACGCGTTCGCTGTTCAACCGCCAGGCCTACGTCGGCATCGCTTCCGATCGGTACGGTACGCTGCGCATGGGGCGCCAGCTCGACGCCGTGACGGAAATGGTGCAGGGCCTGACGGGCGACGCCATTTCAGCATCGACATTCTCGACGCCGGGCGACGTCGACAACAACGACAACACGACGAACCAGAACAGCGCCGTGAAGTACATTTCGCCGGTCATCAACGGCTTCCAGGCTGAAGGTGCGTACTCGTTCGGCGGTGTTGCCGGTGCGATGGGTTCGGGGCAGTCGTGGTCGGTGGCGGCGAACTACGCTCAAGGCGGCCTGACCGTCGCCGGCGGTTACTTCCGCGCGACCAACCAGGGTGAGAACGGGTGGCAGAACGCAACGGCACAACCGGGTTTCGGTACCGCGCTGGGCTATCCGAGCTCGGGTTACAACGGTGGCAACGCGTTCAAGAGCGCGGGCATCGCCCAGGTCGCTACCCAATACCAGATCGGTCCGTACACGGCGGGCTTGCGGTACTCGAACGCGCAGTACCAGGGCAACAACGGCCAACCGTCGATCCACTTCAACGTGCTGGGCGCACTCCTGCAGTACCAGGTCACCCCTGCATTGTCGCTGGCCACCGGGTACACGTATGTCTACGGTTCCGCAGCCACGCCCAGCCAGGCTGCCGAAGGCCGCACGATGGCTTCGATCAACCAGGCGTCGCTCGGTGCCATGTACGCGCTGTCGAAGCGCACGTCGGTTTACGCCGTCGGTGCCTACGTCCATGCCCAGGGCGCTCAGGCTTCGGCTGCCGACTTTGGCAACACCTCGTCGGGCGGTAACCAGGTTCAAGTCAACATCGGCATGCACCATAGCTTCTGATCCTCAAATTGCAGGCCCGGAAGCCCGGAGTAGTGGGTGCAATACGCCGGGCTTGCAGCATTCTGGTGGTTCCACATGACCATGAGCGCTCGGATCGTCAACGATTCGAGCGCTCGTGTCAGACGGCTGCAAGCGGGGCCGCAAACGGGCCGCAAGCGGCCGGGGCGCAGCTGGCCGCCCGATCTCGAGTCTCGTTCGACGAATCGCCCGGACTTCACGGCAGCCGCGACCGGCTTCCATTCCTCCATGAGCGTCGCCGCCGGTCCATGCGACGCCTTGTCGCCCGCGTGTAGCAAAAAAAGCCAGCTGAAGCCGGTGGTGTCTCGGCCACATTGACGGTTCACCGGTCCCGCAGCCGCTCGACTTGCCGTCCCGCAGCACGAATGTCGTCGCGGCACTCAACTCTTCCACGAATCTGTCGTTAACTCAGGGCGGCTGCCTCCGAGTGGGCGGCGCTCCGGCGTCTGAACCCGCTGGACAAGGGATCGTCAAATGCGACGTCGCGGCCCATGTGCCACGCCCGCCGCCGCGACGCCTCACGCGATGGGTCAATGCCCCGTCTGCGAGTTCGATGAGTACGCAACCATTCAGGGCAAGCGATATCGCACCGTGCCTGTCGCCGCGGGCGAGCCTGAAGGTTGCCGGATCGAAGCGCGCCGGCGAGGGCTTTTCGTCTTGGTTAGAGAATGTATCCGAGCAGCTACGATGTTCCGATTGCGCGCCTCGTCGCGCGTCAGATTCTGTCCTGCACGCCCGCCACGCCGGTGCGGGAGGTCGCGCGACGCATGTTCATCGAGCGTTGCAGCTCGATCGTCGTGATGGAGGATGAACAGGTCGTCGGGATCTGGACCGAGCGCGATGCACTGTCGGCCGGCGACGATCCGCACGGGCTCGATCGGCCGGTCAGCGAGGTAATGAGCCAGCCGGTGCTGACGCTCGAGGCCAACACGCCGCTGGGCGAGGCCGCGATGAAGTTCAAGCAGTCGGGCGTCCGGCACTTCGTGGTGGTCCGCGATAGCGCCCCGATCGGCGTGCTGGCGCAGACCGACGTCGTCGTGAACCAGGGGCCGGAGTTCTTCCTGTACCTGAAGCCGATCGAATCGATCCGCATCCATCCGCCCGTCGCGGTGTCCGAGCAGGTCGCGCTGCACGACGTCATCGCACGGATGCGCACGCAACGACTCGACGCGATTCTGGTCGGCTACGACGACGGCGAGCACGGCATCCTGACCGAGCGGGACATCGTCCGGCTCCTGGCGGAAGGCGCGTCCGAGGGCGCGGTCGGGGCCTACGCGAGCAAGCCGCTGCAGATGCTGAGCGCAAAGCAGAGCCTGTATACAGCACAGCGCTTCATGACCGAGCACAATATGCGGCACGTCGGCATTCGGGACGAGGCGGGCAGGCTGACCGGGCTGCTCTGTTTCGCGGACGTGCTGCAGAGCATCGAGCATGAATACGCGAACGAGTTGCGCAGCGCCGTGCGCGAGCGCGACGAAGCGCTGGGTCTCGCGCGCTTCAACCTGCGCATGGCGGATCGGGTGTTCGAATCGGCGCTCGAAGGCATCATGGTCACCGATCGGCACGCGAGGATCGAGCGCGTCAACCAGGCCTTCACGCGCCTGACCGGGTACACCGCGGACGAAGTGATCGGGCGCAACCCGGGCCTGCTGAGTTCCGGGCGCCAGACGCCGGATTTCTACAAGCAGCTGTGGCATTCGCTGACGACCGATGGCCACTGGCAAGGCGAAATCTGGAATCGCCGCAAGACCGGCGAGCTGTTTCTGGAATACCTGACGATCACCAGCATTCGCGACAACGACGACGAGATCTCGCACTATGCGGCGATCTTCTCCGACATCACACAGCGGCGTCAGGCGGAGGAGCGGCTGGGTTATCTCGCCACGCACGACGTGCTCACCGATCTCGCGAACCGGGCGCTGTTCGAGGAGCGGCTCGCGCACGCGATCGCTCACGCGAAGCGGCTCGGTCACAAGGTCGCGGTGATGTACCTCGATCTCGACCGCTTCAAGCTGGTCAACGACACGCTCGGCCACAACGCCGGCGACGAGGTGCTGAAGCAGGTTGCGGAGCGCATCGTCGCGTCGGTGCGCGCGAACGACACGGTGGCGCGCATGGGCGGTGACGAATTCGCGCTCGTGCTCGAGGAATTCGACGATGTCCGCGACGTCGGGCGCGTTGCACGCAAGCTGCTGGACGAAGTGGCGCGGGCGATCGATGTCGGCGGTCGCGAGATCTTCGTGACGCCGAGCATCGGCATCAGCATCTATCCGGATGACGGCACCGAGGCGGAACACCTGATCCTGCTCGCGGACCAGGCGATGTACGGCGCGAAAAGTCGCGGCAGGAACGTGTTCCAGTTCTTCGAGAGCAAGATGACGTCGTCGGCGATGGAGCAGCTGGAGACGCTCGGCGAGCTGCACCGCGCGCTCGAGCAGAACGAATTCCGGCTGTTCTACCAGCCGCAATACGATCTGGCCAGCGGCCGGATCGTCGGCGTGGAGGCGCTGCTGCGCTGGCTGCATCCACGCAAGGGCCTGGTGCCGCCGGGCGACTTCATCGGGCTGGCGGAGCGGTCGGCGCTGATCGTCCCGATCGGCCGGTGGGTGCTGCGCGAAGCCTGCCGGCAGGCGCGCCGCTGGCTCGACGAGGGTTTCGAGTTCGGGCGGGTGTCGGTGAACGTGTCGGCGCGGCAGTGCTTTACCGACCATTTCCTCAGCGACCTGACGACCATCCTCAGCGAAACCGCGCTGCCGGCCGAATGCCTGCAGCTCGAGTTGCTCGAAAGCATGGCGATGAACACCCGCGAGGAAATCGGCATCCTGCTGCGCGAACTGGCGACACGGGGGATCAGCCTGGCGATCGACGATTTCGGTACGGGCTATTCGTCGCTGGTGTACCTGAAGGATCTGCCCGTCGATACGCTGAAGATCGATCGGTCGTTCCTGACGGACTGCGGTTCGGGCAGCACGGATGATGCAATCGTGCGCGCGATCGTTGCGATGGGGCGCGCACTGGGGCTCGATGTCGTGATGGAGGGCGTCGAGACGGAGAAACAGCTGGCGTTCCTGCAGGAAATCGGCTGCCACCAGGTGCAGGGGTTTCTGTTCGCGCGACCGCAGCCTGCTGAACAGCTGGCCGGGATCTCGTTGCGTCGCGGTGTCGAATTGCTGACCGAGTGAGGCGGTCGGGTGTCAATATGTCAGCCGCCGAGGTTCCCCGCGATCGCGCTACTGCCGCTTTTGAACGACAGCATGTCCGTCACCTTGCCGGTATAAAAATCGATGATTTCACCGCCATGCGTCAGCAGCCGGTCGCCGAACCAATCTGCTGCCAGTCGCGCGGGCGGCCCACGGTGACGTTGAATGGCATGTTCGACCGCACCGGTATGTGCGTCGATCACCAGATCCTCGCCCCAATTGCAGCGTGCCGTTTCCGGCAAGGGTAAGCACAAATGGCTGCCACTCTTGTTGAACAGGATGTTGGCCGAGAGAACCTCGCCAAATTCACCAATATCGCGCGACCATACCACCGAGCCATTCCGGTCACAGCACAGCAATTGATTGGTATCGCTCGCGACGAACATGACTGACCCATCGCGCGCAAAGCGCAGGCGCTTGACCTTGCCGCCCGCCGGGAGATTGACTGTGTTGATCTCGCCGCTGCGGCAATTCACGGTCAGCACCGAATTCCTGGTTCGTTTGTCTGGAGCCCACAGGAGTCCGTCGACCGGATCCACGTCGCCGAAACGTGCATCGAAATCGCGCGCGACAGGATCGCCAAGCTCGCCGGTGTCCAGATCGATCACCACCGGACGGCCTTTGTCATTGCTCTTGAAGACGCTTACCAGCGCATAGCGCCCGGAAGGATCCAGGCGCGTCCAGAACGACAGAAACTTGTCGGTCTGATGCAGGACGGTGCCATCGGCAACTACGGTCAAGCGGCTACGGTTGGTATTGCGTGCGATTATCCACGACGCCGATGCCAATGCAAGGCGACGGCCGTCGCGCGATACATCACACACCGTATCGTCCGTCTGCGCGCCGGCGACCGAGGTAATCGTTTTCGAATCACGGTCGTATTGCACTAACGCCGGCTCGGGAAGGAAAGCGTCAGTTGGGTCAAAGAACACGAGACCGCGGGGGACATCGATGTACACAAGTAACTCCGGCGAGAAATGCGCAAAAGACGTGTCGATCGCGATTGTTTGGGTTACCACTGACGCCTTGCGTCGGCGGATCATGTCCTGATTATCAACAGACTGGCACGTGGCGTCGAGCGATTGGTTCTGGGCGGCTGGTCGGAGCTGGTTGACCGTGGTCGAACCTGAAGAGACGGTCCGGTTTGCCGGAAGCAGGCATTCAACATTACACTTGGCCTTTGATTTACCTTCCCCTATCGAGCTTTCTTTCGAGCCCGCTTTGTCATGGATGACTCCGCTCAAATCGACAAAATCGTGGAAGATTCGTTTGGCCTTTGGATTACGGGTCTTTTCAGCGCGATCGGCGGCAATTCACCGGGTATGGCCTTCCATAGTCATAGAGATGCATTCTTTCGAGTCGTCGAGCATCTACTTCAGACGGGAAGGATCAAGTTCATTGCCCCGGGAGCGGATTGCTATGTCTCGCCCGAACATCCGAATCCTCGATTTACGATCAACGATCACCAAGCGCAGTGGCACGCTTCGCCTGACGAGATCATCTCCTACCTCCGAGACAGGTGGCCGGAGGCTGCATGCCATGAGCACGATCTGTTACTGCTCGATTACTTCTACAGCATCCCCGCAGTGATATGGGTTGGCGACGACGGCACCTTGGTGGCATCTTGATCGGAGCGATCGCGCCAACTATTCGAGAAGCTGACCGAAGCCCGATTGATGACGATCTAGGTGGTGATGCCGGATGTCTGAAAGTGGCCGACTGCAGCCCGACGGCGAGCCGTTGTCGGATGCCGGCGTCGAACGGACTGCATCCGGTTGAATCCACCACCCACAACGGCCGTTGCTGCCGGGCAGGCTTGCGCTATGTCTGGGGCTGACCATCTGCATTCCAATACTCCCAGACTCCAACCTCGGTTCCCCGATCATAGTTACCGGACGCAGCAATGCTGCCGTTAGGATGGAAGTCCTTCCATGGACCATGTTCGACGCCGTGATCATAGTTTCCCTCGGAAACTACGGTGCCATTCTCGCTATATGCGACAAAGAGACCATGCCTAATCCACCGACTGCCGTCGGAATTGAGGTACCGAGAGTAACGATATTTGATGTCACCGTTCTCGTAATAGATCTCCGCGATCTCCAAATCGGGCATGCTCTATTGTTCTCCGAGTTTTCCAGAATCCCAGTATGAGTTTCTTGTCTGCGAAGCATATCAGTGACCGCACTTGGCCGGCAGCAGACTGCGCTAGCTGGTAATGCTTTTCCCTCTCAAATAGTTGAGCAGGTCTTCTTGTGTCAAGCCCGGGGCTCCCCAGTCCAGCCAGTTGCGAAAATATTCCGGGTAAGCGAAATACACACGCTGGCCAACCTTGACGAAACCGTCTTGCTTGCCATGGGCGCTCACGAAACGAAGGTGCTCAATCGTCATTACGTAAGCGTTGCGCGCATCGTCGCTCGGAAAATGTTCTATCGTCGGGGAAACCCGGTACGAGGAGTCGCCAAGAAGCAAGTCCACAAGGTCCAACGCGTGGCCGCCGTCAACCAGCCGAAGGATTTCAGATCTATCCGCTGCGCTCACATGATGCTCCCTTTCAAAGGTAGGGATGAGGTGCGACTCTCGGCCATCCTACCCTACTACCGACTAGTAGGGCCGCCGGCCTCCATTGAACCCGCTCCTGCCAGATCGGGCAATCTCAGTGAGCGTGGCGAGTGGCTGCTCCTGGCCGACTGCAGCCCGACGGCGAGCCGTTGTCGGATGCCGGCGTCGAACGGACTGCATCCGGCGGGATGCTGACCCGGAGCGGTCACTCAACGTTCCTCCAAGCGGACGTTCGCGGCGACAGCGCAGTGCACCATTGCCGAATTAACCAGCTTAGAATGGAATTTCTCATTTCGCACGAGTACCCGATGCTCACAGCGCTCCTACTTGTCAGCGAATCTGCTAGCGACTACGCAAACGTCTTTCGCGTCTTTATTGAAGCACCTTCGTACACGGAACTCGTTGAAGGCCGTTCGCCCTCCACGGAAGATGTCAACGATTTCTTCTTCGGCAAGCCAGTGGGCACGGATGCGGCACAAAAATCAGTCTTCGGATTTTTTGTCGGACCGGACATGATCGGCTGCGCAGATGTGATTCGTTCGTATCCAACTGACGACTGCATATGGATTGGCCTGATGCTCCTCACCGAAGCGGATCAGGGGCGAGGCTATGGAAAGGCCGCTTTAAAGCTGTTGATTGAGATGGCGGGCGAGTGGGGCTATCGCGCCGCGCAACTTGCAGTCGTTTCAACCAATCCTCGCGCATATGCATTCTGGCAGCGCGAGGGCTTTGAGGAGATTCGACGCGCGAGCAGTCCGAGATTTACCGGTGATCTCATCGTCATGCAGCGCCCAATCGGATAGCGAGCTCGATCGGCTCAAAATGGTCGGCCAACGACGGCCACTGTTGACCTCGTCGGCGTCGGACGTCAAGCATGCATATGCGCTCAGGACCGGTTCGCTTCCACATGTCGCTTGATCGCAGTATTCATTGCCTGAAATTCTCGTCGCGTTTCCTTGATCACGTCTCTAGTCAATCGCCCGGCGAGCAACCCAGAGAACGTCTCCGTCTGTTCAAGATGGGTGCCGTTAGCTGCAGCAGTGAGGCGAATGCAATGCGTCCCGTCGAAAACGCCCCGAACCCATACGCTGCCACGCCAGCAAAGATCTCGTTCCGGGCGAACGAGCAGAACAGTCGGCTTGAATACCATCGAATCCGTTCCAGCGCCCAACACGATCCGGATCGTTGCACCTTCCTTGAAATCGCCGTCAATACGCGTAATGAAGGGATTCCAATTACTATATCCGGCACCTTCCGATACAAGCTTCCAGACATCGGCGGGAGGTCGATCGATAAGAACATCTGCATTTACCGTACTGTCTTCGTGAAGGGCGTATAGGCTTCCAAATATGCCAACAACACCGGCAACGGTGCCTCCTAGCAACCATCTTCGTAAGCCCATATTCGCTCCGTAATCGGTCGCAATCTTTCCGACTCGACCTCGGTCACGGATTGTCGTCGATCTACGCATCGATGTCGAACGGCAGAAATTGGCCGGCTGCTACCTTCCGGGGTTGCTTGCACTTGCCCTAGCACAGTTGCCCGAAACCGACCCGGAGCGGCCCTCCAGATAGGGCCATGCGGTTCCCCGGCTACAATGATTGTAGCAACCGTGCTGACAGCTTCGTCCAGTATCGGTCTTGCAAAGCAGGGACCCAGGTATTTTCTCTGAGTTGTCGCGGCCCTGATTACGTCGAGCCTCTTGATGCGAGTATTTCTATATGTCATTTCGATCCCTTCATGACGACCTGCTCGCATACCAAGGCCAGATGGCGTTCGTCGATGTGCTGATTCCTTGGATAGAAGAGAATCCCGCCGAAATCGAACGGCTCCGATCCATTCGCTTAAGAAGCGGTAGGCCTATTCCGAATGTATCCGAAGACGAACGCTGGTTGCTTTATGCAGCTAGCCGCGTTTTCGAGCTTCTAGTGCTTTGTTTCCAGAGTGGACGAGCCGATGGAACTGAGTGGCGTGGCCCCGCCATCTCGGAGGATGAGCTTGTGTGCTTCTCGGAACGCATCGGCTTGGATGTCGTGCGACCCAATCGATATTCGCCTTTCCATCACGAGATCGCTGCGCTACTTTGCTCTGCCGAGGCGGCTCAGTCACCTCAAATTGCCAAATATCACTGGCCATGCCTGATGCTCGGTCCGCTTCTTTTGATGCGGGCGGGCGTCACTCTATCTGCAAACGCCAGTGTCATGCGCCCAGAGGTCGCTGACGCTTCTACTCTTTATTGGGCTTTTCGCAGAAAGACACGACCGCACCACGATCTCGCCCACGGGTGGGGGCACAACTCATCATGGCGAACTTCTTTTAGGCGCGATTACCACTTGGGCGACACCTTCCACTTTAATGTCGACGGCACGGTTGATCTTTTGGAACTTCATGCAGAATCGTGCAACGAAGAAGGACTGTCGCCGAAGGAGCGCATGGAACTCCTCGCGAACCGCTGTTTTGTTACCGCTATCAAGGATAGCGTCGATCACTTTCCCTATGATGATCGGTTTTCAATGAAAGCTATGTAGCAGAGGTCGCCGGCCCGACCCTTTCATCGAAGGAATCCTCCCAGAGAATTTCGACTGCTTACAGTCGTCACTCATATGACCGCTTCTCCGCCGGCGAGAACTTGCCAGACTCCTCCTTACAAAGAGGAAGTTTCGAGGCAATCACTTCGACGGATCAAGACCCTCACCGCGCGCAAGAGGTGATGGTTTATCGTCGGAATCAGTGTTGCCGGAATCTCATAAGGGCCTGCGGTCCGAAAGTCGGCTGCATGCATGATGTGAACCAACCCGACGTTGAACTGAACGAACGCTTCAATGGTCTGGTCGTTCCGCATGGCGGCTTTCATTGCGTCCTCGTCGAACCAACGCGACGAATATAGTGTGAACGTCGGTGCGTCGACCGGCGGAAGCGCCCGGAAACCCGCATGGTCAAGCCAGTCGAATTGCGCCCGGTTCACCTGGACGATACTGGACATGCCATAAAGGCCTGTACCGCTGCGCTCGAGATGGTCGATCCACCAGTCGTTTTGCCATCGCTCGTAACCGAGCAACGCGCCCTCTAAGCGCACCATGTTCTCGCAGCCGTCGCCTTCCCTGTTGAGATTCTGACGAAAAAATTCCAGAGCCGGGATGCGCCACTCCTCGCCTTTGAGCGTATACAGAACTTGTCCGATTCGACGCGCCGGGCGGCCTGGACAAGCCGGTACCTCGCGGATGATTTCCTGGGAATGCAAGACGCCTTGAGCCACATACTCGTCGAAGCGAGCCTTCAGTACGACCGACGGCGGCCATTCGCTGTTGAATTCAATGAACCCGAATGGTTTGCGCCCTTGCACCATCAAAGCCAGCTCGTAGCCGGTATGGACAAGGTACGGTACGAGAATGCGAGCCGTCACATATTTTGCGAGAAGGGTTTCGCGCGAACCATGTTCAAACTCGATCGCGAAGGCGTCGCATACGTTGGCGACCTGTGTCGGCGACAGAAGATAGCAGTCGTCGAGGTCCGCATCCTCGGATGCGTTCGGGTCGACCATTCGCCGCAGCGCATCAAGGTCGTCGGTTTCGAATCGAACCTCGAGGCACGGGTACAGAAGATCCGGATCGATCGCCGACAGAATGAACGAGGTTCTCGGATATCTCATGGTAATTCCCGGTGCGTCAGTTCGAAGACTTCGACATACGCCAGATCCTTTGGGCAACGCGACACTGCCATGTCGTTGCTCGAAGCGCGTGCTGATTGTTGACGATCTGCTGGAGGATGTCGAATGGCTGGTCCTTGTTATCGTTATGCGCCGGGTCGGGATGCTAAAGCCGGGTGATACTGATCGCTACCGCTCTCCATCACCAGAAACTGGCCAAACGGCGAAGTTCGCGCGGACGCGCCCGGGCCGCTGGTAAACTCGGGCTGCCAAAGCAACTTTTCCCGGTCACATGAGCACGCAACCCGCAGCAGCACCTGCAACCGTCACCCCAATGATGCAGCAGTGCCTGCGCCTTGCCTGACAAGGATCAGCCCGCAAAGCTACGCCAATAACTACGTCCACCCTTTTCGGAATCTGTCGTTAGCCCAAAAGGGCATGGCATCGAACGTGTCACAATCATGCGTCGTCGCGAAAAACCAACTGGGCAACTTGTGAAGTCACTACTCATTCTGGTTGCATTAACAGGCTTGTCGGTCGTTTCGACAGCGCAGGGACAGAACGCTGCGACTCTCATCGGGTTATCAAAGGATCTATCTAGGCATATGAATGGCCCCGACGGCGAGTACGGGTTCATTCGTGTCGAGACGCCTCACTGCCGTCAGTTTGGACTGGGAGCCAGCGAAGATCTGCCACCTCCAAATCAATACCGTTTCGTAGATTTTATTCACGCGCAGAATGCGAACGTCGATACGCGCGGAGTGACGTTTACGATGCGGTCAATACCTTTGCCCTGGTGCAAGCCGGGCGAAGGTATGTACTAATGGTCCGTCTCTGATATTTTGTGATTGCTTGTTCGTTGTCTAGCGTCGCGAGAGTTTGGAAACGCTTGGCTGCCGCTCACCATCACCCGCACCTGGTCAAACGGCGAACTTCGCGCGTGAACGCCGAAGCCGCTGGTAAACTCGGGCAGCCAAAGTAACTTTTCCCGGTCACATGAGCACCCAACCCACCACAGCACCTGCACCCGTCACCCCAATGATGCAGCAGTACCAGCACCTTATCTGATAAGGCTCAAAATCAAAAGCTACGCTGTAAGTTACGCCAATTCATTCAACGAGCGCCTGCTGCCTAAACCGAACATGCACGATACAAAACTATCGGTAGCGCCCCTGCCGCATCAGTTCCTTGAATCGGCGTTGGTTTTGCTGGATGCAGCGTTCGAACAAGACCCAATCCTTGCCTGGTGCCTGTTCGCTGAAAACTGGGGATTCGACGAGCGCCGCACAAACTATCTGAGAAGCTATTTGAGATATCACCACGATGCGCTCATGCCTGCTTTGGGCGCGTGGCGTAGCGGTGACCTCGTTGCCGTGAGCTACTTTGCGCCGGCGTCCCGCGCAGAATCATCCGGCAACTTTGCCGAGCTGGGACATCAGATCGCAAGCACCTGTGGCGAACTATCCTTGCGAAGAATCGATCTGCTTCGCGAGAGTTCTGGCTCGAACTCCTCTGTTGCAAACTCAAGCTGGATTGAGTTCATCGGTGTGTCCCCGATGCTACAAGGCGAAGGGATCGGGTCGACGCTCCTAAATGCGACCTTGGCGCATCTTCGCGAGATCGAACCATCTGGGATGATTTCCTTGGAAACCGCTGAGTCGCGCAATATTCCGTTCTACGAGCGCCATGGCTTTGCGATCAAGGAACGCATTGATCGTCCGGGACTGACGCAATATCGCCTATCAATCAGCTAGTCGCCCCTTCGGGCTTAGAACGGGCTCCGTGATGCCGATCACCGAAACGCTCCCCCCTCCGGGAGCCATCGTTGTACTTAACGGGCCAAGTAGCTCGGGCAAAAGCACGTTGTCCAAGTATCTGTGCGAGAACCTGCAGGAACGCTACTTACATGTCGAGCTTGATCATGGTCATGAGCGTTCTCCTCGGGGTAAAAAATAAAAAAGCGCCGTAGGCGCCTTGGTCGTGTGTACAGGAAGGGGGAGCTGCAATCCCGGATGTCCTGCTATGGACGTAACGAACCACGGCGCATCGAGTGACGGCCGTGATGATGACGAGATTGGTTCGGGACGTTACGGATTTCCATGCCGGTCATATTGGCACATTGATTTTGATTTGTGAACTGATCCGCCTGGCTGCGCGGCCGCAAAGTATGCGCGAACCCTGTCGGGAAACAGCTCTGGCGCATGCGTCGAGCGTTATTCGAGCCGATCGTCATACGCGAACTTCAGCCGGGACTCGAACGCAGTCGACAGTGACGAAGCCATACCCGGCACTGGCAGGAATGGACAGGTCACGACGGCGATTGAAGATCGAACAGTTCGCGGTTGGTCTGGAGATAGTGGGGCAAGCCGCCATCGTCGGAATTGAGCATGAGCCTCAACGGCCTGGAAAAGGCAATGCAAAGGAGCGCAAGTACGAAAAGTTCGCTGCCGTAGATGATGACTGCGTTTGGCGATAAGGCTTTCAGCGCCGCGCCCGACATCCAGATACCCAATGGAGCGGCGGCCGTGCAAAGAAACATCAGGCTCGATTCCATGCCGGCACGATGCCCGGCTGGAATGGCCATTGCCCGTTTCGAATTGACGGTGACGTTGAACATCGTCAATCCGGTACCCAATGCGAAACCGAGCATGCACCAGACGGGGAGCGTGTGCGAGCAACCGAACGCGAAGATGGAGGCGCCGATCATTGCAATGCCGACGATCGAAATGGCGTGATCGGAAACAATGCGTCGTGCCTGCTGGATCAGCAAGGCCGAAGCCGCCAATACGCCCGCACCTAATGACAGTTCGATGCCGGCGACGTTCAGCATCGAGCCTCCCTCCGCGAGAACCTTGGCCGGCAACAGGAAGAAAACGAACGGGACGAACAGCATGTTGGCAAGCAGCGACGCTGTCGCGATCGCCCGCTCGGCGCGAATACCGAGCACCCGCTGCATCCCGCGGCGCAGATCCTGGAAAAACGACGGCGCTTCGCCGGGGCGCGCGTGCACCGATTGGCCCGCGCTGAACGACATGTGGAAGGCGAGCGCCGCTACGACGCCGAGACAACTGCTTGCGACACTCACCCATAGCGCGGACTCGCCGCCGAATGCCCCGATCATGAAACCTGCCAGCGTCGGGCCGAACAGGATATTCAGGATGAAACCTGACGCCTTCAGGCGCAGACCTCGACGAACCTCGTCGGCATCCGGTGAAATTTCAGGTATGAGCGGCGTGCTCAGCGGCATGAGGGCCGCCACGGCGACACTCGAAGTCACGCTTGCGACGACGATGACGACGATAAGCCAGTTCGTGTTGGTGCCGTGAAGCGCAAGTGCGACGACGACGACCGGTATCACCGACGCAAGGGCAAGCAACGATGCGCCCAGCAAAACCGTACTTTTTCGGACTCGGTCGGCGACGATGCCGGTGAACGGAAGGATCAGCAGGGTCGTCGCCCACGTTGCGATCAGCGTCAGCGTGAGTGCCGACGGGTTCGCGATACCCTTGAGCAAAAGCCAGGTGGCATAGAACTGCAGGATGCGAGACGAAACCGTCACGGCTGCGTCGGCGCATACATACGTCACGATCAGTTGCCACCGGGTCGAGGGCATCATGCTATTCGTTATTCTGAAACGTGTCGGCGACGGATTTGAAAATGGCTGCCGCATTGAACGCCCGCGCATTCCCGGCAAAACCTTGCAATGAATACCTCGCGGATCTGCTCGACCGATATGCCGATACGCCGAGATGCAAGGCAGCGCCAGGCTGGAAACACAATTGATTCTCGCAGCCGCTCATCGCACTGCTTACTCCAAGCGTGACGAGGTGCCGCGTCTTCAGATCGATGCCGGGCCGGCGATACGCGTATCCGTAAATGTCCAGACTCTTTGCGAATCGCGCGAACTGCGGGGCTATGTTTTCAGATAAACAAAGTCGGGTAAACAAAAAAATATTGGAGCGCGTCACGCAGCGGTTCCCACATCCCCGGCAGCGCTAGGGGCGTGACAAGGTGCGAATTCGGGATTCTCGCCCACGTCATATCGATGACAGAAATCGTTGTTTGCGGGTACGTCGTGCGGCACGCTAGATTGGCCGAACCGGCGTCGATGCCTGCGCGTCGCAGTCATGCTCAACGTGGATCGACGTGGAAGCTGAAGCCGATAAGCCGCGGCACGCTGTCCCCGCCCAAGCGGGATTGCCCCTGCGCAAAGCATTCCGCCGCACGTTTCCGGTGACCGGGTGGCGTTGCGCACATGGCGCCGCTCGCCGAGCGGCACATCTTTTCGACACGGCATTGACGACGACTTCATCAAATCCCCGAATTGATCGACGGCATCGCGTCGCGCGGCCGCCCGTCCTGACGGCCATCGGCGTGTCGAAGCGCTTCGGCGCGACGACCGCGCTCGCATCGCTCGACCTGTCGATCGGCGCCGGCGAGGTCGTCGCGCTGATGGGGGCCAACGGCGCGGGCAAATCGACGTTCGTCAAGATCCTGAGCGGCGTGATCCGTCACGACGGCGGCACGCTGACGCTGCGCGGCACGCCTTACCGGCCCGCGTCGCCGCACGCGGCGAAGCAGCTCGGCATCGCGACCGTGCATCAGTCGGTTGCCGACGCGGTGGTGCCGACGCTGTCGATCGCCGACAACCTGCTGCTCGACCGGCTGTGCGATCCGGCATCGCCGTGGCGCGTGCCGCCGGCCGCCCGGCGCGATGCCGCACGGCCGCTCGCCGAACGCGTCGGGCTCGATGCCGACCTGGCGGCGCCGCTCGCGTCGCTTTCGCTGGCGGACCAGCAGCGTGTGACGCTCGCGCGAGCACTTGCCGGGCAGCCGGGCCTGCTGATCCTCGACGAACCGACGGCGAGCCTGTCGGCGCCGGAGGCCGAGCGCCTGTTCGCGCTGCTCGATACATTGCGTGACGAAGGCGTCGCCGTCCTGCTGGTGTCGCACCGGCTCGGCGACCTGCGCCGTATCGCTGATCGCGTCGCGATCGTGCGCGACGGACGGATCGTCGCCGATCTCGCCGCACCGGTCGATTTCGACGCGGCGGTCGAAACGATGGTCGGGCGGCCGTTGCCGAAGGCGCGTGCGCCGGGCCCGGCGCCGATCGCGCGGCCCGGCGACGGCGGCCTGAGCGTGCGCGGGTTGCGCCTGACGCAGGCCAGCGCGCCGTTCGATCTCGACGTGCGGCGCGGCGAGATCGTCGCGATCGCGGGGCCCGTCGGCGGCGGCAAGTCGCGCTTCGCAAACACGATCTTCGGCGCCGTGCGCGCGGCGCAGGGCGCGATGACGCTCGACGGCAGGCCGTGGCGCCCGCGTTCACCTGCCGACGCGATTCGCGCCGGCGTGTTCCTCGCCGGCGAGGATCGCTGGCGCACGTCGCTGTTTCCCGACAGCGTGCCGTTTGCGTCGATCGCGGGCACGATCAGCTTTCCGTTCCTGTCGCGCTGGTTCGGCGGCGGCGCGGTGCGCGCCGAGCGCGAGCGCACGGCGGCGGCCGCCGCGATCGCGCGCTTCGGGATTCGCTGCACGGGCCCCGACGACCGTCTCGTGCGGCTGTCCGGTGGCAACCAGCAGAAGGTCGTGCTCGCCCGCTGGCACGCGGAACCCGCGCGGCTGCTGCTGCTCGACGAACCGTTCCAGGGCATCGACGCCGGTGCGCGCGCCGATATCGTCGACATGTTGCGGCGCCATGCGCACGAACGCGCGACGCTCGTGTTCGTCAGCGATCTCGAGGAAGCGGTCGAAGTCGCCGATCGAGTCGTCCGGTTCGATCGCGCGACGCTCGATCATTCATCCTCCCACCCGTCGGACTGATCCATCACGATGCTGAAATCCGCCACACCTGCCGTTGCACCCGATGCGCCGTCCACCAGGCCGGCGCTGTCCGCGTCGGCCCGCCTGCGCGCCGGCCTCGAACGCACCGGCATCCTGCTTGTGCTCGCCGCGCTGGTCGTCGTCTTTACCGTCAACGAGCCCGCGTTCCTGAACGTGGACAACCTGTTCAGCATCCTGCAGGCGGTGTCGATCGTCGCGCTGCTCGGGATCGGTGTGACGATCACGCTCGCGGCGGGCGGCTTCGACTTGTCGGTGGGCAGCATCGCCGCATCCGCGCAGATGGCGGCCAGCTACGTGCTGGTTGTCTGGCACGGCAGCGCGCTCGCGGCGGTGGCGGCCTGCGTGGCGCTCGGTGTGGCAGCCGGCCTGTTCAACGGTGTGCTGATCACGCGCTTGCGCGTGCCGGACCAGCTTGCGACGCTCGGCACGCTGTTCCTGCTCGCGGGCCTGCAGTTGATTCCGACCGGCGGGCGTTCGCTCGCGACCGGTTCGGTGCTGCCCGACGGCACGGAAGCGAGCGGCATGTTTCCCGACGCGTTTCTCGCGCTCGGGCGCCTGCGTGTGTTCGACGTGGTGCCGTTGCCGGTTCTGATACTGGCGGCGGTGACGGTGCTGGCTTGCGTCGCGATGGAAGCGACGCGCTGGGGCCGCGTGATCTATGCGATCGGCGGCAACGAGACGGCCGCGCGGCTGGCCGGTGCGCCGGCGGCGCGCTACCGGGTCGCGGCGTATGTCGTATCGGGCGCAATCGCGGCATTGGGGGGCGTGCTGATCTCTGCCCGCGTCGGGCGCGGCGACGTCAGCGCCGGGCACTCGCTGCTGCTCGACGCGGTGGCCGCCGCGCTGGTCGGGTACGCGGTGTGGGGCGCGAAACGGCCGAACGTGTTCGGCACCGTGGTCGGGGCCGTGTTCGTCGGCGTGCTGCTCAACGGCCTGACGATGCTGAATGCGCCGTATTACCTGCAGGATTTCGTGAAAGGGGCGCTGCTGGTGCTCGCGCTGGCGTTCACGTTCGGCATCGGCCGGCGCGCGGACGCCCGCGCCTGAGCGCGGCGTTGGGGGGGGCGGGGGCACGGCGTGCGGCGGCTCACGCGGCGCGCACACGCCGCCCCATGAAACTCAGCGCGAGCACCGCGAGGATCAGCGCGCCGGTGGCGACCTGCTGCCAGTAGAAGTTCCAGCCGATCAGCAACAGCCCGTTGGCGACGAGGCTGATCAGCAGCACGCCGAGCAGGGTGCCGGCGACGCCGGGACGGCGTGTCGGCGACAGCGTCGTGCCGATGAAGGTCGCGCCGATCGCGTTCAGCAGGAAGCCGTTGCCGGCATGCGGCACATAGGCCTTGACCGTCGACGACAGCAGCAGGCCGACCACGCCGTAGACGAGCGCGCTCGCGACGAACGTCGCCACGACGGTCGCCGCGACCGGCAGCCCCGAATGGCGCGCGACGCCCGGCTGCGCGCCGAGCGCGGCGCTGTAACGCCCGAACGCCGAATGCGCGAGCACGACATGCACGGCCGCGGCGAGCACGACGACGCACCACAGCGGCACCGGCATGCCCGCGAGCGTACCGTGCGCGAGCGCGCCGAACAACGGCGGCAGCGCCACGTTCAGCAGGTAGACGGGCTGGCCGCCGCCGGTGGCGAGCTGCTGGACGGTCTGGCCGATGAACAGCGTGCCGAGCGTCGCGAGAAACGGTGCGATCCCGAGGCCGGCGACCAGCGCGCCGTTGAACGTGCCGACCAGCACCGCCGCACCGAGGCCGCCGAGCAGGGCCGGCAGCACGCCTACCTGGTGCGCGACCAGCTGCACGAACACGAGGCTCGCGACGTCGATCGCGGTGCCCAGCGACAGGTCGACCGCGCCGATCGACAGCGCGAGCGTCATCCCGAGCGCGGCGATCGCAAGCAGCGCGAAGTTGTTCACCAGCACGTCGGCGAGATTGGCGGGCCGCATGAACCCCGGTGCGAACACGGCGAAGAAGGCGATCACCGCGAGCAGTGCCGCCACGAGCGAGAACCGCTGAAGGCGGCCGATCCGTTCAGTCATGGGCATGGTGTTCCGTATGGCGGCGCCGAATCAGCGCGGTCGTTGCGACGACGAACAGGATCAGCGCGCCTTCGACGCCGTTGACCCAGTAGCTCGACACGTTGTCGAGCTGGAAGCCGTTGCCGACGATGCCGACGAACAGCGCGGCGAGCAGCGTGCCCGGTATCGTCGGCACGAGCCGCCGCGAGAACACGACGCCGAGCAGCGCGACCGCGACGACGGCCAGCAGGTTTTCGCCGGCGCCGGGCGAGCTGCCGCTCAGCAAGGCACTCGACGCCAGCGCGGCCAGCGCGGCGGAGACGCCGCTCAGCACGTAGCTGGCCGCGACATACGCGTTCACGCGCAGCCCGGCCGCGCGGGCGGCATCGCGATGCGCACCGGTCGCGGCGAGCCGCAGGCCGAAGCGGGTTCGGTGCAGCAGCACGCCAGACAGCAACGCGACGATCAGCAACGCGGGCGCGAGATGCGGTATGCCGAACGGGCCGCTGTCGATCAGAAAGGCGAGCACCGGGCTCGCCGCCGCGACCGACGTGTTCTGCGTCAGCACCAGTTCGAAGCCGGCGCACAGATTCATCGTCGTCAGCGTGGCCAGCAGCGGGACGATGCGCAGCGCGATCACCGCGAACGCATTGAGCGCGCCGACCGCCGCGCCGGTGGCCAGCATCAGCGCAAGCGCCGCGCCGTCAGGCGCCCCGTCGCGCAGCGCGACGGCCTGAACGGCTGCGCAGAGACCCATGTTCGCCGCGACCGACAGGTCGAGACCGCCGCGGATCGGATCGGGGCCGCCGCCGATCAGCACGGCCGTCAACCCGAACCCGAGGATGCCGACCACAGCCGACTGCTGCAGCACGTTCGCGAGGTTTGCGACGGTCAGAAAGAGCGGCGAGCTCGCGGCAAACACCGCACACACGACGGCGAACGCGAGTGCCGCGCCCCAGCGCAGCCAGAATTGCGCGCCGAACGTGCCCGGCAGCCGCGCGAACGCCGCTCCGGGCGGCGCACGATCGAGAATCCGGTTCATGCGGCCACCTCCTGCCGCGGCGTGTGGCCGCGTGCGCCGGTCGCCCACGCGAGCAGATCGTGGCGCGTGGCGTCGCGGGTCGCGACGTCGCGCACGATCCGGCCGCGTGCCATCACGAGCACACGATCGGTGACGTCCAGCAGCTCGATCAGGTCGCTCGAGAACAACAGAATCGCCGCGCCGTCGCGTGCGAGGCGATCGAGCAGCCGGTAGATTTCCGCTTTGGCGCCGATATCGACGCCCACCGTCGGCTCGTCGAACAGATACACCGGCGACGTGCGCTCGGCGCCACGGCTCAGCCATTTCGCGAGCGCGACTTTCTGCTGGTTGCCGCCGGACAGCTGGCGCACCGGCGCGTCCGGGCCGGGCGCCCGCACGTCGAGCGCGGCGATCAGCCGTTGCACCGCGTCGTCCTCGCGGCGCCGCGCGACCAGACCGAATCGGGTGAAGCGCGCAAGGCTCGCGAGCGTGATGTTCTCGCGCACGGACAGGCTCGGCGCGATGCCGTGCGAGCGGCGGTCTTCCGGCACGAACGCGATGCCGCGACGCACCGCGTCGCGCGGGCTGCGCAGCCGCGTCACGCGGCCGTCGAGCGTCACCGTGCCGCGCACGCCGCGTTCGAGTCCGAACAGGCTGCGCACGACCTGCTTTCCGCCGGAACCGAGCAGCCCCGTGACACCGACGATCTCGCCGCGCCGGACCTCGAACGACACGTCGTCGAACCGGCCGGGCGCCGCGAGGCCGGCGACCCGCAGCGCGGACGGGCCGGGCACGCGTACCGGCGCTTGCGATCGTGCGGCGATCCCGGTGCCGATCATCGCCGCGACGAGCGCCTCGGTCGGCGTGGTCCGTGCGTCGACGTGCGCGACGTCGGTGCCGTCGCGCAGCACGGTGACGCGATCGCAGATCGCCGCGATCTCGTTCAGGTAGTGCGACACGTAGAGGATCGTCAGCCCGCGGCGCCGCAGCCGGTCGAGTGTCTGCAGCAGGCGGTCGACCTCGCTGCTGACGAGCGCGGCGGTCGGTTCGTCGAGCACGAGGATGCGCGGGTCGCGCATCAGCGCGCGCGTGATCTGCACGATCTGCCGCTCGGCGACGCTCAACTCGGCAATCAGGCGGTTCGGCGGCAGGTCGAGGCCGAAATGCGCGTGCAGCGCGTCGCTGGCATCGCGTCGCATCCGGCGTGCCGCCAGCAGCCCGAGCGGCCCCGCGCCATAGGCCGGTTCGTTGCCGAACTGCAGCGCCTCGGCGACCGTGAACGTCGCCGGCAGCAGACGCTCCTGGTGAATGAACGCAATGCCTTCCGGCGGCGCGCGGTGTGCGAGCGCCTGTGTCGCACCGTCGATCGCGATCGTACCGGCATCGGCCGTGTCGATGCCGGCGAGAATCCGGATCAGCGTCGACTTGCCGGCGCCGTTCTGCCCGATCAGCCCGTGCACGGTGCCGCGCGCGACGTCGAGCGACGCACCGCGCAGCGCCGGCACGCCGTCGAAATGTTTGACGATCCCGCGCAGCGCCAGCGCGGGCGGGCGCGTGTCGGCGCTCATTTCGGGGCGGCGGCCTGCCCGAGCGTCTGCTGGGCCGAGCCGGCGTTGTCCTTCGTGACGAGCAGCGACGGGACGTACGTATAGGGCGGCAGCGTGCGCTCGCCGGCCAGGTAGCGCGCGACGTTGTCGACCGCGGTCTTGCCGATCAGCGCGGGTTGTTGCGCGACCACGGCCGCCGCGCTCGATTTCGGGTCTTTCACGAGCGCGACGACATCGGGGCTGCCGTCCACCGCGTAGGTCCTGATCTCGCTGCGGCGCGCGGCGTCGACGGCCTGCGTCGCGCCGACTTGCGGCACGTCCCACGCGGCCCAGATCGCGGCGATCTGCCCCTTCGGGTATTTCGCGAGCAGCTGGCTGACCTGCGCGTACGCGCTCTGCACGGTGTTCGGAATCACGTCGCGCAACTCGGGCTGCAGGATCTTCACCTTCGGGTAGTACTTGAGCACCGCCTTCAACTGGTCATAGCGGATCGCGCACACCGGCACGCCGTAGAAGCCGTTGAACACGAGAATGTTGCCTTCGCCGTGGATGTCGTTGACGAGCTTCAGCGCGAGTTGTTCGCCGATGAAGAAGTTGTCCGAGGTCGTGACGTTGAGGCTCGACGGCGAGGCCGTGTCGATCGTGAACAGCGGAATGCCGGCCTGCCGGATCTTTTGCAGCCACGGTTCGAGCACGCTCGCCGTGCCGAGCTGCTCGATGATCGCATCGGGTTTCTGCGCGATCAGCGTCTGGATCTGCGCGATCTGGCGGTTGTCGTTGCGGCCGGCGTCGAGTGCGATCGGCGTCCCGCCGAGCCGCTTCACTTCGTCGATCGCACCCTGGTATGCCTTCAGGTCCCAGTAATGATCGGTGCCGATCGCCGTGATGCCGATGCGCTTGCCTTTCAGCGACGGCACGGCGGCGTTACCTGCCGCCGCATCGCCTTGCGCGCGGGCAGGGGAGAGCGCGGCGACGGCGGCGAGCGTCAGCAGGGCGGCGGCAAAGGTGCGACGGGTTCGGGCGGGACGGGTCATGGCGTCGATGGGCGCTGAAAAAAAGAGTGGGCTGAACTTTGCGACTCTAATGACGACGCTCCCGCACGCTAACCATCGATTCCTGCTACGCATATCACGCGCGCGCTCGAATGCTTGTTCCGGGTGCGACGCGGCCGGCTTGAACGATTTGCCATCCGAAGGAATATCGATTGCCGAATCGCTCGGTTTGAACGGGTTCGCCGCGCTGATAGATTTTCCGGATACCGACACCAGCCAAGGAAGATCCGCATGCGATTCCCGTTTCGCCGTCCGTCCCGCCCCGTCCGGATGATCCGCGCGCTCGCGCTCCTGTCCGTTGCCGCGTTGACCGTGCCCGTGTCGCATGCCGGCCCGCTCAAAGGCGCACCCGCGCCGTTCGACAAGGGCGGCGTGAAGATCGCGCTCGTCAACTACCTGTCGACCGGCGATTTCTTCCAGGCATACGAGGCCGGCGCGCAGAAGCAGGCGAAGGCGCTCGGTATCGACCTGCGCATCTACGAAGGTCGCCAGGACGCAACCGAGCAGCGCGAGCAGATCCAGCAGGCGATCAGCGTCGGCGTGTCGGCGATCATCGTCAACCACGGGCTCCCCGAATCGCTGAAGGACGTCGTGCAGCGCGCGCTGGACAAGGGCATCAAGGTCGTCGCGTTCGATGTCGACCTCGGTAACCCGAAGGTGCCGCAGATCGAGCAGAGCGATCGCGACCTTGCGAACCTGTTGCTCGACCAGGCGGTGAAGGACAACGGCGATGCGTTCTCGGCCGGCTACGTGTATGTCGCCGGGTTCGCGCCGCTCGACCGGCGCGACGCCGCGTGGCGGGACTTCAAGCGCGCGCATCCGAAGGTGCGCGAGCAGGCGCGCTGGGGCACCGTCGACAATCCGATCGCGCAATCGGTCGCGAACCAGGCCGCGGCCGCCTATCGCGCGCATCCCGACATCCGCGTGGTGTTCGCGCCTTACGACGAATTCGCGCGCGGGGCGAAGCTCGCGGCCGACGAGGCGAAGCTGGCGTCGAAGTTGCGCATCTATAGCGCCGACATTTCGACCGCCGATATCGAGGCGATCCGCGCGCCCGGCAGCGCATGGGTCGCGACGGCCGCCACGAATCCCGCAGTCGTCGGCGCGGTGTCGGTGCGGGCCGCCGCGCTGCTCGTCGCGGGGCAGGATCCGGGCCGGCGGATCGTCGTCAAGCCGACGCTGATCACGCGCGATGATCTCGTGAAGAACGACATCCGCACGATCGCGGAGCTCGGCGCGAAGTTTCCCGCGTTCCGCGCAAGCGAGGCGGCGACGGCCTCGTGGATTCCGGCGACGGATTAACGCGCGGTCGCTTTTGCCTACGGTACGTGACCGTACGTAGCACTGGCGGGCTTCGATGCTCGGGCGCCTTTACGGGCAGACGCGGACCCGCCGTTGCTTTTGCATGGCTGATGCAGGAGATGCTGACGACCTCCGCGAACGAAGCCGGCCGCCGGGACTGCAGATACGCGGGCAAACGAACGCGATCGACGGGGAGGCCGATCACACGCGCCGTCGTGGACGATCATGCAGACGTCAACAATCTGACGGATATCCCGCATCCGATGCGAGCCGAACAGCACGGCAAGTTCAGTGTCGGCGATCAGCCTGCTAATGGCTGCGTTTATCAAAACCTGACTCGCGTGACCGACCCAATGGCTTGAACGACCGGCTAAACCCAACGATTTGCGTAACGTGACAGTTGTCGCCAGGAACGGCCGCATCCCGACGGGAAGCGGCCGTTTGCTTTGGATGGGCCAATGGCCGCTTGTGGCCGGCAAACGACCGCTCGCCGGCCGTTGGGTCGGGTCTGCGCTTGTTCCGCCATCTCAAGCGCATCGTCAACCTCGACGCCGAGGTATCGGCCAGTGCTCTCAAGCCTTGTATCCCCGGGCAGAAGTTGAACGGCCCGCAGGTTCTTCGTTCGCCGATAGATCGGAGAGACCCCTTTCCGCCGCATGGTGTGCGTGCCATACGCCGCGTCGTCCAGGCTGAGGGACGCGATCCAGCGATGAACCAGCCGAGCGTATTGTCGGCATCGAAAGATGCGGCGAAGCGTGCAGCCGGCTCGAAAACAGAATCAATTTTCGCTGCCTGTTTCGCTCTTCGTTCGTTTTGACGGTCAGGGAAAGCAACTCGAACGGGGTATTCGGATTCTGTAGCGTTGCGACCTTCGGATGTCCAGTGCGCAATGTTTCCAGCGCGTAACGTGCTTTCGTGTAGCGGTAAAAACGCATCGGCGGTTGGCAAGGTCAAGGATTCCGACACGATCGCGAACCAGCCCCGCCGTCTGCTCGACGCGATGTCTCCCAACAGCGTCCATTGAGAAAAGGACGATGATCGTCTGTTGCTGGCCGATCATGGAAATAGGCACCCCCATCGTCTTCTTCCAACGAAACGAGCCGGTTCCAATCGCATCCATTGGGCTACAGTGAACCTTTCCCGCCACCGTCAACCCTGGCGCCCATCCAATACCGCCGACGAGGCCAACCCATGCAACTTCAAACCGGCAACCTGTTCACCGCCGATGGCCGGCGCGATGAGGACGAAAAAATCGACCTCCTCGTCACGGGCCAGCGTCTGAACGTCGAGCGAATCGTATCGATGGGCCACACGAGCCCGGACGGTTTTTGGTATGACGACGCACGCGCCGAATGGGTCGTGCTGTTGTCGGGAGCGGCGGTGCTCGAATTCGAGGAAGGCCCGACGCGCCATGAAATGCATCCCGGCGACTACGTGCTGATCGAGCCGCATTGCCGCCATCGCGTTGCGTGGACGCACGAAGAAACGCAAACCGTCTGGCTTGCGATCTATTACGAACGTTGAATCAGGAAATAGTGCGAGGGCGGGGCCGAATGCAATCCGGCGCGCAGCATGCCGCCGCGCGCCGAATGAGACAAAGCCTCATCAACCCGGCACGGTCGTTGAATACCGCCGGTATCGATGCCCAAATAGCAGGACGGCGCGCAAAACCGCGCGCCGGTACGCGTCGAGAATCCTATTCCTGGATCAGGAATCGATTGCGATTCTTCGCGTCCTTGATCCATGCGGGCGCGCGACCGCGGCCCGACCAGGTTGCCCCGGTCTTCGGGTCGCGATACTTTGCCTGCACGGGGGCGGCCGCTTGCTTGGCCGGACGGCCGCGACGGTTACCGAAAATGTCCTTCTCGGTAATGCCGAATTCCGCAACCTTGGTGCGGATGTCGTCGACGATCGCCTGGAATTCCGCGGCACGTGCAGCTTCGGCTTTCTCGGCCAAAGCTTCCATCTGGGCTTTCAGTTCCTTGTACGTTGCCATGTATCGCTCTTCAGGTTTGAGTACTCACATGATAGCGGTTTCAACGGAAAATTTTGAGGAAAATTCGCCGACTACGTGTTTTGTCGTCAATATGGCGATGCAGGACTGCTTCGAACACCTGAGAAGTGTGTCGTATTGACGAACACGTAGAGGATTACCCGGGCATCTTTAACGGCACCAGCATGTCAAGTTGACCGATCGCACGGGTTTTCTTCTTCAAGACAGGCAACCGGGATTTAACGACTCTTTACATTTTTATGAAGTATCGGGGAATTCACTGATGAACAGAGACGAGAAGCTGATTCAGATTGCCGCCGAATTCGGCTTCAATCCGGATGAGGAAATCAGGATTGGTGGAAAGTACACCCCCATTCTGGTCGACGGGAATTCGGCCTATATTGCCGGCCAGATTCCACGGATCGGCGAAGTGGTGCATTTCGTTGGCGTAGTGGGGGAATCCGTTTCGCTCGATGAAGGTCGCCGGGCTGCCGGCGTATCGGCACTGCGTGCGCTCTCGCTGATCAGAAAGCGCTGCGGCACGCTTGACGTAATAGCGACAGTGCCGCGCATGACCGTGTATGTGCGAAGTGCACCCGGCTTCACGATGCAAAGCGAAGTTGCCGACGGCGCATCCGATGTTTTGTATGCAGTGCTTGGCGACGCCGGTGTTCATACGCGTACGTCGGTCGGCGTGCTGCAATTGCCCAAAGGCGCATCGGTGGAAGCGGATTTCATTTTCGGGTTGAAGCAGGGCAATGCCGATATCTGATTTCGACGGACTGTATCGCTCAGGTAGGTCGTTTCGCGAAACATCCGGATATTCGCGCGTGACATGCGAGTCACTACCGACAAGCGCTTGCAATACCTAAAAAACACCCGCCGATGGACTTCGACAGGTTGCCCGATCAAAAGGATTCGACGAAGCGTCAGGCGGCGTTCGATACCGGCGATGTGAATGCGCGCGGCGAGCCGGGCAAGTGGGCCGCGCCGTCGCGCACGCCGTGTCGAAACAATCTCGCACGCTGGCGCGTTACGCAGGCGCAAACGTTTTCGACGTGCACGGCGCACGACGGACGCCACACGCCACGCGTTCCTGTCCTCAATCGTCGTGAACACGAAACCCGGGCCACACTCATGCGCGCTGCAAATCCTCGCCCCGTGCCTGCCCGGCGGCAGTGCGCCGGTTGCACGCCATTCAAGTAGCCAGCCGATCGCGAATTGATCCCCGGCCGGCCGCCGCATGCGCGCCTCCCGACACCCCACGATTTCCGGAAATCCCCCCGCCAATATCTGCCGGCATCCCCACTTTGGGAGATGCCATTGCCCGACAGCAAGCCTACGATTGACCACAGGGCATCGGGGGCGGATGGCATCAGAACAAGCGGGCAGGCCCGCCATTCCGGGTCGAAATCAACACATGCCCACGCAGTTTATTGACACAGCTTCTGCGTACGATGGCGTTCGACGTGTGCGGTGAGTCGCTTTCATCGCAACACGATGGCGCGTTGATGACGGAAGGCCTGCTGTCGTATTTCGGGGAATTTCAATCAATATGCTGGCACGAGACTATGTGGAACGAGAGCTCTCTCACATCCAGAGAATGGTGGCTCTCCTGGACAGCGAACAGAACGCTGACGATGTGTCGATGTCGGGCGCGGGGCGCGTGCGGCATCCGAGCTACTGGCGCGGGCGAATCGAGGAGCTGCTGTCGGCGCCCGATGTGCCGCGCCACATCAGAAAGCTCAGCGAAGCGGTGCTCGCGAAGATCGACGAGATGGAAATGCGCTTCGCGGCGATGAAGTAAGTGCATCGTCGGATACGGCGCCGGCACGTTTCCCGTCGCGTCGTCGACCGGATGGCCGGTCGCTTATCCGGCCGCCATCACGTCAAGCAGGGCCGCACGGAACGCGGCCATCTCCGCAGCGGTGCCGATGGACACGCGCAGATACGCGGGCGGGCCCGATTCGCGAATCAGGACGCCGTGGCGCAGCAGGCCGCTCCAGATCCGGTGCCGGTCGGCAAACTCGCCGAACATCACGAAGTTCGCATCCGAATCGGCCACCGTGAGGCCCAGGCCGCGCAGCCAGCCGACGGTCGAATCGCGCTCGGCCTTGATCGTTTCGACTTGCGACAGCATCTCGTCGCGCGCGACCAGCGCCGCGCAGGCCGCCGCCTGGGTGAAGGCGGACAGGTGGTAGGGCAAGCGAACCAGCTTCAGCGCCTGCACGACCGCGGGCGCGCACGCGCAATACCCGACGCGGCCGCCCGCGAACTTGAATGCCTTGCTCAACGTGCGGGTCACGATGAGCCGCGGATGATCCGGTAGCAGCGTCACCGCGCTGGGTACGCCGTGACGCCGGAACTCCGCATAGGCTTCGTCGACGACGACCACGCCCGGCGCGACGTCGAGGATGGCGCGAATATCGCCGACCGGCAGCGCGGTTCCGGTCGGGTTGTTCGGCGACGTCAGCAGCACCACGCTCGGCTGGTGCGCTCGGATACTGTCGAGCGCCTGATCCACGTCCAGCGCGAAATCCCCGGTGCGCGGCAACGTGTGGAGGCGCGTGAAAGTCGTGCGGCAGTATTCGTCATACATGGGATACGCGGGCGTAAAGGCCAGCGCCGATCGCCCCGGACCGCCGAATGCCTGCAGGATCTGCTGGATCACCTCATTCGAGCCGTTGGCGGCCCAGATGCCCGCTGCGTCGACCGTCACGCCGGTGTCGTGCGTCAGATACGCCGCCAGATGCGATCGCAGCCCGGCAAAGTCGCGATCGGGATAGCGGTTCGCCGCGCGCGCGGCGTCGGCCACCGCGGTCGCGATGCGCTCGACGAGCGCGGGCGACGGCGGATAGGGATTCTCGTTGACGTTCAGGCAGACCGGCACGTCGAGCTGCGGCGCCCCGTACGCGTGCTGCAACCTGAGGTCCTCGCGCAGCGGCAGATCCGACAAGGCGACTTCTTTCCAGGTCTGTTGCATTGAAAACACTCCGTACGGTATCGATTGATCGGCGCAGCAGGTTTTTAAGGCGGCAAAAAACAAAAAAGGCGCCGCAGGCGCCTTGGTTGTCGTCTTGATCGGGCATTCACCCGATGCAATTGCTAGATGCGAAACGAACCACGGCGCAACAGGGGGCGTCCGTGGTGATGGTGCAGCGAGTGCGTGGTGTTTCGAATCGACATGCGTCGCATCATGGCATACCGCGGTCCCGAAGAAAAGCGCGCGACCCCATGTGCGCCGGATTCGATTGGACCCATGGCGCCGGAAAAATGCCCATTACGTCTGACGATAAACGGTAACAAACGTCGTATTTCGACCAAATGCGAACGAGTGATTCAAACGCTGGCGCCAATTGACTAAGATGCGCAGAAGACGTTCGACAAAAACGCACGGCGCGGGGTGGCCAGATGCAAATGAACGGGTTGATTCCATCGGCATGGATCGATGACGTCTATGCCGCGGCACTGGGCGATCAGCGCTGGGAAACGGTGCTGGACGGGCTGCGATCGTGGGTCGGCGTGCGCATGGTCACGCTGCTGTCGTTCGACGATGCGGCGCGGGTGCCGGCGATCGAGAAGGCGGCGGGTGACGACGCGTCATGGGTCGCCGCGTGTTACCACACGTACAACACCGAGTTCTATCGGTACGACCCGGTCGTGCCGGTCGCCGGCAACTGGCCGGCGGGCCGCTGGTTCGAGGACGTCAGGCACCTGTCCGCGCACCAGCGCGCGCACAGCGAGTTCTATCAGGAGTTCCTTCACCCTTACGGGATCGGCAGCATCTCGGGCCTGTACATCCATCGCGGCGTGGGTTCGGGCGCATTCCTCAGCGTCCAGGGCGGCCTCGAATCGCAGGGGCTGTCCGACGATCAGCGCCGCGCGATCGAAAACATGGGCATGCACATCAGCCGCGCGCTGCAGATCCAGGCGCGGATCGGCGAGCTCGAGGCGCGCGTGGCTGCGGCCGAATCGGCGCTCGATGCGATTCCGGTGCCGGTGTTCCTGCTCGGCGCGCAGCGCGAATTGCGCTATACGAATCGCGCGGCCGATCAGCTGATCGCGGCGGAGCCGGCGTTGCGGGTGGTGAACGGGCGTTTCGCGCCGGAAGGCTGCGTCGACGACGTGCAATGGCGGCACGCGTACGCGCGCGGCGGGCTGTTGTTGCGGCGCGCGACGGGCGAACCGTTGCCGCTGGCGTTGATGCCGGTGCCCGAGCAGTCGCGCCTGATGCGCGAGCGGCCGGGCGTCGCGACGCTGATGACGGCCGCCGACCTGCGTTCGCCGTCGGCCCGCGCGCAGCGGCTGCGCGTGTTCTACGGGCTGTCGTCGGCCGAGGCCGATCTCGCCGTGCTGCTGTGCTGCGACGGGCTGTCGCCGCAGGAGTGCGCGGGGCTGCGCGGCGTGTCGATCGGCACGATCCGCACGCAGATCAAGTCGATCTACGCGAAGACGGCCGTGGCACGCGCGGCGCAACTGACGTCGCTGGTCATGCAGACATGACGGCAACGGTAGGCGAGCGCGCCTGTCGTTGCACGCTTTCCCCCTTCTTTCCTTCCTGAATCGCGCCGCCGGCGGCGCGTGCGCATGACATTGCGCCGACGTACACGCGTCGAGATCAGTCATCCTATGACATTGGAAAGCAAAGCGAACGATCGATTTCCACCGTCGGTAGCGGCAACCGACCAGCCGCTCGCCGCAAATGTGAACCCGCTTCCGGAAAACGTTTCGCATGGCGCCACCTAAACAGAGAATACGATTCCCCGAAATTCGCTGCAAACCCTTCGTGGCTGCGGTTCTACGGGTATGCACCAAGTGAGTTAAACGATTAACCGACGTACATTCGCGTCAACACGTCATACGACGTATGACTCTGCGGTCGGCGAGCACGGCGTCGAAGCGTGCGCATGCCGGCCGCTCGCCGCGCGACAACGAGTACAACCATCAAGGAGACTGACGATGAAGCACCGATTCACCCGCTCCCGTACCGCCCTGGCCGTTGCGCTGCTGGCCGGCTTCGCGATGTCCGCCCAGGCGCGCGTGTTCCGCTCGGCGGACGTGCATGGCGACAACTTCCCGACCAACATGGCCGTGAAGTTCATGGGCGACGAACTGTCGAAGCAGACGGGCGGCAAGGATTCGATCAAGGTGTTCGGCAACAGCGCGCTCGGCTCGGAGAAGGACACGGTCGACCAGGTGCGGATCGGCGCGATCGACATGGCGCGCGTGAACGGCGCGTCGTTCAACGAGATCGTGCCGGAATCGCTGATCCCGTCGTTCCCGTTCCTGTTCCGCGACGTCGATCACTTCCGCAAGGCGATGTACGGCCCGGCGGGCCAGAAGATCCTGGACGCGTTCACCGCGAAGGGGATGATCGCGCTGACGTTCTACGAGAGCGGCGCGCGCTCGATCTACGCGAAGCGCCCGGTGCGCTCGCCGGCCGACATGAAGGGGCTGAAGGTGCGCGTGCAACCGTCCGACCTGATGGTCGACGAGATCAAGGCGATGGGCGGCACGCCGACGCCGATGCCGTTCGCCGAGGTGTACACGGGGCTGAAGACGGGCCTCGTCGACGCGGCCGAAAACAACATGCCGTCATACGAGGAAACCAAGCACTACGAAGTGGCGCCCGACTACTCGGAGACGCAGCACGCGATGACGCCGGAAGTGCTGGTGTTCTCGAAGAAGGTCTGGGACACGCTGTCGCCGCAGGAGCAGGCGGCGATCAGGAAGGCCGCGGCCGATTCGGTGCCGTACTACCAGAAGCTGTGGACCGCGCGCGAGGCGTCCGCGCAGCAGGCGGTGACGAAGGGCGGCGCGAAGGTCCTGCCGGCCGCGCAGATCGATCGCGCGGCGTTCGTGAAGGCGATGCAGCCGCTGTGGACGAAGTACGAGAAGACGCCGCAGATGAAGCAGATCGTCGACGAGATCGAGGCCACCAAGTGACGCGTCGCACTTCCCTGAACGGCGCCGCGGCCGCCGGCGGGGCGGCCGCCGCTCCGGACGGCACGGGGCCGGCGCGGCCGCATGCCGCGCCGCTCCTGCGCTGCGTGAACGACGTGCTGTTCCGCGTGCTGGCGGTGATCGCGTCGACGTGCCTCGCGGTGCTGACGGTGCTGGTGTTCTACGCGGTCGTGATGCGCTACGCGTTCGAGAACGCGCCGGATTTCGTGGAGCCGATCGCGCTGCTGCTCGTGATCGTGATCGCGATGTTCGGCGCGGCGATGAAGGTGCGCGACGGTGGTCACATCGGCCTCGATTCGCTCGTGCGCCGGCTGCCGCCCAGGTCGCGCAAGGTGGTGATCGCGATCCAGCACGTGAGCCTGATCGCGTTCGCGATCATGATCATGGCCGGCTGCGGCAGCATGGCCGCCGAGACGATGGGCGACCGCATCCCGATCATCGGGCTGCCCGAAGGCGTGCGCTACCTGATCGCGATGCCGGCCGCGATCGCCATCATCCTCTTCTCGCTCGAGCACCTGCTCGCGCTTCGTCGTTCTTCGCCGGGGCAATAACGCCATGGAACTCGCGATCCTGTCCGTCAGTTTTCTGATTTTCCTCGTGCTCGGCGTGCCCGTGTCGTTCGCGCTCGGCATCGCCTGCGTGCTCACCTATATGGTCGAAGGCCTGCCGATCGCGACCGCGATGCAGGCGATGATCTCGGGGATGAATGCGTTCTCGTTCCTCGCGGTGCCGTTCTTCATCTTCTCCGGCGAACTGATGCTGCACGGCGGCATCGCGGACCGGATCCTGCGCTTCGCGCAGGCGACCGTCGGCCACTTTCGCGGCGGCCTCGGGATGGCGAACGTCGTCGCCTGCACGCTGTTCGGCGGCGTGTCGGGTTCGCCGACCGCCGATACGTCGGCGATGGGCGGCGTGGTGATTCCGCTGATGAAGCGCGAAGGCTACAGCGCCGCGTACGCGGTCAACGTGACGACGCACGCGTCGCTCGCCGGCGCGCTGATGCCGACGTCGACCAACATGATCATCTACGCGTTCGCCGCGCAGGGCATCACCGGGATGCTGCACGGCCAGCCGGTGAGCGGCGTGTCGATCGGCGACCTGCTGTTTTCCGGGCTGCTGCCGGTGTTGTGGGTGATGGGCTTCGTGCTCGCCGCCGCGTACTGGCAGGCGGTGCGCCACGGTTATCCGCGCCGCGAAGACGGTTCGTCCGCGCTGCCCGCGTTTCCCGGCTGGTATGCGGTGCTGCGCAGCTTCGTCGGCGCGGTGCCCGGGCTGATGGTGATCGCGATCATCCTCGTGTGCGTCGCGAAGGGGATCGCGACCGCGACCGAAGCCGCGGCGATCGCCGTCGTGTACTCGCTCGTGCTGACCGCGGTCGTGTACCGCACGCTGACGGCCGAGAAGCTGCGCCGCGCGCTGTCGCATGCGGCGCGCACGACGGGGGTCGTGCTGCTGCTGATCGCGGTGTCGAACATGCTGCGCTTCCAGATGTCGTACCTGGAGATTCCGGATGCGATCGAGGGGCTGCTGAAGCAGTCGACCGCCGCGCCGTGGCTGATGCTGCTGTACATCAACATCATCCAGGTGTTCCTCGGCACGTTCGTCGACATGGCCGCGCACATCCTGATCACGACGCCGCTGTTCCTGCCGATCGCGATGGCGTGCGGTGTCGGGCCGGTGCAGTTCGGGATCATGCTGCTGCTGAACTGCTCGCTCGGCCTCGTGCATCCGCCGATCGGCTCGGTGCAGTTCGTCGGCTGCGCGATCGGCAACGTGTCGATCGGGGAGACGACGAAGATGGCGTGGCCGTATTACCTCGCGATCTTCAGTGCGATCAACATCGTCACTTACATGCCGTTCTTCTCGACCTGGCTGCCCAGCCTGATCAGCGGGCACGCGGTGTTCTGACCGTATGCGTTGCCTGACGCGGCGCCGGACGACCGAGGTTGTCCGGCGCCGCGTTTGTTTGCGTGGCGCCCTTTCAATTCAACGGAATGCACATGCCCGCTCAATCCTGCTGCGTATCCGGCTCGCCGTTTCCATCGGCCGACCGTTCGTCGCGCCGGTCCGCCAGCTCGCGCCACAGCGCCGGGCGCGCATGATCGCGGGGCGGCAGCGGAATCACGTACGCCACCCCTCGCACGTTGATCACGGCCCCCGAGTCGGGCAGCGTGGCCGGAATGCCGGAGAGCGGCGGGTCGGTACCCGGTTCGGAATCCGTACCCGGGCCCAGGCTGGACGGGTGTCGAAGCATCATGCAAATTCTCCCTGGCGCCGCGAAACGGCGCATCAATAGCGCACCCGCCCGATCAACCCCAACGGATCGACGGCGTGCTGGACGGCGGCGGCGAGTTCCCGTTGTGCGGCCGGCACGTGCTTGCGGTAATACGCGACGTTGACCGGCCCGACGCCATGCTCCGCGCTGAAGCAGCCACCGGCCCGCACGACGCGCTCGTACAGCGCACCGCGCAGCGCCACCTGCTGCAGCGGCCCGTAGCGTTCCGCGCCGGCGTGGGGGATCGACACAACGAGATGGCAGCCGCCGTCGCCGAAATGACCGAACGCGTGGCAGCGCAGCGACGGATGCGCCGCCGCGATCCATTGCTCGGCATCGGCGACGAATGCGGCCAGCGCGCCGCGCGGAAACGACACGTCGAACGACAGCGGAATGCCGTGCTGCGCAACCGCGACCGGCAGTGCATCGCGGATCCGCCAGAACCGTTCGGCCGGCGCGCAGGCCGCGTCGAGCACCACGCGTTCACCCGCCAGCGTGTCGAGCGTCGCAATCGCGCGATCCTCGAGCAGCCCGTCGAGCCCCGGCATGCCGGTCGCGATCTCGACGAGCGCATAGCATGCGGCGGCATCCGCTTCAAACGGAATGCGCAGCGCAGGAAACGCGGCGGCGACGCAACCGACGGCCGCGGCCGACATGAATTCGAACGCCGACAGCATCTCGCCGAACGCGCGCTCGAACGCGAGCAGGCCGGCGAGCGCCGCGTCGTACGACGCAAACGCGACGAACGCGGCACACGACGACCGTTCGAGCGGTGCGAGCGCGAACGACACGGCCGTCACGAGCCCGTGGGCGCCGTTCGCACCGATGAAGCATTGCGTGACGTCGAAGCCCGCGTTGCGCTTGCGCAGCGGCGCGAGCGCGTCGATCACGGTGCCCGCCGCGTCGGCGAGCACGACTTCGACGCCGAGCACGTTGCGGCGCACGTCGCCGTACTTGATCAGGCGGCTGCCGCCCGCGTTGGCGCCGACGAGGCCGCCGGCCGCCGGATCGCTGCCGAGGTCGATCGGCAGGCAGAGGCCGGCGTCGGCCGCCACGCGGTTGATGTCGGACAGCCGCGCGCCGGCCTCGACCGTGATGCTGCGATTTGCCGCGTCGAACGCGCGAACGGCACGCATCCGGTCGAACGACACCACGCATTGCGTGCCGCTGCGATCGGGCACGGCGGCGCCGACGAGCCCGGTCCGCGCCCCCTGTGCGACGAGCGCGACGCGGTGCGCGACGGCGACCCGCGCGAGCGCGCTCGTGTCGGCGGTCGATGCCGGCCGCGCGACACCGAGCGCGAGGCCGCTGTGTCGCGTCACGTCCGTCGCGTAAGGCTCGCACGATTCGGCCGACGCACCGTCGAGCCAGCCGTCGCCGAGCGTCGCGGCGAGCGCGTGCCGTTGGGCGGCGCGGTCGGGCAGCGCGCTCATCGTCAGCCGGCCCGCACGAGCTGCTTGCGCAGGCGGCCGCGCACGACGACCAGCGCGATCAGCGGCACGACGCCGCCCCACAGCGGGCTGTGGCGCATCGCGATCGACACCGCGAGCGCGACGACGGTGACGGCGAGCAGCACGATCGACAGCGAACGGGCGCGCGCATGGTCGACGAACGTGCCGTCGACGAACCCGCCGTCCGACCACGCGGTATGCACGATGCCGACGACCAGCACGCACACGAGCATCGCGGCCGGCCCGAGTTCTTCTCCCCACAAACGGCTACCTGTCGGCGACACGAGCGCCAGCACCGCGCCGATCACGAGGAACAGGTCGACGCCGATCGCGATGCTGTTGCGGTCCGCGCGGCGGATCAGCCATGCGCCGTGCACGAGCGCGAGCACGCCGCCGATCAGGAACGCGTGCGTCCAGCGCACGTCCGGCTGTCCGGGCCCGAGCCGGCCGTAGAACAGGAACACGATCGCCGGCAGGAAGTTGCTCGCGTGCAGCAGGTAGTCGGTGATGGGATTGCTCGATTTCATCGGGGGATTCTCCTTCGTCGAAACAATGGGCGACGCGTCATGCGTCATGCGTCGTGCCAGCGGAACAGTCGCGCGGCGGCGAACAGGAACAGCGCCGTGCTCGCGGTCATGCCGAGCAGTTGCGGCGCGAGCTGCGCGTACGGGGCGCCGTCGACCAGCGCGCCGCGCAGCGCGACGGCGAACTGGTTGGTCGGCAGGAATGCGAGTACCGCCTTGAGCCAGGCCGGTGCGTCGTGCATCGGGATCGTCAGGTCGCTGAAGAACAGCAGCGGGTAGTAGGTGACGTTGCACGCGAGTTCCGCGGCCGCGAGCGACCGCGCGCGGCTCGCGAGCAGCACGCCGATGCTGAGCACCATCGCCGCGCCGAGCAGCACGATCGGCAATGCACGCAGCCCGTCCGGCGTCGCGATCGGCAGCGCGATGCCGAACGCGACACGCGCGACCGTCAGCAGCACGAGCGCCGACAGCGCCATCATCACCATCCGCGCGACGATCAGCGCGGCGAGGAACACGCCGCGCGAGACCGGGAAGCACACGTACAGCTTGAAGGTATTGCGTTCGCGCAGCGACGCGATCGCGGTGGTCGTCGAGTTCAGGCCGATCGCCATGAACGCCATCACGAGAATGCCGGTCGCGAAGAACGCGCCATAGTCGAACGGGCGGCGCGCCGGTGCCGCGTTCTCGAAGCGCGCCTGCGCGGCCGGCAGCCCGAGCCGCTGCGCGGCGCAGCGGGCGAGCGCGATCTCGACGACGCGCGACGCGGCCTTGACCGCGAGCGAGCCGTTGAAGTCGTAGCGGATCGTCGCCGGCGTGCGCTCGTCGGCGCCGAGCACGACGGTCACGCGATCGGCCGCCGCGCCGCGCCCGCCGAAGGTCGCCTTCACCGTGTCGCTGTGCGTGAGGCTGGCGACGATCTGCGCTTCGCATGCGCGGCTGTACGGCGTCGCGCCGCCGGGCACGTCGAACGCGATGTCGGCGGTGCCGAGCGACCCCGATCCGCCGAACGCGAACAGCATCACGCTCAGCAGGAACACCGGGAACACGAGCGTCCAGAACAGCGACGAGCGGCTGCGCAGATAACCGAGCAGCTCGTTGCGCACGAGAATCAGGAACACCTTAGTCATGGACGGGGCCCTCGGTACAGAGGCGCAGCAGGTCGCCCGGCGTGCTCGGCGCGAGCGCGAGATGCTGGATGCCCTGTTCGCCGACGATGCGGTGCACGTTCGGATGCAGCGTCGCATCGCCGAACACCTCGACGACGTGCGCGGCCGACACGCGCACGCCGGTCACGCCCGGCAGCGCCGCGAGCCGCTTGCGCAGCGCGCGCGCGTCGGCTTCGTCGCGGCAATGCAGGACCGCGCGCGCTTCGCCGACGAGCTCGGCGCGCAGCGCGTCCTTGTCGCCCTGGTAGCGCACGCCGCCGTCGCGCACCCAGACGAGATCATCGACGACGGCAAGCTCCTCCTCGGCGTGGCAGATCATCGCGACGCTCGTGCCGCGCGCGCGGTGACGCAGCAGGTCGATCACGACGCCCGCATAACGACGGTCGAGGCCGGTGAACGGTTCGTCGAGCACGGCCAGTTCGGGGCGGTGCGCGAGCGCCACGTAGAGATCCACGCGCTGGCGCTGCCCCTTCGACAGCGCGCGGCACGGCTTGTCGAGCAGTTCGGCGATGCCGAGCGCCTCGGTGACCGCGGCGTCCGCCTGCACGTACATCGCGCGGTGCAGCGCGACGATCTCCGACACGCGGAGATGGTCGGGATACTCGACCTTCTGCAGCTGCGCGCCGAGCCGCCGCAGCGACGGCGTGTCGCGCATGAAGCGCGCGGCCGGCACGTCGAGTACGCGCACGTCGGTGCCGCCGCGCCGGAAGCCGAGCAGCGTTTCGAGCAGCGTGGTCTTGCCGGAACCGTTCGGCCCGACGATCGCCGTGACCGCGCCGAGCCGGAATCGCACGTGCCGCGCGGAGAAACGGAAATCGCCGGCCGCGACGTCGATCGCGCGCGCGCCGAGCGCCGCACCCGGCGCGTGCGCATCGGGCAGCGGCTGCGAGGCCGTGCGCAGCGGCCGGTCGAACGCGGCGTGCGGGCCGAACAGCGCGCGCACGGAGGCGAGGAACGAATCGCTCATCGTCGGCTTCCTGTCAGTCGAACAGCATGACCTGCGTGTCGCGCGCGCCCCGGTACGGGTTGCGGCCGTGCGCGACCAGCATGTTGTCGACGACGAGCACGTCGCCGGCCTGCCACGGGAATGCGAGCTCCTCTTCGTCGAACGCATCGTAGATCGCGACGAGATCGTCGAACGGCATCGGCGAGCCGTCGCCGTAGCGGATCTCGTACGGGAACGCGGCGCGCGCGCCGTACATGCGCTGCAGGTAGCGGTAGCTGAGCTCGCCCATCGAGCGCGGGTTCGGGTGCTGCGCGCTGGCCTGGTTGAACCAGACGGTTTCGCCGGTGCGCGGATGCGCGCGCAGCGCGCTGCCGACGTGCGACACGGTCACGCTGCCGTCGTCGAGCCAGCGGCAGCCGACGCCGCGTTCCGCGCACAGCCGCTCGACCTCGTCGCGGTCGCGCGTGCCGAACGCGTCGTGCCACGGCCGGTGGTATTCGGCGAACGGCAGGTTCGGGTTGGCGGCGAGGCCGTCCGCGCGATCGCCGGGCGCCGCGAAGTTGCGCAGGTACATCACGCCGCGCGCGGCGAACCGTTCGCGCAGCGCGGCCGGCACGCGTGCCGTCACGCGCCGCATGTCGCAGATCGGCGTTTCGCCGCCCGCATCGGCCGGCTGCCGGCAATAGAACGCGACGAGGCGCGGGAACGCGGGCATGTAGGCCATCTCCTGGTGCAGCCCGATCTTGAACGGCGGCGGCATGCGGGTCGATTCGTACACCTGGCCGTCGATCTGCTTGCGCGGCGCGGCGCCCGCCGTGTAACCGTTCGCGTGCGCCGGATACAGCGCGCCGAGGCGGCCGAACGCGGCGGTGTCGGGCACCGCGAAACCGCGCCACAGCAGCGCGCCGCACGCGTCGAGCAGCGTGTCGATCGTGTCGAGCCGCGAGCGGTACCACGCGACGAACATCTCCGGCGAGGTCGCGAGCTCGGCGCTGCGCGGCGTCACGCACAGCGGCAGCGTCGCGCCGGGCGCGACCGCCGCGCAGTGCACGTCGTCGGCGCCGAGCCGCACGGCGGCGTGCGCGGCGAGAAAGGCGAGGTCGGTCATCGCTCAGGCCAGCGCCGGTTTCTTCAGCAGGATCTCGAAGCCGAGCGCGCCGAGCCCGGCGCTCGGGCTGTAGATCGACGCGACGTCCGCGAGGCCGGCTTCGGCGACGAGCGCGCGCGCTTCGTCGAGCGTGATCTTTTCCTCGACGTGGGTCGGCGGATAGTCGGCGGCGGCGCGCATCTCGGTGAAGCGGTCGAGCAGGTGCTGCGGCGCGTCGCGGCGCATGTCGTGCACGAGCGCGATGCCGCCCGGCTCCAGCACGCGATACATCTCGGTCAGGCTGAGCGCCTTGTCGGGCAGGTGGTGCAGCGTCGCGCGGCCGACGGCCATCGTCAGCGTGCCGTCGTCGAACGGCAGCGCGAGCGCGTCGCCGACGCGCATCTCGATCGTGTCGTCGAGATCGAGTTCGCGGATGCGCGGGCGGCCTTCGTCGAGCATCGCCGGATCGAGGTCGATGCCGACGTAGCGCCAGCCGCGCATCGCCGGGTCGGTGGCGAGCCGCACCGGCACGACGCCGGTGGCCGTGCCGATGTCGGCGATCACGCCGGGCGTCATTCCGCGCGCGAGCTGGCGGATGCGGCTGATGAACAGCAGGTCCCACGGTTCGAGCGTTTCGGTGGCGAAGCGATCGTAGTCGTTCGCCGGGCGCAGGTTCTTGAGCAGCATGACGTTCCTTTTGCTGAATGGTGCCGATGGATGAAGGTTCACAACCAGCCGACCGGCACGGCGGCCAGCAGCCGTCGCGCGGTCGCGCTGTTGACGCCGAAGGCCGGGCGTCGCCGGCGCTCGACCGCATGCGCGGCCATCGCCGCGATGCGCGCGCCGAGCCCGACACCGACGCCCCACGACGGCGCGGCGACACCGAGTTCGAGCAGCGTCGCGGCCGTCAGGAAATCGATGTTCGGCCGCAACGCGCGGCGGGCGTCGGCCTGCGCGCAGCACGCGTCGAACAGCGTCACGTATGCACCGTCGAAGCCGTGCGCGGCGAACAGGCCGCGCATGTGCGGCGGACGCGGATCGGCGACGAACAGCGGATGGCCGAAGCCGTACAGCGTGTGTTTCGCGTCGAGCGCCGCATCGATCGCCGCGCGGCCGGCGGCGTCGTGCGCGGCGGGCGGTGCGTCGATGCCGCCCGGGACCGAGCGTGCGAGCGCGGCGAGCCAGTGCATCGCTTCGAGTGCCGCGCCGACGTGCGACGGGCCGCTCGCGAGGAAACCGGACGCGATCGCCTGCGTGAGCGTGACGCCGGTGCCGATCGCGACGCGCGGCGCGAGCACGGTCGGCGTGATGTAGCCGAAGCCGGCGTGCCACGCGACGAGCAGCATGTCCATTGCCGCTTGAGCCTGCGCATCGTGGCGCGTCGCGCCGGTCAGCACGAGCATGCGTTGCGCTTGCGTCGCGGCGGTATCGAGCGAAGCGCCGCCGTCGGTGCCGGCGGCAAACGGACGGCCTTCGATCGCCGCGTGCAGCAGGAACGGCGCGGCGGCCGCGCACAGCAGCATCGTGTCGAGATCGGCGTCGTCCGGCGCGTTGCCGGGCATGCGTGCCGTCACGTCGTCGAAGCCGCGCAACAGGCCGGACGCGGCCGCGAACACCGGCGCGACACCCGCCGCGCCGAGATCCGCGGCGACGGACTGCGCGGCCGAGCCGGGCGCCAGCGCCGAGGCGAACGCCGCGAGCCGCGTGCGGATCGCGGCCTCGTGTTTGCCATGAGCCGTGTTGCCCGGCGCGACGTCGAACCACAGGTGCGCGAGCGCGCCTTCGAACGTCGTTGCGCCGATCAGCGCGTTCAGGTCGAGATCGCGCACGCGCAGCGCCTCGGGCTCGAGCGTCGCGCCATCGATGTCGGTACCGCGATGGCGCGTTGCGGGGCGGCCGAGCAGGTTGCGCGGGGCGTCGCCGGTCGAGGTGGTCGAAGCGTTCGTGCCGGAATCGAGTGTCGTGTCCATGTCATTCCGCCTGCACGAGTTCTTCGCTGCTGACGCTGATCGCCGCGTGCGCCATCGCGGCGATCACGGCCGCGTGCTGGTCGACCACGGGCAGCACGTTCGCGAAGTAGTAGCGCGCGCTTTTCAGCTTGCCGCGATAGAACGCGAGTTCGGCCGGCGTGTCGGCCGTGTCCGGCGCGTCGAGCCGGCGCGCGGCGATCGTCGCCGATTCGAGCAGCACCCACGCCGACGTGACGACGCCGAACATCTCGAGAAAACGCGTGTAGAACTGGCTGCTGCGGTGCGTATGACCGTCCTGCACGTCGCGCGCGATGTCGTCGAGCGCGGCGGCGATCCGGTCGGCGCCCGTGCGCAGCGCGTCGAACAGCGAGCGCAGCTCCGCATGCGTGCCCGTGTGATGCTGGCGCGCGAGGAACACGTCGAGTTCGTCGCGGTAGTACTGGATCAGCCGCGAATGGCGGCCGAAGCCGAGCTTGTCGCGCACGAGGTCCTGCGCCTGGATGTAGTTCGTGCCTTCCCAGATCGACAGGATCTTCACGTCGCGCGCGTTCTGCTCGACGGGGCTCGCGTCGGTGTAGCCGAGCCCGCCGTGCACCTGGATCGCGGTTTCGCAGATCCGCCATGCCTGATCGGAGATGAACGCCTTGCAGACCGGCGTCAGCAGCAGTTGCAGCTTGCGATGGCGCTCGATCTCGGCCGGATCGGCGTCGGGTGTCGCTTCGAGCATCGCCGCGCGCGTCGCGGTCGCGGCGAGCTTGCCGAGCAGGCCGCGGCAGCCGTCGACGCGGCTCTTCATGTCGACCAGCATGCGCTGCACGTCCGCGTGCTCGACGATCGCGACGCGCGCGGCATTCGTGTTCGACGCGCGCTCGATCGGCCGGCCCTGCAGCCGGCGGCCCGCATACTCGACCGCGTGCAGGTACGCGCTCGACGCGACGCCGACGCCGAACATCCCGGTACTCATCCGCGCCTGGTTCATCAGCGGCATCAGCTGCAGCAGGCCGACGTTGCGCCGGCCGCCGAGCAGCCAGCCGCGGGTCGTGCCGTTCGCGCCGAACACCAGGTGCGTGTTCGCGCAGCCCTTGAGCCCCATCTTGCGCGGCAGGCCGATGCAGTCGACATGGTTCGGCTGCAATTCGCCGGTTTCCTCGTCCGGCCAGAAACGCGGCACGACGAGGCACGACAGCGAGAAGGAATCGGGCGACGCGGTGTCGATGCGGCCGAGCACGAAATACAGCGTGTTCTCGGTCAGCTCGTGCATGCCGGCCGAGATGTAGACCTTCTCGCCGTCGATCGCGTAGATGTCGCGTTCGAGCGGCGTCGCGCGCAGCGCGACCGCGGTGAGGTCGGTGCCGGCCTGCGGCTCGGTCGCGCAGAAGCACGCATCCCAGCGGTACGCCTCGAGCGGCGCGATCAGCGCTTTCTGGTGCGGCGTGCCGTGCATCTGCAGCAGCTTGATCGCGGGGCGCGTGAAGCCGCCGTACGTCATGAACGACGGGTTCGCGCCCATGAACATCTCGTAGATCATCTGCGTGACGATCGGCGGCAGCCCGTGCGCGGTGCCGAACAGCGTGTTCGACCATTCGTCGCGAAACCGCGCCCACAACGCGTGGAAATGCGACGGAATGCGCACCTGGCCGTCGTCGAGCAGCGTGCAGCCCTCGACGTCCGCCTGCTGGTAGCTGCGGCCGAGGTCGAGCGCGAAGTCGCGCGCGCGTTCGAGCAGCGCGTCGATCGATGCGCGGTCATGGGTGCCGTACAGGCCGTGTTCCGCCAGGAACCGCTTGTCGGCTTCGAACAGTTCCCACAGAAAGAAGCGCAGTTCGCGCAGGCTGACCTTGTAGGCGCTCATCATGCGTCTCCTTCGATATCGAGTGCGGCATCGAGGCCGCCGGCGAGGTCGACGACGGCCGCCGCCGCCGCGCCATGCAGTGCCGCATCCCACACGAGCACCGTGCGGCGCTCGCCTTCGTCGAGCGCACCGGCGAGCCGGATCAGCGCGGCCGCCGATTCGGCCGACGACAGGTGGCCCGAGCCGTCGTGCTGAATCCGCGCGCCGACCGGGATCGACGCGGCGTCGGCCACGCGCGCCGCGAAGCCGGGATCGAAGCCGGGAGGCACGCACCAGTCGATCTGATCGGCGCGCAGCCCGGCCATGTCGAGCGCGCGGCGGATCGCGCGCGCGGCGACCGGCGCGAGCGTGTCGCGCAGCGCGCCCGGCGCGTCGGCCCACGGATCGGCGATCGACGGCCCGAACTCGAGCGCGACGGACCGCACGCCGCCCCAGTCGGCCGGCTCGGGCGCCGGGCCCGCGCGCGACACGAGCAGCGCGGCGGCCGCGTCGCCGTAGCCGACCAGGTCGCCGAACTGGCGGAAGAACGGATATAGCCACTTGTCGCTGAGGATCACGAGCGCCTGGTCGCCTTCGTCGAGCAGCCCGTCGAGCAGCATCAGCGCCGAATACCAGCCGAGCGTGCCGTTCTGGCCGAGCGCGAACGGCGTCACGCGTTGCAGGCCGAGTTCGTACTGCATGCGGCCGACGACCGAGTCGCCGATGCCTTCGTTGAGCGCGCAGCTCGCGACGATCACGTGGGTCGTGCGGGCCAGTTGCCCGGAGCCGAGCTGGTCGCGCAGGTCGAGCGCGGCGTCGGCGGCGAGATCGGCGAGGCTGCGCCCGGGCGGTGCGACCCGCAGCGCGGGCCGGCCGCCCGGCGCGAGGCGCGTGCCTTCCTCGGGCGTCAGCGCGCCCATCCCGCGCGGCCGCGCGAAGCGCGCCTGCGGCAGCAGCAGGTGCCGGTAGCCGGGATGGCGCTCCTGTGCCTGGATCGCGCTGAACACGACGGCGGGCGGCAGCACCACGACGCCGCCGGACAGGGCGAGCGTGCCGGGCTCGGCGACGCGGCGCGCGCCGAGGCAGGTTTCATCGAGCGTCGACAGGGTCATGCGGCGGTCTCCTCGTTCGTGCGCGCGAACGCGTCGCGATACTGGTTTTTCAGCGCGGGGCGGTCGATCTTGCCGTTCGGGTTGCGCGGCAGCGCGGGCAGCGGTTCGACGACGAGCGGGCTCATGTAGGTCGGCAACGCGTCGCGGCATGCGCGTGCGATGTCGGCGCGGCACGCGTCGGCGTCGAGCGTCGACACGACGCATGCGGCGATCGCCTCGCCGAGCGACGCGTGCGGCACGCCGAACACCGCCGCTTCGCGGATGTGCGGCAGCGCGAACAGCACGTCCTCGACTTCGGTCGGGCTCACGCGGTAGCCGGAGGTCTTGATCATGTCGTCGCCGCGCGCGACGAAATACAGGTAGCCGTCGGCGTCGCGCCGCACGATGTCGCCGGACCACACCGCGACGTCGGGGCGCGGGATCTCGCCGTGCCGGCGCGGCAGCGGGCGAAAGCGCTGCGCGGTCAGCTCGGGCCGGTTCCAGTAGCCGAGCGTGACGAACGCGCCGCGATGCACGAGTTCGCCCGGCTCGTCGGCCGCGCATTCGCTGCCGTCCGCACGCAGCACGAGGATCTCGGCGTTCGGCACGGCCTTGCCGATCGACGTCGGGCGCAACGCCGCGTCGGCCGGCGGCAGGTACGTCGAACGGAACGCTTCGGTCAATCCGTACATCAGGTACGGCGCGGCGTGCGTGAACAGCGCCTGCAGGCGGTGCAGCAGCGGCGTCGCGAGATGGCCGCCGGTGTTCGCGAAGCGGCGGATTCGCGTGCGCGCCGTGTCGCTCCAGCCGGCCGACGCGAGCTGCATCCACAGCGGCGGCACGCCGGTGATCGACGTCACGCCTAACGCGTCGCAATGGCGCGGCACGTCGGCCGGCTGCAGGAAGTCGAGCGGCGCATAACACGCGCCGGACGCCAGCGCGGTCGTGAGCTGGCTCAGGCCAGCATCGAAGCTGAGCGGCAGCACGCCGAGCACGACGTCGTCGTCGGCCAGCCCCTGGTACGCGGCGACGCTGAACGCGCCCGACACCAGGTTGCGGTGCGATACGACCACGCCTTTGGGCTTGCCGGTCGAGCCGGACGTATAGAGCAGCGCGGCGGGATCGTCGTCGACCGGGCGGCCGGCGGCCAAAGGTGCCGAAGGTGCCGAAGGTGCCGAAGCGCCGGCGTCGGACGCGGCGATCGCATCGGCCAGCTCCTCGATCAGCATCGCGCGGGTGCCGACGAGCGCGGCGAGTGCCGGCAGGCGCTTCAATCGCTGCGCGCCGGTCATGAACAGCGCCGCGCCGCTGTCGGCAACGATGTGTTCGATCTGCGCTTCCTTCAATTGCGGATTGACCGGCACGAAGATCGCGCCGAGTGCGTTGGCCGCGAGCATCGCGACCACGGTTTCGATGCGTTTCGGCGCGTAGATCGCGACGCGCTCGCCGGGCCGCACGCCGCGCGACGCGAGCGCGGCGGCCGCGCGGCGGACCGCGCGCGCGAGCTGTTCGTAGCTCATCGTGCCGCCGCCGTCGGCATACGCGGGATGATGCGGCCAGCGCGCGGCGCCGTGGTCGAGCAGGTCGGCGATGCTGATCAGGGCGTTCATGATCGGCTCCTCTCTCTGGTGGGTCTAGGCGGGCCGCACGTACACGTGCGCGGCTTCGTGGGACAGAAAATGCGCCATCGAGTACGTCCGGTGATAGGCGCCGCAGCGCGCGAATACGGCGATATCGCCGACCTGCGGCGGCGCGCCCGTATCGTCGCGGCCGATCACGTCCGCGCGGCTGCACGTGCTGCCGGCGTAGATCGTCGGCACGCCGCGCGCGGGCGGTGCAGGCGTGCGGCGCACGAGCGACGGCGCGGCCAGCCGGCGCATCACCGATTCGGTCTGCGCGAGCAGGAACGCATGCGACAGCCCGCCGTCGCAGACGGCGATCGTGCGGTCCGGCCATGTCTTGACCGCGACGACGCGCGTCGCGAACACGCCCGCGTCGGCGAAGATCGCGCGACCGGATTCGTGCGCGAGCGAATACCGGCCGGCCAGCGGGGCGAGCGCGGCCGCATAGCGGTCGAACGCGGCATCGCCCGGGTGATCGTCGGCGAAGCCGCCGCCGAGGCTCAGCGAGCCGAGCGGTGCGCCGTTGGCCGGCGCGAGATCGCGGGCGAGCGCCGCGAGCCGCTCGGGCAGCACGAGCGTGTCGGGCTGCGTCGCGTCCTGGCGGATGAACGAATGCGGGCCGGAGAACACGTGCAGCCCGGCAACGGGCAGGCCGGCGGCGGCGAGCGTGCGCACCGCGTCGTGCGCCTCGTTCGGCGTCATCCCGAAGTGGTCGTGCCACAGCGCCCGCGCGTCGTCGCCGGCCAGCGCGCCGGCGTTCACGCGCAGCAATACCGGGCCCGGCGTGCCGCCGCCGGCCGCGGTTTCGCGCGCCAGCGGCACGAAGCGCGCGACCGCGTCCGGGTTGTCGAGCACGAAATGGCAGCGCGACGCGAGCCCGGCACGCATGAACATCTCGTCCATCGACGGGTTGTTCAGGTAGCGCGGCGTCCTGATCCGGCCGATCACCGCGTCGAGTTCGCCGCGGCTCGCGAGTTCGACGCCGTCCTCGTACGCATGGGCACAGCGCGCGAGCATGTCCTGGTTCGGGTTCGCCTTCAGCGACACGATCAGCCGCGTGCCGAGCCGCGCCTTCAACGACCGGTAGCGCGCAATCGCGACTTCCGGCTCGTACACGTAGCACGGCGTGCGCAGGTCGGCGATCCACGCGTGGTCGCCGGCGGGGGGAAGCGGGCGCTCAGGCGTCATGGCGGCCCACCGGATGGAGCGTGGCGGCCGCGTACGCGCCGCAGTTCGACTGCATCACGCCGAGCACGCGCTGCCCGCGCGCGACCGCGTCGAGCCCGACGTCGGCCAGGTTGATCGGGAAATCCGAGCAGCACGCATGGCCGCGTGCATGGATGTTCTCCGCATACAGCCGCTCGGCCGGCACGCGCATCGCGCGGCACAGCGCGTTCCAGCCCGGCAGGTCGGCGTTGTGCGGCAGCACGAGCTCGTATGCGTCGAGCGCATGCGGTTCGAGCGCGACCGCCGCGTCGATCGCCTTGCGCGTGTACGGCCACTCCATCATGATCAGGTCGGCCTCGTTCGCGGCGACGGTATCCGAGCCGCGATGCCATTTCGCGTGCGTCTCGATCGCGATGCCGCCGAGCCGGTTCTTCGTGCTGTTGCGCGCGATCAGCATCGCGGCCGCGCCGTCGCACTGCACGCCCGTCATCTGCCGCATCCGGTAATCCTCGCCGTACACGCGGTCGGACGACACGACGAGCGCCGCGTCGAGTTGCGGATAACGGCGCATCAGCGCGCGAACGGTCTCGATGCCGGCCGCGACCGACACGCAGTTCAGCTGCGCGACCGAGCCGAGCCACAGCGGCTCGATGCCGAGCTGCGCGGCGAGCTCGTGCGGCAGGCTGCGCGGCGCGGGCGGCACGCTGAACTGCTGCGTGTGCACGTGGACGATCGCGCCGACGTCGGACGGATGCACGCGCGCGGTGTCGAGCAGGCGGCCCGCCGCCGCGATCGCGAGATCGGTCTCGCTCGTGTCGAGCGCCATGTGGAAGTAGCGGCTGCCCGATTGCGCGATCGCCGCGGCCCGTTGCGCCGGGTAGTCGCGCTCGGCGGCCCATGCCTCGATGTCGACGGGCAGGCCCGGCAGTTCGTAGGCCACCGCGTCGATGCCGATCCAGAAATCGCGTGACGCCTGGGAGGAGTTCGTCATGGTTCAGTTGAGCGGCATCGCCGCGTAGTCGAGAACATCGAGTTTTTCGAAGGTCGCCTGCACGGTCGGCGTGAGCAGGCCCATCTCGCGGATCGTCGGCACCAGGCGCCGGAAGATCGAGCGGCGGATCGAGCTGGAGACCGGCGACTCGCGCACCATCGCGCTGCATTCGCGCTTCGACAGGCCCATCGGCTCCCAGATGTCGTCCGCGCACAGGTGCTCGTACAGCACGGCCGCGCCTTCGCAGACGAATTCCTCGCGCTCGCGCAGCTCGGTCGAGCTCATCTCCGCATACACGCGGCACAGCGTGATCCGGCCGACCGCGAAGTGACGCGCCTCGTCGCGCTGGATCCGCAGGAACAGATCCTTGATGAACGGATCGGTGCTGTACGCGACGACACTCTGGAAGATCGACAGCGCGATGCCTTCGACGAGCACCTGCATCCCGAGGTTCGTCATGTCGAGCGCGCTGCTCGTGATCGTGTCGTGCAGCAGGCCCTTCAGCGAGCGGCTCATCGGGTAGCTGACGTCGAGTTTCTCGTTGACGAGCTTCGCGTATGCCTCGACGTGGCGCGCTTCGTCCATCATCTGCGCGGCGGCGCACAGGCGCGCGCTCAGCCCATCCTCGGCCGACGCGAGCTTCGATGCGCAGATCAGCGCGGCCTGCTCGCCGTGCAGGATCTGCGACAGCAGCCAGCCCTGCGCGTGATGGCGCACCTCGCGCTTGTCGGCGTCGGACAGCTTGCTCCACAGCTCGGTGCCGTAGATCAGCAGCGTCGGGTCGGGCATGCCGAGCGGATTCGCCGGGTCGAGGTCGTGGCTCCAGTCGACGTCGGTCGCGACGTCCCACTGCGCGGCCTTCGCCTTTTCGTAGAGCCGGTTCAGCGCCTCTTCGCGCAGCGCGTAGTCGTTCGACATCAGGGCGTCGACGGGCATCGACCAGCGGATGTCGGCCGTGTCCTGCATAACGGTGAGCGTGTCAATCATTTAGGGTCTCCCCGGCCGCGCGGCGGCGCCGGAATGATGGGCGGAATCGGTAAGCGTCGCGGCGGCGGCGCGCGGTGTCGGCGGATGCGGCACGAGGCGGATCGCATACGACGGCCACGGGCCGCGCAGTTGCGCGTCGAGCGCATCGGCGAGCCGCGCGGGCCAGATCGCGCAGCACACGCGGTTGTCGCCGGAGAACTCGGCATCGCGCAGGATCCGGTCGCCGATCCACACGACGGGCGCGCCGCGCGCGGCGTCGCGCAGCGCTTCGTCGTACAGGTGCACGCCGAGCAGCACGTGCGGCGCGAGCAGTTCGGCCGGCAGCGCGCCGAAGTACGGCGCGCAGACTTCGATGAACACACGTGCGTCGGGATGCACCGCGCCGCGGATGCGCGCGGACACTTCCGCAAGGAATGCGAAATACTGGACGTGGTCGAGGAGCACGCGGCGCTCGCTGCCGGATGCGTCGCCGGCATCGCCGGCGTCGTACGGTTCACCGGCCGCTTCCGCGAGCGCGGCGCGCGCATAGTCGGCCGGCGTGTCGAGCGGCATCCGGTACGCGCTCGCGGCGACCGCGACCGGCTGCCGCGCATCGCGCTCGATCCGGTAGGTGAAGTGAACGGGCCGCACCATGTCATGCCTCGCTGTCGAGAGAGAACGTCGCGTCCGGCGCGAATGCGACGTCGGCGACCGCGTAATAGCCGTTCAGCGCGAGCGAGCAGACGGCCGCGCGGTGCGGCGTGTCGCCGTCGCGATGCGCGAGCAGCACCGACAGCCACGGATCGCTGCCGAACGCATGGCCGAACAGCCCGTGGCCGTCGGGCAGCAACGGCGTCTTGCCGACCGACGCGAGCAGCGCGCGGCGCGACGTCGCCGGAAAGAACGGCAGCGCCGCGTGCACGCCGGGGCGGGCCGCGCAGAAGGTGCGGATGTCGCGGCCGAGCCGCACGACCGCGCTGGCCGGCGGCGCGGCGTCCGCGAGCACCGACGGTGCGGCCGGCGACGCTTCGCGGCCGACGTCGATGAGCAGCGTGCACACGCCGAAGCCCGAACGCCCCCACGCGGGGTTGCCGTGCCAGTACGTATAGCCGTGCACGTCGACGTCGACGATCTGCAGCAGCAGCGTGCGCGGCCCGGTTTCGGCCGCGGTGGCGAGCGCGCGGCGCAGCACGTAGCCCCAGCCCGCGCATTCGTACGAGCAGGTCATCCAGTCGGGCGTGTAGTCGTTCGCGCCGGCGAGCGCCTGCGCGAACACGCGATGCTGCGGCGAATCGTTCATCAGCAGCATCGACAGGATCGTCGAGCTGACCACGTAGTCGTCCGCGCCGACCGCGCCGCACAGCCGCTCGCGTTCGGCGCACGCGAGCGCGCCGATCGCGCGGGCCGTGTCGTCGAGCGGCACGGCCGCGCCGTCGCGCGACGGCGCGACGCGCCGGTACGCGAGCGCCTGCACGGTCAGCGCGGTCGCCGGGGCCGCCGGGGCCACCGGGAGCGGCTCGGCGGCGGCGGCCGCCACGGTCGCAAGGGGCGCGAGCATCGTCGTGTCAGGCGGCGTGCTGCTGGCGGCGCAGTTGCGCGTCGAGCTGCTGCAGCGTCGTGTACTGCGTGATGTTCAGCGCTTCCGGGTCGATCGAACCGTAGAGCTGTTCGCAGAACACGATCAGCTCGACGATGTTCAGCGAATCGATGCCGAGTTCGCCGATGCCGGCGTCGGTGTCGACGGTCTCGACATTGAGGATCTTCGCGACTTCGCGGGACAGGATGTCGAGCGCGTCGGCCGGAACGTTCTGGGTCGTCATGAGAGGAGCTCCTGGTAATGAAGTGGGTTGATCGGGATCGATCGGCCTGTCGCGTGGGTCAACTGCCGGCTTCGCAGCGCAGGCTCTTGCGAAGCTCGTGATAACAACGGTACGAACTGCCTTCCATCTTCGAAAACGCCAGCAGGTCGCGCTGGTCGTCGAACGTCGCGACCCGGCCGTCGCGCACGAGCGCCGTCAGGAACTCGTTCGACAGCAGCTTGATCGCGAGCACGCGCTGCACCTTGCCGAAGCTGTAGTGCGCGTCGTCGGTCTGGTTGCGCGCGGCGTCGGCGATGAAGCGGTGGACGGCGCGCGCGTCCGCGTCGAGCTCGACGCGGCCGGTTTGCGCGAGCCATTCGACGTGCGCCATCAGCGCGCGGACGAAGTAGGGGCGCACGACGGTCAGGTACTTGTTGAACACGGTCGGGCCGCCGATCCGCAGGCGATCCTCGGCGCTCACGCGCACCTGGCCGCCGACGTTCGCGAGCTGCAGGTTGCCCGCCAGGAACGGCGCGCCGCAGGTCGTGCGCTCGAGCTTGCGGTATTCGTCGGGCCACACGAGGTACGCGGCCGGGAACATCACGCCCGGCAGCCGCGCGGCGACGACCGCCATGCAGTCGCGATGCGCTTCGATGCCCCACACCTTGTCGACGGTGAGCGCAAGGCCGTTGTCGTCGCTGCGCACGACCGTGCGCCAGGCGGCGAGGGTCGGGCCGCCGCCGTCGCTCATCAGGAACGCGAAGTTGTGGCCGCTGTCGATGCAGTCGCATGCGCGACGGTTCTGGTCGTCGGAGAAGAACAGCCCGAACATGATGCGGATGAATGCGCGCATGAACGGTTTGAACAGGTGGTGAAACCCTTCGCGTTCGATCTGGCCGAGCAGCGCTTCGGTGAGCGGCGCCTCGTCGTGCCGCAGTGGCGTCGATGCGGATGAATCGGGCAGCACGTCCGGCGTGGCGGCGCGCAGCGCGATCACCATCTCGCTGTCGAGCAGCCGCACGGCGGCCGCCTCGACGAGCCGGGCGGCCGCGCGCGGCGGCGTGCCGATGGTGCCGATCGAGTCGAGGTGGCGCAGCACCGGATACGCGGCCTGGTCGGCCACGCGCAGCAGCAGCGGTGCGGGCAGGTCGACGGACGAAGCGGGGGCGGAAAGCGTGGACATGGGGCGGGTTCCTGTCAGAAGCGCACGCGCACGGCGGCATCGATACGGGTGCCGAGACCGACCATCCGGTACTCGGAGTTGCTGTCGGAGAACGCGCGGGTGAGCGCGACATCGACGCTCACGCGCTTGTTCACGTCGGCGACGATCTGGGCGATCGCGAGCAGGCCCTTGTCCTGCGGCGAATAGACGCCGCGCAGCGAATACTCGACGCGGCCGATCTTCTTGCCGAGCCGCGCGAACAGGTAGTCGCGCAGGTTGCCGTCCGCGCTCACGAAATCGGCGGTGCCGCCGAGGCCGGCCAGTGCGGCGCCGGGCGCGACGGGCAGCAGCGCGTTGTTCGCGCGCACGGCGCCGACCATCCGGCGCCACTGGTTCGCGTCGTAACGCGCCTCGTCGTGCGACCACTCGACGATCAGCGACAGGTTGCCGGGCAATGCGCTCTGCATGCCGACCGCGCTGCGCCACATGACCTGGCGGTCGTTGCGGCGATCGACGGCGTCGTATGCGGCCGGCGAATCGAGCGGCGTGCCGTTCGCGATGAAGGCCGGCAGCGGCCGTGTCGTGCCGCGTTCGAGCCATGCGCTCGCATAGACGGTGTTCGAGCGGGCGACGTCGAACGACAGCGTCGCGCCGGCGCCGCCGCGGCCCGCATGACGTCCGGCGAGCAGTGCGGCCGAGCCGCCCGACCAGTTGTACGCGCCGCGCACGAGCTGCGTCGCGCCCTGCACGTCGCGGTTGTCGACGTCGTTGCGCAGCGTGCGGTTCTCGCCGGCGATGAACTGCAGCGTGGCCTGTTCGCCGGCCCATTTCGCTTCGACGAGCGGCGTGCCTTCGACGTCGCCGTAGCGGTCGTAGATGTCGGCCGTCGCGGCCCGCTTCTGGAAGAAGCCGAGCGGGAAGAACGCCTGCGACGTGTCGAGCGGGTCGATCCGCTTGCCGGCGGTGAGCGTGATGCCGTTGTCGAATGCGTAGCGCACGCCGGCCTCGTTGAAGCGGGTGGCCTGCGCGCCGAGCGAATGGTTGCTCGCGACGGCGCGCGCGTTCAGGAACAGGTTCTCGCCGTCGATGCGCGCGAGCAGGCCCGCTTCCTGCTGGTTGCGCGGCTGGTCGCCGATCAGGCTGCCGAGCAGCGCATGGCCGTCCATGCTGTCGACCGAGCGTGCGTAGGCGATGCCGTTCAGCGTGCTCAACTGTTCCATCAGCGATTCTCCGTGCGCGAGCGTGCAGCCGAGCGCGAGCGGAACGGCGAGGACGACGCCGCGCCGGAGGCGACTGGACGGGGGACGAGGGCGGTCACGACGGGCGTCGGCATGGGCGTCGTGGTCACTGGCCATCGGCAAGCGTGTCGGGGTTGAACCAGCCCGACGGAATCTTGCGCGGCTGGCCGTCGAGGATGTCGACGACGCTCGCGCGCTGCTTCTCGATCTCGTTGCGATAGGTGATCTTGCGGATCACCTTGCGCCCGTTCGCATCGACCGGCGCGGAGAAATCGGCGCTGCGGAACAGCAGGCCGCTCGCGAGGAAGAACTGCGCGCGCACCGGCACGTCGGTGTCGGGCGTGACCCACAGCTTGATCGTCGGGTAGACGTTGTCGGGATCGGTCGCGGTCAGGTCGAGCTCGGTGGCCGGCTTGCCGGCGATCGTCGTCGCGCCGGGCGCGGCCGACGCGCGATAGCTGTCCGCCCAGTGCGTGCGCGTGATGTCGCTGATCACGACCTCGCCCTGCAGCCGCTGCATCCCGTTGATGCGTACCGCGCTGCGCGTGTTCGGCACGTAGAACCAGTGGCCGCGCGTCGTCGCGAGATACTTCTGGCCGTCGTTCTCGCCGCTGCGCGTCAGCGCGAGCGTGTCGCCGTTGCCGCGCGTGTAGACGAGATAGCGCGTCGCGTCGCCGGATTGTCCGCCGACCTCGTTCGTGATCCGGATGTTCGTCTGCGTATCGGCGGCCGTGCTGCGGTACGCGTCGGCACGGGCGAGCATGGTCTGGGCCGCCGGTGCGTCGGCTGCGTGGGCGAGCGGCGCGCACGCGACGAGCGCGGCGACCATCAGGCGAATGCGGTTCATGGGGCGAGTCCTTCGAGGATGTTGCGTTTGGCGAGCCCGAGCGTCGCGAGCAGCGCGGCGGCCACGCCGAGCACGACGAACGCGCCTTCGACGGCGGCCACGGCGGCCGGCGAAACCGCGAATTCGAGCAGGATCGGCTTCACGCGGCCGGGCGGCGCGGGCAGGTGGATCTGCGCGTGGTTGAGCATGACCATCGTCAGCAGTGCCGCCGCGATGCCGGCGGCCGCGCCGAGCAGGCCGAGGAAGGCAGTCTCCTGGATCAGCACGCCGCGCACCGTCGCGGCCGGCACGCCGAGCGCGCGCAGCGTCGAGATCTCGCGGCGGCGCTCGACGATGCTCATCAGGATCCAGTTGCTCATCGACAGCAGGATCGTCACGCACAGGATCGCGCCGAACACCGAGAACTGGTTCTTGTACAGCGCGACGACCTGGTGATAGAGCGACACGAGCTGGTCCCAGGTCTTCACGTCGAGCGCGGGCAGCGCGGCGCGCAGCGTCGCGGCGGCGGCCGGCGTGTGCGCCGTGTCCGACAGGAACACCGCGATGCGCGACGCGCGGTCGGTGCGCAGCAGCGCCTGCGCGGCCGCGAACGTCACGTTGACGATCCGTTCGTCGACGTCCTTGTTGCCCGTGCTCATCACGCCGACGATCTGCGCGTCGGTCGCGTTGATGCCGCCGTGCGCGGTCGAGGCCATCAACTGCACGACCGAGCCGACGTGCACGCCGAGCTTGCGCGCGAGTTCGGCGCCGACGACGACTTCGGTGCCGGCATTCGCGGGCGACAGGTAGCGGCCCGACAGCACCGTGTGATAGTCGAAGAAGCCGGGCGGCTCGCGGTTCGGCTCGATTCCTTCGCCGACGAAGCCGTAGCTGAGATCGCCGTTCGAGATCAGCCCGTCGAAGTCGATGCCGCGCGCGGTGGTGGCGACGCCGTGCAGCGCGGCGACGGCGCGCGCGGCGGTTGCCTGCTCGTCGGCGGTCAGCCCGTACTGCAGCGGCCGTTCGCCGATCAGGTCGAGATAACCGTGGTGCAGCACCTGCACGTGGCCGACGCCGCTGTCGATCGAGCCTTCGCGCACCGCGTCGAAGGTCGCGATCACGTAGCCGAGCGCGAGGCTCGACGCGAACGCGGCGACGCCGATCATCGCCATCGTCAGCACGGTGCGGCGCTTGTTGCGCCAGAGGTTACGCCACGCAAACGTCGACCAGTTCACGATTCACTCCCGGTACGCCGTCGCGCATCTCGATGCGGCGCGGCAGGTGCGCGCACAGACGATCGTCGTGCGACGCAATCAGAAAGGCGGTGCCCAGCGTGCGGTTGGTGTCGAGGATCAGCTCGGCCACCGCGCGCGCGTTGGTGCTGTCGAGGCTGGCGGTCGGCTCGTCCGCGATCACGATCGCCGGCTCCTTGGCGAGCGCGCGCGCCAGCGCGACCCGTTGCTGCTCGCCGCCGGACAGCTCGCCGGGGCGGTGGCGTTCGCGCGCGGCGAGCCCCACCGCGTCGAGCATCGCGCGGGCCCGCTCGCGGCGCGTGCGCTGCGTGCCCCACGCGAAGCAGCCGAGCTCCACGTTCTCGAGCGCCGACATCACCGGAATCAGGTTGAACTGCTGGAACACGAAGCCGATGCGCTCGCGGCGGATCCGTTCGAGCGTGTCCGGCGCGTCGTCGATCCGACGGCCTTCGAGCCAGCGTTCGCCGCTGCTCGGCACGTCGAGAAAGCCGGCCAGGTTGAGCAGCGTGCTCTTGCCGCTGCCCGACGGGCCGACAAGCGCGACGACGTCGCGCCGGCCGATCGAGATCGTCGCGTCGCGCACCGCGACGACGCGGCCCGCGCCCTCGTACACGCGCGTGACGTCGCGCAGCTCGAGCACCGGCGTGAGCGGGGCGGCCGTCATGCGTACGCTCCCTGGCCGGCTTCGACCGCCGCCGCCGCGTGGATGACCGGCAGCGCGCCGTTCGCATAGAGGTCGCGGCATTTCAGGCGCTGCAGCTTGCCGCTCGTGGTGCGCGGCAACGAGCCGGGCTCGACGAAGCACAGATCCTGCGCGGCGAAGCCGATGCGCGATGCGAGCAGCTGCTGGCACTCGGCACGCGTCTGCGGTGTCGCGTCGGCGGGCCGCGCCTCGATCGCGACGACCAACCGCTCGGTGCCCGTCTCGGGGTCGGGCAGCCCGAACGCGATGCACGTGCTCTTGCGCAGCGTGCGATGCGATGCCAGCGCTTCCTCGATGTCGTGCGGGAAGTAGTTGCTGCCGCGGATGATGATGACTTCCTTCTTGCGCCCGAGGATATGGAGCTGGCCGTCCGCGACGTAGCCGATGTCGCCGGTGCGGAACCAGCCGTCGGCCGTCAGCGGCGCGGCGATCGAGCCGTCGTCGGGATTCAGGTAGCCGAGCATCACCGACGTGCCGCGAATCGCGACTTCGCCGACGGCGCGGTTCGCGAGCGCGTGGTCGCCGTCGTCGAGGATGCGGAAGGCCATGCCGTCGATCGGCGTGCCCATCGCGAGCACGGTTTCGGTCTCGGTGTCGGCGCCGTCGTTCGCGGCGGCCGGTTGCGCGTCGCGGCGCTCGATCAGCGCGCGCCGGTCGAGCGTGTCGGCGATCACGTACGGTGCGCCGTCCACCGTGCCTTCATGCCACGCACGATGCATCGACACCGCGAGCGTCGATTCGGCCATCCCGTAGCACGGCTGCAGCGCCGATGCCGCGAGGCCGTACGGCGCGAACGTCGCGGCGAAGTCGCGCAGCGTCGTGTCGTCCACGCGTTCGCCGCCGATGAAGATGTTGCGGCATGCGGACAGGTCGACGCCTTCCATCGCGGCGGCATTGAAGCGGCGCACGCAGTAGCGCAGCGCGAAGGTCGGCACCGACGTCGTGGTCGCGCGCGATGACGCGATGCGTTTCAGCCAGCCGAGCGGATTCCGGATGAAGCTGTTCGGCTGCATCATCAGCAGCGGCGCGCGGTAGTGCAGGTTCGACAGCAGCGTGAGCAGCCCCATGTCGTGATAGAGCGGCAGCCACGAGGCGGTGCCGTCACCGGCCGCGATGTCGAAGCGGACCGACCCGCCGATGCCGAGCACATTCGCGATCACGTTCTCGTGGCTGAGCACCGCGGCTTTCGGGTGGGATGTCGAGCCCGACGTGAGCTGCACATGGTGCGGGTCGCGGCCGCTTTTCGCGCTGATCAGCGCGCGCGCGCCGGCATCCGCGGCGATCGACAGCGTGTCGAGATCGACCACGCGCGTCGACGCCGCGGGAAACGCGTCGTCGCGCCACGCGGCGGCCTGCGCATCGGCGGCAATGACGAGGCGCGGCCGGTACAGCTCGCACGCGACGTCGATCACTTGCCTGCCGGCGGTGGCGCGGCGCGCGGGAACGGGCACGGTGCAGGGCAGCGCGCCCGTCATCACGCAGGCCATCATCGCGACCGCGTGCTCGACCGACGCGGGCAAGGCGAGCATCACCAGGTCGTTCTCGCGCACGTCGAGTTCACGCAGCGCGCCGGCCTGGTGAAACACTGCTTCCGCGAAGCGCCGGTACGTGATGCCTGCCTCGTTGCCGGCCTCGTCGACGAACGTCATGCGACGCGTGGCGCCCGCGACGTCCTCGAGCGATTCGATCAGGCGATGAATGGTGGATGCGCACTTCGTCACGAGAATCTCCCGTTGAGGAACACGGCCGCTCGTGCCACGGTGCCGGCGGCGCCGTTCGTCGAGTGAGGGGGATTCTTGCCGGATCGACATGACGCGACAAACGGAATATTTGCAGGCTATGCATGAGCGGCACGCATCCACTCGGGTCTGCCCCGCACGGATGCATGTGAACCCGCGCCAGGTGAATGACCGGTACGCATTCGACCGGTCGTCTAGTTCACGATGTGGTGCGCTCATGCGCGGGCGTCATGCAATGCGTTCGGAAAATTCGTTTGTCCGAAGCATCGACTCACAGAAGAATTGCAACCCGGCAGCGCGCCAGCGTCGCCGTGTCATGGCGCCGGGCAGGGTCCGGCTCAAGGAGAGCGTCTTGTCCGTCACCTCATCGCTTGTCGCCCGTCAGAAACCGGTTGCAGACATGAAGAGCCGCCCGAGCGGCGTCGTCTTCTCGCTGAAGCTCGCGGTATACGTCGCGCTCATTGCGCACGGCATGCTGTTCGCGCTGTCGACGTATGTGATCCTGAAGATCGTCGGGATCCTGCTGATCGGCGCGATGTACGCACACGGCGTCGAGCTGCAGCACCAGGCGCTGCACTACCAGGGGTTCCGGAGCAAGCGGCTCAACATGGTGTTCGGCGTGCTGCTCGGCATGCCGATGCTGGTGTCGTTCCACGCGTACCAGGACAGCCACCTGCGTCATCACCGGCTGCTCGGCACGCCGGAGAACAAGGAGTTCTTCGACTACGGCGACCAGTACGGCGCGAGCCCCGTCGTCAACCTCGGCCTGTGGGCGTGGCGGCTGTCGATGGCCGCGCACTATATCCAGTTCGCGAAGAACGTCGCGAAGCTCGTCGTGCCGGGAGCGCGCTTCGGCGACAACCCGCTCGTGTCGCGCGCGATCCGCCGCGATCACCTGCTGATGGTCGCCGCGATCGCGCTGCTGGCCGGCGTGTCGGTCGCGCTGCATACGTGGTTTGCCGTGTGGGTGTGGGTCGTGCCGCTGGTGTTCGTCGCCGCGCCCGTGCATGCGCTGGTCGAGATGCCCGAGCACTACCGCTGCGACCTGACGAGCACCGATCCGTTCCGCAACACGCGGACGATCGAGAGCAACGCATTCATGACGTGGTTCACGAACGGCAACAACTATCACGTCGAGCATCACATGATGCCGAACCTGCCGATCGAGCGGCTGCACGACCTGCATGGCGCGATCGGGCCGCGCATCCGCTATTACCACCGCACGTACCGGCAGTTCTATTACGCGCTGCTGCGCGGCAGGCTGTCGCCGCGCACGGTGGACGACGATGCGGACGAGCGTGCGCCCGATGCCGAAGCGGCGGCGCCGGCGTCCACGCAATCGGCATGACCGCGACGGGGCCGGCCGCCCGCGTGCGTGCCGTGCCGGAACGTTGTTCAACGACGGTGACGACGATGCTCTATCCGGAATTATTCAGGTCGCTCGAAGCAGTGCGCTGGAACATGGAGAAGGACATTCCGTGGGACAAGTTCGACGCTTCGCTGCTCACCGACGAGCAGGCGAAGACGATCAAGATGAACGCGATCACCGAATGGTCGGCGCTGCCCGCGACGGAAATGTTCCTGCGCGACAACCAGCACGACAGCGACTTTTCCGCGTTCATGAGCGTGTGGTTCTTCGAGGAGCAGAAGCATTCGCTCGTGCTGATGGAATACCTGCGCCGCTTCCGGCCGGAGATGGTGCCGACCGAAGAGGAACTGCACGCGGTGCGCTTCGAATTCGACCCGGCGCCGCCGCTCGAGACGCTGATGCTGCACTTCTGCGGCGAGATCCGCCTGAACCACTGGTACCGCTGCGCGGCCGACTGGCACACCGAGCCGGTCATCAAGCAGATCTACGAAACGATTTCGCGCGATGAAGCGCGCCATGGCGGCGCCTACCTGCGCTACATGAAGAAGGCGCTGAACAACTGCGGCGACGTCGCGCGCGCGGCGTTCGCGAAGATCGGCGTGCTGATGGCGTCGGCGCGCCGCACCGAGAAGCCGCTGCACCCGACCAACCTGCACGTGAACCAGGCGCTGTTCCCGCGCGATACCGTGCAGTCGCGCCTGCCCGATCCGGAATGGCTCGAGCGCTGGCTCGACGAGCAGATCCGGTTCGACGGCGAGTGGGAAAAGAAGGTCGTCGAGCGGATCCTGCACAACCTGTCGATCCTGTTCGAGCGCACATTCACGACCGCGCAGGAGCTGAACCGCTATCGCCGCGAAGTGACCGCGCGGACGAACCGTGTGGCGGATGGCATGGTGGACGCCATATAGCGGATGCGTGTTCCGCCCAGCATGGGCGGAACCGATTCCGGCCGGCAAGATGACGTGGTGAGCACGGCGTGCTCTATCCGGCCGGCGGGATATTCATTTCCGGACACAATTGGTTCATCAATTTCCTGTTATTGCATAGTTCAATCCAATTTCGTGCGTTTAGTATATTTTTATAAACATGGAATTCCGGATTTAAATGGTATTCCGCGTGTATGTTGAGGTGTGTTTTCTTTCCGTAATGCGGCAAATTAATAAATATGTCGGGCGGCTGAAATTGTATTGTAGGCGCGGGTGCGTGATTCCGTTGCGACGTCGGGATGCCCGTCATGACATCGTTCTTCGCCCGCAATGCGCTGTTTTTGCGGGTATTTTCAGGCCGTTCCCGGCATCATTCCACCTGGATATTTATTTACAAAATCACTACTTCATAATTTTAATGTAAGAATTTCCGTGGTGGCTAAAATCGATAGATAAATACAAGTGTCACGATTGAAAATAAGAATGATCCGCATCCATCCTTCAATATAAAATCGCTTCAGAATCCAAATAGGAGAAACGATTCAGGGGAACGAAAGGCGACTTGCCTGTCGATGGGTGCAACTTTGAGGCGGCGGTATGGCTAATGTGAGATTGGCAAAACGATTGAGAAGTATGCCTTCGCTGGATTTCCTGAGAGGCTTCGAATGCGCGGCGCGTCATTTGAGCTTTACACGCGCCGGGCAGGAACTGAACGTCACGCAATCTGCCGTGAGTCGGCAGGTCAAGGCACTCGAGGAGCAACTCCGGATCGAGCTCTTTCACCGGCACATTCGATCCCTGACGCTGACCGACAAGGGACGGGAGCTGTACGACGCGATCTCGTTCGCGTTGTCCGACCTGGAATCGGTGATCGGCAAGCTGTCGTCGAGCGTGGGACAGCGCGCGATCTCGTTGTCGACGACCGTATCGTTCGCGGCGCTGTGGCTGATTCCGCGCCTCGGTTCGTTCCGCGCAAGCTACCCCGACATCGACGTGCGCGTATCGGCAACGAGCGAAATTGAAGATCTTAAGCGCAAACGTTTGCACCTGGCCGTGCGATATGCGGGGCCGTATACGTCGACGGACGATACGGACGTGCTGTTTCGCGAGCGCGTCGTGGCGGTCTGCAGCCCGAGCCTGATGGCGACGGCGGGCGATGCGGCGTCGATGAAGCCGGAGGACCTTGAAAAGCACGTGCTGCTGCATCTCGACGATCCGCGCTGCGAATGGCCGTGGCACGGGTGGAGCCATCTGCTGAAGGAACTCGGCGTGCCGCGCTTGCGGCCTGCCGGCGCGCTGCATTTCAGCCAGTACGACCAGCTGGTGCAGGCGGCGGTCGACGGGCACGGCATCGCGATCGGGCGGCGGCCGCTGGTCGACGGGCTGCTGAAGCAGGGCCGGCTCGTCGAGCTGTTCGCGCACTGCACGGTCGCATCGGGCAGTTACGTGCTGGTGCAGAACCCGGATGCGTGCAACGAGTTCGACATCGCGGTGCTGACCAACTGGCTGCTCGAACAGGCGCGCCATCCGCTCGCGTCGGGTCAGGAAGCGGCCGGCAGCAACGTGCTGCCGATGTATCGCGTCGGATAGGACGGCAGGCGGCGTGCCGTCGGTGCGATTGACGCGCCATGCGGTGACGAGCGTCGTCGTGCCGCCGAACAGCGACACCGCACGTTGAAGCCGATCGCGAGCGCGTATGTGCTTGCCATACGGAGGACAACGCGCTGTCGCGGCGGCCCGTGGTATCCGGTGAAGTCGATCGCGCCGATCACCGCGCGTCCGGCGACGTTCACGATCACGACGTTGCCTTCCGTCGCGATCCGCCCGTCGTTGATAAAGACGGTCGCGCAGCGCGCGCGGCATCGACGAAAAAAAACGCGCGGCCGCGAGGCACGCGCGCAAACTCGGAGATCGTTCGCCGGTGGCGAGTCAGTTGCCGTTCGACGCGACGGTGTTAGCTGCGCCCGCGCAATCCTTCTGATACTCGTTCATCAGGCGCGCCTGCGCCGAATCGATATCGTCCGGATAGCTGCTCTCGTCGCCCGACGACGGGTTGTAGCCGACGGATTCCAGTTCGTTCAGCTCGTTGATCAATTGCTGATGGGAGACCGGGCCGTGCGTATGCACGAACGGATAGTCGTGGCATTGCGCCGGCGTGAGCGTCGGTGCGGCATGCGCGGCGAAGCTCATCGCGAGCAGCGCGGAACAGGCGAGGTAACGGGCGGGATGTTTCATCTTCGACTCCTGGGAAGCGTTGGGAACCGGCCGTACGGTGGATTGCCAGCGTCGACCTCACGACACAGGTTAGGCACCGTGGACTATCGAAACGGCCGCGCGAAGATGAAACTAGTTTTATCCGCATCGACCGCGCGCGGAAGCGATCGTCGTCGTACGCATCGAACCTTAAAAAAACCTTCATGCACGCGCGACCGAACGGTTAGCCGTGCGGGCGTATCGTCGAACCCGTGATCAATCGACGCTGCGCACGGCGCGGCCTGCATCGGGGTAATGCAATGAAAGAGACCGTCAGGATGGCCGCGCTCGTCGCGCTGGTGTGCTCACCGGTGCTGGCGTTCGCGAAGGTGCAGGGAACGGGGCTCGCGATTGCCGACGTGACGCTCGCGCACGAGAAGGCCGAGCGCATGCAGCGTGTGGAGAACGCGGCACATCGCGTCGCTTCGCATCGCGTCGATCAGCCCGGCGTGGAGCCGCACCGAAGCTGATGCGCGATTCTTTACCGATACCTTTCGACGCGATCGGTTGCAACCGTCCGTGCGCGAAGGCGAAGGGCCGTGCGGCATCCTGTCGCAACAACGCGCGCCGGTAACGCCGGCGGGCGTTGCCGCCGTTGATGAAACTTTCTTCATGAAGTCGACGCGCACGATTTACACGCGCGCGTGTAGTCTCCATCCGAACGCGCTCACCCTTCGGGTGTCGAAGCGCGTGCGTACCTTCGCTGAAGACGAGAATCGTAAATGGCATCATCAGTTTCCCCCGGTAACACGCCGGCCCTGCCCGACAGGCTGGCCAGGAGCGGTACGGCCATGGCGCACGTACTGACGATCGAAGACGACGAGATCACCGCGAACGAAATAGTCAGGGAGCTGCAAGGGCGCGGCTTCACGGTCGAATGGGTGGCGAACGGCCGCGACGGCATGGCCCGCGCGCTCGGCAACGAGTTCGACGTGATCACGCTCGACCGCATGCTGCCGGTCGTCGACGGCCTCACGATCCTGACCACGATGCGCAGCGTCGGCGTGCGCACCCCGGTGCTGATGCTGAGCGCGCTCGGCGATGTCGACGAACGCGTGCGCGGCCTGCGTGCGGGCGGCGACGACTACCTGACCAAACCGTTCGATCCCGAGGAAATGGCGGCGCGCCTGGAGGTCCTGCTGCGCCGGAGCCAGACCGCGCCGGCGCCGTTCGCCACGACGCTGACCGTCGGCCCGCTCAGGCTCGACCTGATCTCGCGCAAGGTGTTTCGCGACGGCGACGAAATCGCGCTGCTGCCGACCGAATACCGCGTGCTCGAATACATGATGCGCAATGCCGGCCAGACCATCACGCGCACGATGCTGTTCGAGGCCGTCTGGGGCTATCACTTCGATCCCGGCACCAACCTGATCGAAGTGCACATGGGCCGGCTGCGCAAGAAGATCGATCCGCCCGATGCGAAGCAGATGATCCAGACGGTACGCGGCGCGGGCTACATCCTTGGCTGAGTTCGCGACCTTGACGTCCTCGACGGATCATGTCCCGCCGGCGCCGAAGCGTCGCTGGTATTCCAGCACGTTCCGGCTCGTGTCGGTCTATGCGGTGACGTTTTCCATTTCGGTGATGCTGCTGCTCGGCTTCATCGCATCGATCATCACGCACGACATGGAGCGCGAAACCGACGTGGTGATCGACTGGCAGATGATCTACTTCGATTCGCTCCAGGACAGCCAACTTGCCGCGGCCATCCAGCACCGGATCGAGCACGAGCGGATGCACACCAACTACTACGGACTTTTCACGGCCGACGGCAGGCATGTCGCCGGCGACGTGCTGGCGATGCCCGACGGCATCCGGCCGGATCGCAACGGCGTGACGCTCGACCACACGATGACGATCGCGGGCGACCAGGTGCCGCCGGTCGTCCGCACGATGGCGGAGCGGCGCGCCAACGGCGACGTGCTGGTGCTCGGGCGCGACCTGACGCACATCCTGCGGATTCGCGCGGCGATCATCCAGGCGCTGGTCGGCGGCGGCCTGTTCTGCCTGGGCGCGGGCGTCGTCGGCGGCCTGATTCTCAGCGTGCGGCAGATGCGGCGCCTGAAGGAAGTCCGGCGCATCACGCAGCGCATCGCGCAGGGCGACCTCGGGCAGCGGCTGCCGATCGGCGGGCACGACGAGATCGACCTGCTGTCGCATCTGGTCAATCACATGCTCGAGGAAGTCGAGCGCCTGATGAACGAGGTGAAGGGCGTCTGCGACGGTATCGCGCACGACCTGCGCACGCCGCTCGCGCACGTGCATACGCTGCTTGCGCATGCGGCGGAGCGCGCGGACGGGCTCGACGATGCCGCGCTGGCGTCGCTCGTCGCCCGCGCACGCAACGAGACCGACGTGCTGCTCAGCCGGTTTCGCGCGATGCTGCGTATCGCCGAAATCGGGTCGCTGCAGCGGCGCGGCGGGTTCGCCGAGCTCGCGCTGGAAGATCTCGTCACGGACGTCGGGCAACTGTTCGAGCCGCTCGCCGACAGCCGTGCCATCCATTTCGTCGTGCTGGTCGAACCGGTCGCGCGGATTCACGGCGATCGCGCGCTGCTGTTCGAGGCGCTCACGAACCTGCTCGACAACGCGCTCAAGTACACGACCTCGGGCGACACCGTGCGCCTCGAACTTCACGATACGCCGTCCGGTCCGCGCATCGACGTGGTCGACAACGGCCCGGGCATCGCGGCGAACGAGCGCGAGGCCGTGCTGCAGCATCGTTACCGCAGCCGCCGCACCGGGCACCTCGCCGGCGCCGGGCTCGGCCTGAGCATCGTGTCGACGGTCGTCAACGTGCACGACTTCACGCTGCGCATCGGCAACGCCGAGCCCGGCACGCGCGTGACGATCGAATGCTGGCCGAGGTCGCTCGGATGACGGTCGTTCGCATCCGGCTGCAGGTGCGCGCGCATTGCTGCCGCGAAGGGGGCTGACGATGCGCGTGCTGCTCGTGACTTCGCCGCACCCGGAAGCAGCGTGGCTGTACAAGGCGCTGCAGGAGAGCGGGCACAGCCTGCAGCGTGCGGACGACCTGCGCGACGGGTTGTTCCTCGCGTCGCAGGAGACGTTCGACGCGATCGTCGCGACCGCGTTCGAGCCGGGCAGCGATGCCGCGCTGATCGCGATGCTGCCGCGTTTCGTCGCCGACGGCGGCGGCGCGGCACTGGTGGTGCTGATCGGCCAGGCGTCGGCGCGCGAGCGCATCCGCGCGCTGCACGCAGGTGCCGATGCGTGTTTCGGCGCGCCGTATTCGTTCATCGAGCTGCACGAGCGCCTGCAGGCGTTGCAGCGGCTGGCCGGGCCGCGCGACATGGAAGGCCCGGTCGCGTCGGTGTCCATGCTGGAAACGCTCGCGCGCGAACTCAAGGACGGCAAGCTGCGCCTCGCCGTGACGCGGCGCGAATGCCTGCTGCTCGAATGCCTGATGCGCCATCCGAACGCGCCGGTGCCGCGCGACCAGTTGATCCGGTATGTGTGGCAGGACAAGGACGATGTCGACCCGTCGAGCGTCAATCTCGTGGTGTCGCGGCTGCGCCGCAAGCTCGCGCGGCATCTGCCCGATGTCCGGATCGATACGGTGAGCCGCTACGGCTACCAGGTGACGCTGCCGGACGCATAGCCGCGCGGCCCCCCTGTACGAACGGGCGCGTTGCCGATGGCAGCGCGCCCGTCGTGCGTTTACGAGCCGAAGAACGGCACACAGAAATCGGGCGGGCCGACACAATCGCCGGGGCCGTCGGGTTGCGCGCCGGCGCAGCCCGACAGCATCACGCCGGCCGCGATCGCGACGAGCGCAGCACGGGCGGAACGAACGAGCAAGGGACGAAGCTTCATGAATGACGGGTGATGCGAGGGATGGGCGGCGCGCGCCGGGCGGCACGCCCGGCCGCACGGCGGTGCGCATCAATGCGAATAGAGCGTGGAGTCGAGGTACTTGATCTGCCCGTCCTGTTCGGCGTGCACGAGTTCGGCGTAGACCTGGGCACGCGTCTTCTCGTGGATCGGCTGTCCGTACGGCGGCACCCATTGGCCGGCGGCCTGCGCGCCGGGCACGCCGTCCTTGGTGGCGGCCGGCGTCATCTGCGTCGCCTGGGTACTCGTCTGCGCGAACGCGGGAACGGACAGTGCGGCGCATGCGGCGAGCAGCGTGGAAGCGACGATCGTGGTGGTTTTCATGTTCGGAATCCTCATGATGATTGACTGGATCATCCCCGGTGCGGCCAGTCGATGCCGCGCATCGGGTTGGGGACAAGCATAGGGGAGCGGCGCTATCGGATCGGCATACGCAACGTGAAAAGAAATTCATGCGCCGGCGCGTTTCGCACGGACATGAATGCGGCGCATCGCGAGGATGAAAAAGGTTTCATTTTTCGGGCCGTTTCGATAACGGCGCTGTCATGCCCGCTGCCTAAATTGTGCGCCATCGCATCGCGGACGGATCGGCCGTTCCACACCGGCCGGCGATGCGAGAAGACCGATCCACTCTAGCGAAACCATCATGAAGAAACTTCTGGCAATCCCGGCAGCGGTTGCGTGCCTGCTTGCAGGCGCGGCGCATGCGCAGAGCAGCGTCACGCTGTACGGCACGATCGACGCGGGCCTGGACTACATCAGCAACCAGAAATCGGCGGCCGGCGCGGGGCCCGCTTACGGCGTGCAGAGCGGCAACGTCAGCACGTCGCGCTGGGGGCTGCGCGGCAACGAGGATCTCGGCGGCGGCCTGGCCGCCGTGTTCACCCTCGAGAACGGCTTCAACGTCGCGAACGGCAAGTTCGGCAACGGCGGCGACGAGTTCGGCCGTCAGGCCTGGGTCGGCCTCGCGAGCCGCCAATGGGGCACGGTGACGCTCGGCCGGCAATACGATTTCCTGGTCGACTTCGTCGCGCCGCTGTCGGCGACGGGCTCGGGATTCGGCGGCAACCTCGCCGATCACCCGTACGACAACGACAACCTCGCCAACGACACGCGGATGAACAACGCGGTGAAGTTCCGCAGTGCAGACTATGGCGGCTTCACGTTCGGCGGCGCGTACGGTTTCAGCAACCAGGGCGGCGGGTTCAGCAACAACAACGCGTACAGCGTCGGCGCGCGGTATGCGAACGGTCCGCTCGACGTGGCCGTGGCGTACCTGCAGTCGAACCAGCCGGGCGGCGTGAATGCGCCGCGGAACACCGGTGGCTCGCTGAGCAGCTCGGACGGCGATGCGATGCTCTCGGGCGGTCGCTGGCGCACGTTCGGCGCCGGCGCGCACTATGCGTTCGATCACGCGACGATCGGCTTCGTCTATACGAGAACGATCCTGAACGACCCGCGCGAACTGTCGCAGGGCGGCGCGTACGGCACCGTGAACGGCCAGTTGCTGACCTTCAGCAACTACGAACTGAACGGGCGCTACTTCCTGACGCCGGCCTTCTCGCTGGGCGGCTCGTATACGTTCACGCAAGGCCGCTTCGACGATGCGGGCCGCAGCATCGCGCCGAAGTGGAACCAGTTCATGCTGCAGGCCGACTATGCGCTGTCGCGCCGCACCGATCTCTATCTCGAAGGCGTGTATCAGCGCGTGACGGGCGCGGACGGTGTCGCGGTGCTCGGTAACGCGGGGATCTTCAATCTGGCCGCGTCGGGCAACGATCGCCAGGCGGTGGTCGCGGCCGGCATCCGTCACAAGTTCTGAGTGCGCCGGGCCCGCGTAAAAAAGCTCGGCGCGGGAAACCGATGCGCCCCGGAGAGCGATTGCGAAACCTGACGCCTGACTTTATCGAGGTCAGGCGGCGAAATCGCTCGATCGCAATGCACGTCGGGCACCGGGTTGCCGGACAGGCTGTCGGCTCGAGCGGGACGCTTGCGCGAAACGACTCGAGCCTTCTTCGAGCAGCTGCCCGCGGGGTATCGAAGCGCTCGCGTTTCAGGTGCTGCCACGGCGCGCGTTTCGACTCGCGGCGGCATGGTTCGGTGACGATCGAGCGCGTCGACGGTCGCATGGGTACGCGGCGAAGACGGTCAGCCCGTCTCGCGCGGGTACCGGCAGGCCGGCCAATCAAATCGGCCGAAACGAAGGGGCGGACAGGCAGCCTCGCTGTCCACCTGGCAGATTGCCCCCCTCGGTTCCGGCGCCGGAGCAACGAACGTTCAGGCAAGGTCGTCAATATCGACATACACGTCGTCCATCCTGACGATCGGAAGGCTCACTCCCGGCGCGGTGCCGTGCAGCGTCACGGCGAGGTTGATCGTTGCACCGATGCCCTTCAACGCGCTGCGATGGTCGGTGAGCCATGCGCTGACGGCATTGGCGAGCGCCGCGACGTTCGACGCCGACGGTTCGCCGGATGGCATCAGCGCAACAGGTAGCGTGATGCGAGGGCCATCGACCGCCGCGCTGATCGGGTACCGGGCACTTGCGCTGACCTGAGCGATCACCCATGTTGCGTCGTCCGTCGCGAGCAATTGCGTGAAGAACGCGTCGAGATATGCCGATAGCGGCGCCGGCGGCGCGACCGGCGGCGTGAGCGACGCGAGGTCGTAGCGCGTGCCGGGTGCCGGCACGAGCGGAACGGCGGGGGTCGCGAAAGCAACGGGCGGCGTCGAGAACACGAAGTCGTCGCTGACCGTCTTGCCGGGAACGAGATCGAGATTGCGCCGGAATTCGATCGACGTGTCGCCCGTCTGGTAACGAATCGCATCGAGCGCCGGGAAGGCCACCGTCATGGGCAGTCCGAGCGCGGCGTCATAACCGAGATACTCCTTCGTCGCTGAATCGTAGTAGCGATAGGTCGCAGGGAATGCCGGGGGCGGATCGGCGGGCAGCGGGGTATACGACGTGGACAGGAACTCGATGAGCGGGACGAGGCTTGCGTCACCGCTCACATGATCGACGATGACTCGCGCGGAGCCATCGCTTTTGTCCTTTTCCAGCTCGACCGAGAAGCTGAGCGTGACGGGCGGCGGGCCCGAGGGCGCGGCGTAGGGCACGGCGCGCGCGGAGAGCGTGCGGTTCGCCCAATCGGAGTAAGCGGCATTCAGGCTCCCGATCAGCGTCTTCCATGCGGCGAGCGCGGCGGCTGCGTTGAGGAAGGCGGGGCTGGTGGTGCCGATATCCGGCGTGATCTGTGGCAGGTACGTATTGAAGTCCGCAAAGATCGCGGGTGCGCAGGAAAGCAGTCCGGCCAGCGCGACGAACAGGGCATTGGACGGCGCATTCGCGCTGTTCGATTGCGCGGCGCGCGTGTTGAAGGCGACCGTCCCCAGCAGCGAATCCTGCGCGACCCCGCTTGGCACGTAGGTGAACGCATAGTCCCAGTGTGCGAGGTCGTGCGGGGCAGGGGCCGTCGGCAGCTTGCTCGCGTCCGCCGTTTGCGCCTGCGCCGTCGGCGGGGTGGGCAGCGCAAGCAAGGCGACCGGAATTTCCAGGTTGTTGCCGGCATTGATCGGATACGGGATCGGGCCCGTGACGAACCCGATCCAGCTGCTCTGGCGGTACCCGTCGATGCCGGCCACGGCGGTGATGTCGTTTTGCAGATGCGTGATCTGGTACGTGAGCGGAATGGACACGTTGGTCTGCAACGTGGGATTCGAGCACGTGAACAGGAAGGCGAGAGCCGACTCGGCGGTTCCGTCTTCCTCGGCCTTGCCGCCTTTGCTGGCATTGAGCGGCAGGAGCGCCTGCGAAAACGTATAGTTGGGCGCCTTCGCGTTCGGTGCCGAAGGGGCGGGATTCACGGGGAGCCCATAGAGGGACGGCGGACTCGCGGTGCCCGGCCGAGGCGGCTCGTGGGTGGTGGCGTTCGTCACGGGCAGCACGACTGTCGCGGTGACGGCGTAGGCGTTGCCGAGCTGCTGAAGCAGGGACTGTTTCAACGTCTCCCTGGCGGCCGCCAGCGTAGCCGGCGACGCATCCGGCTGGGCGAGGATCGACCGGATGGTGCCGGCGATCGTCGTGGCGAGCGCGGACTTGTCCTGGAGTATGTCGAAGAGGTAGCCCGCGGATGCCGGATCGTTGCCTTGCAGCTTGTCGAGCATGAAGGTCTGAACGACATACGTGGGCGACAGGAAGTTGTCGACGAGTCCCAGTGCCTGCCCGAACCAGCCGTTCAGGTCGACGTTCGTAAAGCGCGTGATGGGGCCGCTTCCAAACTCCAGCGGCTTTCCGGTCGTGTAGACGGGCAGGACGACGCTGCCCGAATAGAGGCTGTTGGCGAGCGGCTTCGGTGCGAAGAACGAGGCCGCTGTACCCAGCGTGAACGCGATCCCTTTCGACGAGTCGTTCAGGTTGAAGCGAACCGACCATACCGTGTAGGTCTGGTTCGAGAGCGCCTCGTCGGGGTCCGCCGGTCCGGTGCCCGCGCGCAGTTGCCAGTCGTGCGTGACGAACGCGGTTTCGAAGTCGCGGGCGAAGGTGAGCAGCGCGTCCACGGACGCATCGGACGCCGCGTCGTCTGCTTCGCCGGCAGGCGCCGGCACGGAGAGCACGTAATCGAGGTGGGGCGAGATCTCCGTTTCGATCGATGCGCCCCCCGTCGTATCGAGCAGGCTCGGGTCGACGAGATCCGTCCGGCGGCGCTGAACCAGCCAGAGCTGGAGACGGGTGACGTTCTGATCGACAACGCTCGCGAGATCGACGTCGAGCGTGAGCGTGACGGAGAGGTTCGCCGGCGGTGCGACAGGCTGGCTTGCGGCGGCGGCATTGACGGTCTGCGCGCAACGGTTGACGAAGTCGATCAATTGCGCGGAGGCGGTCGTGTCGAGTGGCTGTGCCGCTGCGCCCGTCAGGCTGTTGCGGATCGCGAGGGTGACGGCGGCGCCGGTGAGACCCGGGATACCGAGGCGGGAATAGTCCTGATTGAGCTGGAAGTAGACGTTGTTGAAGAGCGTCGCATCGGTCACCGCCGCTTGCGCCGGCTGGCCCGCCGAAGGCTGGTAGGCCGCGGTGTTGAGCTGGAGCGTGATCTGCAGCTGCGGCGCGCCTGCGGCGCCCGCGTAGCGGTAGGACGCGCTGACATTCGGCCACTGGCTCAGCGCGATGAGCCGATCCGTGTAGAGGATCGGTATCGGGGCGTTGTTCAGCGGGCCGGCGTAATCCGTCGGCGGATCGTTGAAAGGCGTGGCGGTCTGGTTGCCGAATACGTCGAGCCAGCGCAGGTTGAGCTGCGCAAACGTTCCGACGCCCAGATACGGATTGGCGCTCGCCGGCGGAAGATGCGCCGGCGGATTGGCGGGTGCGGCGTTCGCGAGCGCGTTGGCGCCGAACGTGAGCGCCTGTTCATAGCCGAGGATGCCGCTGGCCGCCTCAGCCTGCAGCATGGCCCGGCGCGCATCGGGGTCGCGGATGGCGGCAACGCGCGACGCATGCCGCAACGACGCTTGCAGCGTGCGATCGGCGTGCCGTGCGGAAAGCTGCCGTCGGGTCTGCGGCGCACTACTGTTGTTCGTCGGCCCGAAGGGCAGGCCGGCGACGCTGTTCGAAAAGAACGGATTCGCGTAGTAACCGGCGTCGAGCAGCGAGTAGAGCGAGAACAGGTACTGCTGCCCATAGTCGGCGCTGGCCGGATCGGTGGGCGTCGGGAGATTCGCCCGCGCGAGCTGCAGGCCGATGTTGCCGACGCCGATCGACTGCGACACCGAGAAGCTTTGCGAATCGACGTTCAGCGGTTGCGTGCCTGCAATCAGCCCCGCTGCGTGCTGCGCCATGCTGCCGACCTGCTCCGCGTCAAGGCCGAAGTAATCGGCGATGCCGGAGAAGGTATCGCCCTGTTGCACGACGTAATCGATCGTGGGAATGAACAGCAGCGTGTAGAGCGTGGGCGCCGTGACGCGAGGGTTATAGCCTTGCAGGGCCGCGGCGGTGATGACCGTGGCCGGCGTGGCGTGATGCGAGTAGTAGCGCGCGACCGTGCCCCAGACGTCGCCGCTTGCAACATCGGCAGGGGTGACTTCGTGCACGGCGGCGCTCAACGCGAAGGTGCTGCCTTGGGTCAGCGGCGCCAGCAGGTTGTCGCGGGCGACCGTGCCGGGCGTCATCGAATAACGCGTCGCGAAGCTCGCGAGCGTATCGGTGCTGCGCATGCCGGCCGTTTGCGGATTCGACTGCGAGACCATGACGAAGGTGCTGCGGGCCGGATCGATGTTGCCGGTCGTCACGACGGCATTGCAGCAGTCGGTCATCCGGGCGCTCGAGGGCAGGCTCGCGTCGCGCGCATAGGTGACGAGAATCGTGAGCGTCGCATAGCCGCTTGCGTCGAAGATGCCGGACGGCAGGGCGGTGCCCTTCGCCAACCCGTTCCAGTAGAAGCTGTAGCCGCCGGACTGCACGGTGCTCAACTCCCAGAGCAACTGGATGAATTCGCTGAAGTCGTTGGCGAAGTTGTTGACGAGCGATGGCTGGGCGTCGTCGGCGGAAGCGAGGCCCGCGGTGGCACGGCGAACCTGGGGCGGCGGATTGCCCTGCGTCGACAGATTGGTGCGCGTCACGAACGTGTAGACATCGCTCGTCAGGTGGCCGACCAGGCCGGCCTGTGCGCCGGACGGGTCCCCGTAGCCGACGATCAGGCCGCTGACGGCCGACGGCCCGGCTGCCTTGAGCAGGAGCAGGATGCGCTCCAGCAACTGCGCGTCGCCGGGGTTGGGGCCGAGCAGCTCATAGGCATTCGGGGCGAGTTGCGTGACCGGGGGCGTGTTGCCGGGGCCGGCCGGCAGCAGCGTGTTCGTCCTGGCCGTCTGGGTCTGTGCGCCGGCCGATTGCTGCAGTTGACGGATCTTGAAGTCGATGCGCGTGGCCAGCGTGAAATCGTCCACGGGCGCGGGGATCGCGATATGCGTGGTCGGGTCCGTGGTGAGCGTCATCGGCGCCAGCACGGGCAGATAGGGAAGCGCAGCGCTCAGGTCCGCATCCGCCGTCAACGCGCCTTGCTGAATCTCGACGGCGCTCAACAGCGAGGACGGAAGCGCCCACACGATGGGTTTCACCTGCGCCGTAGGACTCGGCGTGAACCCCGGCGCCGATGCGATCCGCAGCATCTCGGCCGTGCCCGAGGTGGCCCACGGCAGATACGCGGACGCCGCGAACTGCTGGGGCACGAGCCGAAGCGGCGATTCGGCGGCGACGGTCAGCGGCGGGTCCACGTCCTGGCCGCTCGGGTTGTAGCCGTGGGCGATGGCCCAGTCGAGCACGGTCTGCAGATGCGCCGCTGCCGGCGTGAGGTCCATCTTTCCCGAGTCGTTGCCGGCGCTTCCGTTGATTTGCAGCCAGTCGAGCGTCTTGTCCTTCGCCAGCGAGACCGGAACCTCGGTAAACGAAGTCACCGGGAATTGCTGGCCGGTCAGCTGATAGAGGCCGTAGTCGGGCTGCTGCGCGGGATACAGGAAGCCCGACGGCAACGTGAGCCCCGACGTGCTGGGCAGGCGCAGCCCTTGCAGCATGAAGCGCGAGACCATGCCGGCCGTGTTGCCGATGGTTTCACCCGCAGCGACTGCCTGAGCCAGCTGCTCGCCCGTGAGGTCGTCCAGGTTGGACAAATGGACGAGCGTCGCCCGGCTCGCATCGAACGCGAAGAGGCCGGTGACGGTCAGGTTTTGCGCCACGCCGACGAAAGCCTCCGTCGTGAGGCCGAACGCGTTGAAGATCAATTCGAGCGTGTCGAGCGGGCTCTTTGCCGTGGTGTAGGCGATCGACGGAATCGCAAGCGTCGCGCCCGGCAGCAGGAGCGTGTTCATCGCCCACAGATTCTTGTCGGCAGCGAGCGTGGCCAACGGGATCCCGAGCGCGTCGGCGACCGATGCGAAGCTGCTGCCGGGTTCGGTCGTCGTCGATGCCGCTCCGACCGTGATCGTGACGCCCGGCTGCAGCAGCGCCGTCGCACGCGCGTTGGCGTCGAGCACGATCAACGCATCGGGAGCCGTCGCGTAGGCCGCCGTCGAGTTCGACGGCGCGCTGTAACGGGCGGCGATCGCGTTGAGCGTGTCGCCGCTTTGCACCGTGTACCCCAGGCCCGCAAGCTGGAGAACGTTGCCGGCGGCGAGCGCCAGCGCGCTGTTGGCGTTGACGAGATCGGCGGGCGTGAAGTCGGGATTGTGCTTGCCGTCGATGTGGGCAAAATCGACGATCGACTGGATCGAATCGTTTTGCCGCAGGACGTACGGGTAGGACGCGTAGGCGTCGATCGCGGCTTGCAGCAGCTGGCGCGCGATCAACGCGAAGGAATCCTCGAAGACGACCTGCGTGAGCGACTCCGGCGTCGAGCTCGGGGTCGCCGGCGGGCAGTCGGAAGGCGGCGGCGACGCCGGAGGGTTCGCCGGATTGACGAGCGTCGCGGCGAGCTTGTTGAACGCCGCGATCACGGCGCTGCGATAGTCCGGCGTGACCTGGGCCCAGTCGCCGAGCGCGATCGAGACGGTCTTGCCCTCGGCCGTGGGAGACGGCACGGTGAGTTCGAGCCCCGGGAGCGCGGGGAAGATCACGGCACCGGCCGTGAAACGGTCCTGCAATGATGTGTCGAGCAGCGCAGGGTCGGTGACGACGTCAACCGTAAAGGTCGCCTTCAGGAAATCGACGATGCTCGCCATGGGAATGGCAGGCTGCGTGGTGGGGCACGCGAGCGAATTGAGCGTGACCTTCAGATCCTCGATGGTCACGGGCGTCGTGTCGAACGCATCGGCGGCGACGCCCGGATGGGAGGTGATCACCCACGGCAGCAGTGCGCTGCAGAGGCTCGCGAACGACGAGCCGGACGCGTTACCTTTGCCGTCCGCCGAAGGCGCGTCCATCGAGAACAGCGTGACGAACGCGCCTTGCTGGCCCGCGAGCGTGAGATTGGCGACATCCGGCGCGAGCACGGTGAATTGCGGTGCCATCAGGATCGTCAGGGTCGCGGGAGCCGCGTCGGCCACGCCGGCCGCGTTGGCCCTCGCATGGGCCGCGAACGAAGGATGGGCGGCAAACGTCAACGGAACGAAGCCGCGCCGCGCTTCCATGCGGCGCATCCGTCCGACTTTCGCGCGGTAACGGTCGCTTGCCGGGAGCGCACGGCCGCGCGGCGCCTCGAGCGCCCGTGCCGCGCCCGGCGGCGTAAGCCAGGGCGCCGGGGCGCCGCTCGGGTTCCGGATCGTGAAGTCCTCCGAGATCGTCGTGGCGAACGAGAAGCTGATCGAGAACGAGAAGAGGCCGAGATTGATGCGCACCGAAACCGATACCGAGACGGACGCGGAGACCGAAAGCGGGATGTCGTGGTAGGCCTCGTAGACGACCTGTGCGGCGATGGTGATGGTGAGCGAGACGCTAGCCGAAATGATGGCGAAGTTGACGGTGCCGTAGAGCTTGCCGCAGATGCCGAACTGGCCTTCGAGCCAGAAGTAGTTGGTGGCCTGGACGCTGGTGTCGCTGTCGGGCTTGTTCGGCAACTGATAAGGATGGTAGGGCGCGATGACGCCCTGAATGATCCCGAAGAACGTGATCGAGAAGCCCGCCGAGAGGATGCCCTTGTCGATCGAGTAGCCGATGCCGGCCTGCAGGCCGAGGCCGAACTCGATCACCGGATCGAAAGTGCCATAGATCGTTTTCGGCAGGTTGGTCGCCGTTGCGTTACTCAGTTGACCGTAGTAGAAGCCGCCGCCGCCCATGACCGGTATGCCGGGCGGCACGACCATCTGGATCACGAACGACTGCGAGAAATCCATGTTGTACGGGAAGCCGACGTCGAAGAGGAAATCTCCGTTGGTGTACACCTCCACGCCGATCGACGGCAGCGTGATGTTGACCGCGCCGAAGTTCCACTGCCGCAGCGCGGTGGGCAGCGTGAACTCGATCTGATAGACGCCGATGCTGTCGGTGACCTTCTTGTACATGATGTCGAACGACAGGTCGGCGAGCGGGCCGGCTTTGCTGCCTGCGAACGCGAGGCGCAGGCCGTAGAGATTGGGGTCGTTGAAGACCACCATGACGTCGATGGTGTAGGTGTAGCCCTTGCCGCCCGGGTTCTTTACGCCGAGCAGGAGCATATGGGCGGCAATCAGCCAGTTGCTCTGCGCGTTGTAATACGGCTGGTTCGCCGCGCCGCTGCCGGGATTGACGGGATTGCCGCCGCCGGCAAGCGTGCTCGGGATGAGCTTGAGCGAATCGATGACCTGCTTCGTCGTGTCGAGGTTGGCGTCGTTGATCGACACCCGCTGGCCGAGGGCCAGCAGCTGCAGGTCGAAGAGCTCGTTGCCCTGGCCGGGCACACCGGGCATCCGGGTGACGTCCTGGCCCTGCGCCGGCTTCGACCCGTCGTTGTCGGGGCTGGCGAAGAGGTTTTTCCATTGGTCGCTGCTGCTCGCGAGCGGTGACGAGCCGCGGATCGAAAAGAGGATCCTGTTCGTCTTCGGATCGCGATTGAAGTCGAAGCCCTCGATGTTGAGAAAGCCGGTGGTGATCGGGCTCGGCAGCGTGTAGGAGGCGGTGATCTGGTTTTTCGCGTCGGCGGCGAGATAGAACGTAACGGACAGGCCGTCCAGCGAAATCGCGTTGAGGAAGGTCCAGGGGCCCGACAGCGTGAAATAGGCATCGCCGGTCAGCGCCACGAGTTCCGTCACCAGCGTGCCGAGGCTCCAGCCGTTGAACGACAGCCTGATCGTCTGATGCGTGCTGTCGTAGGCGCCCGTCACGCCCGCCCATTGGACGGTCAGCGTCGTTCCGCCCTGGCTGCCCGGCTGGTTGAACGCGTAGCCGATCGTGAGCGACGGGATCGACGCGAGGCTGATGGTGCCGAGTACGGAGCCGGAGAACCGGTTGGTCGCTTGGCTGCCGTCGTAGGCGAGCGCGAGGCTCGCCTTGCACGCGATCGGCAACCCGGGCAGCGCGTCGGTGCGCCAGTCCAGGGAGCCCGAGATCGAGTACGAAGACGCGCCGCTGCCGGTGGGAATGACGGCGTCGACCGCGAACGTATCGACGACGAGATGGCTTGGCAGGAAATCGGGGAGGAAGCTGCCGAGATCGCTGTCCAGCACGTCGAAGAGGTCGACGAGCAGTTCGCCGAGATTGAGCGGCGACGCGAGCGAGCTGCTGAGCAGCCATTGCGGGTGCTCGGCTGCGCCGTCGTACTCGATTGCGACGTTCAGCCCCACGGGGCCGACGATCAGCCCACCTTTCATCGACGCGCTGTAGGTCGTCTTCGCGCCCGCCTTGCGCGGCGTTTGCGCGCTGATCGCCAGCACCATGTCCTGCACGCGCAGCAGCGGATTGCCGTTGTAGGTGATGACGTCGAATTCGAGGGTGACGGCGAACGAGAAGGAATACGCCCCGGCGCCGGTATCGATGGAGAGCAGGACGTCGCTGAACGTCACGTCGATGCCCGAGGGCATGCCGACGAGGCCGCCGGTGATCGCCGGCAGCAGGTCCGCCAGGCTGACCTGGCCGTTGAAGGCGGCGGTGATCGCGTAGTTCTGGTCGATCGTCACGACGAACTGTCCGCCATCCTTGCCGTCGTCGTCCTTGAACACGGTCGGCATCAGGGTGAACGTGCTCGTGAACAGCAGCGATTGCTGCCTGGATTGGGTGGCCGGATTGAGAACGTACCAGTCCAGCTCGAGCGAGGTGAGGGTGACGCTGAACTTGCCGGTGGGGTCGTCGATCAGGATCAGGCTGAAGTCGTCCACCGTCCCGACGGAGACGCCCGTCGACGTGATCGATGGCATGGCTGCGCCCGAGGACCACACGGCCGTGACGTTGACGCCGTAGAGGGCGATGCTCGTGAAGAAGCGCTGGATCGGCGCCGGCACCGCGTCGATGAATGGCGTCCCGAGGCCGGCGATGGCTGCGATGTTCGCGGGTGTCAGGGCGTTCGGCAGCGCCTTCGACGGCGTGATGAACAGCGAGTAGTTGCCGCCGCCGGCGGCGTTGTCCGCGAAGATCACGACCGAGCAGTCCACCACGAGCGGCGGCGTGGAGGCCGTGGTCACGGTGGCGGCGAATACGTAGGCGATGTCCTGCGCGGCGTCCACGTCGTCGTCGGGGTCCGCGTCCGCCGGAACGGGGCCGATCGAAAACTCGAAGCGCGGCGCGACGGCGCTGAAGCCGAGCAACGAGAAGCTCGTCGGCGGCAGCCATGCCTTCAGATCCATGACCGGATAGGCGCCCGAGGCGGCGACGGCCGACGCGTCGAACGGACCGCTGATGACGAGCGGCGAAGGCAGCGTCAGCGCCGGGCTCGTGAAGCCCAGGATCGATTGCGCATAGTCGTTGAGCTGCGCCGTGCCCGCGAAGTTCATGCCGGCGGCGAGCGCGATTGCGTTGCTCGACGGCGTGGGCCAGTTCACGCTGCCCGCTGCGGAGGAAAACAGCATGCAGGGCTGCGTGATGGCGAGCGTCGAAAACGGCTTGCCTACCATCTGGAAAGCGCTGCTGGCGAAGGTCCAGCCCCCGCGCAAGCTCGTGACGATTTGCACCAGCAGGATCGAGGTGTCCGCCGGCAGCGTGAACACGAGCGCGACGGAGGTATTGGCGGCCGTCGCGCCGAAGAGTCCGTTCGTCAGCGTTGCGCCCGTGACGCTGAACGTGTCGCCGGTCACCGCGCCGACCGTGCCTTGCCCGACCGGCAGGCCCGTGGCATTGCCCAGGCAGAACGCGCTCTTGAGCAGCGCATCGAAGCCCGCAGGCGGCGTCACGCCCGCCGAGGAAAGAAAGGCGGCGTTGAGGGTGACGGGCCACGAGGCGTTGGCGAAGGCGGTCTGCAGCGACTGAAGAGACACGATTGAACTCCCGGGTAGTTAGGGCTGCATGACGTTCGAAACAGGCGCGCCGCGCTTCGTCTAGAAGCTGAAAAAGAGGGGAAGGTGATCGCTGGTCCCGCGCACCGTGGGGTAGTTGTCCAGATTGCGAATGAACCCGTTCCGGATGCCCAGGATGTTGGCGGTGGTGGCCCGGACGGCGACGTCGGGCGGTATGTTCGTCGGTGGCGCAGGCGGCGGCGGGGTATACACCAGGTTCCAGACGGTTTCGAGCTGCGTCGTGAATGCCTGGTGCCCGACATTGGCTGCGCCGGGGTTGCCGCCCACGGCACGATAGACCGAACCGACGACACCGTTGATGATCGTCATCTGCGGCGGGTTCACGACGGCCGCCGCCGCGCCGGTCTTGTACAGGATGTTGTCGAGCGAATCGGACGGCGACACGATGTTGCCTGCGCGGTCGTACGAAACCGAGGTGTAGTCGAAACCGGGATAGTTGCTGTTCCTGACCGACGTGCTCCAGAAGCTCGCTCCCGGACGGATGACGTTGCCGTATTCCCGATCCTTCGTCGATTTGATCGGCAGGATATGCGTCGCGAAGTAGGCCCGGTACTGGGCCACCATGCCCGGCACCGGGGCGGGACCGATCGGGTTGGGGAGCAACCCGACGGTGAACGGATCGGCAACCGGCGGTGCGCAGAGCCTGCCGTAGCAGTTCGTGTAGGCGCCGGCCGGCGTCAGCAGGTTGAGGTTGAAGTCTCCCAGGACGAGGCGTATCTCGTCGGCGGCAGCGGCGCCGGTGATGGCGGGAATCGTGGCCAGGTTGTTCAGAAAGGTCGCGGCCGCGGCCGGCGATGGCGGCGAGTGCACGATGAAGAGATTGACGTTCCGATTGTTGGCGATATCCCAGAACGTCGCCTGCATCGGCGCTCTCAGCGTGCCGAAGTTGACGTTGCCTCCAGGTGGTGCCGCCAGGGCAAACTCGACGCGCGCCGCGCATCGGTTCTGGGTTGCGCCGCCGCCGTGATTCCACGCGCCGGCAGGAATCGCGGTGGCGGCCATGGTCCGCCAATTCAACGGATAGTCGGCACTGGTTGCGAAGGTCGTCGCGTTCGGCGATGGTCCGTTGCCGCCGGCCCAGAAATTGGGACCGGTGAAAACCAGCTGGTCACGACGAAAGAAGATGCCGACGCTCTCGTGGTTGCCCGTCTTGATGGGGGGCACCAGATCGTACGGTCCGATGTTCCGCAGGCTTTGCAGCAATACCAGCAGTCCGGAGCCGCCGCCGCTGAAATCGTGGACGAGTTCTCCGCGCGCGGCGAGCTGGGGCGCCTCGACCTCCACGACGACGAAGATCTGCGGTTGCAGGTCTTCGACATGGTCGGCGATGTAGTTGAACCGGAGCGCCGAGTGGGTGTCGAGCTTCCGGCGCTTGCCGTATTGGTTACGCTTTTTCCCCTGGTCCTGAATCTTGTTGATCGCGAAGTCCTGGATATTCCAGTAGAGAATCGTGCTCATTGCGCCGTCTCCAGGGAGGTCGCCAGCCGGGCGTTCGCGGATGCGCTGTTCTCGACGTAGGCCGCGTACCAGCCCAGGCTTCCGGTGCCGTTGGGATCGCCGAAGAGAAACATGTCGATGCTCGCGCTCGAGGGCAGCCTGGCAAGGCCCAGAAAGCTGACGGCGATATCGCCGAGACACAGCGTGAACGTGTAGGTGGGCGGCTTCACGCCGTTGTCGATCGGCGCATACGAGAGCGAGAGGCTGCCGACGGTCAGCTTGACCACGCCCTGCAGGCTGAATGCGCTGGCGCCGGGGGAAGCCCCCGGAAGCTGCAGGCCCGCAAAGGCCGCGTAGCTTGTCGCGCTGCGGGCTGATTGCGGGCTCCACGCGAACAGCAGTTGAGAGGTGAACCCCGCGGCCGAGGCGAGCGCGCCCGGGCCGCCCATGTTGACCAGAAAGGAAATGCCGTACCAGTCCTGGGACACCGGCAATTGCGGCGGCGCGCCCGTTGTGAAGCGCACCGGCAGGTAGCCCTTGGCGGCGGGCGTCGTGCCGGCGGTGGCCGCCACGAAGCGCTGCGGTTGCAGCGCAAGGCCCGCCGCCGTGCTTCCGGCCCGAAGCAGACTGCCTGCCTGATCGAAGACCATGTCCGTTTCGACGATCCGGTACGTCGTCATGTTGGGACTCTCGACCGGCGAAGACATGTCGATGTGGAGGTTGGAGAACGTGAGGCCGCCGGTGGCCTGCGCGGCATCCGTGCCCACCGGCATGCCATAGGACATGACGTCGAAGGTGTTGCCCTTGCCGTCGTTGAGCACGGCGAAGTCGAGGCTGCCCCAGATCAGGATGCGGCTCAGGATGTTGGGCGGCGTCGCACCGTCGTTGCTGGTGAGCGTGTTGTAGATCATCTTGTCGATCACGAGCGCATCGAGGACGTTGCTGTCCGGCACCATCACCGTCGTGGCGTCGCTTTCGAACAGGTAGGTGCCGGTGTCGCCCTGGCTCTGGTAGTACCCGGTCAGCACGACACCGTTGGCCGCGAGCCGCGTGGCGCCCGCGTACGAGGCCGTCACGGTGGAACCGAGGGCCTTGTTGATCGTGACCTGCACGTGGCTCCGGAAATCGATGACGGTGCTGTTGTAGAACAGGCTCTGCAGCTGCAGGACGGTGAAGTCGTAGTCGCCGCTGGCGGGCAGCGGCAGCGGCTGGGTGGGCGAGCCGCCGGCGGCGAGGTTCTGCACGTAGGCAGGCAGTTGATAGTCGACGAGCCCGAAGAAGCTGCTTTGTCCGGGGATGGAGAAGTTCTGGCCGTCAAAGTGAACGGGGCTTGCCGTCACGCCGAAGTGGTGGGCGCGAAACTGACTGAAATCGATGCCCGCGGCAAGGCCGGCGAGTTGCGGCGGCAGATCCTCGGGCGTCATGTCGGCGGCGAGCACGAGTACGCCTTGCCACTGCGGGTTGGTCACGATGGCCTTGAAGTTCGCGTAGAGCGTGTTGCCCGCGTCTGCCTTGGCGATCGCGTTGGCGAAGTAGTCCTGCAACGCTTGCGACAGCACGGCCACGCCGGAGCTGACATCCGGGTTGGAGAAGTCGGCCGGGTCGACCCATGTGCTCGGCGTGGCCGCAAGGTCCACGAGCGTGCCGACGCAGAACTTCAGGATGAGCACGTTGCTGACGTTCGACGAGCTGGCGGTTCCGCCGACATTGGCCTGCATGGTCCAGCCGGCGACGTCCACCGTGTTGGCGAACCTGCCATCGGCGGAGGTGCCCACGTACTGGTCGTTGACGATGACGGCGAACAACTGGTTGGTCTGGAACAGGCCCTGAAGCTCCGGGCTCATGTCCAGAAACGCCATCTGGATGGGCGTCTGGGCCGGATCCGGCTGCGACTGGGCCAGAATCACCGCCGCATAGTCGGTCTGGCCGCCTGCCGTCTCGATTTGCGCGAGCAAGCCTTGCGGGGTCGTGCCGTTGGGGATGACCGCCGGCGGGGCGGCTGTCGCCGCGAGCGCCGCGCGGGCCGCCTTGGCAGAAGCGATCAGGGGGCGCGCGGACGCGAGAATCGCATTGCGCCGGGTTGCCGAGAGCACTTTGGCGTCGTAGCTGCTCCATTGGTCCGGCGGGATTCCCTCGGTGTCGGATACCGGCACGCCGGCCCAGGGCGCCAGCGGGAAACTGACGGGCCCGAGCGTCGTGGTGGGATGCAAGGCGCCGACCACGGTGCTGCCGTTGCCGTAGGGGCCGGCCTGGCCAAAGAGCGGATTGCCCTCTGGCTGAGCGCTGTAGGTCGGCGCCGCCTGCGCCCCGGCGATGACTTCGGCCCAGCTCGTGAGGTACGCCGTTGCGCCGGGGGCGGGCTGTGGAAGGGGCGGCGTCGCTACCCCCGAGGACGGATTGGACAGGTCGGCGGCCGGCAACGGAAAGACCGGCGTGTAGGCGGGCGAACAGGCGACAAACCGCAGCAGATCCGCTGCCGCCGTACCGTCGGCGGACGTCATGTTCAAGGTTTCGGTGCCCGCAAGCCCGCACAGCACCGAAATCCCGGTCGTGCTCCCCGCGACGCCGAGCCGATAGTTGCCGACAGGCGCGACGTAAGGCGTGGTGCTGACCGGCAGGCCGGTCGCCGGATCGATGGCCTTCGGGGTGACGGGCTGGAAGACGAAGCCCGCGTCGTACGCGGCTGGCCCTGAAGGCACGCTGCCGCTCGCAACCGGAAGCAGGTGCACCGGTTGATTGGTCGCGGTGCGGTAGCAACTCGGCAACGATATCTCGGCACCCGGCGCGGGCAGCGTCACGATCGTGCGATAGATGCCTGCGGCCGGTTGCGATTGCGACAAGGGGCCGGCGCAGATCGGATCGAGCGGGTCGAACGACGCCAGGTAGGGCATCGTTTGGGCCGCGCTCGAATCCAGCAGGGGAAACGGCTGCACGGTATCGGGCGCTCCCGGATTCCCGTGGGCGAACTGCATGCCGATGAGCAGATTGCCGGCCCCGGGCGTGATGGTCATCTTGCCGGCCAGGACGAGGCAACCCGCGCAGTTCCCCGAGAACGGCAGGTAGGCCTCGTTTTCGGCGTTTTCGGTTGACGCAACGGTGAAGCTGAGCGTGGCGGGACAGTTGATGGCGATAAAAGGACTGAGCCCCCGGAAGTGGAGGCTGTCTTGCTGCGTGTCGAGAAAGATCCCGCTGGGTATCGAGAGGAAGAGATTCGTTCCGACGTTCGCGTTGAAGTCGGACTGAAGCGTCAACCCCGCGATCTGCCGCGAAAAGGAGAACGCGAAATACTTCGCGTTGCTGTCGCTGAAGGAGGGCGCCCCGAAGGTCAGCGGAGCGGCACTGGGGAGCCAGACGCAATACCGTCCCGGCACGCCGGAAGGCACGAGCCAGTTCTGAACGGCCGATACGAAGTCGTTGGCGGCTTCCGTGCTGGTGAACGACGGGGCTGCCGGTGCGAATACAAACGAGCCGCTAAAGCCGGTCAGCGCGGCTTGAAGCGGGATCGGCGCGTTCGGATTGTCGTCCTGCGGGGAGAGCAGGTACGCGCACCAGCCGACGGACGCGCCGGACGGGACTTGATAGAGGCCCGACTTGGCCACTTGCTCGAACGCTACGCTCATCTTTGCTCCCCAGAGGCCAGATCGCGATATCGGCTGCGAAGTTCGTAGGCGGTGCCGTTGCTGACGAGAAGGTGCAGGACAGGAACACTTGTCCGTTCGCCAGCCCGGAAGGCGGCGTGAGCACGAACTGCGCGCCACTGTTGATCTTGTCCGAACCCACGATCAGGTCGGCCGGCACAACGGCAACCGGAGAAGGCGGTAACAAGAAAGCGGTGAAGATCTGCTGCCCCGCGTCGATGAAGGCGACCTCGGCGCCATGACGACTGCCGTTCCGGATTCGTGTTCGGGCCAGGACGGAACTCGTAAGGTTGTAATCCATCTGCGCGAGTACGGCTGTATCAGGTACGTTCCATGACACCACACTGCCTTGAAATTGAAACGATGGATTCTTCTGCGTGTGTATGGAGAAGAAACCATCGATATGGGACGGATCGGGCGAAGCAGCAATGACGAGACCGATCGAGCCTTCCGCCTTGATACTGTCGAAAGCGACTGAAAAGTGATGCAGCGGCTTTGAATACGTGAGGACAAAATGATCGACGCTTTCGCCGCCCAGGCTCAGCGAAATATCTGCCTGCACTTGCGGGGTATTGCTGGTCGAATAAAAAAAGGTAAGCGATGAGATTTCACGCTGGCCGGACACGGTTTGTGCCGCGGCCAGCGTGTGAGCGGTGATGAGAGTCGCAATCGTGAGAAAACGACGAATCATCACCGAATGATTATTTATCCGTCAGCGTCCAGCTGTACAACAGGTTTTGCAACTGGATTCCCTTGTTGTCGCCGTTATCGTAGGTGAGATTGGCGAAGATGTTTCCGGATTGCAAGGAGGTGGGTACGGTCAGCGTAAACGAGCTGCCGGCGTAAATCACGACTTGGGCGCTGCCGCTGCCGATCTTGATTTCGGGCGTGACGCCGACGTTTGAGGCTTGAACCAGTACCTGGGTCCACATGACCGTGCCAGCGTTGATGATGCTGATGGTGGCCACGTTATTCGTCGATGCGCCCTGCGATGTGACTACGGTTTGAATTTGTACGGCAGGCGTGAGGTTATAGCTAAGAGTGGGCACGGGTTCCTCCATTAATGGTTAAAACCGCTCATTGACTATGGAGGTCGGTCACTAAAGTGTCAAGCCATTTTCCATTTCGATGGTTTTGCTTTTTGCAATTAACAATGGTTTTGTTTTGGATTTGGAAAGACGGATTTATATTTCATTTTCGTGAATAAGCCTTTCTGTATCGTAATTAAATGTTTGCTGATCGGAACGGCCAATCCGATGATCGGGCGCGGCGCGGCTCGGTGGCGCGATGCGAAGTCGTATTCCGCATCTTCTGGAGGGGCGGCCCGGGTTCGTGAATATGTGAAGCTTCTGATATTCACGAATCCCGGCCGCCTTTCATCCATGTGTTTGCCTTTCATTTGCCCGGCCTTGCCATGGGTCCGCGGACGATATGCCCCGCGTAAAAAAAGCACCCGTCGCGATGACGGGTGCATCCAAACGCGACACGCTCCCCACGTGCCGCAACGGGCTCAGGTCGTCGAACGCGCCGGCGTCGCGCCCGGCGCTTTCGCGCCGGACGCTGCGTCGTCGGCCGACCACCCTCCGCCCAGTGCCGCGATCAACCCGACCGCCGCCAACTGCCGGCGCGTATCCAGTTCCAGCATCGCCACCTTCGTCTCGAGCTCGGTGGTCTGTGCGGTCACCACGTCGAGATAGCTGACGACGCCGTCCCGATAGCGCGACATCGACAACTGCAACGTGCGTTCGGCCGCGTCGAGCGCTTCCTGTTGGCGATCGGCTTCGTCGCCGAGATGGTGCGTGAGCGCGAGGTTGTCTTCCACCTGCTGGCACGCGTCGAGTACCACTGCGCGGTATTTCGCGCCGTTCTCGGCCAGCTGCGCGTGCGCCTGGGCCGTGAGCGCCTGGCGGCGGCCGCCGTCGAACAGCGTGAGCGCGAGGCTGGGCCCGATCGACCAGATCTCGTTCGGCGCGCTGAGCCAATGGCCGAGCCCCGAACTCTCGTACCCGCCGATCAGCCCGAGCGTGATGTCGGGGAAGAACGCCGCGCGCACCACGCCGATCCGCGCGTTGGCGGCCGCCATGCGGCGTTCGGCGGCCGCGACGTCGGGCCGCCGTTGCAGCAGCGTGGCGGGAATGCCGGCCGGGATCGCAGGCAGATACGCGACGCTCAGGTCCGGCGCGAGCGAGAACGACGAGGCCGGCACGCCGGTGAGCGTCGCGATCGCGTGCTCGAACAGCGCGCGCCGTGCCCGCACGTCCTCGGCCGACGCGCGGGCCGAGTCGAGCTGCGTCTGCGCGCGCGAGACGTCGAGATCGGATGCGATGCCGCCCGCGTGCCGGCTCATCGTGAGTTTCAGCGCACGCCGGTACGTGTCGATCGTGTCGGACAGCAACTGCTGCTGCTGGTCGAGCCCGCGCAGGGTGAAGTACGCGTTCGCGAGGCTGGCCTGCAGGCTCAGCTGCACCGATGCGAGATCGTCGGCGCTGGCCTGCGCGTTCGCGCGCCCGGCCGCGACCTCGTTGCGCACCTTGCCCCACAGGTCGAGGTCGTAGTCGAAGCCGGCCTCGAGCGTGTTCGAGCCGTACACGTTCGGCTGGTTCGCGCCGCGCAGCGGGCGCGTGGCCGATTGCCGGTTGCTCGAGACCTGCGCGCCGAGGCCGATGGTGGGGAACAGCCCCGCGCGCGCCTGATCGAACAGCGCGCCGGCTTCGTCATGGCGGGCCACCGCGGCGGCCACGTCGGGGTTGGCGGTTGCCACCCGCGCTTCGAGCTGGTCGAGCACCGGATCGCGGAACGCCTTCCACCAGCCGTCGCGGGCGATGCGGTCGGCCGGCTGTGCCTGCTGCCAGCCGCCCGCTTCCTTGAAACGGGCAGGCAGCGCGGTGGTCGGCGCGTGATAGACGGGCGCGAACGAGCAGGCGGAGAGGAACGCGATGCCGGCGAGCATCGCGCAGAGCCGACGCGGGTTAGCCATTCGCACGCTCCGTGTCGCGCACGGCCGCCGCGACGGTGCCGGCCGGCGTCGCGAGCCGGACGCGGTCGCCCGCGGACAGCGAGTCGGGCGGGTTGTCGATCACGCGATCGTCGGGCGCGAGGCCGGTCGCGATCTGCACGTGCGTGCCGAGGTCGGTGGCGATCGTGACGGGCTTGAGCACCGCACGATCGTCCTTGCCGACCACGGCGACCTGCAGGCCGGCCTGGCGGAAGATCAGCGAGCTGGCCGGAATCGTCAACGCGCGGCTGCTGCCGGCCGGCAGCGCGAAATGCACCTCGGTGTATTCGCCCGGAATCAGCTGGCCGTCGCGGTTGTCGACCATCAGCTGCACGAGCAGCGTGCCGGTCGAATCGGCGATCGAATCGTCGGTGTCGGCGAGCGTCGCATGGAAGGTCTCGCCCGGATGCTCGGGCACGGTCAGCGTCGCGCTCATGCCGGGGCGGATCGCGGCGGCCTCGTTCTGCGGCACGCTCACGTAGACGCGCATCCGGTGCACGTCGGACACGGCGAACAGTTCGGGGCCGGTGCCGCCGCCGGCCGAGATCAGCTGGCCGATGTCGGTCTTGCGCGCGGTGACGACGCCGTCGAACGGCGCGACGATGCGCTTGAATGCCTCCAGCGCGTCGAGACGCCGCACGTTGGCCTCGTTGGCCGCGACGATCGCCTGCTTGGCGGCGAGGTCGCTGGTCTTCTCGTCGGTTTCCTGCTGCGACACGGAATCCTGCGCGAGCATCCTGGTCCAGCGCGCGGCCGTCGACGCGGCCAGCTTCTCGTTGGCGAGCGAGCTTTGCAGGTCGGCGCGCGCCTGCTGCAGCTGCTGGTCGAGTTCGGGCGTGTCGATCAGGCCGAGCAGCTGGCCCGACTTCACGTGCGCGCCGATATCGGTGTACCAAGCATGCAGGTAGCCCGACACCTGCGCATGGATCGGCGCGCTTTCGAACGCGGACAGGTGGCCGGGCAGCACGAGCGCGGCGCCGTCGCCGCCGGTCGTCGGCGTGTAGGCGACCACGGTCGGCACCGCCTGTTCGGCGGACCATCGGGTCAGTTCCTGTTTCGCGTGCGCGCGGCCTGCGATGCCGGCCGTCACGATGCCGGCCGCGACCAGCGCGGCGATCGTGGCGACGAGCTTGAGGTTGGGCAGCCGTTTCGGCGACTTGATTTCGATCTCAGTGGACATGGGAAGCTCCGGACGCGGAAGGGGAGGAAGCGCGGGGTGCGTCGTGCTTCAGCGCATCGCGCCGATGCACGAGGCTGAACACGACGGGAACGAAGAACAGTGTCGCGATCGTCGCGCACGCGAGACCGCCGATCACGGCGCGGCCGAGCGGCGCGTTCTGCTCGCCGCCGTCGCCGAGGCCGAGCGCCATCGGCGCCATGCCGATGATCATCGCGAGCGCGGTCATCAGCACGGGCCGAAAGCGCGTGAAGCCGGCTTCGAGCGCCGAGGCGAGCGCGTTGCCGGTTTCGGCGAGGCGCTCGCGCGCGAAGCTGACGACGAGGATCGCGTTCGCGGTGGCCACGCCCATGCACAGGATCGCGCCGGTGAGCGCGGGCACCGACATCGGCGTGTGCGTGGTGAACAGCATCCAGACGATGCCGGCCAGCGCCGCCGGCAGCGCGGAAACGATCACGAACGCATCGGCCCACGAGTGGAAGTTCACGACGATCAGCAGGTAGATCAGCACGATGGCGCCCGCCAGCCCGAGCAGCAGGCCGGTGAACGCGCTGTTCATGGTCTGCACCTGGCCGCGCAGCGTGACGGTCGAGCCCTTGGGCAGGTCCTTCGCGGTGGCCTTGACGACGCTGCCGATGTCCGCGGCGACGGCGCCGAGGTCGCGGCCTTGGGTGGTCGCGTAGATGTCGAACAGCGGTTCGATGTTGTAGTGCGACACCACCGCGTTGCCGACGCCGCGCGTGATCGTCGCGAGACCGCCGAGCAGCTGCGACTGGCCGTTCGCGCCGGTGACGGGCAGGTTCTGCAGCGCCGACAGCGTGGTCATCCGGTACTGCGGCGTCTGCGCGACGATCGGATAGGACACGCCGTTACGCGGGTTGAGCCAGTAGGTCGGGTCGACCTGGCTGGTGCCCGCGAGCGTCGCGACCACCGAGTTCGTCACGTCCTGCTCGGTGATGCCGAGCTGGTCGGCACGCGTCCGGTCGACCGCCACCGTGAACTGCGGATAGGTGCTGGCCTGCTGGATGCGCGGGTCGGCCACGCCGGCGATCAGGCGCAGCTTGCGATACAGCTCCCGCGCATAAGCGAGGTTGGCCTGCTGGTTGGGGCCGGCCACCTGCAGGTCGACCGGGGCCGGTGCGCCGAAGTTGAGGATCTGGCTGACGATGTCCGCCGGCAGGAACGAGAACGTCGTGCCCGGATAGGCGCGCGGCAGGCGTTCGCGCAGCTCGCGCACGTAGTCGGCGGTCGGCGCGTGGTCGTGCGACAGCGAGATCAGGATGTCGCCGTCCTGCGGCCCGAGCGTGCCGCTGTTGTTGTAGGTCAGGTTGATCCCGCTGTTCGGCAGGCCGATGTTGTCGATCACTTCGCGCAACTGCGCGGGCGGGATCACGCCGCGAATCGTGTTTTCGATACGGTCGAACTCGGCGGCGGTTTCCTCGACCCGCGTGCCGACCGGCGCACGCACGTGCAGCGAGATCTCGCCCGAGTCGATCGTCGGGAAGAAGTTGCGGCCGAGCCACGGGACGAGCAGGAACGATGCGGCCACCACGCACAGGAACGCGACGACGAACGGCTTGCGGCGCGTGAGCGCGAGGCCCAGCAGGATGCGGTACGACGCGCGCACGGACTCGAAGCGGCGTTCGAATGCACGCTGGAAGCGCACCAGCGGATTGCGCGACGGCGGCACGTCGTGCGCGCCCGCATGGCCCGCATGCGAATCCATGATCGCCGCGAGCTCGCCCGACGCATGGCCGGCCGACGCGTGCGGCTTGAGCAGGTATTGCGCGAGCATCGGCACGAAGGTGCGCGACAGCACGAACGACGACATCATCGAGAAGATCACGGCCTTCGCCATCGGCACGAACAGGAAGCGCGAGATGCCGTCGAGCATCAGCATCGGCACGAACACGATGCAGATGCACAGCAGCGAGACGAGCGCCGGCATCACGATCTGTTTCGCACCGTCGACGATCGCGGTGCGCGTGTCCTTGCCCTGTTCGAGGTGCCAATTCACGTTCTCGATCGTCACCGTCGCATCGTCGACCAGAATCCCGACCGCGAGCGCGAGGCCGCCGAGCGTCATCACGTTGAGCGTTTCGCCGGTGGCCGCGAGCAGCGCGATCGCCGAGAGCACGGCCAGCGGGATCGACGCGGCGATGATCAGCGTCGAGCGCCACGAGCCGAGGAACAGCAGGATCATCAGCGAGGTCAGCGCGGCGGCGATGATGCCTTCCCGCGCCACGCCGCTGACGGCGCCGTTCACGAAGGTCGACTGGTCGCCCATCGTGACGAGCTTCAGGCCCGGCGGCAGCGTCTGTTCGACCAGCGGCAGCTTCGCCTTCACGCCCGCGATGATGTCGAGCGTCGATGCCGAGCCGTTCTTCAGGATGCTCATCAGCACGGCGCGATGGCCGTCCACGCGCACGATGTTGCCCTGCGGCGGGTAGCCGTCGCGCACATGCGCGACGTCACGGATATAAATCGTCGTGCCGTCGACCGACTTGATCGGCAGGTCGTTCAACGCGTCGAGCGAGAGCGGGCTGTTGTTGAGCTTGATGTTGTATTCGAAGCGGCCGATCTTCTGCGTGCCGGCCGGGATGATCTGGTTCTGCTGCGCGAGCGCGTGCGCGACGTCCTGCGCCGACAGCCCTTTCGACTGCAGCGCCTGCGGGTCGAGGTCGATCTGCACTTCACGCGACTTGCCGCCGTACGGCGTCGGAATCGCGACACCGGGCACCGACAGCAGCTGCGGTCGAATGAAGTTGACCGCGTAATCCGCCAGCTTCTGTTCGTCGAGCGTGTTGCTGGTCAGCGCGATCTGCAGCACGGGGACGGTCGACGCGTTGTAGTTGAGGATCTGCGGCGGCGTGGTGCCGGGCGGCATCTGTTTGAGCACGGTCTGCGAGATCGACGTGACCTGCGCGGTCGCCGTGCGGATATCGACGGTCGGCTGGAAGAAGATCTTCACGATGCCGTAGCCGCGGAACGATTGTGATTCGATATGCTGAACATCGTTGACCGTCGTGCCGAGCGTGCGCTCGTAGTACGTGATCACGCGTCCGGACATGTCGTCCGGCTGCAGGCCGGCGTAGTTCCAGACGACGCTGATCACCGGAATGCGGATATCCGGGAAGATGTCGATGGGCGTGCGGAGTGCCGCAAGCGGACCCGCGATCAGGATCAGCAGCGCCAGCACGACGAACGTGTAGGGCCGGGTGAGCGCGAGCCGGACAATTTTCAGCATGGGGTGCTGCTCCGTTCAAAAGCGTCGTGAAGAAGAGCCGGATGCGCGCGGCTTCGGGAAAACACCGATACGCAGCCGATGACCGCATTCTGCGGAGCGGCCCCTAACAGCCGGTCGCTAAAAAAATGAAACAAGTTTTAGGTGGCGGCGGCCGGATTCAGCCGAGCATGTAGCCCGCGCCGCGGATCGTGCGGATCAACGGTGCCGCATCCGGCCGGTTCACCTTCTTGCGCAGGCGGCCGACGTGGACGTCGATCAGGTTGGTGCCCGGATCGAAACGGCAGCCCCACACCGCCTCGAAGATCATCGTGCGCGTGAGCACGCGCCCGGCGTGGCGCATCATGAATTCGAGCACGCGCAATTCGGTCGGCAGCAGCGCGAGTTCGCTCGCGCCGAGCGTGACGCGGCGCCGCACCAGGTCGAATGCGAGCTCGCCCGTGCGCAGCACCGTCTCGACCGGCGCGCCGCGCGGCCGGCGGCGGATCAGCACGTCGATGCGCGCGCACATCTCGTCGAGCGAGAACGGCTTGACGAGATAGTCGTCGCCGCCCGCGCGCAGCCCCTGGATGCGCTGGTCGACGTCGGACATCGCGCTCATCACGAGCACCGGCGTGTCGAGGCCGACGCCACGCATCGTCGCGAGAATCGTGAGCCCGTCGAGATCCGGCAGCATGCGGTCGAGCGTCACGACGTCGTAGTCCGCGCTCATCGCCCTGGCCATGCCGTCGCGGCCGGTGCGCGCGACGTCCACCTGGTGGCCGGCGGCGCGCAGCGCCTGGGTGATGTGATCCGCGATCAGCGGATCGTCTTCGATCGTCAGGATGTGGGGCATGGACGGAGCGGCCCGGGCGGAATCAGGCGGCGGCGCGCTCGGGCGCGCGATAGTGGTCGACCACGTAGTCGATGAAGCTGCGGACCTTGGTCGACAGATGGTTGCGGCTCGGGTAAAGCATCGAGATGCAGCGCGCGCCGCCGTTCACTTCGTAGCGTTCGAGCAGCGGCACCAGCGCGCCGCGTGCGAGATCGTCGGCGACGAGCGGGTGCGGCAATTGCGTGATGCCCATGTGATTGAGTGCCGCGATCCGCACCATCATGCTGCCGGTCGAGGCCAGCGCGTTGCCGGTGTAGACGCGGTAGGAACCGTCGACGTCCGAGAATTCCCAGCTGCGCGCGGTGCCGTTCGACACGGTCAGCAGGCTGTGTTCGTTCAGTTCGGCTGGGTCGTTCGGCGTGCCGTGGCGCGCGAGGTACTCGGGCGATGCGACGACCACGTCGCGCACGCTCGTCAGCATCCGCGACACGAAGGTCGCGTTGACGAGGCGGCGATCGTCGCAGAAGCAGACGTCGTAGCCGCCCTCGACCATGTCGACGTGCGTGTCGAACGTGGTCACGTCGAACCGGACGCGCGGATGCCCGTCGCGATATGCCGACAGCAGCACGCCGAGGCCGGCCGCGACGGAGGTCGCCGACGCGGCGATCCGCAGCGTGCCGCGCGGGTCGCGCGTGACCTGCACGAGGTTCGATTCGATCTCGTCGAGCTTCTCGATGATCGTGCGGCAACCGTCGAGATATTCGCGGCCGGTCTCGGTGAGAGACAGGCTGCGGGTCGTCCGGTTCAGCAGTCGCATGTTCAGGTGCGCTTCGAGCATGCCGACGCTGCGCGTGACCGCGGCCGCCGACATCCCGAGCTGGCGCGCGGCGAGATTGAAACTCGACAACTCGACTACGCGCGTGAACACGCGCATCGCTTGCAGTTGGTTCATGGTCCGCCGAAGGAAAGAATTGACCGTTCGCATGCGCCGCCGACGCATCGCTCGATGCGTACCGCCGCGCGTGACCGGCAAGGTAGCGAGCCGATTATGGGATGCGGGCCGGCGCCGGACGCTTAAAAAACGACGCGCAATGGATGAAATTTCGTTTAAGGAAGCGGCGGACGACGCGGGGGAAGACGCGTGCGCGTGCGGGACGGCGTTCTCGCCTGTTGCTGCGATTCACTGGACACGCGTGTCGTCGAAGGTCTCGACCATACCGTCGAGATCGTCGTGCGTCGCGACGACGAATACGCGTTTGCCGCAACGGAGGTCAACCTAAAAATAAATTAATGAAGCTGCATCAAATCTTCAGGTGCGCGCGTGACGCGGCTGCCGATAATGGGCCGATACGAGTAGCCACGAGGAACGCAATAATGACGCAGCCGCTGAGTATCAAGATGATCCAGGAACACGGCAAGCCGGTGGTGCTGGTGTCGATCGAACGGGGTGCCGCGGTGCTCGATCCGGAGGACGTCGATGCGGTCATCCAGTATCTGAGCCTGTTGCGCGCGTCGATGCAGCCGGCCGTGCCCGAGATGCCGCCGCGCGCGCAGCAGTTCGTGACGGAGATGGACCCGTGCTGGTATGCGGAGCGCCATCCGCTGTATGGCGGCGCGGTGCTGTTGCTGCGGCACACGGGGCTCGGCTGGGCGAGTTTCGCGCTGCCGCCACGCAGCCTCGAGCGTCTGCACGGGTCGCTCACGCAACTGCTCGAGGACGAGCAGATGGTGGTCAGCCTGCCGAACTGATTCGGCGCGTGGGTCGATCGCACCGGCCGGGGCCGGCTTCCGGTACACGGGAAGCCGGCCCCTTCGCGCGATCGCCTAGAACGTGTGGCGCAGCCCGATCCGGCCGACCGCCTGCCGGCCGCTCGACGACGGATCGAAGCCCGCGACCTGCGCGACGGCGCCGCCCGACGCCATCTGCAGTGCCGCGAGTGCATAGATCGCCGTGCGCTTCGACAGTTCATACTCGGCGCTCGCGTTCAACTGACGGTATTTGGGTTCCTGGCCGGTCGCGTGGTCGCGGCCGGTCGTGTAGGTATAACCGAGGCCGAAGTTGAGCTGGCTCGTGGCGGCGAGCGTGCCGGCGACTTCGTAGTTCTGGAACTTCACGTCCTGCTCGTCGTCGCCTTGCTGGAAATCGACGTCGGTGAAGTTGCCCATCAGCTTCAGTTTGCCGAGCTGGTACGACGCGCCGGCCGCGAAGATGTTCTGGCTGCGCGCGTTCATGAGCGCGTCGCCGTACACCGCGTTCGTGTATCCGCCGCCGTTCTGGTAGCTCTGCACAGCCTGCTCCGGATCGTTGACGCGCAGGTAGCCGACGCCGGCCGAGAACGGCCCGTTCGTGTACGCGAGCGCCGCACTGTACGCGGCGTTGTCGGAGAAGCGGCCGGGCTGCCCGCCGAACGAGTAGAGCGCCTCACCCGTGAAACCGGCGATCGTCGGGCTCGTGTATTTCACGGCATTGCTGATCGCGAAGCCGTTGTCGAGGTTGTCCATGTCGTTCGGGTGCGAGAAATACCAGCCCCCGTAATAGTCGTTCAGCGAATACGGCTCGATCAGGTCGACGATCGGATCCCACTGCCGGCCGAGCGTCAGCGTGCCCATGCGTTGGTCGGACAGCCCGACGTAAGCGTTGCGCGAGAACGCGAGGCCGCTGCCGAGCCCGCCGTTCGTGGAATTGAAGCCGCTTTCGAGATCGAAGATCGCGGCGAGCCCGCCACCGAGATCTTCCTTGCCGCGCAGCCCCCAGCGGCTGCCGGCGCTGACGCCGCTCGCCATCTGCCACAGGTGCTGGCCGTCGACGTTCGACGCGAAGTCGATCCCGGTGTCGATGATGCCGTACAGCGTGACGCTGCTTTGCGCATGCGCGTGGGAGAACAGGCCGCAGCAGGCGAGTGCGCACGTCATGCGCAGCAGCCGTGTCGTTTTATTCATGGATGAAGGTCTCGAACGTAGGTTGACGGATATTATTCGCAGTCCTTGTTTAAAGGGCTGGTCGTCGAGAATATAGCTGCGTCAAAAGCGTGCGGATCGGCAATTCAGTCTTTCAGTTTTTGCGTTGGTTTCGTGCCTGCGGGCGGTCGACAACGCGGGGGTTGGGCGCTGTGGGTTGTTCGCTTCGGGGTGGGGGCTTGGGGTTGTGATGGCTCGTTTGCCCTTCCGGGAGGCGGGCATGCTCCCGGCCGCATCGCTGGGGAGTTGACGCCGCGCGTCGCAACGCGACCGATATCGATGCGCAGCGCGCCAGCGATGGAATATGCCCGGATCGGGAGGCTCCCGGTCGTCGATGACCTTTGAGCTATTTTCAAATCAGGCGTAACTTCCAGCGAAATAATCATTCTTCCCGATCCGGATTTTGAATGAATGGTGATCTTGATTCAATTCAAATATCAATCAAGGAATCAAATTATTAAACAATGGAGGCGGCCATGCCGGTAGCCTCCAAATGCGAAATGCCGGGATCGATCATTCACGATCGTCAAGCACCAGAATCCGCGTTACGTCAGGGTTGACGAGCGAAGCAAGCGGGAATGGATGATTCGATGCCGCGAATCAAAAGATTAACAACGAGGGACGTTTATTTTTCCGGTTTTTGCGGATAAGGTTCGACTCGGTGAAAGTGATTTGTCAGAAAGCATGGCGATTGATCATTGCTTGCCGCGGTTTCATTCGACCGCCGCTTTCGCCGATCAGCATGCGCGACGACGCGTCGACAGGAATCTCTTCGCGGAATCTTGCGACAGGCTCGATGTGCGCATATCCGTTTCGACATTCATGCCATGAGAGGGCTCATGAACAAGAACATCCGCAGCTACGTTGCTTCCGTCATGCCACGCGCGCTGGCCGGTGTCGCACTGCTGGCCGCGGCGGCCGGTGCGCACGCGCACGGCCGTTTGACCGAACCGCCTTCGCGCATCGTGCTGTGCACGCAAGGCCAGAATCCGAACTGCCCTGTCGACGCGTGGCACGCGAACGCGATGGAGAACGGCAAGTTCTTCCCCGCGACGCAAAGCGGCCTGTCGGATCCGTTCGCGCCGGACGACGCGAAGAATGCCGCGCCACCGAAGGACGGCGAAATCGCCGGCGCCAGCACGAATGGCCCGCTGCCCGTGCTGAACGAGCAGTCGCCGGGCCGCTGGCAGAAGATCCCGCTGCGGCCGGGCGCGGTGCAGAATTTCAAGTGGGAGTTCAGTGCCGTGCACAAGACGCGTCGCTGGAACTACTTCATTACACGCGCCGACTGGAACCCGTCGGAAAAGCTCACGCGTGCGCAGTTCGAGCCCACGCCGTTCTGCACGATCCAGAATCCCGGCCAGCCATACTGGGACCCGAACGCGAACCTGGTGCCCCAGCAGCCGACCATTCACGCGTGCCGGCTGCCGATGCGTAGCGGCTACCACGTGATCCTCGCGGTCTGGGAAGTCGCGGATACGGCGATGGCGTTCTATCAGGTCGTCGACGCGATCTTCACCGATGGCGATACGACACGCAGCCCGTTCTGATACGGCCGCGACATGACGCGCCCGGCGATGCCCGGCGCGTCATGAGCTGAAGAACCCGTGTGAGGGGCGCGGTGAGCGTCACTGACACGGCAACCGGCTTACCCGGCGACCACCTGGTTGCGGCCTTGATGCTTCGCGCGGTACAGGCGTTCGTCGGCCTTGCGCAGGATCGCGTCGATCGTCTCGCCGTCCCGGCCGAATTCGGAGGCGCCGACACTCACGGTGACCTTGATCGGTTCGCCGATGCCTGCTTCGAACGGCGCGCCGGCGATCGCCGCGCGGATGCGCTCGCCGATCGACCGGGCCGTGTCCAGCGCGGCTTGCGGCAGCAGCACCATGAATTCCTCGCCGCCCACCCGCGCGACGCCATCGTACGGCCGGATCGCATCGGCGCATTTGTCGACGAAACGTTGCAACACCTGATCGCCCGCCTGATGCCCGTAACTGTCGTTGATCGCCTTGAAGTGGTCGAGGTCGAGCGCGAGCAGCGAGAACGGCGCGCCGTTGCGCTTGGCCCGGTTGATTTCCGCTTCCACGCTTTCGATGAATTGCCGCCGGTTGGCCGCGCCCGTGAGTGGGTCCGTGGCCGCCAGGTGCTCGAGTTTTTCGTTGGTGTGTTGAAGCGCCTGCAACGCGCGCTCCGTCCTGGCCATCGCGTCCCTCAACCGGGCAAACAGTTCCGCCTGGCTGTAGATCTTCGAAAACGAACGGGTCGTTTGAAAGGCCTGAACCACGCCGAAACTGAGCAGGAAGAAGCCGGCTGCGAAAATCGCGTGCGTGAGCCACCACATGTGATTCCAGGGCCGCCCGAGGATGAAGGCGAGCGACGAGAGGGCGAACGACGTGACCGAAATGCCGTAGATCGTCATCAGCGGCGAGCGGATGCGACGTACGACCAGCGCGACGACGTTCACGGCCGAGAGCAGCAGTGCGCCGCCTTCCATCGACAGGCGCACCCACAGGTGGCCGGCCACCGGCGAGAAGGCGATCACGGCGACCGCGACGTCGACGAGCCCGAACAGCGCGAGCCAGGGTAACCAGATGCGGGGATCGGCGCGGGTCGCTGCGCTGTCGGCCTTGTGACTGTACGTGAGCTGCCCGACAAGGATCAGGATCGACATGGTCAGGCGCGATGCCGGCCCGTACAGCAGGAACAGCCAGATGTTGTGATGCGCCATGCCGGTGAACAGGCCATGCAACGCATAGATGACGGAAAAGCCCAGAAAGCCCAGCGTAAGCCAGCGAAGCAACGGCTCACCCGACAGGCGATAGCAGCGCCAGCAGACATACGTGACGAACGCGCCTTCGAGCGTGGCGGCCGCGATCGCCAGCTCGTGAAAGGCGTGATTCTCGAATTTCAGCGACGGGTCCTGGAAGAAGTACAGGTAGGCGATCAGATAGGCGGGCACCAGCGCGAAGCCGACCAGCAGGAGCCTCGCGTACACCCGGGTGATGAGTTGGGCGGTGCGGGTCGACGCTTGGGGGGCGAGATGGACAGTCATGTTCGGCCTCCGGGTTCGGTGGATGCATCAGGGACGGCAACGTGACGTCATCGCGGGTCGGCCGCCAATACGATGAAGCCCGATCGCATCGCCTGAATTTCGTTGATTTGAACAATCAGCCAAATGGCTGCGGGATATCCGGTTGAATTATCGAATGGCGATAATTTCAATATGGCAATGCGATCGCGTGAATATTTCCGGTTTCGATATGGGTGAAAATACTCGATTCAAGGGTTGATGCCTGACGATTATGTAGTATAACCAAACGAAACGTGGGCGTCGGATTGAAGCATCACTACATCGGCTGTCGAAAGACCCGTATCCGCCGCCGCGTGGCAGGCACGGCTATCCCAAGCCTGCGTGACGGCTTCACGTACCGCCTGCATCGCGCTTGTGACGGACATCCGGTCTTGCGCGAAAGTGGCGTGCACATGCTTCACCAGCATAGACCGAAGTCGTCGTTTTTTCCGTCGTAGAGATAAAAACAGAATCAATATAGAAATTCGTCTTCAGGTGGCAATTTGTAAGGTTGATTTCTTGTGAATTCGACCTGGGTGGAGCTTTGTCGATCGAAAGGGGAAGCCACCGGGTGGAGGAGCCGCATGGCTGTTCTGATCACGATGTTGATTTGGTAGTCCGTATCAACGATGCCGACGCTTGCCGTCCGCGTGACGTGGCGGGTTTCCGTTACGCCTGCGTGGGCGGAGCGCGTCTTCCTGAAATATTCCCCGGCATGGATCGCGTGGAAGACCGATGCCGGTAATGCGTAAAACGCGATGAGGGCGTGAAAATGAAGAGCAACCGATCCGGAATCATGCAGCGATCGACCCTGAAGGGCGCGCTGGCGCTTCTGTTGGCATGGTCGTCCTTCGGCACTGGCACCGGCACCGCCGCGGCAGCCGGGACGGGTACCGGCACGGCGCCGGCATTCGTTTATAGCCCGTACAAGGACGCGACGATTTCGATGAACTGGAACACGAACGTCATCTCGTCGAACGTCACCGGTCAGATGAGCCCGGTGCTGTCGGTGCTGCCAGCCGGTGTCCGCACGCTGACGCTCGCGTTTGCGACCGGCGAATGCGGCAGCGAGAACTGGGCGGGCGTCGACGGCGGCGCGATGGCGGCCGCCAACGTGCCGCTTTTCACCGCGGCCAATGTGAATTACGTGATTTCCACCGGCGGCGCGGCCGGCATGTTCACGTGCGGGTCGGATGCGGGCATGGCGGCCTTCATCAATCGTTATGCGTCGAGCAACCTCATCGGGATCGACTTCGATATCGAGGGCGGGCAGACACAACAGGTGATCGACGATCTCGTCCGGCGCGTGGCAGTCGCCCAGCAGAATTATCCCGGCCTGCGTTTCAGCTTTACGCTCGCGACACTGGCCCCTTCCCAGCAGGGCGCGACCACGGCCAGCTCCTGGGGCGCCAGCGCCCCCGACAGCTTCAACGTGTATGGAGACTGGGTCATGCAGGCGATCCAGGCGCACGGCCTGAAGAACTACACCATCGACCTGATGACGATGGACTACGGGTCGGCGGGGGCGGGGAACTGCGTGGTGGCGAACGGCACCTGCCAGATGGGACAGTCGGCGATCCAGGCGGCGATGAACCTGCACGATCACTGGGGCGTGCCGTACAGCCAGATCGAGCTGACGCCGATGATCGGCGGCAACGATGTGAGCGGCGAAACCTTTACGCCGGCCGATGCGGACACCGTTGCGCAGTTCGTGAAACAGAATGGCCTCGTGGGTGTCCACTTCTGGTCGTTCGACCGTGACGTCGATTGCCCGCCCGGCGCCGCATCGTCGACGTGCAACTCCATCGGCGGCGTCGGTACGCTCGGTTATACGAACCGGTTTGCCAACGACCTCGCGCCCGGCAATTGAACGAACTGGGGGCAGCGCGTCGGATCGGTGTCGGCTTCTGCGTCGACCGTACCTTCAAGCCGCGGCGGATCGCCCTTTCGGCTCGGCGAGGTGTGCCAGCCCGAGGCCCTCGAGCACCTGCGCCTGAATCGAAGCCGCTTGAGCGTTGAGGGCGTCGGCGCCGAATGACTGGCCCACGATCAAACGCGGCGGGCGAGTACCGTTGGCTTGTGCGACAAGCTGCACGATTGCGTCGGCGACGTCGTGCGGGTTCGGCGCGTGGTCGCTCGCGAACAGCGCCATGAGCGTCTCCACCATCTTGTCCGGAATCGCACCGGCCTCGCCGTAGCCGGGTACGCGCGCGGCGTCGGCGGGCCGCTGCGCGCTGGCGAAAATGTTCGTCGGATAGTTACTGGGTTGAACGAGAACGACGTCGATGCCCGACGTCGACAACTCATAGCGGTAGCTGTCGGTCAACGCTTCGAGCGCGAACTTCGATGCGCCATAGAGACCGAAGAACGGAAACGTCACGCGGCCGAGTATCGAACCGATGTTCACGATCAGGCCTTCGCCCTGTTTCCTGAAGGTCGGCAGCACCGCCCGCGACGTTCGCTGGATGCCGAATACATTCACGTCGAAGAGCGCCTGCACCTGCTTTGTCGTGAACGCCTCGGAAATACCCGCTGATCCGATACCTGCGTTGTTGACGAGGACGTCGAGATGCCCGGCATTTTCCAGCACGGAAGCTACGCCTCGCTCGACCGACGCATCGTCCGTCACATCCAGTTCGATGACGTGCATGCCTTTCGCTTGAAGGGCATCGGCATGCGGCCTGTTTCGGCCGGCGACGTCGCGCATCGACGCGAATACCCGGTGCCCGGCCGCCGAGAGCGCTTCTGCAGTGTCGCGGCCGAAGCCGCTGCTGGCGCCGGTTATCAGAATAGTTTTGGACATGTCGAGTGTGTTCCAGCAAAACAAGGTTGGAGAGCCGCAACCGAATCAGCGCGAGCATGTCCGATGCGGTCGAGATGAAATGGACGGCGTCGTTGGAGAAATCTTCGCCGCATTGCTGTGCAGTCTAGGTTTTTCACGGAAAGCGGGCTATAGTCGTAAATGACATTAATAGATGTGTTTACGACATGAGATTGTCCATTCTGGCGCTCGAAGGGCTGTTCGACACCGGCCTGACGGTGCTTTTGGATACCTTCGCGATGGCCAACGAACTGGCTGCCGCTCAGGGCTTTGCCGCGCCGCCCTTCGACGTCGGAGTGGTCGGCGTACGCAGGCGCGTCCGTACCGCGCACGGACTGTCCATGCTGGCGGAGCCCGCAAGCAGCGCACGCCATGCCGACTGGGTGGTCGTGCCCGCGCCCGGCATCAGGCAGCCGGAGCGCCTGATCGAGGCGCTGGAGCGTCCGGACGTGCGCGATGCCATGGCGCACCTTCGGGCGTGGCATGCCGATGGCGTCGGCGTCGCCGCCGCTTGCATCGGTACGTTCGTGCTGGCGGAAGCCGGGCTTCTGGATCATCGCGAGGCGACGACCACCTGGTCGCTCTCGCCCTTCTTTCGGCAACGTTATCCTGCAGTCGATCTGAACGATTCACGGATGGTCGTCGCCGCGGATCGCTTGGTGACGGCGGGGTCGGCCATGGGCCATCTCGACCTTGCGCTGTGGTTGCTGCGTCAAGCGAGTCCCGAACTGGCCACGCTCGTTGCCCGTTTCATGCTGATCGACAAGCGTTCGTCACAGGCCGAATACATCATTCCGGATTACCTTGCCCATGCGGATCCGCTGGTCGCTCGATTCGAGCGATGGGCCCGCGAGCATCTTTCCACGGGTTTTTCGCTTCAGGCGGCGGCCGCCGCATTAGCCGTTGGACCGCGCACGTTGCAGCGCCGTACCGAGGCGGTACTTGGGAAGTCGCCATTGGCGTTCGTCCAGGATCTCCGCATCGAACGGGCGCAGAATCTCGTGTCGATGGGTTACGACCTGGAGACGATTGCAAGCGAGGTCGGCTACGCGGATGCGGCGACGTTGCGGGCCTTGTTGCGTCGCAGGCTCGGCCGTGGGGTGCGGGAATTGCGCGCCGACAATCGGTAGTGTCCGGCCTTGAAAAGCGGCGCTGCCGTACGCTGCGAATGCCGAGCCAAGGGGCCGTGGGGCGCCGCCGGAACGGCACTAGCGCATGCCGGCGCGCCCGTGAATACCCGTCAGTTCGACCATGAAATCCAGGAACGCCCGGGTCTTGGCCGGCACGTGATGCCGGGATGGGTAGTACGCATATAACGGATACCGCTCGTCGGCCCATTCGGGAAAGAGATTGATCAACCGGCCGTCGGCGATCAGCGGCTCGGCACCGAGCAGCAGCATCTGTGCAATGCCTGAACCGGCGAGGCACGCGCCGAGCAGGGCGCCCGGATCGTTGACCGTGAGGCGCCCCCGGGTGTCGACCACGATGCGTTTGCGCCGACGATGGAATTCCCAGGCGAACGGCTTGCCTGTCTCCGGGTTGCGAAATTCAAGACATCGATGGCTGCGGCTTTCGAGATCCTCGGGTTTGGCCGGCCGTCCCCGGCGAGCGATGTACGACGGCGCCGCGACCGTCACGACGCCGGTATCGAGCAGTTTTCTCGCAATCAGGCTGGACGATCGCGGTTCGCCGAATCGCACGGCGAGGTCGAAGCCATCCATGACGAGGTCGCCCAGGCTGTCTCGCGCGATGAGCTCGATTTCGAGGTCGGGATGCGCGTCCATGAACGCATCGAGTCGTTGCCCGAGAATGGCCCGGTAAACGACGGGATCCAGGTTGATTCGCAGCTTTCCGCGCACGACGGAGGCGCCGCCCGCGGCCGCCGCGGCTGCTTCCTCCAGCCCGGCAAGATGCGGCATGACCTGCTCGTAAAACCTGCGGCCCTCTTCAGTCAGCGACACCGACCGCGTCGTTCGATTGAAAAGCCGGATGTTCAGCCTTCTTTCCAGTCGCGCAATCGCTCGACTGACGCCCGGCGGCGTCATGCCTATTACGTCGGCCGCAGCCGCAAACGTGCCGGCATCGACCACGGCGGCGAACACGCTGATGCTGCCGGACAGTTTCTCGCTACTGGATCTCATGGTTGTTCGAGTGCATACGGTGGCGGATCGCGGGCGACCCACGGAAGGCCGACACGCCGACGCCGGATAACGCGGCCATGCCGGTCGTCTGCGTCGATCATGCCGAATTAGTGACGCGTTGTCACTTATCTGCTTCCATCCATGTCGTTTTGTTTCGCTCGATGTTTGGCCAGAATGCGACCGACGTATTCACACACGGAGAACGAGCATGTATGCGATAACAGGCATCACCGGCAAGGTCGGCGGCGCATTGGCCAGCGAGCTGCTGGCCTCGGGACGGTCGGTGCGCGCGGTCGCGCGCGACACGACGCGGGCAGGGGCGTGGGCGGCGCGCGGGTGCGAGATTGCGACCGCCTTCATGGAAGACCCATCGTCGCTCACCGCCGCGTTCACGGGCGCTGCGGGCGTTTTCATCCTGCCGCCTTCGGAGTTCGATCCGGAGCCCGGGTTTCCCGAGGCGCGGAAGGTGATCGAGGCCGTGTCCGCGGCGCTTCTGCAGGCGCGCCCCGAAAAGGTCGTTTGCCTGTCGACGATCGGTGCGCAGGCTGACGAGCCCAATCTGCTCACGCAACGCACGCTGATGGAACAGGCGCTGCGCGAGATGCCGATGCCCGTGACCTTCCTGCGGCCCGGCTGGTTCATGGAGAACGCCGCGTGGGACGTCGCGTCCGCGCGCGACGATGGCGTCGTCGCCAGCTACCTGCAGCCGCTCGACAAGCCGGTGCCGATGGTCGCCACCGCGGACGTAGGTCGCGTCGCGGCAGAACTGCTCCAGCAGACCTGGCGCGGTGTGCGTGTCGTCGAGCTCGAGGGCCCGCGCCGCGTGAGCCCCGACGATCTTGCACTCGCCTTCGCTCGCGTTCTGGGCCGGCCGGTGCGCGCGGAAGGCGTCGACAGGCGAACGTGGGAAGCGCTGTTCCGCGCGCAGGGCATGAAACATCCACTACCCCGCATGCGCATGCTGGACGGCTTCAACGAAGGCTGGATCGATTTCGAAAGTAATCCGGAAGAAATCATGCGCGGGCACATCGAACTGGATGCGGTTCTCGGCGAGCTTGTGTCGCGTGCGGTCTGAATGAATGCGGTGGGCGACGTGTGGCGCGTTTGTGCCACGCGCCAACGATGCATCGTCGCGGTCGAACGACTGCGGGATTCCATGTCGAGCGGGTGTCGCGATTGTCGCTATTAATGTCATTTGTGACTATGGATCAGACCTCGTCGCGAGTCTAGACTGCGAAGCATTTCCGGCATCCGCAGATCTCTGCCGCACCTTCTGTTCGACAAGGCCAATCCGATGACATTTTCGCCAGAACTTCACCTGCTGACGCTCACTGCACTCGCCACGCTGCTGATGTGGATTCCGTACATGCTGGCCAGGATCACGACGCGTGGCCTGATGGCGGCCCTGAACAATCCCGATCCGTCCCGTCCGCCCGATCCGCCGTGGGCGGAACGCGCACGTAGCGCGCATGCGAACGCGATCGAGAATCTCGCCGTGTTCGCCCCGCTCGTGCTGATGTGCGCGATGACGGGGGCGAGCGGCCCGGCGACGGTGTTCTCGGCCAAGCTTTATCTGGGTGCCCGGTTGGTTCACTACGTGGTCTACGCCGCCGGCATTCCCGTCGTTCGCACGATCGCTTTCCTGGCCGGCTTCGCGGCGACGCTCACGTTCGCTGTTGCATTGCTCGGACACGCGAGCTAACCCCACGCACTTGCGTTTCACTTGCCCGCTTACTTCAGAGGTCACCATGAAATCGACTCCCGGCAACATCCTCGACACGATCGGCAACACGTCACTCGTCCCGTTGCGAAACGTCGTCCCGAAGAACGGCGCACGCCTTTTCGTCAAGCTCGAAAGTCAGAATCCAACCGGCAGCATGAAGGATCGGATCGCGCTCGAGATGATCGAAGCTCCCGAGCGGGATGGGCGCCTGAAGCCCGGCGGCGCAGTGGTCGAATACACCGGCGGCAGCACCGGCGTGTCGCTGGCGCTGGTGTGTGCCGTCAAGCGGCATCCGCTGCATCTGGTTTCATCGGATGCGTTCTCGAAGGAAAAGCTCGATCACATGCGCCTGCTGGGCGCGAAGCTGACGCTCGTCCCCAGCGACAACGGCAAGCAAACCGAGAAGCTGACGAAGGACATGATTCGCGAAGCGCATCGAATTGCCGGCGAGACGGGCGCATACATCACGGCGCAGATGGAAAACACCGATCAGCTCAACGCCTATACGAAGATGGCCGACGAGATCTGGGAGCAGACCGGCGGCCGCCTCGACGGTTTCGTCCAGAGCGTCGGCACGGCCGCGTCGCTGCGCGGGATTTCGCGGCGCTTGCGCGAACACGATGCACGCATTCGGATCGCCGGTGTGGAGCCGGCCGAATCTGCGGTACTGTCGGGTGGCTCTACCGGAGCGCACAAGATCGACGGGATCGGCGCGGGTTATGTCGTGCCGCTTTGGCGCAACGGGATTGCTGACGAGCTCGAGCGTGTCTCCACGGAGGAGGCGAGAGCCATGGCGTTCCGACTGGCCGCCGAAGAGGGGTTGTTCTGCGGTACGTCGACCGGAGCCAACGTAACCGGTGCATTGCGACTCGCCGAACGGCTTGGCCCGGACGCCACGATCGTGACGATCATGTGCGACACCGGCATGAAGTACCTGAAGTCGTTCGCGCAAACGACGGGCTGAAGGCCATTCGTCGTAGCCGTATCGTTCTGCACCGAGACCGGTTTCGTCATGCGTATCAGGTGAACGACGATCGGCGCGACCGGCACGACGCTGATGATTCAGTGGCGGGCATCGCGCCGTGCTGGCGGGAAGGCCCCGGGTTCACTCACGTCCGCCTCACGCATGGATGATGCATCGCTCTACTGACCGACATGAAAGGATTCCTGATAACAAAGAGGTGGAGCGAATGAAAAGGGACGGCGTCTGCGACGCGGCCCTCTACCGTTGATCGACGATCGACCGGTGCCGCATCGGGATGCGCGTGCGACGGCGGACAGTCGTTACGGTTGGTCGGCAGCAGTGCGTCGGCTTCGGTATCGGCATCGATCGGTTGCTGGCAGACTTCGGCGCGCGTGAGCGACGCCAGCGTGGACGGTGTGAAAGTCAGCGTGCCGAACGGCAGGATCGGTGCCTGCTATTAACCTATATGGATCCGGCCATTGGCGGCATTGGCGGATTTGGCCCGCAGCGTATTCAAAGTGATGCGCAGGTGATGCTTGCCTTTACCGCGCGATTCTCTTCGCGGCTATTGGGGCCATCCTGATCGTCGTGACCCGATTAAGCGATTAATGGCACGTAATCGAATCAATCACGTGGAAAGTTACGCTTTGCTTTTCAGAATAAAAAATGTGTGATTGAGTAACATTGATTGCGTCTATTTTAAATCACGCGCAGGCATTTTCAGGCGCGGCATAATTCGGATCGGCGGCGTACAATTCGCTGCGAAACGGCAATGCCGTGACAAATTCATCATTCCCAAAAATCCCGTTGAAACCAGTTGGTTTGCTCTGATCGCCATTAGCATGGTTGCCGGGCACAGCTAGCGCCTGTCGCGCACGCCCACAGCAGCCCGAATGCAGAATGACCCCAACCGATACGACAACTCGCCCCGACACATGGCGACCGTCATCGACACCAAGGAAGCAAGATGCCGACATTCCAGGTGATGTTGAAGATGGCACTCTACGTTTCGCTGGTCCTGGCCACGCCAGGCCCGACAAATACCTTGTTGCTGTCCTCGGGAATCAAGGTCGGCTTCCGGCAATCGTCGCGACTCCTGGTGGCGGAGGCATCGGGCTACGGCTTCGCGATATCCCTGTGGGGTTTCTTCCTGGCGACCTTCGCGGCCACGCGGCCCTGGCTTTACGATGTGCTGAAACTGGGGAGTTCGGCCTACATCTTCTATCTCGCCCTGCAGCTATGGAAAAGCCCGCACCTTGACGGTATCCGGTCGGGCACCATCGGCTTTCGCGACATGTTCGTCGCGACAACCATGAACCCGAAGGCGTTGTTGTTCGCCACGGCGATCTTTCCCCCGCAGGCTTTCGTATCGGTTCCGTTCTATCTTTGCTCGATCGCGGTCTTCACGGTGCTCGCCGTGACGATCGGTTCGATGTGGCTTGTCGTCGGCGGCGTCCTGACGGCGCGCCGGTCGCTGGCCACCCATACCGGAACGCTGCTTCGCGGCGCGTCGGTCGTGCTGGCGATGTTCGCGGGCACGCTGGCGTTTTCCGTACTCAACCGCTAAGGCCTGTCGGGCAGCACCCTCTCATCGCCGGGGGCAGGTCAAGTTCGCCGAAATGCGCAAGGGTCGACATCATCGTTTCGCAAATGGTGCCGACCTCATTCGTTTCCCGTTAATTGGGTAGTTCATTTATCGTTTTTATACAATAAATTGATGCGTTGTATGAAAGTGAAATGATTGATTTTTAAAAATGTAAATGCTTGTCGAGAAAGTATCTGGACGATATTTTATGGATTGAATATTTCTCTGGGGTAATGAAAATTGATATGAAATTTTGCGGGATGTGCCGACGTGAACGCTGTTAAGGTGTGTCTGGCAGGTTACGCGAACGGTATGGAAAGCTTCGGAAAGCTGAAGTTTTAGGTGTATTCGATACGCTAATGGCAATTGCCGCATCGGCAAGCCAATCCATTCATGGCGCGTTACCAGACGATTTACGCGTTCAGCTCGATCAGGCGGCACTATCCCTTCAGGTTTCAAATCCTATGAGAACCGTGTCATGAGCAACCCGATCAAGAATATCGTCATCGTGGGCGGCGGCACCGCGGGCTGGATGGCCGCTTCGTACCTCGTCCGGGCACTCCAGCAGCACACGAGCATTACGCTCGTCGAGTCCGCGGCGATCCCCCGGATCGGCGTGGGCGAGGCGACCATCCCGAGTTTGCAGAAGGTGTTCTTCGACTTCCTCGGGATACCGGAGCGGGAGTGGATGCCCCAGGTGAACGGCGCGTTCAAGGCCGCCATCAAGTTCGTGAACTGGAGGAAATCCCCCGAGCGCTCGCGCGACGATCATTTCTACCACTTGTTCGGCACCGTGCCGAACTGCGACGGCGTGCCGCTTACCCACTACTGGATGCGCAAGCGCGAACAGGGCTTCCAGCAGCCGATGGAGTACGCGTGCTACCCGCAGCCCGGGGCGCTCGACGCCAAGCTCGCACCGTGCCTGTCCGACGGCACCCGCCAGATGTCCCACGCGTGGCACTTCGATGCGCACCTGGTAGCCGACTTCCTGAAGCGCTGGGCCATCGAGCGCGGGGTGAAACAGGTGATCGACGAGGTCGAGCAGGTTCACCTGAATGAACGCGGCCACATCGCCAGCCTGTCCACCAAGGAAGGGCGCACGCTGGAGGCGGACCTGTTCATCGACTGCTCGGGCATGCGGGGGCTGCTGATCAACCAGGCGCTGAAAGAGCCCTTCATCGACATGTCCGACTACCTGCTGTGCGACAGCGCGGTCGCCAGCGCCGTGCCGAACGCCGATGCGCGCGTGGGAGTCGAGCCGTACACGTCGGCGATCGCCATGAATTCGGGGTGGACCTGGAAGATTCCGATGCTGGGCCGGTTCGGCAGCGGCTACGTCTTCTCCAGCAAGTTCACGTCGCGCGACCAGGCCACCGCCGACTTCCTCAACCTCTGGGGCCTCTCGGACAAGCAGCCGCTCAACCAGATCAAGTTCCGGGTCGGGCGCAACGGGCGGGCCTGGGTCAACAACTGCGTCGCGATCGGGCTCTCGTCGTGCTTCCTGGAGCCGCTGGAATCGACGGGAATCTACTTCATCTACGCGGCGCTTTACCAGCTCGTGAAGCACTTCCCCGATACCTCGTTCGACCCGCGGCTGGCGGACGCATTCAACGCCGAGATCGTCCACATGTTCGACGACTGCCGGGATTTCGTCCAGGCGCACTATTTCACCGCGTCGCGCGACGACACGCCGTTCTGGCTCGCGAACCGGCACGACCTGCGCCTCTCGGACGCCATCAAGGAAAAGGTTCAGCGCTACAAGGCAGGGTTGCCGCTGACCACCACGTCGTTCGACGATTCCACGTACTACGAAACGTTCGACTACGAATTCAGGAACTTCTGGTTGAACGGAAACTACTACTGCATCTTTGCGGGCCTGGGCTTGCTGCCCGACCGGTCGCTGCCGCTCTTGCAGCACCGGCCGGAGTCGATCGACAAGGCCGAGGCGATGTTCGCCCGCATCCGGCGCGAAGCCGAGCGTCTGCGGACGAGCCTGCCGACCAACTACGACTACCTGCGGTCGCTGCGCGACGGCGGCGCGGGGTTGTCTCGCAGCCAGCCCGGGCCGACGCTCGCGGCGCCGGAAATCCTGTAGTGGAGCGCACCCTCGACCGCGCATGCGCATTCGCGGCGACGCACGCCGCGGTGGCGGCTTGCGATCCGCTGCGGGCGCGGGCACTCGTTCTGCAACTGCCGGGCCTGAACCGCCAAAAGGACGTGCCCGGCATCGTCGGCCTGTTGCGCGAGTTCCTCCCGGTGCGCGGCGTGCCCGCCGGCTGGGGCTTCGTCGAAGCCGCCGCCGCGATGCGGGACATCGGGTTCTTCCTGGGCTCGCTCAAGCGGCACGGCCACGAGCCCGTGGACGCGGTGCCCGGGCTCGAGCCGGTGCTGCTCGACCTGGCGCGCGTGACCGGCCTGCCGCCGCGCGAGACGCTCCTGCACGTGACGGTCTGGAACCCCGCGGCGGCCGACGCGCAGCGGAGCTACACCGGGCTGCGCGACGAAGCGCACCTGCTCGAGAGCGTGCGCATCTCGATGGCGGCGCTCGAGGCGGCCATCGGGATGACCGTCGAGCTGTACGACGTGCCCCTGCGGTCGCCGTCGTTCGCCGAAGGGTGCGACGAGCTGGCGGACTATCTTCACAAGATGGTCGAATCGATCGTTTATGCCTACCGCTATATCTCGGTGCAGGTCTTCTACGACGAGCTTCGGCCGTACTACGAACCGATTCGGGTCGGAGGCCGGAGCTACCTCGGCCCCGGCGCGGTGGAAATGCCGCTCTTCGTGCTGGAGCACGTGCTGTGGGGTTCGCAATCGGACCACCCGGGTTATCGGGAATTCAAGGAGACGTACCTGCCCTACGTGCTTCCCGCGTTCGGGGCGATCTACGCGCGGTTCGCCGGGGCGCCGTCGCTCGTCGACCGCGTGCTCGGCGAGGTGCAGGCGACCGGCGCGCGGGGCGAGTCCGTCGTGGCCGGGCTGGCCGCCCTCGACCGCGTCTTCGAGATCCTGCTGCGCTTCCGCGCGCCGCACGTCAAATTGGCGGAGCGGGCGTACGAAGTCGGGCGAAGCGGCCCGACGATCGGCAGCGGGGGGTACGCGCCCAGCATGCTCGGCGATCTGCTCACGCTCACGCGTGCCGTGCGGTCCCGCCTTCGCGCCGCGCTCGACGAGCCCTGACACCCGACGCCCGACACCCGACGCGTGCGGCCATGTGTTCCATCTCACAAGGAGAGTGTGCCCCCATGACTCAAAAGAGCCCCGCGAACGGGCGCGACAGCAACCACTTCGACGTGATCATCCTCGGGTCGGGCATGTCCGGCACCCAGATGGGGGCGATCCTGGCCAACCAGCAGTTTCGCGTGCTGATCATCGAGGAGTCGTCGCACCCGCGCTTCACGATCGGCGAATCGTCGATCCCCGAGACGTCCCTGATGAATCGCATCATCGCCGATCGCTACGGCATTCCGGAGCTCGACCGCATCACGTCGTTCTACGCGACGCAGCGTTACGTCGCGTCGAGCACGGGCATCAAGCGCAACTTCGGCTTCGTGTTCCACAAGCCCGGCCAGGAACACGACCCGAAGGAATTCACGCAGTGCGTGATTCCCGAGTTGCCGTGGGGCCCGGAAAGCCACTATTACCGCCAGGACGTCGACGCCTACCTGTTGCAGGCCGCGATCAAGTACGGCTGCACGGTGCGCCAGAAGACGAACGTGACCGAATACCATGCCGACAAGGACGGCGTCGCGGTGACCACCGCCCAGGGCGAACGGTTCACCGGACGGTACATGATCGATTGCGGCGGGCCGCGCGCGCCGCTCGCGACCAAGTTCAAGCTCCGCGAAGAGCCGTGCCGATTCAAGACGCACTCGCGCAGCATTTACACGCACATGCTCGGGGTCAAGCCGTTCGACGACATCTTCAAGGTCAAGGGGCAGCGCTGGCGCTGGCACGAGGGAACCCTGCACCACATGTTCGCGGGCGGCTGGCTCTGGGTGATTCCGTTCAACAACCACCCGCGATCGACCAACAACCTGGTGAGCGTCGGCCTGCAGCTCGACCCGCGCGTCTATCCGAAAACCGACATCTCAGCACAGCAGGAATTCGACGAGTTCCTCGCGCGGTTCCCGAGCATCGCGGCGCAGTTCCGCGACGCCGTGCCGGTGCGCGACTGGGTCAAGACCGACCGCCTGCAATTCTCGTCGAGTGCCTGCGTCGGCGACCGCTACTGCCTGATGCTGCATGCGAACGGGTTCATCGACCCGCTGTTCTCCCGGGGGCTCGAGAACACCGCGGTGACCATCCATGCGCTCGCGGCGCGCCTCATCAAGGCGCTGCGCGACGACGACTTTTCTCCCGAGCGTTTCGAGTACATCGAGCGCCTGCAGCAGAAGCTGCTGGACCACAACGACGACTTCGTCAGTTGCTGCTATACGGCGTTCGCGGACTTCCGCCTGTGGGACGCGTTCCACCGGCTGTGGGCGGTCGGCACGATCCTCGGGCAGTTCCGGCTCGTGCAGGCCCATGCGAGGTTCCGCGCGTCGCGTGACGAGGGCGACCTCGACCACCTCGACAACGACCCTCCGTACCTCGGATACCTGTGCGCGGACATGGAGGGGTACTACCAGTTGTTCAACGACGCCAAGGCCGAGGTCGAGGCCGTGAGCGCCGGGCACAAGGAGGCCGGGGAGGCCGCGGCGCGGATTCACGCCCTCATCGACGAACGCGAGTTCGCCAGGCCGATGTTCGGCTTCGGGTACTGCATCACCGGTGCCAGGCCGCAACTCAACAACTCGAAGTACAGCCTGGTGCCCGCGATGAAGCTGATGCACTGGACGCAAACCAGCGCGCCGGCAGAGGTGAAACGGTACTTCGACTACAACCCGATGTTCGCGCTGCTCAAGGCGTACATCACGACCCGCATCGGCCTGGCGCTGAAGTAGCCGGCCGACACCGCCAGGAAAACGATGAACGACGTTCAATTCGATCAAGCGGTCGCCACGGAGCAAGCCCCGGGGGTGTACGACGCGACCACGCGCGTGGCCGCGAGCTGGTACGTCGCGATGCGCTCGGACGACCTCAAGGACAAGCCGACGGAGTTGACGCTGTTCGGCCGTCCGTGCGTGGCGTGGCGCGGCGCGACCGGGCGGGCGGTGGTGATGGATCGCCACTGCTCGCACCTCGGCGCGAACCTGGCCGACGGGCGGGTCACGGACGGGTGCATCCAGTGCCCGTTTCACCACTGGCGGTACGACGAGCAGGGCCGGTGCGTTCACATCCCCGGGCACAGCCAGGTGGTGCGGCAGCTGGAGCCCGTTCCGCGCGGCGCGCGTCAGCCGACGTGGGTCACCGCGGAGCGGTACGGCTACGTGTGGGTCTGGTACGGCTCCCCGCAGCCGCTGCACCCGCTGCCCGAAATCGCCGCGGCCGACGTCGACAACGGCGACTTCATGCACCTGCACTTCGCGTTCGAGACGACGACGGCGGTCTTGCGGATCGTCGAGAACTTCTACGACGCGCAACACGCGACCCCGGTGCACGCGCTCCCGATCTCGGCCTTCGAACTCAAGCTGTTCGACGACTGGCGCCCGTGGCCGGAGGTCGAGCCGTTGGCCCGGGCGGGCGCGTGGTTCGGTGCCGGGATCGACTTCACCGTGAACCGGTACTTCGGGCCCCTCGGCATGCTGTCGCGTGCGCTCGGCCTGAACATGTCGCAGATGAACCTGCACTTCGACGGCTACCCCGGCGGGTGCGTGATGACCGTCGCGCTGGACGGAGACTTCAAGTACAAGCTGCTCCAGTGCGTGACGCCGGTGAGCGACGGCAAAAACGTCATGCACATGCTCATCTCGATCAAGAAGGTGGGCGGCGCCTTGCGCCGCGCGACCGACTACGTGCTGTTCGGGTTGCAGACCCGACAGGCCGCGGGGTACGACGTCAGGATCTGGAACGGGATGAAGCCGGACGGCGGCGGTGCGTACAGCAGGTACGACAAGCTCGTGCTCAAGTACCGCGCGTTCTACCGGGGCTGGGTCGACCGCGTCGCCGAGACGGGCGGCGCTCGACCGCACCGCCGCGAGTGAGCGGCGAGGCGTGAGGCGAGGCGTGAAGCGGCGGCCGGGAACCGGCCAATGAGCAGGATCGCGCCGGCAACGCATGCGGCCGGCACGCCCGGGCCGAGCACGGGTTTTTTTTCGCGTTCATCGTTTCACGTCGTCGGGCAGGCGGGCGGCCGTCGGGCCGGTGCGCTCAAGCGCCTGAGCCACAAGGATTTCGGGGGCCCGGCTGCGGGTGCCGCGAAATCCGCCGACAGGCGCCGGGTCGGCGCGCGATCCGGCTGTCGGCCGGCTGCCGGACACAGGCGGAGATCAATTGCCGGCCGATGCCGTCGCGACCGGCGCCGCATCGGGATGCGCGCGCGCGTAAAGCTGGCGATTGCGCGCGATCTGCGCGTGCGACGGCGGATAGTCGTTCCGGTCCGTCGGCAGCAGGCCGCCGGCTTCGGCATCGATCAGCTGCTGGTAGATTTCGGCGCGCGTGAGCGGCGCCTGCGTGGACTGGGCGAAGGCCTGTGTACCGAACGGCAGGCTCAGCGCGGCAACGACAAAGGCAGTGAAGAGTTTCATGGCGATTCCCTGGTGGGTTGAACGAACGGGCGAGTGGGGCGGCCCCACGTATCCCATTCTGGTTGCCGCGGCAGTCACGACGCTGACCCGCCGATTACAGATTTGTAATCCGCCCGTTTCGCGCTTGCACGATGCGGCTCGCGCGCCGCGTTTCCCGGTAACATCGGCGCATGTCACCACCCCATGCGACGGAGCCGACCATGCGCATCCTGATAGTCGAAGACGAACCGAAGACCGGCGCGTACCTGAAGAAAGGGCTCGAGGAATCCGGCTTCAGCGTCGATCTCGCGAAGGATGGCGGCGAGGGCCTGACGCTCGCGCAGGAGGAAAGCTACGACGTGATCGTGCTCGACGTGATGCTGCCCGTGCTCGACGGCTGGAGCGTGCTCAAGCGGCTGCGCGACACGCATGCGACGCCCGTGCTGTTCCTGACCGCGCGCGACGACGTGCAGGATCGTGTGCACGGCCTCGAACTCGGCGCCGACGACTACCTCGTGAAGCCGTTCGCATTCGTCGAGCTGCTTGCGCGGATCCGCACGCTCGCACGGCGCGGGCCGCCGCGCGAGACGGAGCGCATCGCGGTGGGCGACCTGGAGATCGACGTCGTGCGCCGCCGCGTGAAGCGCGGCACCGTGCGGATCGACCTGACGCCGCGCGAATTCTCGCTGCTGCAACTGCTCGCGCGCCGGCAGGGCGAGGTGCTGAGTCGCACGCAGATCGCGTCGTACGTGTGGGACATGAATTTCGACAGCGACACCAACGTCGTCGAAGTCGCGATCCGGCGGCTGCGCGCGAAGATCGACGACGATTTTGCGGTCAAGCTGATCCATACGGTGCGCGGCGTCGGCTACGTGCTCGAACCGAAGGACGCCGCATGACGCTCGGCCGCTTGATCGGCCGCTCGATCGGCGCGACGCTCGCGCTCGCGTTCGGCGCGACCATGCTCGCCGTCTTCGCGCTTGTCGGCACCTATGTGTATACGGCCCTCGAGCGGCAGGTGAGCACGCAGGACGACCTCGACATCGTGCTCGCCGCGCGGCACACGCGCCGGCTGGCGGGCGAGCTCGATTCGCTCGACGCGGTGCGCACGCATGCGGACCGGCTGACGAGCCAGGTGCTCGGCAACGCGGCGCTGTCGATCGCCGTCGTCGACGGGCAGGGCAACGTGCTCGCGCGCCACAACGTCGAGCGCACCGGGTTCGAGGACTCGCCCGAGCCGGCGGCAGCCGCATCGACGCCCACCTCGCCCACCTCGCCCGCGCTGCCGGCATTGCCCGACGCCGAGCTGTTCCCGCCGCACGCGACGCCGGTGCCGGCGAACGAACGGATCACCACCGACCGGATCGCGACCTGGACGGCCGGCGGCGGCGTATCCGTGCGCGGCGTCGTCAGCGATGCACAGTTGCGCGACCACTCGACGATCCGGATCGCGATCGCGCGCAACATGAGCGATCGCGCCGCGATGCTCGACGGCTACCGCGACCGGCTGAAGATCGCCGGCGGCCTGGGTGCGCTGTTCGCGATGCTGCTCAGCTACGGGCTGATCCGCACATCGCTCGCGCCGCTGCGCGAGATCGTCGCGAACACGGGCCGGATCACCGTCGACAAGCTCGATACGCGGCTCGACGCGTCGCGTGCGCCGCGCGAGCTGACGGCGCTCGTCGACGCGCAGAACGCGATGCTCGGCCGCCTGCAGCAGGCGTTCGGACACCTGTCGCAATTCAGCGCGGATCTCGCGCACGACCTGCGCACGCCGCTGAACAACATGCGCGGCGCGACCGAGGTGGCGCTCGCGCGGCCGCGTTCGCCCGACGAGTACCAGGCGTTGCTCGAATCGAATCTCGAGGAATACGACCGTCTCGCGCGGATGATCGAGAACGTGCTGTTTCTCGCGCGCGCCGAGCATCCGGGTTTCGTCACGCGGCAGCGTGCGTTCGACGTGCACGACGAACTGGAGCGTATCGCCGGTTATTTCGAAGGGCTCGCCGACGAAGCAGGATCGACGCTGCGCGTCGACGGGCACGGGCAACTGACCGCCGATCTCGAACTGTTCCGCCGCGCGGTCAGCAACCTGCTCGCGAACGCGCTGCGCTATACGCCGGCGGGCGGCGTGATCGCGATGAGCGTCGACGAAACGGCGGATGCGGTGCACGTCGTCGTCGCGAACCCGGGCGAGCCGATCGATCCCGCGCTGCTGCCGCGCATCTTCGAGCGTTTCGTGCGCGGCGACCCCGCGCGCAGCGGCGGCGTGCCGGGCGGCACGGCCGGGCTCGGCCTCGCGATCGTGCGTTCGGTGATGGAATTGCACGGCGGCACCGTACGCGTCGAAAGCGACGCGGCCGGCACGCGCTTCATCCTCACGTTCGTCAGGACGCCGACGGCGTAGCGGCCGCGTGCGCGGCAGCCGTTGCGTGCGCATCCATATCCGTATCCTTGTTCCAGCCGCCGCCGAGCGCCGTCAGCAGCGCGACCGCCGCCTCCATCCGGCGCGCGGCGATCTGGTCGGCCAGGCGCCGGTTCGACAGCGCGATCGTCTGCGCGGTCACGACGTCGAGATAACTGACCGCACCGGCGTTGAAGCGGTTGGTCGTCAGCTTCAGCGACAGGTCGGCCGCGTCGGTCGCGCGCTGCTGGCTGTTCGCTTCCGATGCGAGCGCATCGAGCGCGGACAGTTGATCCTCGACCTGCTGGAACGCGGTCAGCACGGTCTGCCGGTAATCGGCGACCACGCCGTCGTACTGCGCATGCGCGGCGTGCAGCGACGCGCTGCGGCGCCCGCCGTCGAACAGCGTGCCGGCGAGCTGCGAGCCGAGCGACCAGAACAGGCTTGGCGCGGTGAGCCACGGCGCGAAGAACGAACTTTCGAGCCCCGCGCTCGCCGACAGCACCAGGTCGGGAAAAAACGCGGCGCGCGCCTCGCCGATCTGCGCGTTCGCGGCCGCGACGCGCCGCTCGGCCGCCGCGATGTCGGGCCGCCGCTCGAGCAGTTGCGACGGCACGCCGGCCGGGATCGCCGGCACGTCGAATGCCTGCACGCGCGGCGGCAGCGTGAAGGTCGACGCGTTTTCGCCGACCAGCGTCGCGAGCGCATGCTGAAGTTGCGCGCGGGACGCGTCGATGTCGGTGTCCTGCGTCTGCGTCGATTCGAGCTGCGTCTCGGCTTGCGCGACGGCCGACGCGTCGATCGCGCCGTCCGCGAGTTGCTGCTTCAGCAGCTTCAGGGCATCGGCATACGCGCGCACCGTTTCGTCGAGCAGTTGCTTCTGCGTGTCGAGCGAGCGCAGCGCGAAATAGTCGGTCGCGAGCTCGGCCGTGACGGACAGCCTCACGGCCTGCAGGTCGGCCGCGCTCGCGTCGGCATTCGCCTGCGCGCCCGTCACGGCGTCGCGCACGCGGCCGAACAGGTCGGGTTCCCAGCTCGCGGCGACGCCGGCCTGGTAGTCGGGCGTCGTCTTGCCGGCGAGCGACGAGCCGAGCTTGTTCTGCGACAAGCGCGAGCGGCTCTGCGCGACGCCGGCCGTGACGGTCGGCAGGAACCCCGCACGCTGGTAGCCGACCATCGCGCGCGCCTGCTGGAGATCGGCGACGGCTTTCTTCACGGTCTGGTTCGAGATGTCGACGCGCGCTTCGAGCGCGTTCAGTGCGGCGTCGTCGAAGACGGTCCACCAGGGGCCGCGCGACGCGGCATCGGCGGGCGTGGCGACGTTCCAGCCGGGTTGGGAGACGGGGGCGGCCGAAGCGGGTACGCCCGAAGCCGGTACGCCCGTAGCCGGTACCCCCGCATAGCGCGCAGGCACCGCGACGGTGGGGGGCGAATAGGCGGGTAGCGTCGAGCATGCGGTCAACGCGGCGGCGATGCCGAGCGCGACGACGCGGCGTGCGAACGGAAGCGGATGAAAGAGGCACATGGTGGAGATCTCGCGGGTTGTCATGAACGGTCAGCCGTGGGACTGCGTCGACGTCGCGACCGACGTCGCAACCGGCGTCGACGCGGGCGCCGCGACGGCGGCCGGTGCTGTCGCGGCCGCTACCGCGCGAGGCACCGCCGGCACGCCGGTAGCCGAGCCGGCCCGCGCAGCCGCCTGCGCCGCGCCGGGCTCGAGCGCCACGATCTTCACGGTCTCGCCGTCGGCGATCGAATCGCCCGGGTTGTCGATCACCCGATCGGTCGCGGCCAGCCCCGCGACGATCTCGACGTGCGTGCCGAAATCGCGGCCGATCTGCACGGTCTTCAGCGCGGTGGTGCCGTTCGCGGCGACGGTCGCGACCGTCACGCCGTTCGGCCGGAACAGCAGCGCGCTGACCGGCAGCTCGAACGCGGGCGCCGCACTCGCGACGAGCAGGTGCGCCTGCGCATACGCGCCCGGCATCAGCGCGCCGTCGCGGTTGTCGACGTCGATCTCGACCCGCAGCGTGCGCGTCACGGGATCGATCGCGCCCGCGCTGCGCGCCACGCGCGCGACGAAGCGCCGGCCCGGATACTGCTGCGTGGTCAGGTACACGGGCGTGCCGGCCGATACGCCGGCAGCGCTATCCTGCGGGACGTCGACGAACACGCGCAGCGTGTCGGTCTGCTCGAGGTGGAACAGCTCGCCCGACAGCCCCGGGCTGCCCGGTGTGCCGCCCGCCGTGACGAGCGTGCCGACGTCGACGTTGCGCGCGGTGATCACGCCGTCGAACGGCGCCGTCACCGATTCGTACGACACGAGTTCGTTCAGGTGGGCGGCATTCGCCTGCGCGGAGGCGAGCATCGCGCGCTTCGCGTTCATGTCGGCGACCTTCGTATCGGTGTCCTGCTGCGATACCGACTGCGTCTTCAGCATCTCCTGCCAGCGCTGTGCGGTCGATTTCGCGTAGTCGTAGTTCGCCTGCGCGGTCGACGTGTCGGCGTGCGCCTGACGCAACTGCGCGTCGAGGTCGGGCGCCGTGATCTGCGCGAGCGTCTGCCCGGCTTTCACGTGCGTGCCGATATCCGCACTCCAGTGCGCGATGTAGCCGCTCGTGCGCGCGTAGATCGACGCTTCCGCGTAGGGCATCACCGCACCCGGCAGCGTGAGCGTCTGGTCGGCCGGCGCGGCGCCGGGCCGGATCACGGACACCGGCAGCGCCTGCTGCGCGGCCACCTGCACGCGCTGCGCGGCGCGCGCATCGATACGCGGCACGATGCCGGCGGCCAGCAGCGCGGCGGCGAGCGCGAGCGCGGCCAGCGGCACGGCGAGCCTGCGGCCGCGACGGGGCAGCGGCGCGTCGGGTGCGGTGTCGCGCGCGACAGGCGGCACCGCCGCCGTTTCGGCGGAAAGCGGGGCGAGAGGTTCGGTCGAGTCGTTCATGATGGGTTCGAAGTCGGGCGAGTCGGAGGAAATCGGCGGGTATCCAGTCCAGCTATCCGGGTATCCGTGCTCAAGGCAGGGCCGGCGTGTCCGGCACGCGGCGTGCGGTGGCCGCATCGCGTCGCCGTTCGAGCCACGCGTGGACGAAGCCGAACACGACGGGTACGAACAGCAGCGTCGACACCGTGCCGAACGCGAGGCCGCCGATCACCGCGCGGCCGAGCGGCGCGTTCTGTTCGCCGCCGTCGCCGAGGCCGAGCGCCATCGGCAGCATGCCGATCAGCATCGCGAGCGCGGTCATCACGACCGGGCGGAACCGGCTGAACCCCGCATCGAGCGCGGCCTGCCACGGCGGCGTGCCGCCGGCGCTCAGCTCGCGCGCCGCGTTGACGACGAGAATGCTGTTCGCGGTCGCGATGCCGATGCACAGGATCGTGCCGGTCAGCGCGGGCACCGACAGCGTCGTGTTCGTGACGAACAGCATCCACGCGATGCCCGCGAGCGACGCGGGCAGGCCGCTGACGATCACGAGCGGGTCGAGCCACGACTGGAAGTTCACGACCATCAGCAGGTAGACCAGCGCGATCGCGAGCACGAGGCCGCTCAGCAGCCCCGCGAACGACTGGTGCATCGCCTGCACCTGGCCGCGCAGCACGATCGACGAGCCGGGCGGCAGTTGCGCGCGTGCGGCGTCGACGAGCTTCGTCACGTCGGCCGTCACGCCGCCGAGATCGCGGTCCTGCACCGACGCGAAGATGTCGAGCACCGGCTGCACGTTGTAGTGCGACACGACGGCCTGCTGCTCGGCGCGCGAGAAGGTGCCCAGCGTGCCGAGCAGGTTCTGCGCGCCCGCGCCGGCCGCGGGGCCGCCCGCGGGTGTCTGCGGCGATTGCGCGGCGGTCGGCATCGCGATGTTCGCGAGCGACTGCAGCGAATTGACGTCGTACTGCGGCGCCTGCACCAGCACCGGATAACTGACGCCGTTGGCGGGGTTCTGCCAGAAGTTCGGCGTGGTCTGCGAGCTGCCGGACAGCGCGATCAGCAGGTTCTGCGCCACGTCGCGCTGCTGGAGCCCGGCCTGGATCGCCTTGGTGCGATCGACGTCGACGTTGATCGCGGGTGCGTCGCCGGGCTGCTGGATGCGCGCGTCCACGAGGCCGCGCACGCCGCGCAGTTGCGCGAGCAACCGGTTCGCGACCGCGCGGTTCGCATCGAGCCGGTTGCCGACGATCTGGATGTCGATCGGCGCGGGCAACCCGAAGTTGAGGATCTGGCTGACGATGTCGGCCGGCAGGAACGCGAAGGTCACGCCCGGGAACGCCTGGTTCAGCAGGTTGCGCAGCTTCGTCACGTACTGCGCGGTCGGCCGGTGGTTCGGCTTCAGCGTGATCATGATGTCGGCATCGCCGGCGCCGACCGGATCGGACGAGTCGTAGGTCAGGTTGATCCCGCTGACCGGCACGCCGATGTTGTCGAGCACGCCGGCCAGTTCGTTCGCGGGGATCACCGAGCGGATCCGCGTCTCGACCTCGTCGGTCAGGCGCGCGGTCTCCTCGATCCGCGTGCCGGTCGGCGCGCGCAGGTGCAGCCGGATCTCGCCGGTATCGACCGACGGGAAGAAATCCTGCCCGGCGACGGCGAACAGGCTCGTGGAAGCCACGCAGGCGAGCAGGAACGCGGCCGCGAAGCGGCGCCGGTTCGCGATCGCGGCCGACAGCAGCGCGCGATAGCGCGCGCGGACCGCTTCGAAACGGTGCTCGAAGGCGGCCTGGAAGCGCGCGAAGCGAGCGAAGATGCCGCGCGGCGGCTTGCCTTGCCCCTTGGCGCGCATCAGCACCATCGCGAGCGTCGGGATCAGCGTGCGCGAGAAGAAGTACGACGCGATCATCGCGAAGATCACCGCTTCGGCCATCGGCACGAACAGGTAGCGCGCGACGCCCGTCAGCAGGAACATCGGCGCGAACACGATGCAGATCGACAGCGTCGACACGAAGGTCGGCACGGCGATCTCGCCCGCGCCGGTCAGGATCGCCTCCTCGAGCGGCGCGCCGCGTTCGAGGTGGTGCGTGATGTTCTCGATCGCGACGGTCGCATCGTCGACGAGAATCCCGACCGCGAGCGCGAGCCCGCCGAGCGTCATGATGTTGATCGTCTCGCCGAGCGCGGCCAGCGCGCACAGCGACGTCAGCACCGCGAGCGGGATCGTCACGGCGATGATCAGCGTCGCGCGCCAGCTGCCGAGGAACAGCAGGATCATCAGCGCCGTCAGGCACGCGGCGATCAGCGCCTCGCGCGCGACGCCCTGGATCGCCGCTTTCACGAACACCGACTGGTCGCCGAGCGGCGTGATGTGCAGCGCCTTCGGCAGGCCGGCCGCGATCTTCGGCAGCATCGCCTTCACCTGGCCGATGATCGTCAGCGTCGATGCGCTGCCGGTCTTCTCGACCGTCAGCAGCGCCGCGCGCTTGCCGTCGCTGCGCACGATGTTGGTCTGCGGCGCGTAGCCGTTGCGCACGTGGGCCACGTCGCGCACATAGACGACGTTGCCGCCCACGGTCTTCACCGGCAGGTCGTTCAGCGCGGCGACGGTCTGCGTACTGCCGTTCATCTGCACGTTGTATTCGCGCGCGCCGATCTTCGCGGAGCCGCCGGGCAGGATCAGGTTCTGCGCGTTGATCGCGTTGACCACGTCGATCGGCGCGAGCCCCTTGGCCTGCAGCGCGCGCATGTTCAGGTCGACGACGATCTCGGGCACCTTGCCGCCGAACGGCAGCGGCACGGCCGCGCCCTGGACGGTCGCGAGCTGCGTGCGGATGAAGCTGTTGCCGAGGTCGTACAGCTGCTGCTCGGCGAGCGTGCTGCTCGACAGCCCGAGCTGCAGGATCGGCACCGTCGACGCGTTGTACGTGATGATGTTCGGCGGCAGCGTGCCCGGCGGCAGGATCCGCAGGATCGACGCGGAGTTGCTCGAGGCTTCGGCGATCGCGCGATTGATGTCCGCGCCGGGGTGGAAGAAGATCTTCACGACCGACACGCCGTTCAGCGATTGCGATTCGATGTGCTCGATGTCGTCGACGTCGGACGTGAGCGCGCGCTCGAAGTTGGTCGTGATGCGCTTGGCCATGTCCTCGGCGGAAAAGCCGTTGTACGACCAGACGATGCTGACGACCGGGATGTCGATGTTCGGAAAGATGTCGGTCGGTGTGCGCAGGATCGCGAGCGTGCCCGCGATGAAGATCAGCAGCGCGAGCACGACGAACGTATAGGGCCTGCGCAATGCCAGCCGGACGATCCACATGATGTTTTCCTCGAAGCAGGGCAAGGGCGCCGCGATGGATGCGACGAGCGTGCAGTCTGCCGGTGCCGCGTTGACCCGGCCCTGACTCGAAGATTACGAAACGGTTATCTGCGCGTGGCGCCGCAGATTTCAGGATTGTCATGTGGCGGTCAGCGTCGTGCCGGCCGCCGTCACCAGAATGAAGATGTCGGGCGGAGAACCGCATCCGCGGCACCGCCGGCGGCGCATCGACGATGCGTCCTCATCGAACCGTTCTGGGGAGTTTCATCATGAATCGCAGACTGATCGCAGCGACCGCGCTGCTCGCCCTCGCCATCGGCACGCCGGTTGCCGCTTTCGCGCAAGCGTCGTCGTCGGGCCCGACCCGTGCCGACGTGATCGCCGAGCTCGTTCAGGCGCAGCGCGACGGCACCGTGCCCACGTCGAACTGGGACTATCCGCCGAGCCCGTCGACGATTGCGCGCAATCGCGAGCTCTATGCGATCGCGCACGGCGAGCAGGCCACCGCGACCGCGTCGACGCCGGTGCCGGCCGTCAGCGCGCAGTGACCGGAGACAGGCGATGAAGCGCCTTTCCCGGCTGGCGATCGCCGCGCTGCTCGCGGCGGCGGTCGCGCCGGCCTTTGCACGCGGGATGCCGCAATTGCCCGATGACGAGGGTGGGCGCGCGAGCGTGCTGCAAGCGTTGAACCCGGCGCGCGCGGCCGACGCCGGTCGGCCGCATGCGGCCGGCGTCGTGCCGAATCGGGGCGGAGAGACGCCGCGCGGTCGCGACGGCGGCATCGACCGGCGGCTCGGCGTGGCCGGCGATGACGATGCGCGGTAATTCTGGCCGTCGTGAGCGACGGTCGGACAGAAGCGCGCGGTCGGCGCGTTCATGCCGGTATGGGCACCGGGAATGAACGATCCCCAAGCAAAGGCGAGCGCCTGCTGGGGCCGGAACGTCGACTGCATCCCGTGCACGGCCCGGAGCGACCGTGCCGCCAGGCAAAAACTCGTGGCGCTCACCCGGTAGCGGTCGAAGCGATCCGTCAGCCAGCCGCTCGCGACCGAGCCCGGCGTGCCGCCCCAGTTCACGAAGCCGCCTTGCGCGCTGGTATAGCCGGCGTTTTTCATAGCCGGCGCCTTTCCCCATCGCCGCCACGCCGTCCCCCAGCCCGTTTAGGTGTTTATACGTATGCCGATTCCGATATCGCCCGAATCCAATATTTCATTGGAAGGTTATCGGACTTGTTCATAGACTGATGCGGGGCATGCAGACCGGGCCGGCCGCATGCGCCAGCCCGGTCTGCAGTCCCGACCCGCATCCCCGCGCCAAGCAGAACCACAACAGCGCAGCGGCATACAACGACATCATCGGAGACGGACCATGACATTTTTCAGGAAGCTGACGGCCGGCGCGCTCGTCGCCGCGGCGACGGTGTTCGCGCACGACGCGTTCGCGCAGCAAAAGCCGATCACGCTCGGGTTCTCGCAGGTCGGCGCGGAAAGCGCATGGCGCACCGCGAACACCGTGTCGGTGAAGGGCGCGGCGAAGGACGCCGGCATCAACCTGAAATTCTCGGACGCGCAGCAGAAGCAGGAGAACCAGATTCGCGCGATCCGTTCGTTCATCGCGCAGAAGGTCGACGTGATCGCGTTCTCGCCGGTCGTCGAATCGGGCTGGGAACCGGTGCTGACCGAAGCGAAGGCCGCGCATATCCCGGTGATCCTGACCGATCGCGCGGTCGACGTGAAGGACCCGTCGCTGTACGTGACGATGATCGGCTCGGACTTCCTCGAGGAAGGGCGGCGCGCCGGCCACTGGATGGAAGAGCACTACAAGAACGACGCGGGCCCGATCAATATCGTCGAACTGCAGGGCACCGTCGGCTCGGCGCCGGCCAACGATCGCCGCGCGGGCCTGCTCGAAGTGATCAAGAACAATCCGAAATTCAAGGTGATCGCGTCGCAGAGCGGCGACTTCACGCTCGCCGGCGGCAAGCAGGTAATGGAAGCGTTCGCGAAGACCTACGGCAAGCAGATCAACGTCGTCTACGCGCACAACGACGACATGGCGCTCGGCGCGATCCAGGCGATGGAGGAAGCCGGGATCAAGCCCGGCAAGGACGTGAGCGTCGTGTCGTTCGACGCGACGAAGGGCGGTTTCCAGGCGATGATCGCCGGCAAGATCAACGTCGACGTCGAATGCAGCCCGCTGCTCGGCCCGCAGCTGATGAGCGCGGTGAAGGACGTGGTCGCCGGCAAGCAGCTGCCCAAGCGGATCGTCACGAACGAGACGGTGTTCCCGATGAACGTCGCGGCGCAGGTGCTGCCGACCCGCAAGTACTGATGTCCCGCACGGGCGGCGGCGCGGCTGCCGCCCGGGTCGCAACCGCTTTGCAACCGCTTCGCAACCGTTTCGACGGAGGGGTCATGACGCAATCGCCGGTGGTCGAGATGACCGGCATCGACAAGTCATTTCCGGGTGTCAGCGCGCTGCAGCGCGTGGACTTCCGGTTGTTTCCCGGCGAGATCCATGCGCTGATGGGCCAGAACGGCGCGGGCAAGTCGACGCTGATCAACGTGCTCACCGGCGTGCATGCGCACGACGCGGGCGAGATTCGCGTCGGAGGCCGGCCCGTGCGCTTCGCCGCGCCGCGCGAAGCCGAGGCGGCCGGGATCCAGACGCTTTACCAGGAAGTGAACCTGTGCACGAACCTGTCGGTCGCCGAGAACATCTTCGCGGGCCGTCAGCCGATGCGGCGCGGCGCGATCGACTGGAACGCGATCCATGCGCGTGCTCGCGCGGCGCTCGCGGAACTCGACCTGTCGCTCGACGTGACGCGCTCGCTCGACGCGTACCCGATCGCCGTGCAGCAGATGGTCGCGATCGCGCGCGCCGTTTCCGTCGACGCGCGCGTGCTGATCCTCGACGAGCCGACGTCCAGCCTCGACGACGGCGAGGTCGCGCGGCTGTTCGACGTGCTGCGCCGGCTGAAGGCGTCGGGCATCGCGATCCTGTTCGTCACGCATTTCCTTGAGCAGACCTATGCGGTGTCCGACCGGATCACCGTGATGCGCAACGGCGAGCGCGAAGGCGAGTACCTGGCGCGCGACCTGCCGGTCGATGTGCTGGTCGCGAAGATGACCGGCCGCGAGCGGATGTCCGATACGCTGCAGGCGGGTGCCGCGGCCGCCGTGCGCACCGCGGGCGACGCCGCGCCGTTCCTGTCGATGCAGCAGGTCGGCCGGCGCGGGATGATGAGCGCGCTCGATCTCGACGTGCGGCCCGGCGAGATCGTCGGGCTGGCCGGGCTGCTCGGCTCGGGGCGTACCGAAACCGCTCAGCTCGCGTTCGCCGCGGAGCGCCCGGACACCGGCGCGATCGAGATCGACGGCACGCGCACGCGGCTCGCGTCGCCGCACGACGCGGTGCGGCACGGCATCGCGTACTGCCCGGAAGACCGCAAGAAGGAGGGTATCGTCGCCGCGCTGTCGATCCGCGAGAACATCATCCTCGCGCTGCAGGCGCGGCGCGGCTGGTGGCGGCTGATCGGGCGCGCGCGCCAGCGCGAGATCGCCGAGTCGTATATCGCCCGGCTCGGCATCAAGGCGCGCGACGCGGAGCAGCCGATCGGCCTGCTGTCGGGCGGCAACCAGCAGAAGGTGCTGCTCGCGCGCTGGCTCGCGACGGACCCGAAGCTGCTGATTCTCGACGAACCGACGCGCGGGATCGACGTCGCCGCGAAGTTCGACATCATGGAGCGCGTGCTCGCGCTGTGCAAGACCGGGCTCGCGATCCTGTTCATCTCGTCGGAGATCGGCGAGGTCGTGCGCGTGAGCCACCGGATCGCGGTGCTGCGCGACCGTCGCAAGGTCGCCGAGCTGAGCGGCGCCGATGCATCCGAGGAGCAGGTGTACCGTCTGATCGCGGGAGGCCAGTCATGACGCCGCTGCGCATGCTGTTTCGTCATTCGCTCGCGTGGCCGGTGCTGACGCTCGCGCTGCTGTTCGCGCTCGATGTCGCGCATCGTCCGAGTTTCCTGTCGATCGCGCTGCTCGACGGCCACCTGTTCGGCGCACCGGTCGACATCCTGAACCGCGCGGCGCCGCTCGTGATCGTGTCGCTCGGGATGACGCTCGTGATCGCGACGCGCGGGATCGACATCTCGGTCGGCGCGATCGTCGCGATCGCCGGCGCGGCCGCGGCGATCGTGCTCGACGGCGATCCGTCGCGGGTCGGTGCCGCGCTGGCCGCCGCGCTCGGCGTCGGCTTGCTCGCGGGCGCCTGGAACGGGCTGCTCGTCGCGTTCGTCGGGATGCAGCCGATCATCGCGACGCTGATCCTGATGGTGGCCGGCCGCGGCGTCGCGCAGCTGCTGACGGGCGGCCAGATCATCCCGATCGGCGCGCCCGGCTATCTCGCGCTCGGCGGCGGGTATCTCGCGACCGTGCCGTGCGCGGTGTGGATCGCCATCGCGACGATCGCCGCGACCGCGCTGCTGGTGAACCGCACGGCGCTCGGGCTGTTCATACGCGCGATCGGCGTGAATCCGGTCGCGACGCGGCTCGTCGGGCTGCGCGCGGGTGCGGTCGTGTTCGGTGTGTATCTGTGTTCGGGCGTGATGGCGGCGCTCGCCGGCATCCTCGCGAGTTCGAACGTGCGCAGCGCCGACGGCAACAACGCCGGGCTGCTGCTCGAACTCGACGCGATCCTCGCGGTGACGCTCGGCGGCACGTCGCTGCTCGGCGGCCGCTTCAGCCTCGCCGGCTCCGTGCTCGGCGCGCTGATCATCCAGACGCTCACCTACACGACCTATTCGATCGGCGTGCCGCCGGAGGCGACGCTCGTCGTCAAGGCGGTCGTCGTGATCGTCGTGACGCTGATCCAGTCGGAGGCGGCGCGCGCGCTGGTCGTCCGGCATGCGTCACGGCTGCTGCCATCCGCGCGTTCGCGCGCCACCACCGGAGCGACGCCCCGATGACACGATTCCTTGGCCGGCTCGCCGACCCGCGCACGCTGCCGATCGTCGTGACGATCCTGCTGTTCGTCGCGCTGTTCGGTTTCGGGTCCGTGATGTATACGGGCTTCTTCTCGATGCAGGTGCTCACCGGGCTGCTCGTCGACAACGCGTTCCTGCTGATCGTCGCGATCGGGATGACGTTCGTGATCGTGTCGGGCGGGATCGACCTGTCGGTCGGCTCGGTCGTTGCGCTGACAACGATCTTCTGCGCGGTCGGCGCCGAGCGGCTGCACTGGCCCGTGTGGATCATCGTGCCGCTCGTGCTCGCGTTCGGCGCGCTGTACGGCGCGGCGATGGGCGCGCTGATCCATTACTTCCGGCTGCAACCGTTCATCGTGACGCTCGCCGGAATGTTTCTCGCGCGCGGCGCGTGCTTCCTGATCACGACGCAGTCGATCACGATCAACGAGCCGACGTTTCATGCGATCGCGGGCATCAGCGTGCCGGTCGGCGGCGGCACGCTGAGCGCGGGCGCGCTGATCGCGCTCGCGACGCTGGCCGCCGCGATCTACGTCGCGCATTTCACGCGGTTCGGCCGCAACGTGTATGCGGTCGGCGGCAACGAACGTTCGGCGCTGCTGATGGGCTTGCCGGTCGCGCGCACGAAGATCGGCGTGTACGCGCTGAGCGGCTTCTGCTCGGCGCTCGGCGGCGTGGTGTTCACGCTGTACGTGCTGTCGGGCTACGGGCTGCAGGCGCAGGGGATGGAGCTCGACGCGATCGCCGCGACCGTGATCGGCGGCACGCTGCTCACGGGCGGCGTGGGTTACGTGATCGGTTCGGTGTTCGGGGTCGGCATCCTCGGCACGATCCAGGTGTTGATCACGTTCGACGGCACGTTGAGCTCGTGGTGGACGCGGATCGTGATCGGCGCGCTGCTGTGCGTGTTCTGCGTGCTGCAGCGGGTGATCGAGCGGCATGCCGCGCGGCGGCGCACCGGCGGCACGGGGCTGGGCGAGCGGCCGCGGCCGGCCGACGCCGCATCGGCACGGCCGGCCGGCGCGGGCGAGGATGCGGCGCTCGTGTCGACGATGCGGCGCGCGTAGGGGGATCACACCGGCGATCGCACCGCGCGTGCGGTGCAGCGGAACGGAATCGACCGGGCAACGGCGCGCGACGTAGCCGCGCCGTCGCCGTGCACCGCGTCAGGCGCGAACGCCGACGCGGTACTGCGTGGTCTGTCGATAGACGGCACCCGGTTGGACGATGACGGCGTCGCGCAGGCCGTCCATGTTGACCTGATCCGGAAAGCCGCCGGCTTCGACGCACAGCGCGGCGTGTCGCGCGCAGCGCGTGCCGCCGCTCACGCGCACGCCGTCCAGGTAGTTGCCCGTATAGAGTTGCAGGCCGCGCTGATCCGTCGACACGAGCAGCTCGCGGCCGCTTTCCGGGTCGTAGATCGCCGCGACGGGCCTGAGCGCGTGCGCGCCGTCGCGCAGCACGAAACAGTGGTCGAACCCGCGCGCCCGCGCGAGCTGCGCGTGCGGCCAGTCGAGGCGCGCGCCGAGCGGTGCGCTGTGCCGGAAGTCGAACGCGGTGCCGGTCACGTCGGCGGTGCCGGTCGGGATCAGCGCGTCGTCGACTTCGAGGAACGCGTCGGCGTCGATGCTCAGCACGTGGCCGCGCACGTCGCCGCCCGCGCGGCCGCTGAGGTTGAAATAGCTGTGATTCGTCAGGTTGAGCGGCGTGGGCGCGTCGGTGACGCCGGTGTAGTCGATCGTCAGCGTGCCGTCGTCGTCGAGCGCATAACGCACCTGCACGCTCACGTTGCCCGGAAAACCCGCGTCGCCTTCGGGCGAATCGAGTTGCAGCGTCAACCCGCCGCAATCGTCGACGACGGCCCAGCGCTGCCGGTGAAAGCCGTTCGCGCCGCCGTGCAGCAGATTGCCGCGCTCGTTGCGGTCGAGCCGGTAGTCGACGCCGTCGAGCGTGAAGCGCGCGCCGGCGATCCGGTTCGCCCAGCGGCCGACCGTTGCGCCGAGGTAGGCGCCCGATTCGATGTATTCGGCGGGCGTGTCGTGCGCGAGCACGATATCGGCGAAGCGTCCGGTGCGGTCGGGCGCGAGCCACGACACGACGGTCGCGCCGAGGTCGCTGACGACGACGCGCATCCCGTGCGCGTTGCGCAGCGTGTAGCGCCGCACCGTGTCGCCGTCGGGCAGCGTGCCCCACGGTTCGGAAGGGACGCGTGCGACGCCGGGCGCCGGGCGGGGAGTGTCGGTATCGATATGCATGGGTGGATTCGATGGGTAGGGCCGGCTTCAGTGCGCGGCGATCGTGCGTTCCTGGTATTCGCGCGGCGTGCATCCGAGCTCGCGGCGGAATACCGCGTACATGTACTGAAGCGACGTGAAGCCGCAGCGGATCGCGACTTCGGCGCTCGACGCCTGCCGGCCGGCCAGCAGCGCCTGCGCCGCTTCGAGCTTGTGGCGCAGGATTTCCTGGTGCACGGTGCGCTGCAGTTCGCGCCGGAAGTGTTCCTCGAGCAGCGAGCGCGACACGCCGACGTAGTCGGCGACCTGTTCCGTCTTGATGCCCTGGCACGCGTACTGGCGAATGAAGTGGCGCGCGCGCATCACGTAGGGGCTCGTGAGCGGCTGGTGGCGTGTCGATTCGAGCACGTTGATCCCGACGGGCGGCACGAGAATGCGCCGGTCGGGAAAACGCACGCCGCGCAGCATCTGGTGCAGCAGGTGCGCGGCGGTCCGGCCCATTTCCTCGGTGCCCTGGATCACGGACGACAGCGGGATGCGCGTCAGCGTGCGCGTGAGCGGATCGTTGTCGATGCCGATGATCGCGACCTGTTCAGGCACCGCGAGGCCGGCGATCAGGCAGGCCTGCAGCAGGTGCCGCGCGCGCGCGTCGGTCACCGCGATGATGCCGACGGGTTTCGGCAGCGCATGCAGCCAGCCGATCAGCTGCTCGATCGCGTGATTCCATGCCGATGCGCTCGTCGACAGCCCGCGGTAGATCGGCGCGTCGAGGCCGTCCGCGCGCGCGAGCCGGTCGAACGCCAGCTCGCGCTGCTGCGCCCAGCGGTTCTGCTGCGCGTCGGGCAGGCTGTACATCGCGAAGTGCGCGAGCCCGGCGCCGATCAGGTGCGTGTACGCGAGCGACACGAGTTTCGCGTTGTCGGTCGCGATATACGGCACGCCGTCCGGATACTGCGCGGGATCCTCGTAGGACGAGCCGAGCGCGACGACCGGCAGCGGCGAGCCGGCGAGCGCGTCGGCGACGGCCGGATCGTCGAAGTCGGCAATGATGCCGTCGCCGTCGAAATGCTCGATGCCGGCGAGCCGGCAGCGGAAGTCGTCCTCGAGGAACAGGTCCCACACCACGCGCGTCGAGCGCAGGTACTGGCCGATGCCGCTGATGATCTCGCGGTCGTAGACCTTGTTGGCGTTGAACAGCAGCGCGATGCGGTGCGGTGTCTGGCTGGAAGGGGCGCGGGTCATCTCGGTCTCGAGGCGCGTGCCGTGCGGGGCGTCGCGCCGTTGTCTCCGGGGGCGCGGACGGTGCCGCGCGCTTGTCTGGTGTCCGGCGATTGTAGGACGGAACGCGTGCGGTGCGCAGCGCGCTGGCAAGAATCGTTAAGCGTGCTGCGCAATTTCGCAATTGCGGGGGCGGGGGCGCGCGGGCACGATCCAGCCAGACCGAATTCGGCCCGCACGCCAACGCGCCGCGCGCCGCACTGCAACAAGAAACCGGACGGAGACGCCATGTCGTATTTCGAACAGATTCCCGCGATTCGCTACGAAGGTCCGCAATCGGACAACCCGCTTGCCTACCGCCATTACGACCGCACGAAGCAGGTGCTCGGCAAGACGCTCGAGGAACACTTGCGCATCGCGGTGTGCTACTGGCACACGTTCGTGTGGCCGGGGCACGACATGTTCGGCCAGGGTGCGTTCCGGCGGCCGTGGCAGCAGCCGGGCGACCCGCTCGAGCGGGCGCGGCAGAAGGCGGATGCGGCGTTCGAGTTCTTCACGAAGCTCGGCACGCCGTTCTATACGTTCCACGACACCGACGTCGCGCCGGAAGGCGACAGCCTGCGCGAGTACGTCGAGAACTTCGCGCGGATGACGGACTACCTGGGCGAGCGTCAGCAGGCCGCCGGCGTGCGGCTGCTGTGGGGCACCGCGAACCTGTTCTCGCATCCGCGCTTCGCGGCGGGCGCGGCGACCAACCCGAATCCCGACGTGTTCGCGTGGGCGGCGACCCAGGTTCGCCACGCGCTCGACGCCACGCACCGGCTCGGCGGCGAGAACTACGTACTGTGGGGCGGCCGCGAAGGCTACGAGACGCTGCTCAATACCGATCTCGTGCGCGAGCGCGAGCAGTTCGCACGCTTCCTGTCGATGGTCGTCGAGCACAAGCACCGGATCGGCTTCAAGGGCGCGCTGCTGATCGAGCCGAAGCCGCAGGAGCCGACCAAGCACCAGTACGACTACGACGTCGCCACCGTGCACGGTTTCCTCACGCAATTCGGATTGCAGAACGAGATCCGCGTGAACATCGAGGCGAACCACGCGACGCTCGCCGGCCATTCGTTCCATCACGAGATCGCGAACGCGTTCGCGCTCGGCGTGTTCGGCAGCGTCGATGCGAATCGCGGCGATCCGCAGAACGGCTGGGACACCGACCAGTTCCCGAACAGCGTCGAGGAGCTGACCCTCGCGTTCTACGAGATCCTGCGCCACGGCGGCTTCACCACCGGCGGCATGAACTTCGACGCGAAGGTGCGGCGCCAGAGCGTCGATCCGGAAGACCTGTTCCACGGCCACGTGGGCGCGATCGACGTGCTCGCGCTCGCGCTCGAGCGCGCCGCCGTGCTGGTCGCGAACGACCGGCTCGACGCGCTGCGCCGGCAGCGCTACGCGCAGTGGGACAGCGCGTTCGGCCGCGAGATCCTGTCGGGCGGCTACACGCTGGAATCGCTCGCCGCCGACGCACTCGCGCGCGGCGTGAACCCGCAGCATGCGAGCGGCGGGCAGGAGCGGCTCGAGAACATCGTGAACCAGGCCATCTACGGGCTGCGCTGACGCCATGTACATCGGAGTCGACCTCGGTACGTCGGGCGTGAAGGCCGTGCTGCTCGACCGTGACGGCGCGGTGCGGGCCAGCGCGAGCCGGCCGCTGACGGTGAGCCGGCCGCGGCCGCGCTGGTCCGAACAGGCGCCGCGCGACTGGTGGGACGCGGCGTGCGGCGCGCTGGCGGCGCTCGTCGCCGATGCACGCGCGGCCGGCATCGATCCGCGCGCCATCGATGCGCTCGGCCTGACCGGGCAGATGCACGGCGCGACGCTGCTCGATGCGCGCGGCGACGTGCTGCGCCCCGCGATCCTGTGGAACGACGGCCGCGCGGATGCGGAGTGCGCGGAACTCGAGCGGCGCGCGCCCACGCTGCGCGCCGTCGCCGGCAATCTCGCGATGCCGGGTTTTACCGCGCCGAAGCTGCTGTGGGTGCGCCGGTACGAGCCGGACGTATTCGCGCGGATCGCCCATGTGCTGCTGCCGAAGGATTATCTGCGCTACCGGTTGACCGGCGCGTTCGCGACCGATCCGTCGGATGCGGCCGGCACGCTGTGGCTCGATGTCGCGAAGCGCGATTACGACGACACGCTGCTCGCCGCATGCGGGTTGTCGCGCGCGCAGATGCCCGCCGTGTTCGAGGGCAACCGCATCACCGGCACGCTGCTGCCGGCCGTTGCACGCGCGCTCGGGTTGCGCGAGATCCCGGTCGTCGCGGGCGGCGGCGACAACGCGGCCGGCGCGGTGGGTGTCGGGATCGTGCAGCCCGGCGATGCGCTGCTGTCGCTCGGTACGTCGGGCGTCTACTTCGCGGTGTCGGACGGTTTCCGCGCGAATCCCGAATCGGCGGTTCACAGTTTCTGTCACGCGTTGCCGCGCACCTGGCACCTGATGTCGGTGATGCTGAACGCGGCCGGCTGCGTCGATTTCACCTCGCAACTGGCCGGCTACGACGGCGTTGCCGCGCTGCTCGCCGACGCGGAAGCGAACGCGCGCGCGGAGCGCCCGTGGTTCCTGCCTTACCTGAGCGGCGAGCGCACGCCGCACAACGACGTGAATGCGAAGGGCGTGTTCTACGGGATGACGCCCGATACGCGGCGCGCGGATCTCGCGAACGCGACGCTCGAAGGCGTCGGCTTCGCGCTGCTCGACGGGATCGACGCGCTGCATGCGGCCGGGCTCGCGCCCGACGGCATCACGGTGATCGGCGGCGGCTCGCGCAGCGCGTACTGGACGCAGATGCTGGCCGACCTGAGCGGGCGCGCGCTGACCTTGCGCGCGGGCGGCGAAGTCGGCCCGGCGCTCGGCGCCGCGCGGCTCGCGCATCTCGCGCTCGAACCGGATGCGCCGCTCGACGCGGTGTGCCCGCAGCCGCCCGTCGTCGCGGTACGGGAGCCCGACATGGCACGCCACGCGTGGTACCGCGACGCGCGGCGGCCGACGTTTCGCGCGCTGTATCGGGCGCTCGAACCGGTGTTTGCGACAGGCGCGTGACGGGCGCGTGACACGCCGCACGAAGCCGTGCCGCGCGGTGGCAAGACGATGGGCGACCGGCTTCGGCGGCTGCCCGGCGTTCGTGGAGTAGTCCAATAAAGAGAGGAATGGAGACATGAAATCCGTGAAACGTCGTACGGTATTGAGCTCGCTTGCCGGCGCCGCTGCGCTGGCGATCCTGACACTGGGCGCACCGCTCGCGCATGCGAGCAAGGACAAGCCTGAAATCGGCTTCTGCATCGACGACCTGCGCGTCGAGCGCTGGTCGCGCGACCGCGACTATTTCGTGGCGGCCGCGACGAAGCTTGGCGCGAAGGTGTCCGTGCAGTCCGCGGACGCGAGCGAGGAGCGGCAGATCTCGCAGATCGAGAACCTGATCTCGCGCGGCGTGGACGTGATCGTGATCGTCCCGTTCAACTCGAAGACGCTCGGCAACGTGGTCGCCGAAGCGCGCAAGGCCGGCATCAAGGTGGTGTCGTACGACCGGCTGATCCTCGACGCCGACGTCGATGCCTACATCTCGTTCGACAACGAGAAGGTCGGCGAACTGCAGGCGCAGGGCGTCGTCGACGCGAAGCCGAAGGGCAACTATTTCCTGCTCGGCGGCGCGCCGACCGACAACAACGCGAAGATGCTGCGCGAAGGGCAGCTGAAGGTGCTGAAGCCGGCGATCGATCGCGGCGACATCAAGGTCGTCGGCCAGCAGTGGGTGCCGGAGTGGAGCGCGTCGACCGCGCTGCGGATCGTCGAGGATGCGCTGACCGCGAACAACAACAAGATCGACGCGATCGTCGCGTCGAACGACGGCACCGCCGGCGGCGCGATCCAGGCGCTCGCCGCGCAGCATCTGGCCGGCAAGGTGCCGGTGTCCGGGCAGGACGCGGATCTCGCGGCGGTCAAGCGCGTGATCGCCGGCACGCAGACGATGACCGTCTACAAGCCGCTCAAGCTGATCGCGAGCGAAGCGGCGAAACTCGCGGTGGATCTCGCGAAGGGCACGAAACCGGCGTTCAACGCCCAATACGACAACGGCAAGAAGAAGGTCGACACGGTGCTGCTGCAGCCGACGCTGTTGACCAAGCGCAACGTCGACGTCGTCGTGAAGGACGGCTTCTATACCCAGGCGCAGCTGGCGAGCCAGTAACGGCGCGGCGCGCGGGCGGCCCACCGGTGCGTCCGCGCGCACACTGCGAGGCATGAGCGAATGACCGAACCCTTGCTGACGATGCGCGGCATCGTCAAGGAATTCGACGGCGTGAAGGCGCTCGACGGCATCGACCTGGTGGTGCGGCCCGGCGAGTGCGTGGGGCTGTGCGGCGAGAACGGCGCGGGCAAATCGACGCTGATGAAAGTGTTGTCGGGCGTGTATCCGCACGGCACGTGGGAGGGCGAGATCCGCTGGGAGGGCGCGCCGCTCGTCGCGTCCGGCGTGCGCGACACCGAGCGCGCGGGCATCGTGATCATCCACCAGGAACTGATGCTCGTGCCCGAGCTGTCGGTGGCCGAGAACATCTTCCTCGGCAACGAGATCACGCTGCCGGGCGGCCGCATGAACTATGCGGCGATGGTGCAGCGTGCCGAGGCACTGCTGCACGAACTGCGGATCGACTCGATCAACGTCGCGCAGCCGGTGATGAACTACGGCGGCGGCCACCAGCAACTGATCGAGATCGCGAAGGCGCTGAACAAGCGCGCGAAGCTGCTGATCCTCGACGAACCGTCGTCGTCGCTGAGCGCGTCCGAAACGCGCATCCTGCTCGACATCGTGCGCGACCTGAAGCGCCGCGGCGTCGCGTGCGTGTACATCTCGCACAAGCTCGACGAGGTCGAGGCGGTGTGCGACACGGTGACGGTGATCCGCGACGGCCGCCATGTCGCGACCGAGCCGATGCGCGCGCTGACGACCGACCGGATCATCGCGATGATGGTCGGCCGCGAGATTCGCGACTTGTACCCGCGCGAGCCGCACGAGATCGGCGACGTCGTGCTGGAAGCGCGCCACGTGACCTGCCGCGACGTGACGAACCCGCGCCGCAAGCGGGTGGACGACGTGTCGTTCAGCGTGCGGCGCGGCGAGATCCTCGGCGTCGCCGGGCTCGTCGGCGCGGGGCGGACCGAGCTGATGCAGGCGATCTTCGGCGCGTATCCGGGCGCGTGCACGGCGACCGTGCTGATGAACGGCCGGCCGCTGTCGATCCGCACGCCCGCCGATGCGATCCGCGCCGGCATCGCGATGGTGCCTGAGGACCGCAAGCGCCACGGCATCGTGCCGCAGCTCGGTGTCGGCCACAACATCACGCTGACGGTGCTGCGGCGCTTCGCGGCGCGCGGCCGGATCGACGCGGCCGCCGAGCTGGACGCGATCCGCACCGAGATGCAGCGGCTGTCGGTGCGTGCCGCGCATCCGTTCCTGCCGATCGCGAGCCTGTCCGGCGGCAACCAGCAGAAGGCCGTGCTCGCGAAGATGCTGCTGGCCGAGCCGCAGGTGCTGATTCTCGACGAGCCGACACGCGGAGTCGACGTGGGCGCGAAAGCGGAGATCTACCGCCTCGTGTTCGCGCTCGCGAAGCGCGGCGTCGCGCTGATCGTCGTGTCGTCGGAAATGCCCGAGGTGCTCGGGCTCGCCGATCGCGTGCTGGTGATCGGCGAAGGCGAGCTGCGCGGCGACTTCGTCAACGACGGCCTGACACAGGAACAGATCCTCGGCGCCGCGCTGAAATCCGGCCGGCGCCCGACCGAACCCACCGCAGCGAGTGCGACATGAATTCCGAACTTTCTTCCTCCACCCCGGCGACGCAGGACGCGGATGCGCGCCGTTCAAGCGGCCACGAAGCAGGGCAACCGGCCGGGCGCTCGACCGGCAGCCAGCTTCGCCAGGTCTTCGTGCGCTACAAGATCCTCGCGCTGCTGCTCGCGGTCGCGGCGATCTGGGCGTTCTTCTCGGTGCTGACCGACGGCGCGTTCGTCACGCCGCGCAACGTGTCGAACCTGCTGCGGCAGATGTCGATCACAGGGATGCTCGCGTGCGGGATGGTGTTCGTGATCATCGCGGGCGAGATCGACCTGTCGGTCGGCTCGCTGCTCGGGCTGCTCGGCGGCGTCGCGGCGATCCTCGACGTGAACCGCCACTGGCCCGTCGCCGCGACGGTCCCGGCGGTGCTCGCGCTCGGCGTGCTGATCGGGCTTTTCAACGGCTGGTGGTCGACCTACCGGCGCGTGCCGTCGTTCATCGTCGGGCTCGGCGGGATGCTCGCGTTTCGCGGGATCCTGCTCGGCGTGACGGGCGGCTCGACGATCGCCCCGGTGTCCGACGGCTTCGTGTTCCTCGGGCAGGGCTACCTGCCGCGCGTGGCCGGCGACGGCCTCGCGCTGCTGCTGTTCGCGCTCGTCGCGCTGCTGGTCGTGCGCCAGCGCGGCACGCGGCGCCGCTACCGGCTCGCGGTCGCGCCGCTGTGGCAGGACGCCGTCAAGATCGTCGGCGCGGGGGCCGTGCTGTTCGCGTTCGTCGCGACGCTCGACCGCTACGGCGGCATCCCGGTGCCGGTGCTGTTGCTGCTCGCGCTGCTCGGCGTGTTCTCGTGGATCGCGACGCAGACCGTGTTCGGCCGGCGCATTTATGCGGTGGGCTCGAATCTCGAGGCGACGCGACTGTCCGGCGTCGATACCGACCGCGTGAAGCTCGCGATCTTCGCGCTGATGGGGCTGATGTGCGCGTTCGCGGGCATCGTGAACACCGCGCGGCTCGCGGCCGGTTCGCCGTCGGCGGGCACGATGGGCGAACTCGACGCGATCGCCGCGTGCTTCATCGGCGGCACGTCGATGCGCGGCGGCTCGGGCACCGTGTACGGCGCGCTGATCGGCGCGCTCGTGATGGCGAGCCTCGACAACGGCATGTCGATGCTCGACGTCGACGCGTACTGGCAGATGATCGTCAAGGGCGCGGTGCTGGTGCTGGCGGTGTGGATCGACGTGGTGTCGCGGTCGAACCGGCGGTGAGGCGTCGCGCCCTGGCCGCCCGTCAACGGGAGGTGGACATGAAACGGAACACGGTACCGATGCGCGGGATCTCCATGCTGACGGCGTCGCCGCTCGCGGCGCCGGCCGTCGAATACGATCGCGGGGCCGCGCTCGGCCTCGGCGATCCGCGCGATCGCCGGATCATCGCGGATGCGCTGCGCACGCTGTTGCGCGAGCGCTCGGAAGCGCTCGCGTTCGCGATGCGCGTGGCGGACGAGCATGATCGTCCGAGGCCGGACGCGAACGATTTCGCGCTGACCGACATCATCCGGCTCGCGCGCATCGTCGAGCGCGCGGAGCGCTACGGCGATGCGATGAACGAGCCCGTTCCGGGCGCTGCACGCTGATACGTGAATGGCCTGGCAGGCGCCGTTTGTGCGAGGTCGTGCGAGGTCGTGCGTCGCCCGAACAATTTCGCACTGGAAAGCGGCTGAAACGGGCGTCGACACGATCCGTGATCATGGCCCGGCTCGCTTCGCCGTCGCGGCGGCGAAACCTCCCGAACGCGCGCGGCGACCGTTACGGCAGCGGTGCACCCCACACCGCGCTCACGTCGCCGCCGAGCCGCCATTCGCTGAACGGGCGGCGCGGCGCGATGATCGCCGGCAGGCGGCGATCGCCGAAGCGCGCGTAGTACGGCTCGACCCAGCTCAGCTCGTCGCGGAACGTCCACGGGAACAGGTCCTGCCTGACCGGCGTGATCGTCCTGAAACTGTCGGGATTTTCCACCGCGTCGATCACGAGGTTGGCGAGGCGGCCGATCGCGCCGCCGTTTTCGCGGTACAGGTCGATCTTGCGCCGTTGCACGAGTTCCGCCGCGAACACGAGCGGCAGCAGCGCGAAGGTGTGATAGTGCAGCGCGCGGTTGCCGCGCTTGACTTCCCGCGCGAGCGAACCGTCGGCGCCGATGTCGCGGATGCCTTCGCGTACCCGCAGCAGGCCGGAATCGATCAGGCTCGCGTTGTCGGTCACGGTGCCGATGGCGATCAGGTCGAGGCCCGCCCAGTACACGAGGTTGTTGTGCAGGTGGTTGATTGCTTCCGAATCGCGCGTGGCGATCGCGATGCGTTCGAGCCACGGGTCGATTGCGTTGAACTGCGCGCGGTTCGCTTCGCGCATGCCGCGCGGCATGCGCAGGATCACCATCGCGAAGTCGGTGCCGGCCCACGAACGCTCGTCATACCCTTGATAACCGGTGATCTTGCCCATCAGCGCATCCGCTTGCGCCCAGCTGTCGAGCAGGGTCAGCGCGCACGACCAGTCGGCGTGTTCCGCCGCCGCGTTCAGCTTCGCGATGAAATCGCGCATCGGCTTCACGTCGCGCGCATAACCGGTCGGGTCGTCGTAATAGCCGGGCGGATCGATCGTCCGCACCGGCGCGGGCACGTCGCATGCGCGGCTGGCGGACGCGGCGCCGAGCAGCGCGCCGACGGTGAACAACGCGACCGATAGCCTTCGGAAAGAAATGGCGCGCATGCGGTCCTCGAGGGGGCGGGTTGGGGGCGTCGAGCCGGAGGCAGTCTAGCGCTTCGATCTTTCAGCGGCCTTTCCCGATCGCGGCCGCTGCCCTTCGGCGCGATGTCCTGCCCGATCCGGCAGGCCGGCGGCGCGGGTCCCGGCGTCGTATGCTTTACGTTATCCTGTCGCCCTCGACCGCCTGCCCGATCCGATGAAGCGTCCGCCGTTTTCCACTCAACTCGTCATGCTCTGGGCGCTCGTCGCGACGCTCTGCGCGACGCTCGTCGCGGTTGTCTGGGTGATGGCCAGTTCCGCCGAAGGGCAGCAGATCGCCGGCGCGCGGGCCGCGGGTGAAGCGGCCTGCGAAGCGGTCGCGTCGCGCTACGATGCGTCCGCCGCGCAGGCCGGCGCGCAGCCCGATTCGGCGCTGATGCATGCGATCCTCGATATCGTCCTGGCGCGCGCGCCGGACATGGAAGGCGGTTTCTGGACGGCCGGCGGCGCACCCGCGGCGAGCGGTTTTCTTGCGTATTCCTTTCCGACTTATCAAGGCAGCGGCATCAAGCGCGACGTGCCGGACGCGGAAACGCCGCTGATTCTCCGCACGCTGCGCGCGGCCGCCGCGACGCGTGCCACGGCGTCGAATGCGGTCGAGGGCGCGCAGGATGCCGTGATCGCGGCGGCGTGTCCGGTTCGCGCCGGGTCGGGCCTGTTCGTCTGGATGCTGACGCGCGCCCGCCCGCCGCTCGGCCGGCACGGCGAGCTGCTGGCGACGGGCCTTGCGGGCGTGCTCGCGGTGATTCTCGCGATCGCGGCGGCGCTCGCCATCGCGCTGCGGCGCTGGAAAGGCAATCTCGCGCGGATCGAAGCGGGGTTGGCGCCCGACGGCCGCGCACCGCACCTGCCGTATGTCGGCGAGCCCGATCTCGACCGGATCATCGATGCGTTCAACGCGCATGCACGGCGTGCCGAGCAACTGCAACAGCAGGCCGCCGAACTCCGCACGCGGCTCGCGCAGGCGGAACGCTTCGGGATGCTCGGCAAACTGGCCGCGCAGGTCGCGCACGAGATTCGCAACCCGATGGGCGCGATGCGTCTGAAAGCCGAAAACGCGCTGGCCGGCGACAGCCGACGGCAGCAGGACGCGCTGCGCGTGATCCTGGTGCAGATCGAACGCATCGATGCGCAACTGTCGGGCCTGCTCGCGCTGACGCAGCCAGTCAGCCCGCATGCGACGCGCGTCGACGTCGACGCGTGGCTCGCGCAGGTCGTCGACACGCACCGCGAGCTCGCGCAGCGGCAGGCGATCGATCTCGCATGGCTGCCCGGCGAGCAGGGCGAACGCCTTGCGCAGCCCGCCGCGTTCCCCATGTTCGATCCCGACCAGATGCGTCGCGCGCTCGACAACCTGTTGCTCAACGCGCTGCGCCATGCCGGCGACGGCGGTGCGGTCACGCTCGCCGCCGCGCGTCGCACGTCCGCCGGACGCGACTGGCTGCGGATCACCGTGTCGGATACCGGCCCCGGGGTTCCCGCCGAGGAGCGCGAGCGGATTTTCGAGCCGTTCGTGACGGGGCGGGCGGACGGCACCGGCCTCGGTCTTGCCGTCGTCCGCGAAGTGGCCGCGGCGCATGGCGGCCAGGCCTGGCTCGACGACGTTCCGCACGGCGCATCCTTCGTCATTGAAATCCCATGGCAACCATCCTCATAGTCGACGACGACGCGGCATTTCGCGACGGCCTGGCCGAGACGCTCGCCGATCTCGGTCATCGGGTCGTCGAAGCCGGGACCGGGCGCGCGGCGTTGAGCGCGCTGCGCGACGGCGGCCGCGTCGACTGCATCTTTCTGGATTTCCGCTTGCCGGACCTGGACGGGCTCGCGGTGCTCGCGCAACTGCGCGACGATCCGGCGCTGGCCGCGATCCCGGTCGTGATGCTGACCGCGCATGCGACCAGCGACAACACGATCGACGCGATGCGGCTCGGCGCGTTCGATCACCTGACCAAGCCGATCGGGCGTCGCGACATCGCGCAACTGCTCGCGCGCATCGTTTCCGCGAACGCACCGCCGGCGGCCGTCGAGCCGCACGATGGCGGGTTTGCGCGCGAACCCGCATCGGCCCGCCCCCGGCTGCTGGGCGTGAGCGCCGCGATGCGCGACGTGCAGAAGCAGATCGGCCGGGCCGCGACGAGCGACGCGACCGTGCTCGTCACCGGCGAGACGGGCACCGGCAAGGAAGTGGCGGCGCGCGTGCTGCATGCCGCGTCGATGCGGCATGCCGGGCCGTTCGTCGCGGTCAACTGCGCGGCGATTCCGGCCGACCTGCTCGAAAGCGAACTGTTCGGGCATCGACGCGGCGCGTTTACGGGGGCGCACGTCGATCGCGCCGGGCGGCTCGTCGAGGCCGACGGCGGCACGCTGTTTCTCGACGAGATCGGCGACATGCCCACCGCCATGCAGGCCAAGCTGTTGCGCGCGCTGCAGGAGCGCGAGGTGACGCCGCTCGGTGCGGATCGTCCGACGGCGATCGACATCCGGGTGGTGGCCGCGACGCACCGCGATCTCGCCGAGGCCGTCGCGAACGGCACGTTTCGCGAAGACCTGTTCTACCGGCTGAACGTGATTCCGCTGCACCTGCCGCCGCTCGCGGATCGCGTGGCCGACATCCTGCCGCTGGCCGCGCATTTCCTGGCGTGCGCGGCAGGCGCGCGCCCGTTGCACCTGACGAACGACGCACAGCGGGCGTTGCTCGATCATCGCTGGCCGGGCAACGTGCGTGAGCTGCGCAACGTGATGGAGCGGGCGGCCGCGCTGGCGCCCGGGCCGGCCATCGGCGCGGCCGATCTCGGGCTCGGCGTCGTGCCGGGGCTTGCGTCCGGCGGCGACACGCTCGCGCTGCCTGCGCCGCTGTTCGACATGCCGTTGCCCGACGCGCTGGCGGCGGTCGAGCGCGCCGTGATCCTGCGCGCGCTCGAGCGCGCGAACGGCAATCGCGCGGAGGCGGCACGGCAGCTCGGCATCGGCCGTCAGTCGCTCTATGCGCGCATGGCCCATCTGGGTATCGAGCGCGACGACTAGCGGCGCCATGACGCCTGTCGGGATTCCCGACAACGGCGGGTAAAACGTGTCGGGAATCCCGACACGAGTTGCACGATTCATGGTTCGATACGCGGCCCGGCGGGCACATGGGTGCTGGCACGCGTGTTGCAGATATCACGGCATCGCAACCCGTTGCCGGAGCCCGCCATGAAGTCGACCCCACGCGCCGCGCGTTCGCGGCCACCGCGCCGCGTCGCCGTTCGCCGCAGCTGTGCCGGACTTTGTGCCGCCGCGCTGATCGCCGCAGCGACCGCCTGCGCCGCGCAGATTCCACCCCCGCCGCGTGCGGACGAACCGCCCGGTGCGCCGCCGCGCGCCGGTTTCGAACCGGCTCCTCTTCCGCCTCCGCCGCAGTCGCCCGTCGCCTCCGACACACTCGTGTCCGGCACGCTTTCGCGCCTGACGATCAACCCGGAAGGCGCGGTCGACGGTTTCGTGCTGACCGACGGGACGCTCGTCGGCGTGCCGCCGCATCTCGGCACGCAGCTGATCGCGCTCGCGCGGCCGGGCGACCGGGTAACGGTGGCCGGCGAACGTCGCGTCGGCGACGACATCCACGCGCGCGTCGTGCGCAACGACCGCAGCGGCGCATCGTTGTCCGACCAGCCGCCGCCATCCGCCGCACCGATGCCGCCCGCGCTGCGCGGCGTCAATCTGGCCCGCCTCAGCGTGTCGGGTGTCGTGCGGCGCGTCACGCGCGCACCGCGCGGCGAGCCGGACGGCGTGATGCTCGACAGCGGCGCGATCGTCAAGCTGACGGTGCCGGCTGCCCAGCAGTTCGGCGCGCTGCTCGTACCCGGCGCGCGCGTTGCCGCGGTCGGATACGGCACGCGCAATGCCTACGGCGAAGCGCTGCAGGCCACCGCATTCGGCTCGCCGGGCCGCGTCGTGAATCTTTATGACGACGTCGTGCGCTGATCGCGCGTCGTCTTCCTGCCATCCCACAAGGAGTCCTGCCATGCACTGGATCGATCCCGCCTGCCTGCCCGAAACGCGCGGCCGCGTCACACAGTTCCTGCTCAACCCGCACGGGGACATCGACGGCCTGATCCTGAACGGCGACCTGCAGGTTCACGTGCCGCCGCACCTGGGCCGCGAACTGGTTCGCCATGTCGAGGTGGGCGACCGCATTCGCGTGCGCGGCGTCAAGTCGCGCGGCGCCGCGATGATCGTGGCGGTGCAGCTGACCGGGCGCCACGGCGTCGACATCGTCGACAACGGGCCCGTGCCCGGTGCGCCGAAGCCGCCGCATGGCGGCCGCAAGCTGATGGAGATGAGCGGCGAAGTCGCGTTCGCGCTGCACGGCCCGAAAGGCGAGCTGAACGGCGCGTTGCTGACGAACGGTGTCGTGCTGCGGATGCCACCGCATGCGGCAGCCGAGCTGAGCGACTATCTGCGCGCCGGTATCCACGTCATGGCGTGGGGGCAAGGCGTCGTCACGCGGTACGGCGCGGTGCTCGAAGTGAGCGAGATCGCCGAGCTCGTCGATGTGGACGACGAATGACTGCCCGTCGACGATGAGAGCGGCGCGCGCGCTCGAGGCGCTCAATTTCTTCCTGGCCGACGTGCAGGCCGGCATCGGCCCGTTCGTCGGCGTGATCCTGCTGTCGCGCGGCTGGAGCGCCGACGCGATCGGCTCGGTCATGACGCTGGCCGGGCTCGCCGCGATGGCCGCGACGCCGCCGGCCGGCGCGCTCGTCGATGCGCTGCGCGCGAAGCGCGCGCTGATCGTCACGGCCACCGCCGTGACGGCGCTGGCCTCGCTGGCGCTGATGTTCGCCGACGGTTATCCGGCGGTGGCGGCATCGCAGATCCTGGCCGCCGTCGGCGGCGCGGCGCTGGCGCCGGCCGTCGCGGGCGTGACGCTCGGCATCGCGCGCCGGCGGGGTTTCGACCGGCAGTTCGGCCGCAACCAGATGGCGAACCATGCGGGCAACGTGGTGGGTGCGGCGCTCGCCGGATGGCTCGGCTGGCATGCGGGCTTCGACGCGGTGTTCGCGCTCGTCGCCGTGTTCACGCTCCTCGCGATCGCGAGTACGTTGGCGATTCCCGCGCGGGCCATCGACCACGCGTGCGCACGCGGCCTGGACCATGCCGAGCCGCGCACGCATGCCGTGCGCGATGATCCGCCCATGGGCGCGTCGGCGCCGCCCGCCGGCGGCTTGCGCACGCTCGTCTCGAACCGGCCGCTGGTCCTGCTCGGCGCGTCGCTCGCGCTGTTTCATCTCGGCAACGCGGCGATGCTGCCGCTCTACGGAATGGGCGTGGTCGCCACGCATCGCAGCAACGCGAGCATGTTCACCGCGCAAACCATCGTCATCGCGCAGCTCGTGATGATCGCGGCCGCGTGGGTCGCGCCCCGGCTGATTCGCGCGCACGGTTATTGGCGCGTGCTGCTGCTTTCCTACCTGGTGTTGCCGGTGCGGGGCGTGCTTGCCGCCGTGCTGATGAGCGAGGCGGGCGTCTGGCCGGTGCAGGTGCTCGACGGCATCGGTGCCGGCCTGCAAAGCGTCGTCGTGCCGGCGCTCGTCGTGCGCCTGCTGCACGGCTCCGGCCGCGTGAACGCCGGGCAGGGCGCCGTCGCGACCGCGCAGGGGATCGGCGCGGCGCTCAGTCCCGTGCTGGGCGGCGTGCTCGCGCAGCACTTCGGTTATCCGGTCGCATTCGTCGTGCTGGGCGCCGTGTCGACGGGCGCGCTCGCGCTCTGGCTCGGTCACGCGCGAGCGCTGAGCAGCGTGTGCGGCAAGCCGGCCGACCTGCCGGCCGCGTCGTCCTGAACGTGCTTTCCTTCTCCCTGCGATTCCCGACCTGCCCATGAATTCCGTTTCGCTTGCATGGCTGATTTCCGCGCTCGCCACGGCGGGCGTCATCGCCCGCCCGTTCGGCTGGCCCGAGGCAACCTGGGCCGTGAGCGGCGCGTTGCTGCTGGTCGTGTGCGGCCTGTTGCCCGTGCATCCGGCGCTCGACGCCGTCGCGAAGGGCGGCGACGTGTACCTGTTCCTGACCGGCATGATGCTGCTGTCCGAGGTCGCGCGGCGCGAAGGGCTGTTCGACTGGGTCGCGACGCGCGTCGTCAATCTCGCGCAGGGTTCGCCCCGGCGCCTGTTCGCGCTCGTCTACCTGGTGGGCACCGTGACGACGGTCTTCCTGTCGAACGATGCGACCGCCGTCGTGCTGACGCCCGCGGTCATCGCGGCCGCGCGCCGGGCGAAGGCCGATCCGCTGCCGCTGCTGTACATCTGCGCGTTCGTCGCGAACGCGGCGAGTTTCGTGCTGCCGATCTCGAACCCCGCGAATCTCGTGCTGTACGGCGCGCGCATGCCGTCGCTCGGCGTATGGCTCGCCCACTTCGCGATCCCGTCCGTCGCATCGATCGCATGCACGTTCCTGATGCTTCGGATGACCCAGCGGCACGCGCTCGGCGGCCGGTGCGAATCCGGTTTGCCGACGCGGCCGCTCACCGGCGGCGGGCGTATCGCGCTGGCCGGCATCGCGATCACGGCCGCCGCGCTGATGACGGTGTCGGCGCTCGATCTTCCGCTCGGGTTGCCGACCGCGGCGGCGGGGATCGTCACCGTCGCATGCGTGCTGGTCAAGGATCGCACCGCGTGCATGCCGATCGTTCGCGCGATTTCATGGAGCGTGTTGCCGCTCGTCGCGGGGCTGTTCGTACTCGTCGAGGCGCTCGACCGGAGCGGTGCGGTGCGTGCGCTCGCCGGGCTGCTGCGCGCGCTGACGGCAAGCGGCGAGCAGACCGCCGCGGCCGCGGCGGGCGTTGCGATCGCGCTGGCGTCGAACCTGGTCAACAACCTGCCTGCGGGGCTCATCGCGAGTTCGACGGTCGACGCCGCACGCAGCCCGCAAACGGTGATCGACGCGATCCTGATCGGCGTCGACCTGGGGCCGAACCTGTCCGTCACCGGATCGCTCGCGACGATTCTGTGGCTCGCGGCCATCCGGCGCGAAGGGTTGCAGGTCGGGTTCGGCGCGTTCCTCGCGGTCGGCGCGTGCGTGATGTTGCCGGCCTTGCTGCTCGCGCTGGCGGCGCGGCTCGTGCTCGGCGCGTGAAGCGCATGAAGCACGGCGCCGGCCGGCCAACCCCCGCTAGAACGTATAGGCGAGCGACGCGAACAGGCTGCGCGGCGCGCCCGGCGTGACCCACAGGCTGTTGTAGGAGCTGACGTAGGTGGTGCGATTGAACAGGTTGTTCAGCACGACCGACGCACGCAGGTGCTTGTTGACCTGCACATAGCCGTTCAGCTGCACGGTCGCATAGGCCGGCAGCTCGAACCCGTCCTGCGTGTTCGCGGTATTGCCGGCCCGGCGCCCGACGTAGATCAGGCCGGCGCCGGCACCGGCCTTGTCCGCGAACGGTACCGCGGTTTCGTACAGGAGCAGCGCGCTGCCGCTCAGGCGCGGAATGTCGACGAGGCGTGCGCCGGGTGTCAGCACCGCGTCGTGCGTGACTTCGGCGTCGACATACGCAAGGTTGACGAGGCCGCGCACGCCGTGGCCGAGATCGCCGTTCCATTCGAATTCGACGCCGCGGCTGCGCACCTCGCCGGCCGCGCGCGAGAAGCCGGCGTTCGCCGGATCGGCGGTCAGCACGTTGCGCTTGGTCACGTAGAACGCCGCGACGGTCGCGAGCCAGCGCGCGCCGGCCCATTTCGCGCCGGCTTCGTAGCCGTGCCCTTTCTCCGGATCGAACGCGCGGCCGTCGACGTCGGCGCCGTTGTTCGGCCGGAACGAATACGCGGTGTTCGCATAGAGCGACAGGGCGGGGCTCATCTCGTACACGATGCCGATGCGCGGACTCAACGCGGTCTGCACCTGGCTGCTCGTCGTGCCTTTCAGGCGGTTCTCGACCGACTGGTGGAAGCGATCCCAGCGCAGCCCGGCGAGGATTTTCCAGTGCGGCCCGAACGCGAGCGTGTCCTGCGCGTAGAGCCCCTGGCCGTCGTCGCGCTCGAGCAGGTTGGTCGCGGTGCGCGGCGTGGGCGCCGGCTGGCCGTAGACGGGATCGAAGATGTCGATCGCATACGGCGCGGCGGCCGTGGGCGTCGAGCGCGCGACGAACTGGTCGTAGTTGAAGCGGTACGCATCGACACCCAGCACGAGCGTGTGGCCGATGCCGCCGGTTCGGAACTTGCCGGCCGTTTCGATGCGGCCCTGCAGGTCGTTCGAATGAAACGCGACTTGCCGGTAGCGGCGCCACAGCGTGCGGCCGTCCGGCTGCAGCGCGAATGCCTCGGACGAGCGGCCGGACAGGTCGGTGGTGCGCTGCGCGAACCCGGCGTTGACCGACCAGTTCGCATCGACGCGATGCTCGAGCGTGAACTGATGGCCCGTATTGCGCACGTCGTAGTCGCCGTCGCGCGGCTCGCCGAGGAAGCGCGATGCCGGAATCGCACCGAGCTGCCCGCCCACCGCGACCACGCCGCGATCGAGCGGCGCGCGCTGGCGCGCACTCTCGAATTCGTAATGAAGCGTCGTGTCGGCGCCGATGTCCCACGTGAACGACGGCGCGAACAGGTAGCGTTTGCTCGACACCGTATCGCGGAAGCTGCCGTTGTTCTCGTTCATCGCGACGAAGCGGTACGCGAGCGATTTCGTGACGGGGCCCGTCGAATCGAGTGTCTGGCGCAACGCGCCGTAGCTGCCGGCCGACACGCCGATGGTGTTCGCGCGAGCGAACTGCGGCTGCTTCGTCGTATAGCTGATGATCCCGCCCGGATCGCCGCGGCCGTAAAGCGCGGACGCCGGCCCCTTGAGCACTTCCATGCGCTCGAGGTTGACGGTGTCGCGCGGCACGCTCATCCCGCGATTCCACGAAAAGCCGTTGACCAGGTAGTCGGTGCCGGACGTGTTGCCGTCGCCGGCGAAGCCGCGCACCGCGTAGTTGTCCCAAAGACCGCCGAAGTTGTTCTGCCGCGCGACGCCCGCGACCCAGTCGTACAGGTCCTCGCCGCGCGTCGCCGCGACCGTGCGCACGAGTTTCGCATCGACGCTGCTGACCGCGAACGGGATCTTCATCACGTCCGCCTCGCCGCGCGTCGCGCTCGTCGAGTCACGTGTGCGAAACGGCGCGCTCGCGCGCTGCCCCGAGATCTCGATGGTGGGCAGCGTCGCCTCCTGCGCGTCGGCCGTGCCCACGCCGGTCGCGCCGACGACGATGGCCATCGGTGCGGCCGCCCAGTTCCTCCTGCTCATACCTCTCCCTTTCGTGTCGTTCGCGTTCGGGCACGGCGGGCGGCCTTGCGCCGACATCGGTGTTCCAAACAGTACATTTGCGCGGCAATTTAATGCAAATGAGAGGCATTTGCAATCGTAATTTTGAGGATTGGTACGGGGAGCGAAACGGTGGGGCGCACGGATGCGAGCGAGGGGATGGGTGGGTTTCCCGAAATGCCGAACGGCGGGGAAACAAACCATGGCGTGGTGAAGGCCGGATAGCGCTTTCGTCACGCCTGCGCGAGAAATATGAGTGAAATTGCAGGGGGCACGGCGCCACGCGATGCACGACACCGCGCTCGCCGACGCGCGCCGGCGCCCGTGCGTGTTCAGCTCAATCCGGATCGGCTTTCAGCCCACCCTCGATCCACCGCGCTTCCGACGCGCGAAGATGCGCGCGAATGGCCGTCTGCGCCGCGATCGGATCGCCGGCCTGCAACGCGAGCAGCACGTCCTCGTGTTCGCGCACCGCGGCGGTCCACGTCTGCGGATTCTCCGCATGGCCGCGCATCGCGGCCGCGATCGGGTCATGGCGGCTGTCGAACAGCTCGCCGACGAAGCGGGTGAGCACCGAGTTGCCGGCGGCTTCCGCGATCAGCATGTGGAACTGCCGGTCGGCTTCGACCGGGGATTTGCCGGCCTCCGCGAGCCGCTTCATGCGCTGAACGGTGCGGCGCAGCCGCTCGAGCATCGCGGCCGTCATCCGCGCGGCGGCCAGGGCCGCGACGCTGCCTTCGACGGCCGCGCGGGCCTGCATCAATTCCGACGGACTGTCGCCGAGCGTGGCCATCGGGCCGACAGCGTCGGCGGCCGTATCGCGCACATACACGCCGGAGCCCATCCGGATCTCGATCTGCCCGCCGATTTCCAGCGCGATCAGCGCCTCGCGAAGCGACGGCCGCGACACGCCGAGCGTCAGCGCCAGCTCGCGCTCGGGCGGCAGCCGCTCGCCGACCGCGAATTCGCCCTGGCGAATCAACGCGACGATCTGGGCCGCGACCGATTGGTAAAGCCGCTTGGGTTCTGTCGATTTCATCCGAGTGATAGGGATCAATGCGCTTCGGGCGCAAGCGCGTGTCGCGGAGTCTATCACGCCGGACGCATCGCCCCGTGCAGCGGCGCGTTCATCCGGACGTCCGGGTTTTCACTATTGGTAAGATCAGATGTAAATAATTAAATTGGCTTGACCAAAATGGGTTTGATTGCTGTAATTCATCCAAATTGGACTGACCGGTTAGTGCCGAGGTCGATCCATCCCCAGGAGACGCAATGGCAATGCCTCGCAATCTGCCCGGTCAGGCCGCGCAGGACGAACCGGACCGGGAGATCCTGCGCCTGGACGGGATTCGCAAGCGCTTCCCCGGCGTCCTCGCGCTCGACGGGATTCGCCTCGACCTGCGCCGCGGCGAGGTGCATGCGGTGTGCGGCGAGAACGGCGCGGGCAAATCGACGCTGATGAAGATCATCAGCGGCCAGTACCTGCCCGACGACGGCGTCGTTCACTATCGCGGCGCGCCGGTGCGGTTTCATTCGGCCTCCGAAGCGCAGGCGGCCGGCATCTCGATCATTCATCAGGAGCTCAATCTCGTCCCGCACCTGAGCGTGGCGGAGAACCTGTTCCTCGCGCGCGAGCCGCGGCGCGGGCCGTTCGTCGATACGAAACGCATGAACGCGGAGGCGGCGCGCTGCATCGCGCGCATCGGCCTGAACGTCGCGCCGACGACGAAGGTCGGCGTGCTGTCCATCGCGCAGCAGCAGATGGTCGAGATCGCGAAGGCGCTGTCGCACGATGCGCGCGTGCTGATCATGGACGAACCCACGTCGTCGCTGACCGAAACGGAAACGGTGCAGCTGTTTCGCATCATCGAGGAACTGCGCGCCGACGGCGTGGCGATCCTGTATATCTCGCACCGGCTCGACGAAATGGCGCAGATCGTCGATCGCGTGACGGTGCTGCGCGACGGGCGCCACATCTCGACGGACGCTTTCGCCGACGTGAGCATCGACGACATCGTCGCGCGCATGGTCGGACGCACGCTCGACGACGCCTATCCGTCGCGGCAATCGGTGCCGACCGACGAGGTGCTGCTCGACGTGCGGGACCTGCGGCGCGACGGTGTGTTCGGGCCGGTGTCGTTCGCGCTGCGCCGCGGCGAGATCCTCGGTTTCGCGGGCTTGATGGGCGCCGGGCGCACCGAGATCGCCCGCGCGATCTTCGGCGCGGATCGCCCCGACGGCGGCACGATCGCGCTGCACGGCCGGCCCGTGACGATCCGCTCGCCGCGCGAGGCGATCCGGCACGGCATCGCGTATCTGTCGGAGGATCGCAAGAAGGAGGGGCTCGCGCTGCCGATGCCCGTCGCGGCGAACCTCACGCTCGCGAACGTGCGCGGCATCACGTCACGCTTCGGATTCCTGCGCTTCGACGACGAACTCGACGTCGCGCGCCGCTACGTGCAGGACCTCGCGATTCGCACGCCGTCCGTGCACCAGCGCGTCCGAAACCTGTCCGGCGGCAACCAGCAGAAGGTCGTCATCGGCAAATGGCTGTACCGCGGCTCGAAGATCCTGTTCTTCGACGAGCCGACGCGCGGCATCGACGTCGGCGCGAAATTCGCGATCTACGGGCTGATGGACCGGCTCGCCGCCGACGGCGTCGGCGTGGTGCTGATCAGTTCGGAACTGCCCGAACTGCTGGGCATGACCGACCGGATCGCCGTTTTTCACGAAGGTCGATTGACCGCATTTCTCGATACGAAACACACCAGTCAGGAGGAGATCATGCACTACGCGTCGGGGCGTTCCCATGCTTGAAATGACATCCGATCGAAGCCAGGCCGACGAACGGGCGGCGCGACAGCGGCGGCGCGACCTGATCCAGAAGTTCGCGGCGCTGGGCAGCCTCGTCGTGCTCGTGTTCGCGTTCTCGATCTCGAGCGCGGCGTTCTTCTCGGTCGACAACCTGATGACCGTCGGCCTGCAGGTCACGTCGATCGCCTATCTGGGCGTGGCCGCCACCTGCGTGATCATCACGGGCGGCATCGACCTGTCGGTCGGCTCGGTGCTCGCGCTGGCCGGCGTGTGCGCGGCGCTGCTGGTCAAGGCCGGCGTGCCGGTGCCCGCCGCGATGGCGGCCGGCATCCTGGTCGGCGCGCTGTGCGGGCTCGTCAACGGCATCTGCGTGACGCAGATGGGCCTGCCGCCGTTCATCGCGACGCTCGGCATGATGCTCGTCGCGCGCGGCATCGCGCTGCAGATCACCGGCGCGCGGCCGGTATCGGATCTCGGCGACGCGTTCGGCGCGCTCGGCAACGGCGCGCTGCTGCGGATCTCGCGCATCGGCGCGGACGGGTTCCCCGACACGACCTTTCCCGGCATTCCGTATCCGGTCGTGATCATGGTCGTGCTGTTCGTCGTGGTGTCCGTGCTGCTGTCGAGAACGTCGCTCGGCCGCCATATCTATGCGGTCGGGTCGAACGCGGAAGCCGCCCGGCTGTCGGGCGTGAACGTGCAGGGCGTGAAGCTGTTCACCTACGTGCTGTCCGGCGCGCTCGCGGGCGTGACCGGCTGCGTGCTGATGTCGCGGCTCGTCACCGGGCAGCCGAACGAAGGCGTGATGTACGAGCTCGACGCGATCGCCAGTTCGGTCATCGGCGGCACGTCGCTGATGGGCGGCGTCGGCACGATCTCCGGCACGGCGATCGGCGCGTTCGTGATCGGCGTGCTGCGCAACGGCCTGAACATGAACGGCGTGTCGAGCTTCATCCAGCAGATCATCATCGGCGTCGTGATCCTCGGCACGGTGTGGATCGACCAGTTGCGCAATCGCCGGCCCTGACCGGCAGCAAGCAGTCCCTACCAACGAGAAGCGGAGCGAGACATGAACAAATCCATCCTGCTGGCGGCATCGGCGTGCGTGTTCGCGGTGTGCAGCAGCGGCGCGTATGCGGCGGGCGGCGAGATCGCCGTGATCGTCAAGACGGTCAATTCGAACTACTGGCAGAACGTGCAGAAGGGCGCGAAGGCGGCGCTCGACGGCGCCAAGGGTTACACGATGACGTTCCAGGGCCCGGCGGCCGAGTCCGACATCAGCGGGCAGGTCAACATGGTCGACAACGCGGTCACGCGTCACGTGGCGGGCATCGTGCTCGCGCCGTCCGATCCCGATGCGCTCGTGCCCGCGATCAGGAAGGCGTGGGAAGCGCACATTCCCGTCGTGCTGATCGACTCGGCGATCGCGGACGCGGGCAAGCCGTACTACCAGGCGTTCCTGTCGACCGACAACGAGAAGGCGGGCGCGCTGTGCGCGAAAGCGCTGATCGACCGCGTCGGGCAGTCGGGCAAGATCGCGATCATGTCGTACGTGCCGGGCGCGGGCTCCGAGGTCAGCCGCGTCGGCGGGTTCCGCAAGTACATCGAGAGCCATTCGAAGCTGCAGGTCGTCGGCCCGTACTACTCGCAATCGCAAATGGCGACCGCGCTGAACCAGACGACCGACGTGCTGTCGGCGAACCCTGACCTGAAGGGCATCTTCGGCGCGAACGAGCCGACCGCGGTCGGCATGGGCCGTGCGCTGAAGCAGTCGGGCAAGGCGGGCAAGGTGGTGGCGATCGGGTTCGACGGCAACGAGGACCTGCAGGGCTTCGTGCGCGACGGCACCGTGCAGGCGATCGCCGTGCAGGGCTCGTGGCAGATGGGGAACCAGGGCGTGCGCACGGCGCTCGACGTGATCGAGCGCAAGCCCGCGCCGAAGCTGATCGATACCGGCGTCGTGATGGTCGACAAGCAGAACCTCGATTCGCAGGCAGCGAAGAATGTCCTGTACTGATCACCCGTGCCGCTTGCACGCATCGAGTTACCACTCATGAACGCAAACGATACGCGCACCTTGCCGCGCAGCGGGCTGACGGTGTCCGCGCTCGGTCTCGGCTGCTCGCAGCTCGGCGGCCTTTATCGGCCGATGTCGGCAGCCGACGCCGCCGCGCTTGTCGACGCCGCGTGGGCGGCCGGCCTGCGCTACTTCGACACCGCGCCGTATTACGGCTACACGCTGTCCGAGCGGCGGGTGGGCGCGGGGCTCGCCCCGCGCGAGCGCCGCGCGTTCACGCTCAGCACGAAGGTCGGGCGGCTGATGCGCGCCGACGCGAGCGTGCGGCCGGGCGACGACGGCTGGGCCGAGCCGCTGCCGTTCCGGCCCGTCTACGACTACAGCTACGACGGCATCATGCGCTCGCACGACGACAGCCGGCAACGGCTCGGGCTCGCGCGGATCGACATGCTGTACGTGCACGACATCGGCGCGATGACGCACGGCGATCGTCACGCGCACTACTGGGAACAGTTGACGCGCGGCGGCGGGTTTCGCGCGCTGGATGCGTTGCGCGCCAGCGGCGAGATCGGCGCGTTCGGTCTCGGCGTGAACGAATGGGAAGTCGCGGCCGACGCGCTGAACGAAGCGGCGCTCGATGCGGTGCTGCTGGCCGGCCGCTACACGCTGCTCGAACAGACGGCGCTCGAGCCGCTGCTCGACGTGTGCGCCCGTGACGGGACGGCGATCGTGATCGGCGGCGTGTTCAATTCCGGCCTGCTCGCCGGCAACGGCAAGTTCAACTATGCGGACGCGAGCGCCGACGTGATCGACAAGGCCACGCGGCTCGGCGCGCTGTGCAACCGCTTCGACGTGCCGCTTCCCGCCGCCGCATTGCAGTTTCCGTTCGGTCATCCAGCCGTCGTATCGTGCGTGGTCGGCGCGCGCAGCGTGGCGCAGTTGAAGCAGAACATCGACTGGTTCGAGCGTCCCGCGCCGGCCGAACTGTGGGATGCGCTGCGCGACGAAGGGTTGATCGCGGCGCACGCGCCGGTTCCGGGAGCCCACGCATGACCATGCGCATCGACGCCCATCAGCACTACTGGCGCATCGACGCACGGGCCGGCAGTTGGCCGCCGGCCGAACTCGATGCGATTCACCGGGATTTCGGCCTGGCCGATCTCGCGCCGCTGCTCGACGCCGCGCGCATCGACACCACCGTCCTCGTGCAATCGCTGCCGAGCGAAGCGGACACGCGCTTTCTGCTCGATCTCGCGGACGAAACGCCGAGCGTCGGCGCGGTGGTCGGCTGGGTCGACCTGAAGGCCGACGACGCACCGGCGCGGATCGCGGCGTTTGCGTCCGCGCCAAAGGCGCGCGGCTTGCGACCGATGCTGCAGGATCTGCCCGACGACGCGTGGATCGACGATCCGCGGCTGGATCGCGCGGTCGCCGCGATGCTCGAGCACGGGCTGCGTTTTGATGCACTGGTGATGCCGCGCCATCTCGATGCGCTGCATGCATTCGCGCGACGCCATCCGGATCTGCCGATCGTGATCGACCATGGCGCGAAGCCGTTCATCGAGCGCGGCGAATGGCAGCCGTGGCTGTCGGCGATGGGCCGGCTTGCGCGCCTGCCGAACCTTCATTGCAAGCTGTCCGGCCTCTGGACCGAAGCAGGGCCGTCGGCTGGTCCCGACGCCGTGCGCGCGCGCACGCGGCCGTACGTCCACGCGCTGGCCGAGCTGTTCGGGCCGACGCGCCTGATGTGGGGCAGCGACTGGCCGGTGCTGCGGCTGGCGTCGGCGTGCGGCGGTTACGGCGAATGGCTGGCCGCGTGCGAGGACGATTGCGCGCGGTTGCTCGGCGCCGCGGCGCTGGACGGCCTCTTCGGCGGCAACGCACACCGCTTCTACCGGATCGACACCGCACGCCACGACGAATGAACCAGAACGAAAGGAACCCGACATGCTCAGCGTGATTTGCGAATCCCCCGGCGTGCTGCGCGTGCAGCAGCGCGAACTGCCCGTACGCGGCAGCGGCGAAGTACTGTTGCGCGTGCAACGGGTCGGCATTTGCGGCACCGACCTGCATATCTTCACCGGCAACCAGCCGTACCTCGACTATCCGCGCGTGATGGGGCATGAGCTTTCGGCGGTCGTCGTCGAGGCGGAACCCGAGTCGGGGCTCGGCGTCGGCGACGCGGTGTACGTGATGCCGTATCTGTCGTGCGGGCACTGCATCGCCTGTCGGCACGGCAACACGAATTGCTGCGTGAACATCAAGGTGCTCGGCGTGCATCGCGACGGCGCGCTCGCCGAATACCTGAGCGTGCCCGCGCAGTTCGTGCACAAGGCCGACGGCATTTCGCTCGACCAGGCGGCGATGCTGGAATTCCTCGCGATCGGTGCGCATGCGGTGCGGCGCGCGGACGTCCGCGCCGGGCAGCGGGCGCTGGTCGTCGGCGCCGGGCCGATCGGCATGGCCGCGATGATCTTCGCGAAGCTGCGTGGCGCCGATGTCACATGCCTCGACACGCGGGCGGATCGACTGGCGTTTTGCCGGCAACATCTGACGGTCGATGCGACCGTGGAGGTGGGCGCGGATGACGCGGCGCGTCTCGCGGCGTTGACGAACGGCGAGTATTTCGATGCGGTGTTCGACGCCACAGGCAACCTCGATGCGATGAATCGCGGTTTCGAATTCGTCGCGCACGGCGGCAAATACACGTTGATCTCGATCGTGCGCGGGCACGTCGCCTTTTCGGATCCCGAATTCCACAAGCGGGAAACCACGCTGCTCGCAAGCCGCAATGCGACGGCCGAGGATTTCGCGACGGTGCTCGACGCGATGCGCGGGGGGCGTATTCCGGACCGCGCGCTGAACACGCACCGGATGCGGCTCGAAGAGGTGCCGGATGCGCTGCCGCGTTTGCTCGATGCGGGGCAGACCGTCGTGAAGGCGCTCGTCGAATGCTGATCGATCGAATCCGGCACGCGGAGCGCATGCGATGACGCCGCCGATCCTGCAGTTCGGCACGAGCCGCTTCCTGCTCGCGCACGTCGACCTGTTCGTCTCGCAGGCGCTGGACGACGGCAATGCGATGGGCGGCATCGGCATCGTGCAGACGACCGGCAATCCGGCCAGCCGCGCCCGCATCGACGCGCTGCGCGCCACCGGTCGCTATCCGGTGCGGATTCGCGGGCGCGACCGCGGCGGCGTGGTCGACGAAGTCGTCGAGTGCCGCGCCGTGCAGCGCGCGTGGGGCGCCGAGCACGACTGGGCGGAGATACGCGGCGCCGCGATCGAGACCGTACGCGTCATCGTGTCGAACACCGGCGACGCAGGGTATCGCGCCGATCCACGCGACACCGTGGACCTGCTGGCCCAGCCGAAGCACGCACCGCACGGCTTTCCGGCGAAGCTGCTGGCGCTGCTGCATGCGCGCTGGCAGGTGCGGCCCGATGACGGCGTCTCCATCCTGCCTTGCGAACTGGTGACGAACAACGGCGACACGCTGCGCGACATCGTGCTGGACCTCGCGCGCCGGTGGCGGCTGCCCGACGCGTTCGCCGACTATCTGGGCAACCGCTGCGTGTGGGTCAACTCGCTCGTCGACCGCATCGTGTCCGAGCCGCTTCATCCGGTCGGCGCGATCGCGGAGCCCTACGCGCTATGGGCGATCGAGCGGCGTGCCGGCATGGCGCTGCCGTGCACGCACGCTCAGATCGTCGTCACCGACGATTTGCGCAGCCACGAGCGCCTGAAGCTGTTCTTCCTCAATCTCGGGCACAGCTGGCTCGCGGAGCAGTGGCTCGCGGCGGGGCGCGACGCATCGGAAACGGTGCTGGACGCGATGAACGACGCGCGGTTGCGCGACGGTCTCGAAGCCGTGTGGCGCGATGAAGTCGCGCCGGTATTCGTGGCGCTGGGCTTGCGCGAAACGGCGGAACGCTACGTCGACAGCGTGCGCGAGCGCTTTCTCAATCCGTTTCTCGCGCATCGCATCGCCGATATCGCGGTCAACCATCGCGAGAAGGTCGCGCGGCGGATCGAGCCGCTGCTCGCGCTCGCCGATTCGCTGGCGCTGGCGGCCGAACAACCGCGGTTGCGGCAACTCGTCGCCCGCTGCGAACCGGTGGCCGCAACGACTGGGAGAAGACCATCGTGAAGCAACCGACCATCGTGATCCTTCACGGCAACGATAACGTCGCCGTCGCACTCGATGCGCTGGCGCCGGACGTGCCGATCGACGTGCACGGCGCACCGCTGCGGCCGGCGGCCGCGATACCGGCCGGTCACAAGATCGCCACCACGCCGATCGCGCGTGGCGACGCGATCGTCAAATGCGGGCAGCCGATCGGCGTCGCGCTGCGGGACATCGCCGCGGGCGAGCACGTGCACGTGCATAACGTCGGGATGCCTGAGCGGCATGCGCACGACGACGGGCCGGCGGGCGACACGCACGACGTTCCGGCCGATCGCCGCGATACCTTCGACGGATTCGTGCGTCCCGACGGCAGCGTGGGGACGCGCAACTACGTTGGCGTGATCGCGAGCGTCAACTGTTCGGCGAGTGTCTGTCATGCGATCGCCGATGCATACCGGCACGGCGCGCTCGACGCGTTCGGCCATGTCGACGGCGTCGTCGCGATCACCCATCAGAGCGGCTGCGGCATGTCGGCGACCGGCGACGGCATCGAACTGCTGCGACGCACGCTCGTCGGCTATGCACGGAACCCGAATTTCGCCGGCGTGCTGCTCGTCGGCCTCGGTTGCGAGGTCAACCAGGTCGGCGCGCTCGCGGAGCGGCTCGACGCGGCAGCGCCGGGCACCGTGCGCACGCTGGTGATCCAGGACGAAGGCGGCGTGCGCGACACCGTGGCCAAAGGCGTGTCGATCGTGCGCGAGTTGCTGGAGGCGGCCGACGGCGCGCGTCGCAGCGCCGTGCCGGCCTCGCGGCTGACGGTCGGCCTGCAATGCGGCGGCTCCGACGGCTACTCGGGCATCACCGCGAATCCGGCGCTCGGCGCGGCCGTCGATCTGCTGGTCCGCAACGGCGGCACCGCGATTCTGTCCGAGACGCCCGAGATCTACGGCGCCGAGCATCTGCTGATCGCGCGGGCGGCGTCGCGCGACGTGGCCGAGCGTCTGCTCGGCAGGTTGCAGTGGTGGGAGCGTTACGTCGCCGACAACGGCGGCGAAATGAACAACAACCCGTCGCCCGGCAACCTTGCCGGCGGCATCACGACGATCCTCGAGAAATCGCTCGGTGCGGTGTCGAAGGGCGGCCGTTCGCCGCTGCGCGCGGTCTACGACTATGCGGAGCCGGTGCGGCAAGCGGGGCTCGTGTTCATGGATACGCCCGGTTACGACCCGGTGTCGGCCACCGGGCAGATCGCCGGCGGCGCGAATCTCGTGTGCTTCACGACGGGCCGCGGTTCGGTGTTCGGCTCGAAGCCGGTGCCGACGATCAAGATCGCGACGACGACCGGCCTGTACGAGCGGATGCAATCGGACATGGATTTCGACAGCGGCGGGATCGTCGCCGGTTCGCTCTCGGTCGGCGAAGCGGGCGAGCGGCTGTTCCGGCTGATGCTCGACGTTGCCTCCGGACGACGATCCCGCAGCGAGGACAACGGCATCGGCGAACGCGAGTTCGTGCCGTGGCTGCGCGGCGCGGTCATGTGACGCGAAAGGCGACGTGCGACCGCGTGCGCAATCGGACAGCGAAGGAGAAGCCGCGATGGAAACCCGCATGAGCGAGCCGGCGATCGGCGAAATCGGTCAGGATGGCTCACTGTCTGAACTGGAGAAGGGCTTGCTCGGCGAAGCGCTGCGCTTGCTCGCCGAGACGCGCGCACGGGCGCTCGAACTCTGTGTCGAGGTGAGCCGGCGGCAGGGCGGCGGGCGCCGACCTACGCGCCGGCCATGCGCGCGTCGAGCCGGAACAACGAGACGGCGTCGGCAAGCCGGTTTCCCTGTTCCTCGAGCGACTTCGAGGCGGCGGCCGCCTGCTCGACGAGCGCCGCATTCTGCTGGGTGACCTCGTCCATTTGCGTAATGGCGAGATTGACCTGCTCGATGCCGCGGCTCTGTTCGCTCGACGCCGCAGCGATCTCGCCCATGATGTCGGTCACGCGCGAGATCGCATGCGTGACCTCGCTCATCGTATCGCCCGCGTTGTTCGCGATATGCGAGCCGTCCTCGATTTTCCGGACCGATTGCGAGATCAGCTCGCGAATTTCCTTCGCGGCGCTCGACGAACGCTGCGCAAGACTTCTGACTTCGCTTGCCACCACCGCGAAGCCGCGGCCCTGTTCGCCGGCGCGGGCAGCCTCCACGGCCGCGTTGAGCGCGAGGATGTTGGTCTGGAACGCGATCCCTTCGATGATCCCCGTGATCTCGGCGATCTTGGCGGAGCTCGCGCTGATGTCGGTCATCGTGTCGACCATCAGGCCGACCGCCGAGCTGCCGCGCTGCGCGACCTCCGATGCGTTGTTGGCCAGGCCGCTCGCCTGTTGCGCATTGTCGGCGTTCAGGCGCACGGTGGAGGTCAGTTGCTCCATGCTCGACGCGGTTTCCTGCAACGACGCGGCCTGCTGTTCGGTGCGGGACGACAGGTCCTGGTTGCCGGACGCGATTTCGCCTGCGCCGGTCGCGACGTTGCCCGATGCGGTACGGACTTCCGAGATCAGGCGGATCAGGTTCGCCTGCATGTCGCGCATCGAAGCCAGTACGCTGCCGGCCGGCGCGGCGCCGGTCGTGGCTTCGGCGCCGAGATTGCCGGCGGCGATATGGCCGGCGATATCGCTGAGCACGGCAGGCTCCGTGCCCAGCGAGCGCAGCAGGCCGCGGGTGATGAAGAGGCCCGAGAGCGCGGCCGCGGCGGCGGCGGCGATGCAGATCGCGATCAGCATCAGGCGTCGCGAGGTATAACGGTCGTCCGATTCCTTCACCAGCTGAGCGGCCCGCGCGCGCGAGTACGTCGCATACGTGTCGGTGGCCGCGACGAGCTGGGCCAGCAGCGGTCGGCACTGTTCGTTGATCATCGTGATCGCCTGATCGCGCCGGTTGTTCGCCGCCGCGTCGACGATGGCGCGCGCCACGGGGCCGTACTGCGCCTCGACCGCCCCGATTTGCCGAACCAGTTCGCGCGCCTTGTCGGATGCGCCGCTGCCCTCGCGGACCGCATTCGTCAGTTCGCCCATCAGCGCGCCGACTTCGCGGTCGGCCTGCAGCGCCGCTTCCTTCTCGATGTCCGCGTCGCGCGGGCTGGCCGCGAGAACCTGGTTGCGGGCGGCGATCGCGCGCCGGTCGACCGCGAAGCGAATCTTGTCGGCCAGGTTCGCGCGGGCGTTGGTGCCGTTGACATAGTCGTCGAATGCCGCGTTCGCGTTGCCGAGCGAGACGATGCCGACGACGGAGACGAGCACGACCGTGCACGTAAGCAGTCCGAAAGCCATGATCAGCTTCGTGCGAACGGTTAATCGTCGATCGTTCATGGGAGGAATCCGGTTGTGGTTATCAAATAGATTTCCTGATTAACGGAATGGTGAAGGAACAGTTTAGGGCCGGCGCTGCGGGGCAATCGTTTGCGGGTTGCCTGTCGTCAAAATAAATCCGACCGCGATCCGCATTCGTCACGCCGAGCCGGAGAACGGCGCCGTTTTCGCCCGTCGCAACGGGTTTCCGCGTTCGCGCTTCGCGCGATAGCGCCGCCGTGTCGCTCTCCGCATGCATGTGCCGGCCGTGGTCCTCCCGGCATCGCACAACTTCCCGCCTCCGGTGCCGTCAAACGGATCAGGGTCGCCTTCTTCAGCGATCCCATTTCAATCACGCGGTAACGGAAACCGAAGTCATCATGCTGTCATCAATTCGCGCACGGGTACTTGCGACGTGTGTCGCCATCGTCGCGGCGGCGCTGGTCGGCGCGATGACGAACGCGGCCTTCAAGCACATCCTGATGGTGCGCGACGCGCTCACGGACGTCTCGGGCGGCAGCGGCGACCTGACGAAGCGCCTGCCGGCCGACGGCGCGGACGAAGCCGCGCAGATCGCGCGAGCGTTCAACGCGTTCGCCGAGAAGATCAGTACGATCCTGCGGTAGATCCGCGATTTCAGCACGTCCGTGAACCTCGCGAGCGCAGAGATCGCGCAGGGCAACCAGGATCTGTCGGCCCGCACCGAACACGCGGCGTCGAGCCTGCAGGAAACGGCCGCCGCGCTCGAGGAGATCGCCGGAACGGCCCGCAACCCGGCCGATGCGGCGAGCCAGGTGAACCGTCTGGCGGAATCTGCGTCGGATGTCGCGCTGCGGGGCGGCACGGTCGTGCGCGACGTCGTGTCGACGATGAACGACATCACGCAGGCGTCGGCGGAGATCGCCAACATCGTCGGCGTGATCGACGGCATCGCGTTCCAGACCAACATTCTCGCGTTGAACGCCGCCGTCGAGGCGGCCCGCGCGAACGAGCACGGCCGCGGCTTCGCGGTCGTCGCCGGCGAGGTGCGTGCGCTCGCGCAGCGCAGCGCGCAGGCCGCGTGGGAAATCAAGCAGCTGATCCACTCGTCGGTCGAGAAGATCGAGGCGGCTCCGGGCTCGTGCAGACGGCCGGTGCGACGATGGACGAAATCGTCGACGGCGTGCGCAACATCACGAGCGTGATCGCCGAAATCAGCGTCGCCGCGAAGGAGCAGAGCACGGGACTCGAGCAGGTGAATCAGGCGGTGTCGCAGCTCGACAATACGACGCGGCAGAACGTGGCGCTGGTCGAGCAATCGGCGGCTGCCGCGACGTCGCTGCGCGAGCAGGCGGCCCGGCTCGCGCAGACGGTCGGCGAGTTCAAGCTCGCGGAGCGCGCGGTGGCGGCGTGATGGTTTGATTGACGGGGCCCGAGGGCCCCGGTTTCATGCGAAGCCAGTCCGGCTGGCGCACCGGCCGACGACTGGCGGGATTTCGTTTGGATCCTGCACCGGTCCGCTGTGTGTCGCCCACGCCGTGGCTGACCGTGATCGATCGCGGGCGGGCAGGCCGGTATCGCTGCCGTTCCGCTCAGGCAAGCAGCCCGCGTGCCGCCAGATTCGCATACAGCGCACGCACGCCGAAGGTCCACGGCGCGATCTCCGTGCAAAGCCGCACGGTGTTGACGAGTGCGCCGAGCGCGGGCGTGGAGATCGTGACGCGGTCGCCGAGGTGATGTGTGAATCCGCCGCCGGGCGCGTCGCGATCCTGGATCGGCGAGAACATCGTGCCGAGGAACAGCATGAAGCCGTCCGGATACTGGTGATGCGCGCCGCAGGTCTGCGCGACGAGGTCGGTCGGGTCGCGGCTGATCTCGCGCATGTGGCTGATGCCGTCGAGTACGAAGCCGTCGTCCGCGCCTTCGACGCGCAGCGACACGCTGCATTGCCGCACGCTGTCGAGCGTGAAGCCGTCGTCGAACAGCCGCACGAACGGGCCGATCGCGCACGAGCCGTTGTTGTCCTTGCATTTGCCGAGCAGCAGCGCCGAACGGCCTTCGATGTCGCGCAGGTTCACGTCGTTGCCGAGCGTCGCGCCCACCGGCCTGCCGTCACTGGCGACCGCCAGCACGATCTCCGGTTCCGGGTTGTTCCACACCGACACGGGCAGCAGCCCCACGTCCGCGCCGAAGCCGACCGCCGACATCGGCTGCGCCTTGGAGAACACCTCCGCATCCGGGCCGATGCCCACTTCCATGTATTGCGACCATGCGCCGCGGCGTTCGAGCTCCGCCTTCAGGCGCAGCGCGGCTTCCGAGCCCGGCACAATCTTCGATAGATCGGTGCCGATGGTCGCGGCGATGGTGTCGCGAACCTCCCGCGCTTTGGCCGGATCGCCGCCCGCCTGTTCCTCGATCACGCGTTCGATCAGGCTGACCGCAAAGGTCACGCCGCACGCCTTGATCGCCTGCACGTCGCACGGCGCGAGCAGGTGCGTCGCGCCCGGCGTGCCGTCCAGCGCGGCCTGCAACAACGGCTCGACACGGCCGAGCGAATCGCCGGCAGCGGTGCGCGCGATGGCGACTGCATCGGGGCGATCGAACAGGTCGGCGGTGGTCGGCACGGTGCGCGTGATGTCGAACACTTCGCCGCCGCGCACGGCGACGACGCTCGGGCCCGCGTGGGCGCCGTCGTGTCGCCAGACGCGGCCGATCAGCAGCGCGTGGTCGAGGTCGTGCGGCAGGCAATCGGAAACGGAAGGCGTATGCATGGTCAGCTCGGCAAGAGTCGGGGGGCGGTGGGTCAGTGCGAATGGCGCGGGTTGCCGCGCTGCTCGATCACCTTCAGGTACAGCGTGGCCGGTTCGAGGCAGCCGCCGGTGGACAGCTGGCCGACGAACCGGCGATAGAGTTCCTGCCACGGCGTTTGCGCCTGCGGCACGGTGAAGCTTTCGGTTTCGCGGCGGCGCGCGAGTTCGTCCTCGTCGACGAGCACGTCGACGCTGCGGCGATTCAGGTCCACGCGCACGCGATCGTTCGTGCGCAGCAGCGCGAGGCCGCCGCCGACCGCCGCTTCCGGCGACATGTTCAGGATCGACGGGCTGGCCGATGTGCCGCTCTGGCGTCCGTCACCCATGCACGGCAGCGACGTCACGCCGCGCTTCACCAGTTCGGCGGGCGGCGCCATGTTCACGACTTCGGAACTGCCCGGGTAGCCGACCGTGCCGCAGCCGCGGATCACGAGGATGCAGCGCTCGTCGATGTTCAGCGCGGGATCGTTGATGCGCGCGTGATAGTCCTCGGGGCCGTCGAACACGATCGCGCGCGCCTCGAACGTATTCTCCGCGCCCGGCTCGGACAGGTAGGTGCGGCGGAACGCGTCGCCCACCACCGACATCTTCATGATCGCGCTGTCGAAGAAGTTGCCCGACAGCACCATGAAGCCGGCGCCATGCTTGAGCGGCGCGTCGGGCGTGCGGATCACGTCGCGGTCGGCGTCCTGCGCGGTGTCGGCGATCTCGCCGATCGCGCGGCCCGATACGGTCAGGCAGTCGCGCCGCAGCAGCCCGGCCGAATCGAGCTGGCGCAGCACCGCGGGCACGCCGCCGGCGCGGTGGAAGCTCTCGCCGAGGTAGTCGCCGGCCGGCATGCAGTTGACGAGCAGCGGCACCGATTCACCCACGCGCTGCCAGTCGTCCAGGCTCAGTTCGACGCCCATGTGGCGCGCAATCGCGATCAGGTGCGGCGGGCAGTTGGTCGATGCGCCCAGCGCGGACGCGACGACGATCGCATTCTCGAATGCCGCGCGCGTCATGATTGTCGACGGGCGCAGGTCTTCGCGAACGAGCTCGACCGCGCGCTTGCCGGTCGCGTAAGCCATCTGGCCGCGCTCGCGATAGGCGGCGGGAATGCTCGCGCAGCCGGGCAGCGACATGCCCAGCGCCTCGGCGAGGCTGTTCATCGACAGCGCGGTGCCCATGGTGTTGCAATGGCCGATCGACGGCGACGAGGCCGTAGTCAGCTGCATGAAGCCTTCGTAGTCGATCTCGCCCGCCGCGAGCAGGTTGCGCGCATGCCAGATCACCGTGCCCGAGCCGACCCGCTTGCCCTCGTGCCAGCCGTCGAGCATCGGGCCGCCCGACAGCACGATCGCGGGCATGTCGACGGTGGCGGCCGCCATCAGGCACGCGGGCGTGGTCTTGTCGCAGCCGGTCGTCAGCACCACCCCGTCCAGCGGAAAGCCGTGCAGCACTTCCACCAGCCCGAGGTACGCGAGATTGCGGTCGAGCGCGGCGGTGGGCCGGCGGCTTTGCTCGGCCAGCGGATGCACGGGGAACTCCATCGGAATGCCGCCGGCGTCGCGGATGCCCGCCTTGGTGCGTTCGGCCAGCTCGATGTGATGGCGGTTGCACGGCGCGAGGTCGCTGCCCGTCTGCGCGATGCCGATAATGGGGCGGCCCGACTGCAGTTCCTCGCGCGTCAACCCGTAGTTCATGAAGCGCTCGACATAGAGTGCCGTCATGTCCGCGTGCGCGGGGTCGTCGAACCATTCCTGGCTGCGCAGGCGGCGAGGGGTGTGTGACATGGCAGGCTGTCTCCTGAGGGGCCTTTTTCATTTTGCATGCCGGATGGTACCGGTAACATTGTTTGGATGTTAGCACGGGTTTTTTGCGCAGCGGAAGGGATTTCGTGCGCAGGTGGCGAAGGTGAGGGCAGGGGGGCGGTACGAAGCCGCGCGTCGGGATGCGTGCGGCCGTCGGCCCGTCAGGCGCTTTCCCGCGCGATGATCGTGTAGTCGATACGGATGCTTTTCGATTCGGTCCGCTCGCCGCCGTCACGCGCTTGCAGCGCCGCCAGCAACGCTTCGCCCGTGCGCAGCCCGATGCCGTACGCGTCGACCGAGACGGTCGTGATGGTCGGATGGCAGCAGGTCGCCACTTCGAAGTTCCCGAAGCCGGCCACGGCGATGTCGGCCGGCACGGCGAGCCCGCGCCGGTGACACTCCATGATCGCGCCGAACGCCGACATGTCGCTCACGCACATCACCGCGTCGGTATCCGGCCATTGCTCCAGCAGCGCGGCCATCGCCGGCCCGCCGTGGCTCATCGTGATCGGCGATTCGCCCAGCCGCACGACGCGCGGTTCGCCCAGCCCCTGCGCCTTGATCTCCGCCTGGTAGCCCTTGAGCCGGTCCAGGCCGCGGCGATCCAGTTCGCTCGCGCCGACCAGAAAACCGATGCGCCGGTAACCGCGCTCGGCCAGGTGGCGCACCATCGCACGGGCGGCGCGCACGTTCGAGAAGCCGACGGCGGTGTCGATCGGGCGCGTCGGCAGGTCCCACATCTCGACCACCGGAATCGCCGAGCGTTCCAGCACCTTGCGTGTCGCATCGGTGTGCTGCGACCCCGTCAGCGCGATGCAGCGCGGCTGGTGTCGCAGCATCGACCGCACGAGCCGTTCTTCCCGTTCGAGGTCGTAGTCGGTATCGCCGAGCAGCAGTTGCAAACCATGCGGCTCGAGCGCATCGGTCAGGCCGCGCACGGTGTCCGAGAAGTTGGAACTCGACAGCGACGGCACCAGCACCGCGACGAACTCCGAGCGCCCCGACGACAGCGCACCGGCAGCGGCATCCGCCACGTAGCCGAGCTGGTCGATGGCCTCGCAGACCCGGGCGCGCGTCTCGGCGGCCACGCTGTGGCCGGCGAGCACGCGCGACACCGTCATCTTCGATACGCCGGCGAGGCGCGCTACGTCGGACATGCGGGGCGGCCCGGCGGGCCGGACGGCGGTGGGACTGGGCATCGGAATCGCGATCGGGAGAAGGCCGGAAAGGCTACATCATACCGGTGCGGCATACCGCGCAGGCGGGGCGCGGCGTGCCCGCCGCGGTGAGAGTCGCACTAGGGAAACCACGCGTCCGGCGGCACTTGTACACGTATGTCGCCGCATGCTACCTTCGAATGTGTTACCGGTATCAGATTGCCGATCGCTCCGTCGCCTCGTCGGCTTTTTTTGGGTACCGGATGTTACCGGTAACATCGATGCGCGCAGCGCACGCGACGGTACGAAGAAGATCGACATAATCAGGAGACAGACCGATGCCATCCCTTACGCAGGCCGCTGCCGCACCGGCCGCGGCCGACTCGTCCGAAGACGCCCTTTACCGCAAGGTCATGCGGCGCATCCTGCCGTTGCTGCTGCTCTGTTACGTCGTGGCCTACCTGGACCGCGTCAACGTGGGCTTCGCGAAGCTGCAGATGCTCGACGACCTGAACCTGAGCGACGGCGTCTATGCGCTCGGCGCCAGCATCTTCTTCTGGGGCTATTTCCTGTTCGAGATGCCCAGCAACCTGCTGCTGCACCGCTACGGCGCGCGCTTCTGGATCGCGCGGATCATGATCACGTGGGGCATCGTGTCGTCGTCGATGGCGTTCATCGTGCCGCTCGCGCAGTTCTTCCACGTGCAGACGACCACGATGTTCTACACGCTGCGCTTCCTGCTGGGGCTGTGCGAAGCGGGTTTTTTCCCGGGCGTCATCCTGTACATGAACTACTGGTTCCCGGCGCGGCGCCAGAGCGTGGCGATGTCGGGCTTCCTGGTCGCGATCCCGCTGAGCCTGACGCTCGGCAGCGTGCTGTCCGGCTGGCTGATGGAGCAGACGCACGGCCTGTCGGGCATGAGCGGCTGGCAATGGATGCTGCTGCTCGAAGGGCTGCCGTCGATCGTGGTCGCGTTCATCGTGCTGGCCTGCCTCGGCGACGGCCCGCAGACGGCGAAGTGGCTGTCCGCCGACGAAAAGGCGGTGCTGTCGCGCAACCTCGAATCCGAGGCCGCGCACAAGTCGCACAGCATCGGCGCCGCGCTGCGCAGCCCGCGCGTCTGGCTGCTCACCTTCATCCTGCTGACGTTCAATACCGGTTTCTACGGGCTGGCCTTCTGGCTGCCGTCGATCATCCGCGCGTCGGGCGTGCACAGCCCGCTGCACATCGGCGTGCTGACGGCCATTCCTTACCTGACGGCGATCTTCGCGATGGTGTGGAACGCGTCGCACTCGCGCAAGACCGGCGAACGCCGCCTGCATGCGGCGATTCCCGCGCTGATCGGCGGCGTCTTCCTGATCCTGAGCGCGGCGTTCGCGCACAACGTGGCGCTGTCGATCGTATTCCTGACCATTGCCACCTGCGGCATCCTCGCGCTGATGCCGATCTACTGGACCTTTCCGGGGCAGATCCTGTCCGGCACGGCCGCGGCCGCCGGCATCGCACTGATCAACTCGGTGGGGAACCTGTCCGGCTTCACGGGCTCGATGATCACCGGCGTCGCCAAGCAGATGACCGGCAACATCAACAACGGGACTTATGCCCTGGGCGCTTGCCTGCTGGTCAGCTGCGTGTTGATCGCGTCGATTCCGCGCGATATCCTGCGGCCGCCGGTGGGGCGGTAGGGCGTTCGCGCGACGTTACGTCCGGCCGGGGCGGGGGCATCGTGCCGCCTCGGCGCCGGATGCATCACGTCGCGCGGATTGTCACGAACGGTACTTTCGCAAAAAGGTAGGATCTCGTGTGAGTTCGCTCGACCATGAGGTCCGACATGCATCCGCTTCGTTCCTGCTCGATCGCCATCTGTATTGCAGTGCTGATTACATTTGCCTGTGTTTCCGATGCGCTTGCGCAAGGAAGGCAGAGGGTGATTGAAGGCGATTCGCAGGTGATCGTCGTTGCCCGGCTACCCGCGAAGGCGACATTGAACGGTGCAACCGGTCAGTGGACCGTGACGGGGGAACTGTTCAATCCCGATAGCGGCTTCTACGCGAACGTGGCACAGAAACAGATCGGGCCGCACAATCCGCCGTGCGCCGATTGCGCACCCGATCTCGGTTTCCAGTACACGAAGTCCGACGCGGCGCCGTTGCCCGGCTCGCCGGTCAACCTCTACGGGCGCGTTTCGTGGCATACGCTTGAACCGGTCGAGGGACGCTACGATTTTTCGACCATCGATCACGTGCTCGAACCGTGCACGTCTTCGGCGCCGTCGGCGCCGTGCCTCGCGCGTGGCATGACGTTCGGCTTTCGCGTGATGGCGCTCAATCCGCAACACAATCTCGATACCAGCGTCAGCACGGGTACCGACGGTTTTCCCGTATATAGCGACTCGCCGGCGTACCTGCTGAGGGACAGCGACGGCAAAACGCACGGCTGGCTTTTGCCGCTCGATCCGGGCGATGTCACGCAAGGTCACTACTTCATTCCCGACTGGAACGATCCCTTCGTTGTCCAGCGCATCGACGCACTTCTGAAGGCACTGGGGCATCGCTATGACGACGATCCGCGCATCGGCCCCATCGATATCGGTCTTTACGGAAGCTGGGGCGAATGGCATACCGCGGGCCTGCCCGATACCGCCGGCTACAAGTACGGCAGGATTCCCTATGATGCGACCGACACCAACTTCGCGATCAATCAGGCGGCCTATCTCGCCAACCATGGCGTACCGGGCGCCTATCAGGCCGGCAGCGAAGCATCGAAGGAAGCGATTATCCGGGCACACGTGCGTGCGTTCCCGAACAAGCAACTCGTCATGCTGACCGACGACGCGGGCAGCCTGTGCACCGCGATGCGCATTCACACGGACCATCTGCCGATCGGGCTGCGTCGCGACAGCCTGGGTTCGTATACCGGGTGGGCCGCGCAATTCCCGCCGCATTCGAGTTGCACGTCGCCGGATGGACAGGACCTCGTTGCAGAACGCTGGAAGCGCGCGCCCTTCATCACCGAGCCGTTCGGCAACGGCAGTTCGCCCACGTTCCCCTGCCAGACGTTCGAGACGGACCCCGCGACGGGGCAGCTGGCCATGCTAGAGGAAGTGCCGCAATACCATGTCGCGACGATCAAGAACGCGAGCTATTGCACCGGCACGTGGTCGGCGCTCACGCCGGCCGAACAGGGCGCCGTATGGACTGCGGGACTCACGGCAGGGTATCGCTACGCGCCCGTAAAAATCACGCTGTCGGGCGGCGAAGCGGGAGCGGGGCGTCGCAAGCTCGTGGTGAAGACGGAATGGAGCAACGCGGGCGTCGCGCCGACCTATACGCATTGGCGCGTCGAATTTCGTTTGCGCCCGGCGATGACCGAACAGGCCATGCTCTGGAGCCGGGCATCGGCCCGCATGCCCTCCGCCGTCGATCTGCGCAAGGTGCTGCCCGGCAGCGGATACACGTTTGACGATGCGTTCGAACTGCCTCGCGACATGCCTACGGGAGCGTACGAACTGGACGTCCGTGTGGTCGACGAAAATCGCTACCTCGAGCCGATGCAACTCGCCCTGACGGGGCGAACGGAGGACGGCTTTTATGCGTTGGGGACGGTGAAGATTTCTCAATCGAGATGAAGCGGGTGCGGGAAGGGTGCGCGAGCGAGGCGACATCGGCCGGGTGGGCCGGCTTTCTGCGCGGGACGCCCGGCGCGCGACTCCGCTTTCTCGTGAGCGGCCGTCATGCGTCCTCCAGTGCGAAGCGCACCTTGTCCCCGAGCGTGCGCAACCGGTCGACCGGTTCGTTCGAGAACACGAAACGGACGTACTGCTCGCCGTGGGCGACGCCCCATCCGGTCATGGCCGTCGCACATACGCCCCGGCGCAGCAACCGTTCCGACATCTGCGATCCGGTCAGACCGAAATCGGCGACGCGCAGCAGCATCGACCAGCCGCCCGCCGGCATGCCGAACGGGAGCCCCGACAGTTCGGCGGCGACCGTGTCCCGCCGTCTCTCGAGTTCGCTCACGTAGCCAGGCAGATCGGATGCGGAATGTTCGAGCGCAACCGCCGCGGCCTCCTGGGCTATGCCGACCGGTACCACGACATTGGCGAGCGACACGGCCACCAGATCCGGAATCAGCCATTCCGGCGCGACGATCCAGCCGACCCGCCAGCCGATCATGCGCAACTCTTTCGACGCCGCGCCGACCGTGACCGTACGCTCGGCCATGCCGGGCAGGCCGGCGGGATGGATGACCGTGCGTCCATCGAAGAGCAGCCGTTCCATCGCGCTGTCGAGGATCAGCAGCAGATCGTTCTGCACGCACAGGCTCGCGATCAGTTGCCAGTCGGACGCATCGAAGAAGCCGCCCGAAGGCATCGACGGCGACATCAGCAGCATGGCCCGCGTTTTCGGACCGATTGCTGCCCGCAGTGCTGCCTGGTCCAGCTTCCATTCGCCGCCCGGCGTGAAGGTGAACGGGACTTGCTTGGGCACACCGCCCGCCAGGCGGATGCGGTTCAGCAGACCGGCGTAGGTCGGATCGGTGACGATGACTTCGTCGCCCGTCTCGACGGTGGCGAGCAGCGTATTCAGAATGCCGGAGAGCCCGCCCGCCGACACCACCACCTGGTCGGCCGTGAAGCGCTGCCCCGAAAGCGCCGACACGTGGGCGGCAGCGCTCGCGCGCAGCCGATCCTGACCGACGAAGGGCAAATAGGAGTTGGCCGAGTCTCGCTGGATGGCTTCTCGGGTGAAGGCGAGCGCTTCCGAAGTGGGTGGGAGGTCGGTGTCGAGATTTTCGAGTCGCAAAAGGTCGACGTCGGCATGATCGGCGATCGAGCCCATGCGATCGACGCCGATGCCGGCAATGTGCTGCAGACGGACAGGGCGGTGGTGGTGCATCGGACCTCCGGGTTTGTTACAATTTAATAGATAATCTATGCATGGTGGTCGGGATGAATTTGGAAGTCAAGGAGGATCGCTCGCTGGCTGATCGGATCGCCAGCGCATTGGCGGACCGCATCATCTCGGGCGTCATCGCGCCGGGGGAGTGGCTGCGTCAGGACCACACCGCGGCAGAGTTCGGCGCGAGTCATGTGCCGGTGCGCGAGGCGTTCAGACGGCTGGAAGCGCAGGGGTTGGCCGTGGTGGAACCGCGACGGGGCGTGCGGGCGGCGCCGCTCGAGCCGGCGGACGTGCTTGAAATGGCGAAGATGCGTGCGGCTTTCGAGGCGCTGGCGCTGCGCGAGGCGATTCCCGCGCTCGACGCACGGGCGCTGGAGGAACTCGATGCGATCCTCAATCAGGAGGCGGCGGCGCGTGGCATCGCCGTGCTGGGCACGCTGAATCTGAGGTTTCATCGGGCGTTGACCGCGCCGTGCGGGATGCCGCGGCTCGTCGCCGCGATCGGCGACATGCATCGGGCCAGTTCACGGCATCTGTATGCGACGTGGCAGCAACTCGACTGGCAGGATCGCTCGAACGACGAACATCGGGACATCGTTCGGGCGATACGCGAGGGGAATGTCGACGCGGCGTGTGCGGCTCTGTCCGCGCATATTCTGGCTGCGGGGGATGCGCTGGCACAGGCGTTGGGTAGGCGGTAGGGATGTGGGGCAGGCCGGGGGCATTGACCGGTGCGGAAGGCTGGTATGGGAAATGGCTGGCGTTTTCTCTGGGGTAGCTATAGTCAAACGCGTCGGGCGGCATCCGGCCAGATGCGGTCAGTCGACAGGCCAGCGCAGATCGTCGACGAGTTGTTTGAACCGGAGAGAATTACCTTGGGAATAAACGAAGACATCTGGGATATACGCGGCTGCGGCATTGTACGCTGCGGAGTTTTACCATTTCCGGCGCCGAGTCCCGCTGCTGTAGCGAAAGCGTTCGAGTTGCGCGATGACGACGCCTGTTACCGCGAAATCGATGAAAGTGAGGCACGTTGGATTATTGCTGAGGCGCTACATCGCGACCAAGCGTACCGCGCTGAATTAATGACCGCGGCTCAGGCGGAACAGTTGACAGCAGAATTTCTTGAGCAGTTCGGCGCTCAAGCTCGGTACTTCACCCATAACGGGTATTCGGTTACCGAAGCCGCGTTCGACACAGGGGTCCTCGTGATCGGTGCCTTTCAGTCCGGTTGTCTCTGGGTCGAAGACGAGGATTGAGATGGTGACCGCCGCCTCGGAATGGCTCCCCTGTCGTATTGATCGGCATTCGGCCAGATGCCGTCATTCGGATCGAACTAACATTCACCCGAAAACCTTACGCCTTGCGATTTAGAATGTGAAAACACAAATACTCCAAAATGCAGTAGTACCAACCTATATTGTCATCGTTCTTCATTGATTCTATATTGGCCCAGTCATTTTTGTTAGAAAAACTCCAGCGCCAAACCCATTTCAGCTCGTTATCGGCCGGCCACTCTTTTATACCGTGCTTCCTTGCATATAAAGTTATTTCTGAATACGTTTTAATGTCTCTACGCATAATCGCCCCGACAATATCCCTGGAATTAGGTAGGGCGATTTCTGATATATTACTCCACGTATTTTCCACATCTTCTTCGCTTGCGCAAAAATATACTGCCGAAAAAGCATAGTTAGTTGCATTGGGCGGCAATGCCTCACCCTTCACATTGAATTTCACTGTTTCCGGCGGATTATTATCGGGGCTAAGCGGCAAATTGAATCCAGTTTCCTCCAGGAACTCGCGCCTAGCACCGTCCTCGATGTTAGGTTCCTCTAGCTTGCCTCCAGGCAATGCATATTCTCCGGGACCGCTATTTATTGTCCACCCAAGCGCATTGACCTTCCCCCCGCCGGCTTGGGTATAATATGACTTCATCTGCTTTTTAGCCATTAGAAACGTACCGCTTTTATCGTATAAGACGGCATAAACAGAAGCCATGATGCCTCCAAAATTTTATTTTGTGCACGATGCCGTTCCGCATTGATTCGACTGCCGAACGATCGATGTTGCGAGATTTGATCGATCTATTTCCGCTCTGCCGATGGCGGGCTACGCCCGCCATCAGTGTCCCCAACAGTTGAGGTTCACGAAATTTAAGCTCAGCCCTGCACTGTCAGTACCTTCCATGTGCCGCTACCGCCGTCACGATTGGCGAGACGCGAACCCGTGACCAAATATTGGAAGGGTTTATTATTACCTGCGCCGTTGGTGTCCAGAACGCCTGCCAAATTATTAAAATTAGCCACCAAAATTATGTTGTCCTCGTAATTCAAGCCGACATCTTTGCCGCTTTTTTTTGTGGTAATAATGATGGTCCAGTTGATGGTAACCAGAGCATCATCCGTATCAGTGGTTGTTGCCACGGGGTAGCCGGAATCGCTCGGGGCATAGCTGTTGAATAATGCCAAATTACCACCATCACTAGCATTTACCAGGGTAATCGTATCGCCACTATAAACGGAGCTACCGTCACCAGAGGATTCCACCAACCCTATTGTCCATTGCGTTTCATTTACATAATCGCTAAATGACTTGTACGTTCCAATTGGGTCCAGAGCACTGGTTATACTCGTAGTCTGTTTGGTATTGATGCCGAGATAGCTGGGATTACCTTCGCCTCCGTAAAGATTGCTAATGCGGATATTCTTGCCATATTGCACATAATTTGACATTTTCGTTCTCCGGTTTTCAATTTGACGACGAATGCGACCTAGCCATCATGATTTTGGCAAAAAAATTCAAATCCGCTTGAATTCGCAGCGCAAAATAAGAAAGCTCGCGCAAAAAAAATATAGAAGCTCGCGCGCGGAAGATCAATTACACTCAATTACACGAAATAAATATAAATTAAGAAATAAAATAACTCGCCATTCAGCAATAACGAGTGCCCCACATAGCACGCACCAAAAACAACCGGGAGGCGTGTTGCAGCACACCCCCGCGGTCGCCCTGCTCAAGGGTCTGCGCGAGCCGCCGCAAGATCGCAGCGGCCGCAGGCGACGGTGTGTTGTCGACCTGCCGAGCACGCGCGGTATCGCTGCGCGTAAATTCCTTGAGTGTGAAGTGCGGTGTGAGTTGCATGTGGCGATCCAAACTGCGATCCACGAACGACGCCCCTCAGAGTAAATCGGTGGAGCGCTTGAGGCGCGGTAAGGAAGTGGATCAGCGCAGGTCGGCCGGCATTTTCCAGGGCAGCAGCGCGTCGTAGTCGTCGACGGTGGTCGCCAGCGGGAGGCGTTGGAACAGCCAGGTGAGATAGCGATACGGGTCGATGCCGTTGGCCTTGCAGGTCTCGACGAGTGAGTACAGATTGGCCTCGCGTTAGGGGACGTGGCGTTGCTGGATCGACGTATTAGGCCGGGCGGTCGCTTGCGTCGCGTCGACGCCGGGGCTATCCGGATCATAGATGTGGCTCACGAGCGCCGTGATGAGGAAAGTCGCTCGTGACAAGTGCATGGCGTGCACGTAACCGATGATCAACAACTTGGGTGCATGCGCAACAATAAACCTCTCATCAAAAGGACGGGGGTGCAACTTTAATGCCGGTTTTCCAGGGTGGGGGAGGCTGTCGACATTGAGCCGCGGTGCACGCCCATGTCGCGCTTCAACTCCATCGTTTGGAATTCAGCGCACGTCGACGAAATACCTCGCCAGCGACCTGCCGCTGCTCACTTCCTCAGCTTGACGTTCGCCGCCCCGCGTTAGCGGAATCATTGGACACGATTAGCGCTCGAACGGACACTATTAGCAGAATCTACGAACTTCAACACCCGTGCCCCGGCGCATCGCCACGGGCGCGTCGGCCGTTGGCCCGCGCCTGTCCGCGCGGGAAATCGACGTCCTGCGCGCAATTTCCCGCGGCGCGAGCAACAAGCAGGTCGCGCAGGCGCTCGCGATGAGTCCGAGCACGGTGCGCACCCATGTCGAGAAGGCGTTTCGCAAGCTCGAATGTTCGACGCGCGCCGCGGCGACCCTCAAGGCGTCGGCGCTGGGGCTGCTCTGACGCGCTCCGCGACGCGGATTCGCTTTCGTGTGTGCGCGGACGGCCCGTCGGGCCGGCGCGACCTTTGACGCTCCGCTGTCCGGTGGCTTACCCCGCGTATCGAAGATGGCGGTTGCACCATTCAAGTCGACCAGTCGTTGATCCGTTCCCTGCGATCCGAGGCTGTCGCGTCGGTGTCGGCCCAACCGTACCCCAACGTCGCGATTGCGAAGTAGACGGCACCGACGGCTTCGCAGGAAAGCAGCGCGCCGGCCAGCGCCATTCGCGCTCCACCCGAGACCGTTTGCACCGGCGCGTCGGCGTGTTTCCCGCGATGCACCGCGGTGCCGATCCGAAACAGGCCCGACACGATAGCGAGCACGCCGAACGCACGCGGCAGGCCGCTCGCCAATGCGACGATGAAGATCTGACGTCCCGACATTGCAGTGATCCTCCCGGTCCGGTATCGCGTGACGGCTGCCTATCCTGACACCCGATCGTTCGCGGCGCCATCGGACAAGTGACCGATGGCGCCGGCCGAAACCGATGCATGGCGGCGCGCGATCGGCGCTACGACCCGCGCGAGAACACGTCCGTGATGAGCCGATCGGGTTCGATGTCGGTGAACGCATCGATATCTGCCATGACGTCTGCCGTCTCCGCGGACGCGAACGCAGCGTCCAGCGCCGCACTGTCCTTGAAACGGCACATCGCCACGACGATCAGTTCGCTGTCCTCACGTGCTGGAAAGAAAGCGTCGATAGCGCCGAGCCCGTACGGCTTCCAGGATTTTTCCACCAGCGGAATGTGTTGTTCGACGTAGTAACGGGCATCGAATCGCGTGCCCGCGGCTCGGCGATAGGAGACGATGAAATACACGAAGAACCTCCAGGTCGGACTGACGCGGCGATGAATGTCGGTACGGGAAAATACGGGCAAATACAAACGATCACGGCCGTTCGCGTTCGGGGCCGAAGCCCGGACGCGCGGCGGCCCGCATCGACGTATGAGCGGCGCCCGCCCGTGCAAGCGAGATGCCCAGCGCGGCGCCCACGGCGAGGAACACCGAGATCGACAGCAGTGCGACGATGAACGCATGCGCGATGGCCGCCGGATCGTGGCGCGTGCCGAGCGTCGTATAGAAAATGCCGCCGATGATCGCCACGCTCAGCGACGTGCTGACCTGCAGCGTCGAGCTGGCGATGCCGGCGATCATGCCGGACAGCGCCGGTGCGACGCGCCCCGTCACCATGCGCATCAGCGTCGGCAGCGCGAGACCTTGTCCGAAGCCGATGACGAAGAGCACGACGGCGAGCGGCGCGGCCGCGAGCGGCATCCCGATCGGCGTGGCATCGATCAACCACGCGAGGCCGACGAGCCCGACGATCTCCAGACTCATGCCGAACGGATTGACGTAAGCGCCGATGACACGCGTGCAGGCAGGCGTCGACAACGGGCCGAGCAGGAACCCGACGCCGAACGGCAAGAACACGAGGCCCGCGCTCAGTGCGTCGACGTGCAACGCATTCTGCAGATACACCGAGAACAGCAGGAAGAACGCGCCGATCGAGTACAGCAGCAGCGCGATCAGCAACGCGCGGCCGAGCCCCGGTGCGCGCAGCGCGGCCGGATCGAGCAGCGGTGCGCCGCCGCGGCGGCCGAGCCGGCGCTCGTAGCGCCAGAAGAACCCGGCGAGGGCCGGCACCGCGAGCAGCGACACCCATGCCCATACGGGCCAGCCTGCTTCGCGCCCCTCGATCAGCGGCACGATCAGCGCGCCCAGTGTCAGCATCGACAGCGCGGTGCCGCCGAGGTCGAGCTTGCGCGCATGCTGCGCACGCGTTTCCTTCAGCAGCGGAATCCCGAACAGGACGACCAGAATCGCCAGCGGCAGGTTGACGAGGAAGATCGTGCGCCAGCCCAGATTCAACAGATTCAGCGAGATCAGGATCCCGCCCAGCGCCTGCCCGACCACGGCGGCGAGGCCGAATACCGCGCCGTACAAGCTGAGCGCGAGCGGCTTTTCCGCTTCGGGGAAGATCGCCTGGATCGAAGCGAGCGCCTGCGGCGCCATGATCGCGGCCGTCACGCCCTGCAACGCGCGGCCGACGATGAGCGTCCACGGCGAACTGGCGAGACCGCACAGCGTCGAGGCGATCGCGAAGCCGATCAACCCGAGGAAAAACACGCGGCCGCGGCCGAACAGGTCGCCCAATCGCCCGCCGGTGATCAGCGTTACCGCGTACAGGCCCGCATACGATGAAATGACGAGTTGCTCGGCCGACGACGAGGCGCCCAGTTCCGCGCGGATCGACGGCAGCGCGACGTTGACGATGAAGAAATCCAGCGGCGGCAGGAACGCGCCGACGAGCAGGACCGCAAACATCGCCCAGCGGCGCGGGTCGGGGGATACGGGGTCATTCCGTGACATGGATGGCTCTCCATACGGAACCAATCGGTTCCAAATTGGGTAAAAAAATATCAGTCGAGGATGCGCATCGTGCGATCGACCAGCGCGAGCATGTCCTGCTCGGACACGCCGGTTTTGCCCAGCACGCGCATGCCCTCGATCTGGCAGACGAGCAAACGCGCCAGCACCTGTTCGTCCTGCTCGGCGATCTCGCCGCTCGCCTGGCCACGGACGATCGCACCGGCATAGAGCTGTTGCAGCCGCCGGAACATGCGCCCGGTGCGCTCCGCGACATCCGCGTCGCGCGCGGCCAGTTCCGTGGTCATCGCGACCGCGAGACATCCGCGCCGGCCCGCCTCGCCGACGGACAGGCGCGCATAGCGCAGCAGCGAATCGCGAATCGCATCCTTGACGGCGCCGGGTTGCGACAGAATGTCCGCGGTCGCCTTGAGCCCGTCGGCCATGTACAGGTCGAGCGCCGCCAGCAGCAGCGCCTTCTTGTCGCCGAACGCCTTGTACAGGCTGCCGCGCGACAGGCCGGTGCCGGCCATCAGGTCGGGCAGGGACGCGCCTTCGTATCCGCGGTCCCAGAAAACGTCCATCGCGTCGCGCGCGGCATCGCCAAGTTCGAATTCGCGTGGGCGGCCCACGCCAGCCGGATTTGCCATTGATCGGTGTCGCAAACGATGCGGTGCCAAAAGTTGGATGCATTATATGGACCGATCGGTTCCGATGTCAACGCATGCCTGACGACCGGGCGCGGCGAGGGCCGCCTCGCGGACGGCCCGGATTCATCCGATCAGTCGAGCCCGCCCTGGCACAGGTACTTGATCGACAGATAATCGTCGAGCCCGTAGCGCGAGCCTTCGCGACCATAACCCGATTCCTTCACGCCGCCGAACGGTGCGGCCTCGCTCGCGAGCGCGCCTTCGTTGATCCCGACGATGCCCGTTTCGAGCCGCGCCGACACGCGCGCGATCCGACGCACGTCCTGCGTATAGAAATACGCGGCGAGCCCGAACGGCGTGTCGTTCGCGGCATCGACCGCTTCGTCCTCGGTATCGAAGCGAAACAGCGCCGCGACCGGGCCGAAGGTTTCCTCGCAGGTCAGCTGCATGTCGGCGGTGGCGTCGGCGAGCACCGTCGGCGCGTAATAGTTCGCACCGAGTTCGACCAGACGCTTGCCGCCGGCGAGCACGCGCGCGCCGCGCTCGATGGCGTCGCCGACGTGGCGGGCAATCTTGTCCACCGCACGCGCGTTGATCATCGGGCCGATCTGCGCGGCCGGGTCGGTCGCCGGCGCGACCTTCAGCGCGGCGACGCGCGCCGCGAGCTTCGCGGCGAATGCATCGTAGACGCCGGCCTGCACGTAGACGCGATTCGGCGACACGCACGTCTGCCCGCCGTTGCGGAACTTGGCGGCCATCAGCCCGTCGACCGCGGCATCGAGCTCGGCGTCGTCGAAGACGATGAACGGCGCGTTGCCGCCGAGCTCCAGCGACAGCTTCTTCAACGTCGCCGCCGACTCGCGCGCCAGCAGCTTGCCGACAGGCGTCGAGCCGGTGAACGTGATCTTGCGCACGCGGCCGTCGGCGAGCCAGTCGGCCACCGCATCGATGCCACGTTCGCGCGATGCGGCGATCAGGTTCAGCACCCCGGGCGGCACGCCGGCTTCCTGCGCGAGAAACGCGAGCGCGAGCGCGGTCAGCGGCGTGTCCTCCGCCGGCTTCGCGACCACCGTGCAGCCGGCCGCGAGGGCGGGCGCGATCTTGCGCGCGATCATCGCGAGCGGGAAGTTCCACGGCGTGATCGCGGCGACGATGCCGATCGGCTCCTTCACCGCGCTCAGCCGCTTGCCGCGCTGCTGCTGCGGAATCAGGTCGCCATACGTGCGTGTCGCTTCCTCGGCGAACCACAGCACGTACGACGCGCCGTATGCGACTTCACCGCGCGCTTCCGCGAGCGGTTTGCCCTGTTCGCGCGCCATCAGTTTCGCGAGATCGTCGGTATGCGCAACGATCGCGGCATGCCATGCGCGCAGGATCGCCGCCCGTTCGCGGGCGGGGGTCGCGCGCCATGCGGGCAGCGCGCGTGCGGCCGCGTCCGTCGCGGCGCGCGCGTCGGCGGCGCCGCTGTCGGGTGCGTGCGCGACGATGTCGAGCGTCGCGGGATCGACGACGTCGAAGCGACGGCCGTCGAGCGCGTCGCGCCACGTTCCGTCGATCAGGTTGGCGGTGCGAACGAGTTCGGTTCGGGACAGCGTAAGCGGCATGACAGGTCCTTGGATGAAGCCGGTCGGCGAAGGCGCGGGCGCGCGACTACCCCGCACGGACAGCACGTTGCCGCGTTCGGGGTTGCCGCTGGCCGCCCGTCAGTGACGTTCGCCGAACAGCGATTCGAGCGGGTAGTGCCGTTTGACGAACGGCGATTTGATGATCACGTAACTGAAATACTTCTCGATGCCGATGTTCTGCTCGAGCAGCCCTTCGACGATCGTCTGGTAATGGCTGACGCTGCGCGTGATGAACTTCAGCAGATAGTCGTAGCCGCCGCTCGCGAGGTGGCACTCGACGATCTCGTCGACGTTGCGGATCGCCGCGACGAAGCGGTCGAAGTCCTCGCGCCGGTGGTCGGCCAGCGTGACCTCGGTGAACACGACCTGCACGTCGCCGAGCTTCTCGAGCTGGATGTGCGCGCCGTAGCCGCCGATGTAGCCGGCCTTCTCCAGCCGCTTCACGCGGATCAGGCAGGGGCTCGGCGACAGCCCGACCGCATCCGCCAGCTCGACGTTGGTCATGCGGCCGCGCTTCTGCAACTGGGAGAGGATGCGCAGGTCGATGCGATCCAGCTTGCTGTCCGTCATGTTCACGTGAGTCGGAAAAAATGGAATGTCCGGTTACTTTAGAGTCGAACGATGGCCGCCACAAGCCCGGCTTTCCCTTGGCCGGTCAGGCCGGCTGCGCGTGCGCGGCGTCGAGGGCGCGCTGCACGCCCGGATCGGCCAGCACGTCGTCGAGCGTCTTGCGCACGCGTTCGAACATCAGGTCGAACTCGCCCGCGGTGAAGCTCAGCGCCGGCGCGAAGCCGAGCACGCCGTCGCCGAACGCGCGAAACACCACGCCGTTCGCGTAGGCGGCCGCCGCGATCTTGTCCGGCACGTTCAGCGCCGCGTCGAAGCGCGTCTTGTGCGCCTTGTCGGCGACCAGCTCGAGTGCGCCGAGCAGGCCGGCCGAACGCGCGTCGCCGACGAGCGGATGCGCGCGCAGCGCATCGAGCCCCGCCGCGAAGCGCGGCGCCAGCGCCTGGCCGTTCGCGAGCAGTCCGCCTTCGTGATAGAGCTTCAGCACCTCGAGGCCGATCGCCGCGCTGACCGGGTGCGCGGAATACGTATGGCCGTGCCCGACCGCGGCCGACTCGGCACGGCTGCCCGCGATCCCTTCGTAGACTTCGTCGGACATCAGCACCGCGCCCATCGGCGCATAGCCGGCCGTCAGCCCCTTCGCGACGGTCATCAGGTCCGGATCGACCTGTTCGGTCTCGCACGCGAACAGCGGGCCCGTGCGGCCGAAGCCGGTGATCACCTCGTCGGCGACGAACAGGATGCCGAGGCGCCGGCACGCGTCGCGCATCGCCTTCAGCCAGCCGGCCGGCGGCACGATCACGCCGCCGGAACCCTGCACGGGTTCGCAGAAGAACGCGGCGACGTTGTCGGCGCCGAGTTCGGCAACCTTGGCTTCCAGCGCGGCCACCGACGCGGCGATCAGCGCCTGCGGATCGCCGCCGAGCGGATGGCGGTACGGGTAGGGCGACGGGATGTGGTGCTGGTCCGCGCGCGGCAGGTCGAAATGGCGGTGGAACGCGGGCAGCGCGGTGAGGCCTGCGCCGATCGACGACGAGCCGTGATAACCGCGCTCGAGCGCAATCATCTGCTTCTTCGACGGGCGGCCTGTCGCGTTGAAATAGTGCGTGATGAAGCGCACCGCGGAATCGATTGCGTCCGAGCCGCCGAGCGTGAAGTACACGCGGTTCAGCGACGGCGGCGCGAGCGCCGCGAGCCGTTCGGCCAGCTCGATCGCGGGCTGCGAGCCGAAATGGAAATAACCGGTCGCGTAGGGCAGTTTCGCCAACTGGTCGGCGGCGGCTTTCACGATGCTGTCGCGGCCGTAGCCGACGTTGACGCACCACAGACCCGAGAACGCATCGAGCAGCGTGTGGCCCGCGGCGTCGCGCAGGAACACGCCGTCGGCGGATTCGAGCACGGTGACGCCGCGCGCCTCGTGCGCACGATAGTTGACGACGGGGTGGATCAGGTGTTGACGATCAGCTTCGATCAGCGCGGCGTGGTTCATGGCAGGGCGGGACTCTCGTCGGGTGTCAGCGATGAGTTCATGCTACCGGGCGAGCCATCCTCATGCGTTTTCAATTTGCAGTCTGAAACATACGAACGCGGCGTTTGTGCGGGGCGCTGCGGCATTTTCTGCTGCGCGCCCCGCCGGGCCGGGCGCACGCGTCAGTAGCCGCGCGCGCGATCGACGACGCCGATCATCGGCTGCCCCGCGCGATGGCGCGCGAGGTTCGCGAGCACGGCCTCGACCGCGGTGTCCGGCCGCGTCGCGCTCGCGATGTGCGGCGTGATCCGGATGCGCGGGTGCGTCCAGAACGGATGGCCGGCCGGCAATGGTTCGGGGTCCGTCACATCGAGGATCGCGCTGTCGAGCCGGCCGCTCGCGAGCCCCGCGAGCAGCGCGGTTTCGTCGAGCTGCGGGCCGCGCCCGACCTGCACGAGCGACGCGCCCGCCGGCAGCGCATCGAACACGCGTGCGCCGAGCAGCCCGCGCGTATCGTCGGTGAGCGGGAGCAGGCAGATCAGGATGTCGGTGCGGGCGAGGAACGCATCGAGTGCCGCGTCGCCCGCGTAGCAGTCGATGCCGTCGAGCGTGCGCGGCGTGCGGCTCCAGCCGGCGCACGGGAAGCCGAAGCGGCGCAGCGTATCGAGCACGGCCTGGCCGAGCGTGCCGAGCCCGAGCACGCCGACGCGCCGCGACGCGGCCGCGCGCACCGGCTGCTCGCGCCACACTTGCGCGCGCTGCTGCGCCGCGTAGTCGAGCAGGTCGCGGTGGATCGTCAGCACGGCCTGCGTCACGTACTCGACCATGCCTTCGACGATGCCCGGCTCGATCATCCGCACGACCGGGATATGCGCCGGCACGCGCGACAGGTCGAACTGATCGATGCCGGCGCCGACCGAGAACACGACTTCGAGATTCGGCAGCAGCGTGGCCGGATCGTCGGGCGGCTGCCACGCGGCGAGATAACGGACGGCTTCAGGATCGCCGAGGTCCGGCCAGATCCGGAACGGCAGCTCGGGCGCCTGCTGCGCGAAGCGCTGTGCCCATTGCGCACCGCGCACCGGGTCGGCCTTGTAGAGAAAGCTCATCGTGGATACCGCTCAACCGAGGGCCTGGTTCACGATCGCGAACGCGCGCAGCGCCGGGTCGCGCGCGGGCGTTGCGCCGCGCGCCATGGCGACGACGGTGTCGACGCGCGGCAGCCCGAGCCCCTGCAACCAGTCGGACAGCCCGCTGTCGCCCGGCACGTCGAGCCGCACGAACTTCCCTTCGTGCAGCGCGAGCCAGTGGCTGATCAGCGCCTGCGCGCGCTGCGCGTCCGGCGCGACCACCGGGCCGATCGCATGGCCGCGGCCGAAGCGGCGGAACAGCGCGAAGCCGAGCAGTTCGCCGTCGCGATCGAGCGCGATGCCGTTCGCGACGCCGAGCAGCGCCTCGATCACCTCGTCGCGCCGATAACCCGCGGCCCGCGACGCGAGCGCGGCAAGTCGCGGGCCGTCGTTTGCGCCGATGGGCCGCAGGCGCTCGCCGGGCGGCAGCGATATCAGCGGCGGCTGGAAGGCGGCACCCTGGTGCTGGTCGATCGTATCGATCACCTCGAACCCGAATTTCGCGTACAGCGGCTCGCCGGCCGGCGTCGCGTGCAGAAAAATGGTTCGCGTGCCGAAGCTGTCGACCACGCGGGTGAGCAGTTCGCGCCCGATGCCGCGGCCCTGGTGCTCGGGCGACACGATGACCATGCCGAGCGACGCGTGCGCTTCGCCGAAGCGCCAGCCGAGCGCGGTGCCGACGATGCCGGTTTCGTCCTCGGCGACGAAGCCGTCGCCGAGCTGGAGCACGAAGCGCCAGTCGTCGAGCCGGTGCGGCCACTTGACTGCTTCCGACAGACGATGCGCGGCGGGCAGGTCGGTTTCGGCGAACCGACGATAGATAAGCGTGCGGGAAGGGTTGAGATCGGACACGCTGGACTCCGGATGGGTAGGAATGACATATCGACTCTGCCAGCGACACCGCGGCACGGATAGGATGATTCGCCTGTTTTCCGGCGACGGCGGGCGGCCGTGCAAGATCGACGCAAACCGGCTCGATCGGCGCGTGCGAACGCGTGGATCGTGCCGCCGCGGCCCGTCAATCCGACAGCGCCTGCTGTGGGAACGGCACTACGATGAAAACACCGGTGTCGCGGCCGCTTGCCGGCGAGCCGCCCCGCCGGTGCGGCGGGGCCGCGCCGGCAAGCGCCGCAGATCGTGCTGCCCGCGCCGCGCAACACGCGGCGATTCTGCGTTTTGGGCGGCGTCGAACGACGTGCGCCGGGTTTTTTGCCCTGATTCAATTTCGTACCACCCCAGCCCGTCCCCGGCCCTGCCGGGGCTTCACACCGACAGGACGTCACCATGATCCAATTTGAACCGAAGTACATCACGTTCGACTGCTACGGCACGCTGACCCGCTTCCAGATGGCGGACCTGGCGCGCGAGATCTACGCGGACCGGCTCTCGCCGGTCGCGATGGAGGATTTCGTGCGTGCGTTCGCCGCTTACCGGCTCGACGAGGTACTCGGCGCGTGGAAGCCGTACCGCGACGTCGTCGTCAACGCGATCCGGCGCACCTGCGCGCGCGTCGGCGTGAAGTTCGACGAGGCCGAGGCCGAGCGCTTCTATCATGCGGTGCCGACGTGGGGCCCGCATCCGGACGTGCCGGCGGGCCTGTCGCGGCTCGCGACGAAGTACAAGCTCGTGATCCTGTCGAACGCGATGGACGAGCAGATCATGAGCAACGTCGACAAGCTCGGCGCGCCGTTCCATGCGGTGTTCACCGCGCAGCAGGCGCAGTCGTACAAGCCGCGGATGCAGGGCTTCGAGTACATGTTCGGCAAGCTCGGCTGCAAGCCCGAGGACGTGCTGCACGTGTCGTCGAGCCTGCGCTACGACCTGATGACGGCCGAGGATCTGGGCATCAAGCACAAGGCGTTCGTCAATCGCGGCCACGAGCCGGGCACGCCGTTCTACAACTATTACGAAGTGTCGGATATCGGCCATCTCGCGACGCAGCTCGGGCTGTAAGCCGCCGGGGCGGCCGATCCATCGCGCGACGGGACGCGGCCGCGATGCCGGCGCGCCCCGTCACGCGTTCGATCAGCGTACGAAACGAGGGTAATTACCGATATCGAGTCGTTCAAGGCGGGGCCACCCCGGCCGATATATGTACCGAACGGTTAATATTTCGAGGCCCTCGCATGAAGTTGTCCACCAAACTGCTGTTGCTCGTCGCTGCGGCGCTGCTCGGCGTCGTCCTGCTCGCCGCGTTGTCGCTGCACACGCTGCGCGATGCGCTGATCGACAGCCGCCGCGAAGAGATCGTCATTCTGCTGACCAAGGCCGAGCATCTGGTCGATTCGTATCGCGCGCTGCAGACGAGCGGCACGCTCACGCAGGAGCAGGCGCAGCAGCAGGCCAAGGCCGCGCTGGCCGCGCTCAACGCGAATTCGAAGAGCTACTTCTGGGTCACGACGTCCGACGGCGTCAACCTCGTGCACCCGAACGCGAAATTCATCGGCACGCGCGCGAAAGGCAACCGCACGACCAGCGGCATGACCGACAGCGAGGCGTACCGCGCGGGGATGGCGCAGGCGCATTTCGCGCTCGTCGACGTGCTGATCAAGCGTAGCCCGGACGCGGACCTGGAGCCGAAGCTGCAGGGCGTGGTCGCGATTCCGGACTGGAACTGGTGGATCGGCACCGGATTTTTCTACGACGACATCAACGCGGCGTTTGCCCGGCTCGCGATGGTGCTCGGCGCCGTCGCGCTCGTCATCGCCGCGGCGCTCGCGGCCATCGCCTGGGGCGTGCTGCGCAGCGTCAGGCGCACGCTGGGCGGCGAGCCCGCGCATGCGACGCAGATCGCCGCCCGCATCGCGGCCGGCGAACTGGACGTGCAGTTCGATACGGCGCACGCCGCGCCCGGCAGCCTGCTCGTCGCGCTGGGCGACATGAAGGCGCGGCTGACCGACACCATCGCCGAGATCCAGACCACGACCCACTCGATCGCCACCGGCACCGGCGAGATCGCGCAAGGCAACCTGGATCTGTCGCAGCGCACGGAGCAGCAGGCCGCGTCGCTGCAGGAAACGGCGGCGAGCATGGAGCAGATCACGTCCACGGTCAAACAGAACGCCGACAACGCGCGCCAGGCGAATGCGCTCGTGGCCCAGGCCAAGGATGCGACCGAACTCGGCGGCGCCGCCGTGCAGGCGGTCGTCGAAACGATGCGGCAGATCTCGGATGGGTCGGTGCGGATCGCCGACATTACCGTCGTGATCGAAAGCATCGCATTCCAGACCAACATTCTCGCGCTCAACGCCGCGGTGGAAGCCGCGCGGGCCGGCGAGGAAGGGCGCGGGTTCGCCGTCGTCGCGTCGGAGGTCCGCTCGCTCGCGCAACGCAGTGCCGCGGCCGCGAAGGACATCAAGGGCTTGATCGACGCGTCGGTCGAGCGGGCCGGCAGCGGCAGCCGGCTCGTCGAGACGGCCGGCGAGCGCATGACGGAGATCGTCCGGTCGATCGACCGGGTGGCCGGCATCATGGGCGAGATTTCAGCGGCGTCGGCCGAGCAAAGCACCGGCATCGAACAGATCGGGCTGGCGGTCGCGCAAATGGACGAAGTCACCCAGCAGAACGCCGCGCTCGTCGAGCAGGCGGCGGCGGCCGCTTCGTCGCTGGACGAGCAGGCGGCGCGCCTGCGGGCCGCCGTATCGGTATTCCGGCTCGCTGCCTGACGGCTTCGCGCCGCTCACTGCCGGCCAGCGCATCATTGCGCCTGCCTCGGGCCGCGCCGGCATGCGCCCGGCGTGCGCGCCGACATGCCGGTGACGCGCGCGTCGCCGCATGGCGATACGATTCCTGACGACTGCACGACTGCACGACTGCACGACTGCACGACTGCACGACTGCACGACTGCACGGGTCCGGTTTCCCGGCGGTCCCGTCATCCTCCCGTCTTCCCGCCAAGCCGTTCCGATCGAGCGGCATTCTTCTGAGCTTTCCCGCGCGACGTCCCGTCGCGATCCCCACCGTCGACGCCCGTGCATGCGGCGATCTGCCGCAATACACCGTGCGTTTCAGCCGTCATCGGCATGCGGACACGCATTCGACACAAACGTGCGGTTTGCGTGTGCCAAACGCGCGCCGGATGCCGAACGGACAATTTTGTCGGCGCAATCTGCGGCGGCTGCGGCCTTACGATTTCCTGCATCGACACGGGTTGGGCAACCACCGCGACACGCCGCCGGGCGCACGGCGACACGTGGGCGCACGCAGCAATTCATGCTGCGCGGGCGGCTCAAAACGGTCGATTCGTATCGTGCGGGCGGCCCGAATCGCGACAAACCGCATTTTGGCGATGCTTAAATGAATTGCATGTGTACGACGTTGCGCCCGCCACCAGCAAGCGGGCACTGCGGGATTCGAGAACCACGCTGGACCCCAGACCCCACTTTCAACAGTCAGGAGCAGTTCGGATGAGCGACGATATCGACAACGGCGGCGGCAACGGTGGTTTCACTCGCCGCGACATGATGAAGGTCATGGCGGCGAGCGGCATGATGGCCGCCGGCGCCGGCGGACTCCTGATGAACCCCGCGTCCGCATTCGCGGCGCCCGTGGCGAAACGCGGCGGCAAGATCCGGGTCGCGAACGAATCGGGTTCGACGGCCGATACACTCGACCCGGCCAAGGGCTCGACCGGCGCCGACTACATTCGTTTCTTCATGTTCTACAGCGGCCTCACGCAGCTCGATGCGAGCCTGACGCCGCAGATGAACCTCGCCGAGTCGCTGCAGACCACCGATGCGAAGACGTGGGTCATCAAGCTGCGCAAGGGCGTCACGTTCCACGACGGCAAGTCGGTCGGCCCGGCCGACGTGGTGTATTCGCTGATGCGCCACAAGAACGCCGCCACCGCATCGAAGGTCAAGCCGCTCGCCGACCAGTTCGCCGACGCGAAGGCAAGCGGCCCGGACGAAGTCACGCTCACGCTGGTCAGCGCGAATGCCGATCTGCCGGTGATTCTCGCGACGCCGCAGCTCGTGATCGTCAAGGACGGCACGACCGACTTCAGCACCGGCATCGGTTGCGGCCCTTACAAGCTCAAATCGTTCAAGCCGGGCGTGTCGACCGTCGGCGTGCGCAACGACAGCTACTTCAAGCCGGGCCGGCCGTATCTCGACGAGATCGAGCTGATCGGCATCGGCGACAGCGCCGCGCGCCTGAACGCGCTGCTGTCGGGCGACGTGCATCTGATCAACGCGATCGATCCGCGCTCGACGCAGCGGGTCTCGTCGACGCCGGGCTACGCGCTGAAGGAAACCAAGTCGGGCCTCTATACCGACCTGATCGTGCGCAGCGACAACCCGATCGTCTCGAATCCCGATTTCGTCGAAGGGATGAAGTACCTGTTCGATCGCGAGCAGATCCGCTCGGCGGTGTTCCGCGGCTACTCGGTGATCGGCAACGACCAGCCGATTCCGCCGGGGCATCGTTACTTCAACGCGTCGCTGCCGCAGCGCGCGCACGATCCGGACAAGGCGAAATTCCTGCTCCAGAAGGCGGGCGCGCTGGGCGTCACGCTGCCGCCGATGTATGCGACGTCCGACGCGAACGGGTCGGTCGAGATGGCCGTGCTGCTGCAGCAGGCCGGCCAGAAGATCGGGCTGAACCTGCAGGTCAACCGCGCGTCGCCCGACGGCTACTGGTCGAACCACTGGATGAAGCACCCGCTCACCTTCGGCAACATCAACCCGCGCTCGAGCGCCGACGTGCTGTTCACGCAGTTCTTCAAGTCGGATGCGCCGTGGAACGAGTCGGGCTGGAAGAACGCGAAGTTCGACCAGCTGCTGCTCGCCGCGCGTTCGGAAACCGACGACGCGAAGCGCAAGCAGATGTACGGCGACATGCAGGTGATCGTGGCGCAGCAGGGGCGGGTCGGCATTCCGGCTTTCATCAGCTTCCTCGACGGCTACGACAAGCGGCTCGCCGGTCTCGGTTCGATCCCGACCGGCGGGATGATGGGCTTCATGTTCGCCGAGCACGTGTGGTGGAACGCGTGACGTCGTTGCTGGCGGCCGCCGTGCGGCCGGTGCGGGTGACCGCGCCGGCCACGCGCGGCCTTTTCGGGAGTGTCGCTTCATGAACCGAATTCTCATCGGCCTGATCGTCCGGCGCATCGCGGTCACCGCGCTGACGTTGCTGATCGTGTCCGCGATCATCTTCACGATCACGAACCTGCTGCCCGGCGACGCCGCGCAGGCCGCGCTCGGCCAGTCGGCGACACCGGAGACGGTTGCCGCGCTGCGCCAGCAGTTCGGCCTCGACATGCCCGCGCACGTGCGTTACGCGCACTGGCTCGCCGGCCTGATGCACGGCGATTTCGGCCGTTCGCTGTCCGGCGACATGCCGGTGTCGGAGATGATCGGCGGGCGCCTGCCGAAGTCGCTCACGCTTGCGGCGATCACGACCGCCGTGTCGGTGCCGATCGCGCTGCTGCTCGGCATCCTCGCGGCGGTCAAGCGCGAGTCGCTGGTCGACCGCGTGATCAGCCTCGGCACGCTGTCGCTCGTCGCGACGCCGGAATTCCTGATCGCGACCGTCGCCGTGCTCGTGTTCGCCGTGAAGCTGCGCTGGCTGTCCGCGTTGTCGTACAGCGGTGAGATCGAAAGCCTGCACGATTTCCTGCGTGCGTATGCGATGCCGGTGCTGACGCTGTGCGCGGTCGTGATCGCGCAGATGGCACGCATGACGCGCGCCGCGGTGATCGAGCAGTTGAGCGCGTCGTATGTCGAGATGGCCGTGCTCAAGGGCGCGAGCCCTGCACGCGTCGTGCTGCGCCATGCGTTGCCGAACGCGATCGGCCCGATCGCCAATGCGATCGCGTTGAGCCTGTCGTATCTGCTCGGCGGCGTGATCGTCGTCGAGACGATCTTCAACTATCCGGGCCTCGCGAGCCTGATGGTCGACGCCGTCAGCAATCGCGATTTCCCGTTGGTCCAGGCGTGCACGATGATTTTCTGCGTTGCGTACCTGACGCTCGTGCTGTTCGCCGACCTGTGCTCGATCGTGTCGAACCCGCGACTGCGGACCTGACCGTCCCGTCCTTCTCCCGAGATGCCGCCCATGCACCCGACCGACCCCGTTCAACGCAGCAACACGCTGCCGCCGTCCGGCGAACCGCGCCCGCCGTGGGGCGGCGCGACGCCGCCCGCCGCCCCGGCCCCCGACCAGCCGCGCAAGCGCCGTGCCGCACGCATCGACTTGACGGCCGGCGGCCGTGTCGGCCTGTCGATGGTCGGGCTGATGCTGTTCATCGCGGTGTTCGCCCCGCTGCTCGCGCCGCACGACGTGGGCGCGATCGTCACGCCGGACGTGTTCGCGCGGTTCAGCGCGAAGCTGCCGTTCGGCTCCGACTTCCTCGGCCGCGACATGCTGAGCCGGATCCTGTACGGCACGCGTCTGACCGTGCTGCTCGCGCTCGCCGCGGTGCTGCTCGCCGCGCTGACCGGCACGACGCTCGGGCTGCTCGCGACCGTGTCGGGCCGCGCGGTCGACGAGACGATGAGCCGGCTGCTCGACGCGCTCACGTCGATTCCGTCGAAGATGTTCGCGCTGATGTTCGTCGCCGCGTTCGGCTCGTCGCTGCCGCTGCTGGTCCTGACCGCCGCGGTCAGCTACATGCCGGGCTCGTACCGGATCGCGCGCGCGCTGGCGGTCAACATCAGCACGCTCGAATTCGTGCAGGTCGCGAAGGCGCGCGGCGAAAGCGCGCTGTACATCGCGTGCGTCGAGATGCTGCCGAACATGATTCATCCGATGCTCGCCGATACGGGCCTGCGCTTCACGTTCGTCGTGCTGCTGCTGAGCGGCCTGAGCTTTCTCGGGCTCGGCGTGCAGCCGCCGTATGCGGACCTCGGCTCGCTCGTGCGCGAGAACATCGCGAGCCTCGGCGACGGTTCGGCTGTCGCGATCATGCCCGCGGTCGCGATCGCGATCCTGACGGTGGGCGTCAACCTGTTGATCGACGGCCTGCCGCATCGCGGCCGCCGCAAGGGCGCGGCCGCGGCCGCCGGAGAACACTGATGCGAGATCAATCGACTCCGCTCGTCGAGGTGCGCGGGCTGCGCGTTGTCGGCGGTCGCCCGGGCGCCGCGGAAACGACGATCGTCCACGACGTCGACTTCGAGATCGGGCGCGGCGAGGTGCTCGCGCTGATCGGCGAGTCCGGCTCGGGCAAGACGACGATCGCGCTGTCGCTGATGGGCCACGCGCGCACCGGCTGCCGGATCGCCGGCGGCTCGGTGAAGATCGGCGGCACGGACGTGTGCAGGCTGTCGGCGTCGGGCCTGGCCGCGCTGCGCGGCCGCAAGGTCGCGTATATCGCGCAGAGCGCGGCTGCCTCGTTCAACCCGTCACGCACGATCCTCGACCAGGTGATCGAGAGCGCGCTGATTCACCGGACGATGTCGAAGCGCGATGCGCAGGCAAAGGCGGTCGAGCTGTTCCGCGCGCTCGCGCTGCCGGAGCCGGAGACGATCGGCAAGCGTTATCCGCACCAGGTGTCGGGCGGGCAGTTGCAGCGGCTGATGGCCGCGATGGCGCTGATCACCGATCCGGAGCTCGTGATTCTCGACGAACCGACCACGGCCCTCGACGTCACCACGCAGATCGACGTGCTGCAGGCGTTCAAGAGCGTGATCCGGCGCTACGGGATGAGCGCGGTATACGTGTCGCACGACCTGGCCGTGGTCGCGCAGATGGCCGACCGGATCGTCGTGCTGAGCGACGGCGTGATCCGCGAGACGGGCGATACCGAACAGATCCTGCATGCGCCGGCACACCCGTACACGCAGAGCCTGATCGCGGCGGTCACGCCGAACGATGCGCAACGCGACGGGAAACCGGCGCCGGCCGACCCGGCGCCGTTGCTCGAGGTGCGCGGCGCGGTCGCCGGTTACGGCGGCCGCAACGCGAAGGGCTGGCCCGCGAAGCTGATCCTGAACGAAGTCGACCTGCGCATCGGGCGCGGACAGACGGTCGGCGTGATCGGCGAATCGGGCTCCGGCAAGACGACGCTCGCCAAGGTGATCGCGGGCCTGGTGCCGGCGGCGGCCGGGAAGATCCTGCTCGACGGCGAGCCGCTCGCGCGCGATATCGGCAAGCGCACCAAGGAGCAGCACCGCCGCGTGCAGATCGTGTTCCAGAACGCCGACACCGCGCTCAATCCGGTGCATACCGTCGAGCGCACGCTCGCGCGGCCGCTCGCGTTCTACCACGGGATCAAGGGCGCGCGTGCGCGGCAGCGCGTCGCGGAGCTGCTCGAACTCGTGCGGCTGCCGCCGGCGGTGGCCGCGCGGCGCACCGGCGAGCTGTCGGGCGGGCAGAAGCAGCGCGTGAACCTCGCGCGCGCGCTCGCGGCCGAACCCGACCTGATCCTGTGCGACGAAGTCACGTCGGCGCTCGACACCGTGGTCGGCGCCGCGATCATGGACCTGCTGCGCGACCTGCAGGCGAAGCTCGGCGTGTCCTACGTGTTCATCACGCACGACATCGCGAAGGTGCGCGCGATCAGCGACGACATCGTCGTGCTGTATGCGGGCCGCCGCGTGGAGACGGGCAGCCGCGATGCGTTGTGCGCGCCGCCTTATCACCCGTATTCGCACCTGCTCGTGTCGTCCGCGCCGGAGCTGCGCGCGGGCTGGCTCGACGATGCGGCCGAGCGCTGCCATCGGCCGCTGGTGCCGATCGGCGAGCGTGCGGACGACGGCGAGCTGTGTCCATTCCTGTCGCGCTGCGCGATGCGGGTCGACGGCGTCTGCAACCGGACGCCCCCGGTGCTGCGCAAGCTCGACAACGGCGCGCAGGTGCTGTGCCATCGCAACGAGGAAGACCTGGCGCGCTTCCAGGCCGAGCCGACGCAGGCCGGTGCCGCGCCCGTGCAGCCCGTGCGGCTGTGATGCGCGACACGCCTCCGTTCGGCGTGCGCGACGCGGCGGCTGGCGCACCGCATAGTCTGCTGCGGCGGTCGCACAAAACGGCGATTTGCGCGCGTGCCGTGCGCGAATACGCGGCAACTGCGGTTTTTGATGGTGATTAAATGATTTCCCATGAACGGCAGCCGATCGTCGTCGCCGACAAGCTCGAGAAGGACCCGATGAAATTCGAATCGTACTGGCTGGATACGCGCCCCGCATTTCGTGCCGGCTGCGAGGGCCCCGTCGAAGGGCGCGCCGACGTGGTCGTGATCGGCGGCGGCTTTACCGGCTTGTCGGCGGCGCTCGCGCTGGCGCAGCGCGGCGTATCGGTGGTCGTGCTCGAAGCCGCGCAGGTCGCGGGCGAAGCGTCCGGCCGCAACGGCGGCCAGTGCAACACGGGCGTCGCGCAGGATTACGCGTCATTGGCCGCGCGCATGGGCGCGGAGCCGGCGAAGCAGTTCTATCGCGCCTACGAAAGCGCGGTGAAGAGCGTCGAGACGATCGTCGCCGAACACGCGATCGATTGCGATTTCCGGCGCGCGGGCAAGCTGAAGCTCGCCGCGAAGCCGCAGCATTTCGCGGGGCTGGCGAAGACGTTCGACGCGTTGCGGCGCGACGTCGATCCGGACATCGAACTGATCGAACCCGAGCGGATTCGCGATGAAGTCGCGTCCGACGGCTTCTACGGCGGGCTCCTGCAGCGCAATGGTGCGCAGATGCACATGGGCAAGTTCGGTGTCGGGCTTGCGCACGCGGCGGTGCGCGCGGGCGCACGCGTCTACGAACATGCGGCCGTCACGCAACTGGACCGGCTCGACGGCGAGCGGCACGCGATCACCTGCACGCGCGGCAGGATCGTCGCCGATCGCGTGCTCGTCGCGACCGGCGCGTCGCAGCACGGCCCGTTCGGATGGTTCCGGCGGCGCATTGCGCCGGTCGGCAGCTTCATCGTCGTGACCGAGCCGCTCGCCGACGCGCAGTTGAACCGGCTGTTGCCGCATCGCCGTGCGTACGTGACGTCGCGCCAGATCGGCAACTACTTCCGCGTGACACCCGACAACCGGCTGCTGTTCGGCGGCCGCGCCCGCTTCGCGATGTCGAGCCCGCGCTCCGACGCGAAAAGCGGCGACATCCTGCGCGCCGGCATGGCCGGTTATTTCCCGGAACTGGCCGACGTCCGGCTCGACTACTGCTGGGGCGGGCTGGTGGACATCACCGCCGACCGGCTGCCGCGCGCGGGCCAGCACGACGGGCTCTATTACTCGATGGGCTACAGCGGCCACGGCGTGCAGATGTCGGTGCACATGGGTCGCGTCATGGCCGACGTGCTGTATGGCGCGACGGCCTCGAATCCGTGGCGCGAACTCGACTGGCCGGCGATGCCCGGGCATTTCGGGCACGCGTGGTTCCTGCCGTTCGTCGGCGCGTATTACCGGGTGCAGGATTTTCTGCACTGAAGCGGGCGCCGGGGAGAATTCAACATGACAGCGCGTTTCGTTTGCCCGTCAGCGGGCGCCGCCTTGCCGGGCGTGACACCGCAGGCGGCGACATGAGGACTGCCAGCATGCTCGACCTGATTCACGATTCGGTCGAAGACACGACGCCATGCACACCGCGCGTCGCGCGGCCTGTCTCGCCGGCGATCGGCGATGTGCTGCGCACGATCGACGCGTCGTTCGCGCAGCCGCTGAATCTCGACACGCTCGCGGCGGTGGCCGGGTTGAGCGTATCGCGTTTCACCGCGCGCTTTCGCAGCGAAACCGGGTTGTCCCCGCACCGGTATCTGTGCCTCGTCCGGGTGCGGCGCGCGCAGGACCTGTTGCGTGCCGGTGTTGCGCCGTCGGTCGTCGCGACCGACGTCGGTTTCTTCGACCAGAGCCATCTGTGCCGGCATTTTCGGCGCGTGCTCGGGATCACGCCGCGCGCTTGCGTGGTCGCGCGACCGGGCGGTGCATCGGCGCGCACGACGTCGGCGCGCGCGCACACCGAACGCCACGCGGGCGCAAGTGCGGGCGGTTTGCACACCTGACGGGATTCCGGCGGGTTCGCCGGCGAACGGAGATTTCCAATATTGCGCGACGGTTTTCGATCCGGCCGCCGCGCACTGCAGAGGAGCAGAAATGACCGCAGCTTTCGTGTTGCATCGTGCCGACGGCGCGCCTTGTTCCACCTCGTTCCGCAAGCAGGCATTCGGCGAGGGCGATCCTTTTGCGCGACATCGGGAGATCGCGTGGGAAGGGCCCGACTCGATGGCCGCGGGACGTATCGCCTTCGTCGGCGAACTCGACGTGGCGCGCTTTCCGCACATCGAAACGATCGCGGTCATCGAAGGCGAGCTGACGCTCGAAGCGGCCGGGGCCGCTCCGCTGGTGCTCGGGCCGGGGGAAGGGGCAGTCATCGGCGCCGGCACGGCGGTTCGCATCAACGCGGAATCGCGCGTGTTGCTGATGTTCTGCGCAGCCGCGTGCACGACGCCGACGAAACACGGCCTGTTTCCGCTGCGGGCCGACGCCGACTTCAAGCCTTCCGCATCGCTGCCGCCCGAGGTGCTGCTCGGCCCCGCACCACAATGCCGCAGCGACAACGTGTTCCTCGACGACGGCGCCGGGTATTGCGCCGGTACGTGGGATTCGACGCCCTATCACCGGATCGTTCGCCCGCATCGCGTCAACGAGTTCATGCTCCTGCTGGCCGGCAGCGTGCGGTTCGCCGACCCCGACGGCAGCGTGCTGTCGCTCGGCACCGGCGATGCGTTGTTCGTGCCGCGCGGCGCATCGATCGGGTGGGAAAGCAGCGAACGCGTCGCGAAGTTTTACGTCGTGCAGAACGTACCTGCCTCAACCGAACGAGACTGACCATGTCCCCACCGCTGCGCCTTATAGAAACCTCGCCCACGCCGCCGGCATCGGCCGACGTCGTCGTGATCGGCGGCGGCATCATCGGCGTCTTTACTGCCTATTACCTCGCCCGGCGCGGGGTATCGGTCGCGCTCGTCGAGAAGGGGCGAATCGGTGCCGAGCAGTCGAGCCGCAACTGGGGCTGGTGCCGGCAGCAGAACCGCGACGAACGCGAATTGCCGATGGCGAGCAAGAGCATCGATCTGTGGGAACGATTCGCCGCCGAATCCGGCGAAGACACCGGTTTTCATCGCTGCGGGCTGTTGTACCTGAGTAACGACGAGGCCGAGCTGTCGCGCTGGGCCAGCTGGGGCGAGTTCGCGAAGACCGCGGGCGTGACGACCTACATGCTCGACCGCAAGCAGGCCACCGAGCGCGGGCATGCGACCGGGCGGACGTGGAAAGGCGGCGTCTTTTCGCCGACCGACGGCACGGCCGACCCGGAGAAGGCCGCGCCGGCCGTCGCCGCCGCGCTGATGAAGCTCGGCGGCAGTGTCCACCAGCACTGCGCGGCGCGCGGCATCGAACTCGAGGGCGGGCGTGTCGGCGGTGTCGTCACGGAGGCCGGTGTCATCAAGACCAGGACGGTCGTGCTTGCCGGCGGCGCATGGGCGTCGTCGTTCTGCCGCCAGCTCGGCATCCGCTTTCCGCAGGCGTCGATCCGTCAGTCGATCCTGAGCGTGTCGCCTGTCGAGCATCCGCTGCCGGATGCGATGTATACGTCCGGCGTGTCCGTGACACGCCGCAGCGACGGACGCTACGCGCTGGCGATCAGCGGTCGCGCGCGGGTGGACGTGACGCCGCAGTTCCTGCGCTTCGCACCGCAGTTCTTGCCGATGTTCGCGAAGCGCTGGCGCAATCTTCTGCCGGGCTGGCTCGAAGGCGTGCGCGGCGGGCATGAAACGCTGAAGCGCTGGCAGCTCGATGAACCGACGCCGATGGAGGCGGTGCGCATTCTGGATCCGAAACCGGACATGCCGACGGTCAACGAAACCTACCGGCGCGCCGCCGAACTGTTTCCCGAACTTCGCGACGCGAAGATCACGCACGCATGGGCCGGGTTCGTCGACAGTACGCCGGACGGCGTGCCGGGCATCGGCGAAGTGCCGGGTGTGCCGGGGCTGATCCTTGCCGCGGGGTTTTCCGGCCACGGCTTCGGAATCGGGCCGGGCGCCGGGCATCTGATCGCGGATCTCGCGACCGGTGCGCAACCGCTGGTCGACCCGGTGCCGTATCGGCCGGAACGGTTCAGCGATTCCGCGTGGGGCAAGGTCGCGGATTTCTAGTACGCGGGGCGATGGCGGCCACGGCGCGAACCGTGGTCATGCCGATGGCGCGAATCATCGACGGACGGTCGACGGACGCGCCCATCTCAACCCGTCGACAAGCTTCGACCGGCCCGTTATATCCGACCGCTTCGGCAGACCGTCGTTCGTGCCGTTCGCGGGCGTGCAGTACCGCCTCAAGGACATCCTGCAATGAATTCATCCGTCATTTCCCCCGTTCGTCACCTGATGCAAGCCGGCAGGCTGGATCGTTTCTTCATCGACGGCGACTGGGTCCTGCCCGACGGCGGCGACCGGTTCGCGGTCGTGTGCCCGTCCACCGAGGACACGGTGTGCGACATCCCGCTCGGCAGCGCACGTGACGCCGACCGGGCCGTCACCGCCGCGCGCCGGGCGTTCGAACGGTGGTCGGCCACTTCGCCGCAGGCGCGCGCCGCGCTGCTCGATCGCGTCCACACGTTGATGCTGGAGCGAACGGAACTGTTCGCCATGGCGCTGGCCACCGAGATGGGCGCGCCGATCGCCTATGCACGCGCCGCGCACGTGCCGCTCGCGGCCGAGCATATCCGGGTCGCGCGCGACAATCTCGCGCGCTATCCGTTCGTTTCCCGGCGCGGGACGACCGCGATCGTACGCGAGCCGATCGGCGTGTGCGCGCTGATCACGCCGTGGAACTGGCCGATCTACCAGATCACCGCGAAGGTCGGCCCGGCGCTCGCGGCCGGCTGTACGGTCGTCCTGAAACCCAGCGAGCTGTCGCCGCTCAGCGCATTGCTGTTCGCGGAAGTGATCGCCGACGCGGGGGTGCCGGCAGGCGTATTCAACCTGGTGAGCGGCAATGGTGCGGAGGTCGGCTCCGCGCTTTCGTCGCATCCGGAGGTCGACATGGTGTCGATCACCGGGTCGACCCGCGCGGGCGTGCTGGTCGCGCAGGCAGCGGCGCCGACCGTCAAGCGCGTCGCGCAGGAGCTCGGCGGCAAATCGCCCAACATCGTGTTGCCGGATGCGGACTTGCAGCGGGCGATCGCACCCGGCGTGGCCGCCGCATTCAGGAACATGGGCCAGTCGTGCAGCGCGCCGACCCGCATGATCGTGCCGCGCCAAGTGCTCGGTACGGTCGAGGAACTGGCCGTCGCGGCAGTGGAACGGCTGGTGGTCGGCGATCCGTTCGCCGAGGCTACGACGCATGGGCCGCTTGCCAATCGCGCGCAATTCGGGCGGGTCGCGCAGATGATCGACGCAGGCATCGACGAACGGGCGAAGCTCGTCGCCGGCGGCCCGGGGCGGCCGGCGGGATTCGATCGGGGCTTCTACGCGCGGCCGACCATTTTTTCCGACGTGCGCACCGACATGACGATCGCGCAACAGGAGATTTTTGGTCCGGTGCTCGCGATCCTTCCCTACGACACCGTGGAAGAAGCGATCGCCATCGCGAACGACACGGTGTACGGGCTCGGCGCGCATGTGCAGGGCAGCGACGACGAAAGCGTGCGCGCGGTGGCCGCCCGCATCCGGGCCGGGCAGGTGCATCTGAACTATCCGGCATGGGATCCGCAGGCGCCGTTCGGCGGCTACAAGCAGTCGGGCAACGGCCGCGAGTACGGGATCGAAGGGATGGAGGACTACATGGAAATCAAGTCGATCATCGGCTTTTACGACTGACGCAGCCGCTGCGTGCGAACGCGGCGGCAGCACGGACTGGAAGCCGCTTATTTTCGGAAGGTGCCGAAATTGGAAAAACCTGTCATTCCCGATACGTCGCTGCAGGCGCATCACGCGCACTGGGCAAGGCTGCGGCGCGATCTGCATGCGCATCCCGAGCTGCGATTCGAAGAACACCGGACCGCCGACGTCGTTGCCCGCGAGCTTGAAGCGCTCGGTTATGCGGTATCGCGTGGGCTGGGCGGCACGGGTGTCGTCGCGAGCCTGCCCGGTGCCGACCCGGCGCGCGGCATCGTGCTGCGTGCGGATCTGGATGCACTGCCGATCCAGGAAGCCAACGACTTCGCGCACGCATCGTGCACGCACGGGATCATGCACGCATGCGGGCATGACGGCCATACCGTCATGTTGCTCGGCGCCGCGCGCATCCTGAAGGAACTGCCGCCATTGCCGGGTGCCGTTCATTTCGTGTTCCAACCGGGCGAAGAGGGCGGCGCGGGCGCGCGCAAGATGATCGACGACGGGCTGTTCGAGCAATACCCGACCGAAGCGGTGTTCGGCATGCACAACTGGCCCGGCTTGCCTGCCGGGCATTTCGGATTGCGTACCGGCCCGATCATGGCCGCGGGCTCGCGCTTCAGGATCAAGGTGACCGGCAAGGGCGCGCACGCGGCGCAGCCGCATCTGGGCATCGATCCCGTTCCGCTCGCGTGTTCGATGGTGCTGCAGTGTCAGACCATCGCCGCGCGGCACAAGGATCCCGTGGACCCTGCGGTCATTTCCGTCTGCATGATCCATGCGGGCACGACGGACAACGTGATTCCGGACAGCGTCGAGCTGCGCGGGACGATCCGCACGCTGTCGTCCGCGTTGCAGCAGAAACTGCAGACGGATGTGCAGCTCACGTGCGAGGGGCTGGCGCGTGCGTATGGCGCGCAGGTCGACGTCGAGTTTTTCCAGTACTACCCGGCGACGGTCAACACGCCGGCCGAGACGGCGCTGTGCGAAGCGGTGATCGGCGACACGTTCGGTGGCGAACGCCTGTACCGCGACGTGCCGCCGAACATGACGTCGGAGGATTTCGGCTTCATGCTGGAGGAGCGGCCCGGTGCTTACGTGCTGATCGGCAATGCGCCGGAGGGCGCGGCGGCACCGTCGCTGCATCACCCGAAATACGATTTCAACGACGAAATCATCCCGGCCGGTGTCCGGTACTGGGTCGCGCTGGCGCAGCATTACTACAGGCGATCGTCGTGAACGCATGCCCGATGTCGGGGCGCGGCATCGTGCTGCGCCAGATATGGGACGTGCGCGCGCTGCTCGACAGCGGCGCGCCCGTGCAGGTGCTGCCCGACGTCGCGCATCCCGCGAACGTGTGGGCGGTGTATCCGGCACGGCTGGCTGCGTCGGCGAAGGTGCGGGTGTGCGTCGACTTTCTGGCGGACGGATTCGGCCGCATGGCCTGGCCGGCCGTGTTCGGTGTCAACCTCCGCTATGTCGCGGCCGTCGTATCGTCAGGCCGCGCCGCCGAGGCGCGTCGCTGAATGACCGCATGCGATGAAAGCCATCCTGGTACCTGATTGACGATTGCAGGAGGATCGTCTTTTGTCATACGACAAAGGGTTCACGCTCCCGGACAAGTTCGCGTGGCCACGGGCGAATTGCGCCGGACAGGACCGTCTTCACGGGACAGCGCGAATTCTCAGGATCGAAACGTTTCGACATGCAGGGTGTCGAGCCCCCGCGATTCGTGATCCATAGCATTTTTCACCCCACCGGCTCGGCCGCAAACCACGCGCAGAGTCGAAACGCATTTCCTCTCCCCCTGCCGGCATCGATGTTCCATGGAGCCGGTACCACGCTGCATCGTCGCCCCGCGTTTCTTTGGCGTTACGTTTTTTTTGCGTTGCGACGTCCTCCTCCTTCGTCTGTTGCCGTCCCGCTTCCATGGAACGGTGCCTGGCATCGTTAATGCATGCGTGGTCGGTGTGATGAGCAAACGAGGGCCGCAACTGCACGCTCGACACACGCATCGGGTGTCTGCCGTTTGCGGGTGCAGTCGCGGTCATCACAGGGCGACGTGACCGACGCCGGCGGCGGTTCCGTCGTCACGCAAGTGACGATGCGGGGCGCAATTCGTACGAGGTTGTTTCAGGCATCGACATCCCCCAGGGTTCGCGATCCCCAGACACTCAATGCTCAGGCCAGGCGTTGTTCCGATGACAGACCCCCGGTTTTCGCGCAGAGACCAGTGAAAGGAGTTCTCCAATGAAATCCCCACTCAAGCTTGCCGTGGCATGTGCAGCGATCTTGTCCGCGACGGCATTGATGAGCCCCGTTTGCAACGCGGGAGCGTCCGGTGCTTCCGCCTCACACAAACGCGTCGAGCCGCCACCGCGCGCGGCCGTCGTGACGGAGATCGTGCCAGGCGTGCCGGAAGAAGAGAAGCGGAATGCCGAGCGCGAGCATGGCAGGGAACCGAACTTCAACGAAGGCAAACATCGTCGGGCCAACGGCGACATTCAGCGCGATTAAGCACGAAGGAGATCACAATGAAAAAGCTCGTTCTCGCATGGGTGCTGGTGCTCGGATTCGCATTCGGCCAGATGCCATCCTCCGTGCTCGCCCAGACCACCACGGCGAACGTCCTCGTGCTCTATGACGCCCCGCCGAACGACCCGTACACGAAGCTCGGCATGGCTTACGCGATCATGCTGCGCAACCTGCTTGGCCATTTCAACACCAACGTCACGCTTGCGCCCGTCGACAGCTACACGGCAGGAACCGTCGAAAAGTACCAGGCGACTTTCTATCTGGGGAGCTATTACAACAACACCCTTCCTGCCGCATTTCTGTCGGACGTCGCCAAGACGTCGAAGACGGTCGTCTGGTTCAAGGACAACCTGTGGGAAGTCGCGTGGGATCCGTCGTACAACTTCACGGCCCGCTACGGATTCACCTTTAGCGGGATCAGCGGGCTGGCCTACGCGCCGACCAGCAGCAACCCGAACCCGGACTTCTTTGACACGGTGCTCTACAAGAACATGAGCATGGTCAAATACTATGCGTTCAACGCGAGCACCGGCGTCGTCAGCGCGGACCCCGACATCGGCGTCACCGCGGTGTCCGATGCGACGAAGGCCAGTGTACTCGTCACCATCAAGGACAGTCAGACCGGTGCGCAGGCGCCCTATGTCATGCGCGCGGGCAATTTCTGGTACTTCGCCGACATGCCGTTCTCGTACATCGGGCCGCGCGACCGGTACCTGGTGATCTGCGATCTGCTGCATGACATTCTCGGGACCAACCAGCCGGTGCTGCATCGCGCGATGGTGCGTCTGGAAGACGTCAACGCGTTCACGACCTCGGCGTCGATGAAGACGCTGACCGACTACATGTATTCCAAGAACATTCCGTTTTCGATTGCAACCATCCCGCTGTACGAAGATCCGCTCGGTGCCTATAACGGCGGTGTGCCGCTGATCGTACACCTCGCGCAGGCGAGCAGCCTGAAGCAGGCGCTCAATTACGCGCTGATCCGGGGCGGCAGTATCGTGATGCACGGTTACACACATCAATACAATTCGACGCCGAACATCGACAACGCGGTCAGCGGCAATGACTACGAGTTCTGGCTGGCGACGCAGAACCGTCCGGTGGACGAAGATTCGACACAGTGGGCATCGAACCGTCTGAAAGCGGGCCTGCTGGAACTGTCGACGAACGGCTATGTTCCCTTTGCGTGGGAAGCGCCGCACTACCAGTCGTCGCCCCTTTCGATCAAGGCCGTTCCGCCGCTGTTCAAGACGACGTACCAGCGGGTCGTCTACTACACGTCGGATCAGCCGAACCTGAATTCGACCGCGCCGAATCACGATTATTCGGTCGGGCAATTCTTCCCGTACATCATCAATTCCGACTATTACGGGCAACGGGTGCTGCCCGAGAACCTCGGGAACGTCGAATACAACATCTGCAGTATCGATCCGTTCTCGTGCCTGTCCTACACGTGGCAGGATCTCTACACGAATGCACAGTACGCGCTGACGGTTCGGGATGGTTTCGCATCCTTCTTCTTCCATCCGTTCTGGCTCGAGCCCGACCTCGGCACGCCCGGGTTCCAGGATTTCCAGAGCCTGGTGAACGGGATCACCGGTCTCGGCTTTCAGTGGGTCGCCGGGAATGGCGTCAAGTAGATGATTCCGGAATCGGGAGCGAGCCGGGGAACCGGGCTCGACTCCCTCACCGGGTTCGATGGCGCTACGTTTCGCTTCGTCCGAACGAACGGGACGCGGCGCACGGTCGTTTCGCATGGACGTCGCCGCCGGTCGGAGGCGACGTCGCGCGGATCGATCGCGGTGCCGGTTACGCCGCCGACAGCACGATCGACACGCCCGTCGCCGTATAGACCGGCGTCGCCTTGAAGCCGTCGACGGTCACCGTCGCGAATTTCGCCGCGCCCGCTGCCGCGTCGATCAGTGCGATGGTGTCGCCGGCCTTCGGCGCATAACCGTTCACGAACTTCACGTGCAGCGTGCCGCCCGCGACGGTGAACGCGCCGCCCACGCGCAGGCGGCCGCCGCCGTTGCCGTCGATGTCGAGTTCGAGCGTCGTGTTGTCGAGCTGCGTATAGCGCGTCGCGATCGTGACGGGCGCACCCGCCGCGATCCGGATGCCGCCGCCGGCGCCGACATACACGTCGCCGTTGCCGAACGCCGTCGCGGACGCCGCGGCGAGCGTGCCGCCGCTGACCTGCGTGCCGCCCGTGTAGCTGTTGTTGCCCGCCAGCGTCAGCGCGCCGCTGCCTTGCAGCGTCAGCTTGCCGGTGCCCGTGATGTCGTTGCGCCACAGGTCGGCGGCGTTGAGGCCGCCCTTCGACGCATCCATCGCGACAATCACGTTGCCGTTGAATGCGCCGTAACCGTCGGCGGCGGCGAACAGGTTCAGCCGGCCCCAGCCTTCCGCGTCGTCCATCACCGGGTAGCCGGACGGCAGCTCGGTGGTCTTCAGCACGACGCGCCGCTGATCCGCACCCAGGTACGGGAAACGCGTCTGCAGCAGGATCTCCGCCCCCTTCGGCACGACCGGCGGCGCACCGGTCGCGTCGAGCGCGCCGAAGCCGTAGGTCATGCGGCGCGCGAAGGCCGCCTTGTTCGTCGCGTAATCGGCGAAGCGGTCGGTCGCCGTCGTGCCCGAGCGCGCGAATGCCGGGAACGTCGAATCGGTCGTGCCGGTGAGTTGCTGCAGCGTCTGGTGCGCCTGCCCGTAGGCGGCCTGCGCGTCGTTCGCGTAGGCCGCGAGATTGGCCGCGCTGATCGCCAGCGCGAGCATGCGTCCGCCGATCACGTCGAGCGGCGAGTGCATGCCGGCGAGGATGCGGTTCTCGCCGAGTTCGAGGCCGCGGCTGACCATTTCCTGGTAGCGCTCCGGCACGAGCCACGCCATCGTCACGGCGTCGCGCATCGCTTCTGCCTGGTGGCCGCTGATGAACCCGCCGTCGGTCGCGGGCGTCGTGCTTTCCGCCGGCACGAGCGTGGGGGCGACGACGACGCTCGTGCTCCAGCGGTACGGCCGCGCATACTTGTAGAAGCGTTTCGCGGGTTCGGTCGACGCGTTGTTGCCCATCTCGTTGAGCAGGTCGACGACCTTCCCGAAGCTCGCGTTCGCGCTGCCGCCCACACCCACGTTGTTGCCCGTGTCGTTGTACAGGACGGTCGTCGCGTCGGCCGGCACGCTGGTGATGCTGGTCGTCTGCTGCGCGGCGGTGCGCCATGCCGAGGTGAGCGGCCCCATGCCGTCGGTCACGCTGTAGCCCTTGCCGCGCCGGTCGTCATAGTACGCGGCGTCGGCTTGCTGCGGCGTGCGTGCGGTCGTCGCGTTGACCACGTATTGCACGTTCGCCTGCAGCACCGCGTCGTTCAGGATCGTGCCGCACGGCGTGCCGTTGCCGGGCAGCCCCGTGCAGGTCGACGGCGAAATGGCCGGAAACGCGCCGTTGGCCGGCGCGCTCACGCCCGCATCGACGAGCATCGTCGCCGGCTGCCACAGGTCGAGGAAGCGGCTGACCACGCGTACCGCGGCGTTCGTCGACAGCGTGGCGTAACGCGCGTCGCCGCGCTGGTTGGTCGCGACGTTGTCGACGAAGGCGGGCACGCTCGGAACCGGCGCGCTGTCGACGAAACCGGGGTCGGCCGGCGGCGCCGGCATGGCCGCGCTGGTCGGGGTGGTCGAGGCGACATCGTCGCCGCCGCCGCACGCGGCGAGAACGATCGCACTCGACAGCGCGGCGACATGCAGCGGGAAACGGCTTCGTGACGCAAACATGCAAGACTCCATCCTGATGGTCAAAGATGGCGAATTGTGGTGACGATTCGTTACGCGGCCGTTAAGGATTTGTTGCGTGTCGTGCTCCGTGCGCGAAAATTCCCACTATCTGGTTAATTCCCGATACTGAACATCGCGGATGCCATTTTTTCGCGCCCGAGACGGATATTTGGCGGCGTGCCGCTACGCGCCGGCCATGCGTATGGATGGAAAGTCCGGCGGCTTCGTTATTGACTGACGATCCCTGTTGCCGCCACGACACGTGACGGGACAGTGGCCCGGGACAATCGTGTGTATGCAACCCGCGGCCGGGAACCTCGACTCGCCCCATGGCCGTCATGCCGAGCGCGCGAGCGGCTCCGTTTCCGCGCAACACACCCGGTTTCTGCCTTCCCGCTTCGCACGGTACAGCGCCATGTCCGCCTGATGCGACAGCGCGTGCACGGAGGCGGGGCGTGCGCGATGGCCGGTCGCGCAGCCGATGCTGACGGTGAACGGCGGAACGGGTTCCGCAAACCCGTCGAGCCGGTTGCGTTCGACCTCGCGGCGAATCGCCTCCGCGACCTTCGCGGCGCCGCGTTCGTCGGTGTCGGGCAGCACCGCGACGAACTCTTCGCCGCCGTAACGCGCGGCGAAATCGCCGCGCCGCTGCGTATGGGTACGGATGCATGCGGCGAGGAACCGGAGCGCCGTGTCGCCGCGTGCATGCCCGTATCGGTCGTTGTATTGCTTGAAGTGGTCGGCATCGATGAACAGCACCGACAGGCTGCCGTCGTGGCCGCGCTGGAGCCGTTCCCATTCGTCGGCCAGCGCGACGTCGAGCGCGCGGCGGTTGTGCAGGCCGGTCAGCGGATCGGTGCGCGTGAGGTCGGTGAGCAGCGTCTGCTTGCGAAGGTTGTCCCGCAACGCGAACGCGAGCAGCCAGACGACCGCGCAGAAGAGCGCGCAGAGGAGCGACGCCGACACGCCGACCGACCACGACATCCGGATGAAACCGGCCAGCACGTCGGCTTCGGCCGGCGCGACGACGGCGATCAGCGGTGTGCCGGGCACCCGCTGGAACGTATAGAGCCGCAGCGTTCCGTCGATGCGCGAATACGCCGCATAAAAGCCCGAATCCTGGTTCAGCATGCGATCGAAGGCTTTCGAGCGGCGCAGGCGGATCATCTGGTGATCGTTCAGCGACGGGTTGCGGGCGAGGATGGTGCCGTCCGCGCGCACGATCGCGCTGATGCCGTGCGGCCCGACGTCCAGCCGGGACAGCAGCTGATCGAAATAGGCGAGATCGATCGCGACCACCGCGATGCCGTTGAACGTGTGGTCCGGTCGTTCGATGCGCCGCGAGAGCGCGATCGATTCCGTGCCGCCGCGCGAGCGCGCACGATAGGCCTCCGACACGTAAAGGCCGACGTTCGGCGAGTCGCGATGGACCTTGAAATAGTCGCGATCGCCGAAGTTCCAGTGGTGCGACGGGCCGCAGCACGCGTCGATCAGCTGGCCTTCGCGGTCCGTCACACCCATCCCCGTCACGTATTGCGCGGCCGCGCGCTGGAACAGCAGGTCGTGCCGCAGCCCGGCGTCCATGCGTCGCACCGCCGGCTTGCCGAGATCGGCGGAGAGTGCGATCAGCGCGTTGTTGGACGTTTCGACGGTCCGCGCGATCTCGCTGACCAGCACGGCGGCGACGTTGCGCGAGGTTTCGTGCGCGTGCTCGACGACTTCGCTTCTCGTGGCCCAGAGCGTGGCCGCGCTGATGCCGATCGCCGCGAACGACATCAGTGTGCCCAGCGCGCCGACGACAAGATGGTTTCGTCCCGCCCAGTCGGCGATTTTCTCGATGGAGGTGGATGCGGACATGCTGGCGCTCGCAGGGGAGGCCCGGCGCGATGAACCGGGCTGCGCTGAAACCCGGGTTAACGGCAGGTCGTCGCGGAAATCGAGGCCTGGATGCAACGCAAGTGGGCGCGGCGCGGCGCGCAAACGTGTGCGTGCCGGGTGCTCGACGGGGCGCGTATCGGCAAGCGCGAGCGGGGGGACGGCTGGCGAAGCGATCGCGTCGCGGGCTCGACGTTCGGTGCGGCGGAACCCGGAACGCGGGCCTGACGCGGTGCCGGCGGTGTCCCGCCCGCGCGATCAGGCCGGCCCGGCCGCGTCCGTCTCCGCGTCGTCCGTCGCCGCGTGGCGCGCACGTTTCAGCGTACCGGCCAGCTTCTCGATCGCATGCAGGTCCAGCGTATCGAGATGCTCGCGCACCGCCTGCACGAAGGCCGCGTAATCCGGTTCGTCCGCGTACTGGCCGAGCCATTCCTCGATATCGGTGAGCTGCCCGTTGCCGGCGAGCCGGATCAGCGCGTCGAGTGCATCGTCGGGCGGGCAGCCCATCGCGGGCGCGGTGCCGCCCGGCACGACCTCGTCCGCCGCATGAAACCGCCGCACGAGCTCCGATGCCGGCACGAGCACGTGCCCGACGGCCGGCGCGACGATCGCGAACGAGAACGACGTGCCGACGCCGGGCTGGCTCGCGACGGCCAGCTCGCCACCCATCGCACCGACGATGCGCTGTGCGATGAACAGGCCGAGCCCGGTGCCGCCGTTGACGGCCTGCACCTGCTGGTACGCGCGAAAGATGTCGCGGGTGCCGCTGATGTCGATGCCAATGCCCGTATCGGCGACCTCGAACAGCAGGCGCCATGCGTCGCCTTCGCGCGACGCATGCACCGACAGCGTGACCGTGCCGTCGCGCGTGAACTTCGATGCGTTGGACAGCAGGTTCAGCAGCACCTGCTGCAGCCGCATCCCGTCGATCGACATCGTGCGCGGCAGCGGGCTGGCCGGCCGGTACACGAACCGGTTGTCCTGCTGCGCGCACAGCGCGAGCGCATAGTGGCCGATGTCGTCGAGCAGACCGGGCAGGTCGGTCGTGTCCGGCGACACGCCGAGCGGCTGCAGCTCGGCTTTCGTGAACGCAAGGAGTTCGTCGATCAGCGTGAGCTGGTAACGGATGCTGCGGTCGATCGAGCGGATCAGCCGCGCCTGCCCGCGCGTCGCGCCTTGCAGCAGCAGCTTCGCGTAGCCGTTGATCGTCGATAGCGGCGCGCGCAGGTCGTGGCTGACGTAGCCGAGCGTCTCGATCTTCTGCTGCATGTGCGTCGTGACCTGCTGGAGCGCGTCGTTGAGCGCGAGCGTGCGCCGTGCGACTTCGTCGCGCAGGCGATCCTGTTCGGTGAGCTGCCAGTGTTCGAGCCGCTTGCGTGCTTCGGTGCGCTGGCGGCCCACGTGATGAATCCACGCGGCCAGCACCAGCAGGTGCGTGGCAAGCCCGACGATCGCGATGACGGGGTTCGGATAGATGTCGGACTTGAGCCAGGACAGCACCGGCGGCAACGCGTCGATGCCGTCGAGCACGCGGATCAGCATGTTGAAGGTGGCGAACGCGATCGCGATCAGCATCACGCGGCCGGTCGGCGTGCGGCGGATGGCGAGCCACAGCGCGAGGCTGATGTTGACGATCCCCAGCGCCGCGTTCAGCCGCAGGCAGAACCACGTGAAGGTCAGCAGGTCGCCGAAAGCGGCGCCGGCCACGCCGACGAACTCGAGCGCGAGGAATGCCATGTAGACCACGCGCAACGGCAGCCTGGCCTGCTCGCGCCGGGCGACCGTCAGGATGAAGAGGATGAAGCAGGCGATCGCGAGGTACACGAAGATGATTTCGCCGCGTGCCGACCACTCGCGCAGCGCGGGCGGCAGCGCCATCGCCGTATAACCGCGGTAGGCCGCCTCGAACAGCGTCGTGCCCAGCGCCAGCCCGGCCAGTACGTAGAACACGCCGCTGCGCGAAAAGAACCCGATCAGCAGCGCGCACCACACGAGCGCGAGCAGCCCGCCGAAGAAACCGAAGTCCCACATCGTCGCGCGCCGTTCCAGCGCATCCCATGCCGCGCGGGTGAATGCCGCCGGCGCGAGCCGCATCTCCTTGCGCGACGTGACGCGGATCAGCACGGGGATGCTTGCGCCGGCAGGCAGCGTGACGTCGAGTTCCGGGTAGCGCGACGGGGGGCCGGCCGTATCGCCGCCGGCATCGGCCGCCGGGAAGCGGCTGTCGAGCGTCCACCGGCCGTTCCGGCCGACATGGAAGTCGGCATGGTCGACGCGCGCATCGCGAATCGCCAGCACCAGCGGCCGAGCGGCGCTGTCGCGGTTGGTCAGCGTCGCGCTGACCCACCATGCCGACCGCGAAAACGCGATGTTGAACGAGGGCGCGGTCGTCGTGGCCGCATCGTGCGGACGATCGGCAACGTGCGCCGCGACCTGTGCGGCGGTCATCGTCGTGCTCGTGTCCTCGAACACCGACACGGCTTCCAGTTGCGCGGGGTTCGGCGTCGCTGCCGCGCGGGCCGTCGCGCAGGTGACGGCCAGTGCGATCAGAAGCAGCAGCACCGCGCGCCATCCGGCTGCCCACGCCGCGCCGCGACTACACATCGGGATGATGCCCGCCGGGTGTGGGCGGCGCGTTGACCGCATGGCGCTGGCGCCGCCAGTCGGACGGCGTGATGCCGAAGCGTTCGCGGAACGCCGTCGCGAAATTGCCGGGCGTGGAAAAGCCGATTTCCTCGGCGATGTCGCCGATCCCCATCGACGTCTCCGCGAGGAAATGCATCGCGGCGCGCAGGCGCGTATCGCGCAGGTACTCGAACACGGTCTGGCCGAGCTGGTCGCGGAACACGCGCGACAGCCGCTTTTCGTGGGTGCCGACCTGCCGGGCGAGATCCTCGAGCGCCGGCGGATGGCGCAGGTCGCGCAGCAGGACCTCGGCCGCCGCGCGCACGAGGGCCGCCTCCGGGTTGTCGGGCATCTCGGGCAGGTGCGCGAACGGCTGGCTGCGCCGCGCGCGCTTCAGGTGGTTGCGGATCCGGGCCAGCACTTCGGTCGGCTCGAACGGCTTGACGATGTAGTCGATCGCGCCGGTTTCGAGCCCCGCGATGCGATCCTCGAGATCGCCCGCGGCCGTGAGGATGATGACCGGGATGGACTGCGTCGACGGCGTCGACGCCAGCAGCCGGCACGCGGCGAAGCCGTCCATGCGCGGCATGCGGACATCCATCAGGATCAGGTCGGGTGCGATCGCCTGGGCGCGGTGATACGCCTGCAGCCCGTCGAACGCGACGCTGATCCGGCACCGCGCGGCACGCAGGATTTCGGTCAGGAGCCGCAGGTCGTTCGGGCGATCGTCGACGACAAGAATATGGGCGTCGGCGAGATCCGGCGTGGAGCGAAGCGACGCCGGGCTGGACGAGCGGGATGACATGGTGGCGGACGCGGTGGAAGGGTGGTCGGTCGGATTGAAAGCTTCGCTTTCAGCGCGATTGTTGCGAAAAATTATATGTCGACAACAGTACCGATTGTGAGGATTCCGTGCGGCCCGTGTGGGCATATCCGGCGGGGCGCTGCGCGATTTCGGCACCGGCGCTCCGCCGAATGGAATCGGAGTGGAAAAACATGCCGAATTGCATTTTAATATCGGTCTTTATTTCCGGATTTTATCGATTGCTGAATCGAATTGGCCCGCAGAATGAATTCGAGCGAGTTGTGTCGAGAGACGATGCGTTTCAGTGGGAAATGGATGCGCTGAATCGACGCCCGCCCGATTAATGTCTTTTTGCGGGGTGGTCAAGATTTATCTTGGTGAAAACCGTATTTCGGGCGTGAATGTATGAATGTGAATGCCGTCCGCTCGGGAAAAGCTTTTTTCCGCTCGAGAAAAGATGCGTTTGAATGGATGACCGCACACTAGCCCCGGCGCGGTTGGAATCGGTTCTTCGAGGGGAACGGTTTTGCAAGGATTCCTGCCGCTGCCATATTCGGATGACGCGATATCGAATGTGACATCGAATGATGGCAATTCTCAGGATGTGAGAATGCGACGACGGACAAGAAAATTGGCACGAGGGTAATACAAATTTCATAATTTTCCGAACGAGTACGTATAAAAGACAAGCGGAAAGATTGTGAGGTTGGTCAGGGTGTGACGCATCGACCAGAAAAATCGTCAAGAAAATTCGACCGATTAAATCGATGCGGGGGCGTTCGGCAAGTCAGGCGCTATTTCCGGAAATCCGGAAAGGCGTTTGACTGCCGGCGGAGAGAGTGAGCGGCTGCGTGCGCAGCCCGGCGGCCTGATCCGTCCGGGTGCGATCGCGCAGCGCGTTCTCGAATCAGGCGGGCACGAAAAACATGAATGCGACAGGCATGGCAGGTCAACGCACCGGTTCGAGCGAACCGGGTGCGCATGCTTCATACCCGGGGACCACTCGGCGTCATCCTCCTCCTGAATGAATCGTGACGGGCCGTCCCGAGGTACGGGGCGGCATCCGTCCATCCGGCGTCTGAACGACGCCTTCCCATGACATTCGAGGTCGCCGCCGGCTCGGCGCGACGGCACGCGCACGCGGATTCGCGATGCGCGGGGTCGCGCGCCGCCGTCTTTCGCGCGACATCGGCTTCGATGAACCGATAACCGGCGAATGCCGCCGCGCCGCGTGCCGATGCACGCGTACGGCGTGCAGTCGTGCGATCGCCCGCGCGATCGCGATTACCGAGCAGTGTTGTTCGATCGTTTAGTTAGCTATCCAAAGTGAAGCGCGAAGCGTCGCGGCACGGACGAGGAGGCAGACCGGCGCGTCATCGCCTGCCGTCGCGTTTGCTGCCGCGTCATCCAGCACATGAGAACCGAGGGAACACAAGATGAACAAGTCGTTCAAGTCGATCTGGAACGAAGCACTGGGGGCCTGGGTCGCGGCTTCCGAGCTTGACCGTGCGCGCGGCAAGCGTGTCGCGTCGGCGAGCGGCCCGCGCGAGCATGCGGCGAACGAGGGCGCCGCGCGACGCGCGGGCCTGCTTTCGGCGCCGTCGCCGCGACGGCTGGCCGTGTTGATGGCGTCCACGTATCTTGCGTTGTTCCATGCGGGGGCGCACGCGCAATACGCGCCGGACGGCGGGTCCGCGACCGGCGGCGTGACGTCGATCTCGATCGGCGTCGGGTCGAGTGCCGCGCAGCAGAACTCGACCGCGCTGGGCAACCTGTCGACGGCCGCGGGCGTTTCTGCCACGGCGCTGGGTCCGGGCGCACATGCGATGGCGGACGGTTCGACGGCCGTCGGCATCAACGCGCAGGCGACCGGCGTCAACAGCGCATCGCTCGGCGTGCAGGCGATCGGTTCGGGCGCATATTCGGTTGCCGTCGGTAATTCGGCGCAGGCGACGCAGACGGGCACGGTGGCGATCGGCAGTGGCGCGACCGCGAACGGCACGTCCGCCGTCGGCCTCGGGAACAATGCAACGGCATCGGGTCAGTATGCGGTTGCGCTTGGACTCGGTGCGGTTTCGTCGGGCATCGGCGGCGTTGCGCTCGGTTATTCGTCGCAGGCGACCAATCAGGGCGCGATTGCGCTCGGCAACCAGTCGACGAGTTCCGGCGCAGCCGGCGTGGCGGTGGGCAGCGGTGCGTTGACGACCGGCAATTCCTCGATCGCGATGGGTGTCAACAGCGGCGCGAAGGGCGCGACGTCGATCGCGATCGGCTGGGGCGGGACGGCCGGCGTACCGGGCTCGGGCACGCAGTCGCTCGGCACCAGTTCGATTGCATTGGGTTCAGCCACGACGGCCGCGGCCAATCAGGCGATGGCGCTCGGCTTGAGCGCGAACGCATCGGGCGTCAGTTCGATTGCGGCAGGCGTACAGTCGACCGCGACCCAGCAATTCGCGGTCGCGCTCGGCAATCTCGCGCTCGGCAGCGGCGTCTCGGCGACGGCCCTGGGCTCGGGGGCGACGGCGTCGGCCACGAATGCGACGGCCATCGGCATCAACAGTGTCGCGGCCGCGGCGTCCACCGTGGCGATCGGCGACAGCAACTCGATCGCGGCCGCGGCAGGCGCGGGGTCGATCGCAGGCGGCAACAGTTCGAAGGTGTTGAGCGGCGTCGGGGCGGTCGCGCTCGGCCTGGGGCAGACGGTCAGCGGCAACGGCGCGGTGGCGATCGGCGACCCGAGCACCGCGATCGGCACCGGCGCGGTCACGATGGGGTCGAACAACACCGCGAACGGCGACGGCGCGGTTGCGATCGGCAATTCGAACATCGCGCAGGGCACGGGCTCGCTCGCGCTCGGCAATACGTCGACGGCAGCGGCAGCCGGTGCGGTGGCGTTCGGCGCGTCGGCCGTGGCGAACAATGCAAACGACGTCGCGCTCGGTTCCGGGTCGACGACGGCCGCGCCGAATCCGACGGCGAGCGCGGTGATTGGCGGCGTCACCTACAACTTCAACGGCACCAACCCGACCAGCGTCGTCAGCGTCGGTGCGGCGGGCACCGAGCGCCAGATCACCAACGTCGCGGCCGGGCGCATCAATTCGGCGAGCACGGATGCGATCAACGGGTCGCAGCTCGATGCGACGAACCAGGCGGTGAATTCGCTGTCGACGTCGACCGCGTCGAGCGTCAGTTCGTTGTCGACGGGGGTGTCGTCGTTGTCGACCGGGATCGGCTCGCTGTCGACGGGGTTGAGTTCGACCAATAGTTCGGTGACTTCGTTGTCGACGTCCACGTCGACCGGCTTGTCGTCGGCCAACAGCGCGATTTCGTCGCTGTCCACGTCGACATCGACCGGCATTACCTCGCTATCCACGGGCTTGAGTTCGACCAACAGCTCGGTGACTTCGTTGTCGACGTCCACGTCGACCGGGTTGTCGTCGGCCAACAGCGCGATCACGTCGTTGTCCACGTCGACGTCGACCGGCATAACCTCGCTGTCCACGGGCTTGAGTTCGACCAACAGCTCGGTGACTTCGTTGTCGACGTCCACGTCGACCGGGTTGTCGTCGGCCAACAGCGCGATTTCGTCGTTGTCCACGTCGACATCGACCGGCATTACCTCGTTGTCCACGGGCTTGAGTTCGACCAATAGCTCGGTGACGTCATTGTCGACCTCCACATCGACCGGCCTGTCGTCGGCCAACAGCGCGATCACGTCGTTGTCCACGTCGACGTCGACCGGCATTACCTCGTTGTCGACGGGCTTGAGTTCGACCAACAGCACCGTGACGTCATTGTCGACGTCCACGTCGACCGGCCTGTCGTCGGCCAACAGCGCGATTTCTTCACTGTCCACGTCGACTTCGACCGGCCTGAGTTCGACCAACAGCTCGGTGGCTTCGCTGTCGACTTCGACGTCGACGGGCATCGGCTCGCTGTCCACCGGCCTGAGTTCGACGAACAGCACGGTTACGTCGCTGTCGACTTCGACGTCGACGGGCATCAGCTCGTTGTCCACTGGCCTGAGTTCGACGAACAGCGCGGTCACGTCGCTGTCCACGTCGACGTCGACCGGCATCAGCTCGTTGTCCACCGGCCTGAGCTCGACGAATAGCACGGTCACGTCGCTGTCGACCTCGACGTCGACGGGCATCAGCTCGCTGTCCACCGGCCTGAGTTCGACCAACAGCGCGGTCACGTCGCTGTCGACGTCGACCTCGACCGGCGTCGCTTCGCTGTCCACCGGCCTGAGCACGACCAACAGCACCGTGACGTCGCTGTCCACCGCGACGTCGACGAGCATCGGCTCGTTGTCCACCGGCCTCAGCTCGACGACCAGCTCGATTTCGTCGCTGTCGACGTCGACCTCGACGACCGTCGGCTCGCTGTCCACCGGCCTGTCGAGCACGAACAGCAACCTGACGTCGCTGTCCACCGCGACGTCGACGGGCATCGGTTCGCTGTCGACCGGCCTCAGCTCGATCGCGTCGAACAACACCAACCTCGGCAACAGCACGGCCGGCGCGATCGGCGGCGGGGCCACCTACGACCCGACGACCGGCACGATCTCCGCGCCTTCGTACGTGACGTACAACAGCGACGGGTCGACGACGGTCAACAACAACGTCGGTTCGGCGATCGACAACATCAACGCGCACGGCATCAAGTATTTCCACGCGAACTCCACGGCGCCGGACAGCCAGGCGCTCGGGCTCGACAGCGTCGCGATCGGCCCGAACGCGGTCGCGAAGGTGGACGGCAGCATCGCGCTCGGCGCCGGGTCGGTGTCCGATCGCGCGACGGTGCCGGCGTCGGGGACCATCCGCAACGGCAGCGCGTCGATTCCGTTCAACACGACCGACCAGACGCTGCTGGGCGCGGTATCGGTCGGCGACGCGACGAGCAAGACGTATCGCCAGATCACCAACGTCGCGGACGGCACCGGCCAGCAGGACGCGGTGACCGTGCGGCAGCTGGCCGGCGCGCTGCAGTCGTTCGCGGTCACGACCACGAAGTACTTCCACGCGAACTCGACGGCCGTCGATTCGCTCGCGGTCGGCGCGGAGTCGGTCGCGGTCGGCCCGACGACGGTGGTCAACGGCGACAACGGCGTGGGGATCGGCAACGGTGCGATCGTCGATGCCACCGCGCCGGGCGGCGTCGCGATCGGCCAGGCGGCAAGCGCCGCGCAGGCCGATGCGATGGCGCTCGGCAGCGGCGCGACGGCCACCGGCGCGCAGTCGGTCGCGCAGGGCGCCAATGCGGTCGCGGCGAGCGTCGGCAGCGTCGCGCTCGGCTCGGGCGCGCACGCCACGGCAACCGATGCGCTCGCATTCGGGGCCGGGGCGTCGGCGACGCTCGCGAACAGCATCGCGCTCGGTTCGGGTTCGCTGACCACCGTCGGCGCGCAGGCGAACTACATCGCATACGGCCTGAGCAGTCCGCAGTCGTCGGCCGGCGAAGTCAACATCGGCAACCGGCAGATCACCGGCCTCGCGGCCGGCAAGAGCGGCACCGACGCGGTCAACGTGTCGCAGCTCGACTCGGTCGCCAACCAGTTGACGACGCTGATCACCCAGCGCACGTCCAACCTCGGCGGGTCGTACACGACGAACCCGGCCGGCACGAACGTGCCGCCGGGCTCGACGGGGCCGAATTCGTCGGCGGGCGGCTCGGGCGCGGTCGCCTCGGGCTCGAACAGCACGGCGGTCGGCAACGGGTCGCTGGCGTCCGGCAACGGATCGACCGCGATCGGCGTCGGCTCGACCGCAACGGGCAACGGGTCGACCGCGATCGGCACGGGCAGCAACGACGGCGGGCGCTCGAACGTCGTCGCGGTCGGCTCGGCGGAGTCGGCGCGCCAGGTCGTCAACGTCGCGGCCGGCACGCAGGGCACCGACGCGGTGAACGTGAACCAGCTGAACGCGGTATCGAACCAGTTCACGCAATCGCTGAACACGGTCAACAACCAGCTCACGCAGATGCAGCAGCAGATCCAGCAGACCGATTCGATGGCGCGCGACGGGATTGCCGCGACGGCCGCGATGGCGTCGATCCCGCACATGGACCGCGACTCGAACTTTGCGATGGGGGTCGGTACGGCGAGCTTCCTCGGCCAGAAGGCGATGGCCGTCGGCATGCAGGCGCGCCTCACGGAGAACCTGAAGGCGACGCTGAACGGCGGTTTCGCCGGCAGTCAGCGCGTGGTCGGCGCGGGTATGTTGTATCAGTGGAAGTGATCCTTGCGCATCGAACCGTTCCGGCATGCAGCGCCGGAACGGTTCGCGCTGAACGAGAACGCATCCGCATGCGGCCGCACTGCCGCGCCGCATGCGCGATATCGAACCGATTTTCGGGAGTGAATCAGTGAAGAAAACCTCTCTTGCCCTGCTCGTGTCCGTGGCCTCCCTGGCCGCCTGCTCGAGCGCGTCCGGGCCGACGTTCAATGCATACGAACTGCAGCCGAGAAACGGCGTGCGGACGTTTCGCGTCGATTGTCACGGCATCCTGTCGAGCGAAAAGACCTGCATGAAGGTCGCGACGCGCATGTGCGACACGCAGCCGGTTCGGCGGGTCGATTCGGAGGCGCCGTTCCGCGACGGCGCGGATCCGCGATCGATCGAGTTCCAGTGCGGCGCGGCACCTGCGCCGCTTCCGGCGCCGGTGGCGGCGGCACCGGCCGCCGCGGAAAAGGTCAGCCTGACAGGAGACACGTATTTCGCGACCGACTCCGCAACGCTGACGCCCGCCGCGCGCGCTTCGCTCGACGCATTGCTGAGCCGTCAGGCGGACCGGCATTTCTCGTTGGTGAAGGTGACCGGCTATACCGACTCGGTCGGCTCGGATGCGCACAATCTGGCGCTGTCGATGCGCCGCGCGGAGGCGGTCGGGTCGTATTTGCGCGAGCATGGCGTGAACGCGGATTCCGTGACGGCCACCGGAAAGGGGGACGCCGATCCGGTGGGCTCCAACGAGACCGCCGAAGGGCGGGCGAGCAATCGACGCGTGGAGATCCTGCTGCAGAAGTAGCGGGTGGGGGCCGCGAGCACTACCGGCGAAGGCGGCCGGCTCGCGGCCGCATCCCTCGCGGCCGTATCGTCGCCATGATGATCAACGCTGGTCGCGCGCGGCAGCCGCTGCTGGCTCCGCTGCCGTCGCGCTCCGCGTCGATCATGGCGAACCGGGACAGCCGGCGCGGACCGAACGCGGAGCTTACGACCGCCGGGTTTCCCGATCCTGTACCCTGTCCATGTCTTTCGCGCGTTCCGCGGCGATCGTCGGCATGACGACCGCCGTGCGTTCCATCACGATGTGCCCGGTCAATCGGCGCCGTGCCCCCGGTCGGCAGCAAGTCGATCCGGTTGCAGACCTCCAAGGCAAACATGGAAATCAAGTGGATCGAGGATTTCATCGCCCTCGCTCAATATCAAAGCTTTTCCCGGGCGGCGGAGTTCCGCAACGTCACGCAGTCGGGCTTCAGCCGTCGCATCCAGTCGCTCGAGCAATGGATCGGCGCCGAACTGATCGACCGCAGCAGTTTCCCGCCGGTACTGACGCCGGCAGGGCGGCTGTTTCGCGAGACGGCGGAAGACGTCCTCAGCCGCCTGTTCGACACACGCGCGATCATCCGCACCGAGCAGCGCATCGCGGGCAAGAGCCTGCAGATCGCGGCGGGCCATACGATCGCGCTGAATTTCCTGCCGTCCTGGCTCAAGGCGCTTGCGCCGCATTTCGGCGAGGTGCGGGCACGCGTCGTTCCGACGAATGTCCACGATTCGATCCTGATGCTCGTCAACGGCAACTGCGAGCTGATGTTCGCCTATCACCATCCGGAGCTGCCGCTCCATCTGGACCCGGTCAGGTACGAACACGTGACGGTCGGCCTCGACACGTTGATGCCGGCCTGCCGGCCCAACCGCCGGTCGGCGCCCGCATTTCGCCTTCCCGGAACGAAGCAGCACCCGCTGCCGCTGATCTCCTATACGGACACCAGCTACTTCGGGCGCTGCCTCGCGTTGCTGCTCGATCGCGCCGCGGTTGCGCCGGCGTTGCAGCTGCACTATGAATCCGACATGGCCGAAGTGCTGAAAAAGCTCGTGATGGAAGGCGAAGGCGTGGCGTGGCTGCCGCGGAGTGCGATCGCCGCCGAGCTGGCGGCCGGCGAACTCGTGCCGGCCGGGCCGGCGGCATGGAACCTCGAAATCGAGCTGCGCGTCTATCGCGACGCGTCCAATCGCAGCGAGTTCCTGGAGACGCTCTGGCAGCATCTGCGCGCCGAACCGTCGCGGCGCGGCTAGGGTTTTCCCGCCTTATGCGAGTCTCGCATACCGCCATGATGTACCGGCATCATGGTCTGTTCGGCCGTCCCTACCATTCGTTCCAACGGCAAATGTGACGCGCGGCTCGCGTCGCGCGGCCCGTCTCGCCTGCCGGCGGTCGGGCCTCACCCAAGGACGGATGGACATGAAAAATCGGCTTACCTTAAGCATCGCAATCGGCATGGTCCTCGGCGTCGCCGCCGGCTATGCGTGTCACACGAGCATCGCGGACCCGGGCACGCTCAAGACGGTCGCGGGGTACTTCTCGATCGTGACGGACATCTTTCTTCGGCTGATCAAGATGATCATTGCGCCGCTGGTGTTCGTGACGCTCGTTTCCGGCCTGGCCGGCATGGACAGCGGCGAAGACGTCGGGCGCATCGGCCTGCGCTCGGTTGCGTGGTTCGTCTGCGCATCGCTGGTTTCGCTGGGCCTCGGCCTCGTCATGGCCAACGCGTTGCAGCCCGGCGCCGGCCTGAACCTGACGGAAGCCGCGGGCGAGGCCAACCTCGGCCTGAATACCGCGGCACTGAACGCCAGGGACGTGATCACGCATGCGTTTCCGACCAGCCTGCTCGACGCGATGGCGCGCAACGACATCCTGCAGATTCTCGTTTTCTCCGTCTTTCTCGGCATCGCGCTGAGCGCGCTGAAGCACGATCCGCGTGTCGGCATCGTCATCCGGTCGATCGACGGCATGGTGCCGGTGATGTTGCGCCTGACGAACTACGTGATGCGCGCGGCGCCGCTCGGTGTCTTCGGTGCGATCGCGTCGTCCGTCGCGCTGCGCGGGCTCGACGTGATCTACACGTACGGCAAGCTGATCGGCGCGTTTTATCTCGGGCTGCTCGTCCTCTGGACGATCCTGATCGGCGTCGGATACCTGTTCCTCGGGCAGCGCGTCGGCGCGTTGCTGAAGGCCGTGCGCGAACCCGCGTTGATCGCGTTTTCGACCGCCAGCAGCGAAGCGGCGTATCCGCGCCTGACCGAGCAGCTCGAGAAGTTCGGAGTCGACAAGAAGGTCGTCGGTTTCACGCTGCCGCTCGGTTATGCATTCAACCTGGACGGCTCGATGATGTATCAGGCGTTTGCGGCCCTCTTCATCGCACAGGCGTTCGGCGTCCACATGCCGCTTTCGCAGCAGGTGTTCATGCTGCTGATCCTGATGTTGAGCAGCAAGGGCATGGCGAGCGTGCCGCGCGGATCGGTGGTCGTCGTCGCGGCCGTCGCGCCGATGTTCCATTTGCCGGCCGCCGGCGTGGCCATGATCCTGGCGATCGACCAGATACTCGACATGGGCCGCACGATGACGAACGTGATCGGCAACAGCGTGGCGACGGCCGTGATCGCGAAGTGGGAGGGCGCGCGCGCCGCGCAGCCGGACAGCGCCGCGTTCGATCCGCGGGAGCTGAACGCATGATGCACCGGGACATCGCGGGTACGGGACGGACGTTCGGCGTGGTCGGCGGCCTCGGGCCGCTGGGAAGCGCCGACGTGTTCTTCAAGCTGGTGAGGGCGACGCCCGCGTCGTCCGACGAGGATCACGTCGACCTGATTTTCGAGCAGCACCCGTTCAGGGGTTCGGGTTCGGGCAGCGCGGCGACGACGGCGCGCAAGCTGTACGTGTTCGACATGATCCGCGCGTTCGAGAAACGCGGCGTGACGACCGTGGTGCTGCCGTGCTTCCTGAGCCACACCTTCATCGACGAACTGAAGGCCAATACGCGCCTGCCGATCGTGGACATCGTCGAAGCCGTTCGCAGCCACGTGCAGCGCACGTATCCCGGCGCCATACGCATCGGCGTGCTGGCTTCGGACCATGTGCGGGCCGACGGGCTGTTCGAACGGTATTTCCCGGCGCCGCAGTTCGAGATCGTCCATCCGCGGCCGCGCGGCGATGTCGATCCCGTCACCGAGGCGATTTACGGGGCGGACGGCATCAAACGCGGCAATCTTCGCGGCCGGCCGGTCGAGCTGCTTCGCGACGCATGCGGGGATCTGGCGGACCAGGGCGCGCAGGTCATCGTTCCGGGGCTGACGGAGATCGCGCTCGTGGCGGACGAAATCGGGCCGCTGCGGATACCGCTGATCGATTCGAATCTCGCGTATGCGCAGTACGCGGTTTCGACCCGATGCGCGGCCCGTGCACCGGTATTCAAGATCGGGGTCGTCGGTGGCGTCGGGCCGGCCGCGACGGTGGACTTCCTGGACAAGATCGTTCGAAACACGCCGGCTTCGCGCGACCAGGAGCACATCAAGCTGCTGGTCGAACAGAATCCGCAGATCCCGGACCGGACGGCGAACCTCGTCGGTGACGGTACCGACCCCACGATCTCGCTGTATGCGACGTGCAGGCGGCTCGAGGACGGGGAGGCGGATCTCATCGCGATTCCATGCAATACCGCGCATGCGTTTGTCGAGCGGGTTCAACCGCACCTCGGCATTCCGATCGTGAACATGCTGACCGTGACGGCCGCCCATTTGCGTGATGCGTATCCGGGGCTGCGCGAGGTCGGCGTGCTGGCAACGTCGGGCACGATCGAAAGCGGCGTATACGAAAAGGCACTCGAATCGTATGGATTCCGACAGGTCGCGCCGGCGCCGGCACTGCAGGCGCGCGTGATGGAAGCGATCTACGGAGAGCGGGGTGTGAAGGCCGGCTTTACGACCGGCCAGTGCAAAGCGGACATCGGCGCCGCCGTCGACGCACTGATTGCCGACGGCGTCGACGTGATCGTTCTCGGCTGTACCGAGCTTCCGATCCTGCTGCCGGGCCGCGAATATGTCGCGCCGAACGGTGGGCGTGCGACGCTGGTCGATCCGACCGATGTGCTCGCGCGTCAATGCGTGGCGTACGCGACGGCTGCCGGTGCTTGAGCTTGAGATTAGGCGGCCGCGCCGCCTTCGACGCGGCGGCCGGCGGGTGTCGGATGTGTCGCGTGGTTCGGGCGGCGCAGGCGTGGATCAGCCGATGCCGGTCTTGTGCGATTCAACGACGACCGCGCGCGTGACGAAACAGTTTCCGGAGGCGGACAAAACGGGCGCCCGGTAGCGGGCGCCCTGTCAGTGTCTGAGCACGCAAACAGCGACGATTTCGTATCCGGGGTCGGCATGCAGGTGCGCCGCCATTTCCGCTTCCTCATACGAACGAAACGACGTGGCATCCTCAACCGCCGGTGCCATGCCGATATCGCCATCCTCGGCGGTGCACAGGAACTGCTCGCCGGTCTTCACGACATAGACGGACAACATGATTCCCTCCATCGTTTGCAGGGGGGAATTCCAGTCTAGCAGGCCGGAAAAGGGGCGCGGGCGGTTTGCAGCGCCTGTTTCCGCGAGGCTGTCGCCGGAGGGTTTGCCGCGTCGGATGTCAGCGTGGCATGCGACGGGAGCGGAAAGCCGTGCACAATACCGGCATGCAGACCCCAGATCTCGAACACCTCGTCACCGTCACCATGCCCTTTGGAAAGTACAAGGGCCGACTCATTGCCGACCTGCCCGGGCCTTACCTCAACTGGCTGGCTCGCGAAGGATTCCCGCGCGGCGAAATCGGCCGGCAGCTTGCGCTGATGCATGAAATCGACCACAACGGCCTGCGCGACTTGCTGGAGCCGTTGCGCAAACGCGGATAGCGTCGCTCGGTGCCGAACGGCTTCGCATGCGGCACCGGCACTGGCCCGCGCGCACCTACTGTGTTGCCGTTGCTGACATAGAATGGAAAGAGTAGTTGACGGCACAAAGGGGTGCCAACATGAGACGCCTTTATTTCCTCGTACCCGATACGCAGATGGCCAAGGCCATCGTCGACGATCTATTGCGCGCACGTATCATCTGGCGCCATATCCACGTCCTCGCCGATCACAGCGTCACACTCGATCAGTTGCCCGAAGCATCGTTGCTGCAAAGCAGCGATGTCGTGCATGCGCTCGAGCGCGGCGTCGCGCTTGGCGGCGCGGCGGGTGCACTGATCGGCCTCGTCGCGCTGGTATTTCCCCCGGCGGAACTCGTGATCGCGGGCGGCGCCGTTGTCGGGTTGACGCTGGCGGGAGCGGGTTTCGGGGCGTGGACCGCCGCGATGATCGGCATCGCCGAGCCGAACGCGCGACTCCAGCGATTTCGCGAGGCCATACAGGAAGGCCAGATCCTGATCATGGCCGATGTGCCGGCATTGCGAGAGCAGGAAATCGAGGAGATGGTCGCCAGACATTTTCCGACGGCGGACCTGGAAGGCGCCGAGCCCACGACACCGATCTTCCCCTGACGCGCGACAGCAAGCCGGCCTGCCCGATACCCGGGTTCTTCGACGCATTTCGTCGAACGCACGGCCGCGCGCGGAGAAGGGCGTTCGCACGTTGCGCCCGCAACCCTGCTTCCGGATCGCTCGAGTGACGCAGGCCCGACGCGCGTGACGCCCTCGGAACCGAAGCGCCGACGTCGAAGCGTCGGCAAGGAGGTCGTATGGAACTGCACATGCAATCGCACCATTGGGCGCGTCGGACGCCGGACTGGGTCGCCGCCGCCGTGGCCGGTCTCGCAGGCGGTGCGCTGGTGATCGCGCTGGAATTCGTCTGGTCGACACTCGTGCTCGGCTCGAGCCCGTGGCAACCGACGCACAAGATCGCGGCGATGGTGATGGGCCGCAGCGCGCTCGGCCAGATGACGCAATTCAACCTTGAAATCGTCGCGATGGCGCTGCTGCTGCACTACGTGCTCGGCGCGATCATGGGGGTGATGCTCGCGGCGATCATGGCGCCTTTCCGCCTCGATTCGAGCGTGGGCATGGAAGCCGCCATCGGGCTGGCGTTCGGGATCGTCGCGTATGGGTGGAACTTCTACGTCATGACGGCCGTGTTCCCGTGGTTCGTCTCCGAGCGGGGTGCCGGGCCGTTGCTGGCCAACCTGTTGTTCGGCGTGGTTGCGGCCATCACCTACGGCAGGCTCGAGCGAGTGCGCAAGCACAACGTGGACGACTGATACATCGCGTTTCCCGCCGCGCCGAGGCTGACCACCCGGCATTCGCGGGAGACACGGAACCCGGCGTCGGCGGCGCCGGCGAGTGATATGCAGCGAGGCGGCCTATGGCCCTTGCGATTGCCCTGGTCCTGATCATCCTGTTGGCGGTGGGGTTTCACTTTGCCAGTCCGTGGTGGATCACGCCGATCGCATCGAACTGGGTGCGCATGGACGACATGCTGACGATCACGCTCGTCATCACCGGTGCATTCTTCGTCGCCATCAACCTGTTCATCGTCGTCGCACTGGTGCGCTATCGCCACCGCAGCGGGCATCGCGCGGCCTACGAGCCGCACAACCGCCGGCTGGAATGGTGGCTGATCGGCCTGACCGCTATCGGCGTGGCGGCGTTGCTGGCGCCGGGGCTGTTCGTCTACGCGGACTACATCCGGCCGCCGCGCAACGTGCTGCAGATGGAAGTGCTCGGCCAGCAATGGCAATGGCGCTTCCGTTTCGCGGGCCCCGGCGGCAAGCTGGGCACGACGGACGTGCGCTACATCAGCAACGACAACCCGTTCGGCCTGAACCCCGCCGACCCCAACGGCCGTGACAATTACCTGATCGAGACGCCCGAGGTGCACCTGCCGCTCAACCGGCCGGTCCAGGTGCTGACGCGCTCGCGCGACGTGCTGCACGATTTCTACGTTCCGCCGTTCCGGGCGCGGATGAACATGGTGCCGGGCATGGTGACCACCTTCTGGTTCACGCCGACCAGGGCAGGGCGCTACGACATCCTGTGCGCGCAGCTCTGCGGGATCGGGCACTCCGGCATGCGCGGCGTGGTGGTCGTGGAAGACGAAGCCGCATTCTCGCGCTGGCTGGCGCAGCAGACCACCTTCGCGCGGCAGCAACTCGCCCGCGTGCAGGCAGCCCCCGCCGCTGCCGGCGGCAGCGCGCACGCGCTCGCCGAACTGGGCAAGACGCTCGCGGTGGCCAAGGGCTGCGTCGCCTGCCATACCGTGGACGGCAGCCCGCTCGTGGGCCCGACCTGGAAGGGCCTGTACGGCAAGACCGAAACGATGGCCGACGGCAGCACCGCGAAGGTGGACGAGGCCTATCTGCGCGCGTTCATCCGCAATCCGGCGGCGCGGGTCGTGAAGGGGTTCTCGCCGATCATGCCGCACTTCGACCTGAGCGACCAGGAACTGTCCGCACTGGTGGCGTACATCGAGGCGCAAGGCGGGCCGCCTCCGGCCGGTACCGCGGCCAGGCAATAGCGGAGCAGAAACCATGACCTACGCGCACGGCGACCACGCCCCGCAGAGCTTCTGGACCCGCTATGTCTGGAGCCAGGACCACAAGGTTATCGCGGTGCAGTATGCGATGACGGCCATCGCGATCGGGCTGGTCGGCCTCGTATTGTCCGACCTGATGCGGCTGCAGCTCGGCTTCCCGGGCAAGTTCGCGTTCATCGACGCGAACCACTACTACCAGTTCGTCACGATGCACGGGATGATCATGGTGATCTACCTGCTGACGGCGCTGTTCCTGGGCGGCTTCGGCAACTACCTGATCCCGCTGATGCTCGGCGCGCGCGACATGGTGTTCCCGTTTCTCAACATGCTGAGCTACTGGGTCTACCTGCTGGCCGTGCTGGTGCTGGTGGCGAGCTTCTTCGTGCCGGGCGGGCCGACCGGCGCGGGCTGGACGCTGTACCCGCCGCAGGCCATCCTGCCGGGCACGCCGGGCGTCGAATGGGGCATCGTGCTGATGCTCGTGTCGCTGGCGATCTTCATCGTCGCGGCGACGATGGGCGGCCTGAATTACGTGACCACCACGCTGCAGGCACGCACGCGCGGCATGACGCTGATGCGCATGCCGCTCACGGTCTGGGGCATCTTCATCGCGACCATCATGGCGCTGCTGGCGTTTCCGGCGCTGTTCGTGTCGGCGGTGATGATGCTGTTCGACAGGACGCTCGGCACCAGTTTCTTCGTGCCGGCCGTGGTGTCGATGGGGCAGACGCTCAGGCATGCCGGCGGCAGCCCGCTGCTGTTCCAGCACCTGTTCTGGTTCTTCGGGCATCCGGAGGTCTACATCGTCGCGCTGCCGGCCTTCGGCATCGCGTCGGACCTGATCAGCACGCACGCGCGCAAGAGCATCTTCGGCTACCGGATGATGGTGTGGGCCATCGTCATCATCGGCGCGCTGAGCTTCGTGGTCTGGGCGCACCACATGTTCATCGCCGGCATGAATCCGTATTTCGGTTTCTTCTTCGCCACCACCACGCTCATCATCGCCGTGCCGACCGCCCTCAAGGTCTACAACTGGGTGCTGACGCTGTGGCGCGGCGATATCCACCTGACCGTGCCGATGCTGTTCGCCATCGGCTTCATCAGCACCTTCGTGCTGGGCGGGCTGACCGGGCTCTACCTCGGCAACGTGAGTGTGGACATCCCGCTGTCGAACACGTATTTCGTGGTCGCACACTTCCATATGGTGATGGCCGTGTCGCCGATCCTGGTGGTGTTCGGCGGCCTCTACCACTGGTACCCGAAGGTGACGGGCCGCATGCTCGACGACACGCTCGGGCGCGCGCACTTCTGGATCACCTTCGTCGGCACCTATGCGATCTACTTCCCGATGCACTATCTCGGCATCCTCGGCATGCCGCGGCGGTATTACGCGTACCAGGGCTACAGCTTCATCCCGCATTCGGCGCAGACGCTCAACACGTTCATCACCGTCGTCGCGCTGATCGTCGCGGCCGCGCAGTTGCTGTTCCTGTTCAACCTGGCGTGGAGCCTCGTGCACGGCCGGCGCGCCGACGGCAACCCGTGGCGGGCCACCACGCTGGAATGGCAGACGCCGCAAACGCCGCCCGCGCACGGCAACTGGGGCGCGGCGCTTCCCGTCGTCTACCGCTGGGCATACGAATACAGTCCGCCGGGGCAAGAGGAAGATTTCGCGCCGCAAAACCAGCCGCCCGCGACAGTGCCTGAACCGGCTCACCCGGCGCTTCACCCCGGCGAGGCCCACGAATGACCACGCTGCCGCGCCCCTTCGTTGACGACGCGCGACCCGGCTTGCCGAATGCGGGGCGCACCGGCCTGATCGTCTTCATGGCGGTTGCGACGACGTTGTTCTCGCTGTTGCTGCTCGCCTATGCGATGCGCATGCGCGAGCCCGACTGGCAGCCGATCCCGCATCCGGCGCTGCTGTGGTGGAACACCGGCGCGCTGGCGCTGGCCAGCGTCGCCATGCAGCGAGCCCGGCAACCGGCCTTGCACCGCACCGCGTGGCTCGTGTGCGGCGGCGTGCTGGCGGCCGTGTTCGTGGCCGGGCAACTGACCGCCTGGCACCTGCTGTCGGCTGGCGGGCAGACCGTTGAGGTCAATCCGTCGAACAGCTTCCTCTACCTGCTCACCGGCCTGCACGGACTGCATGTGCTGGGCGGGCTGGCGGCGTGGGCGGTGACGATCGCGCAGCTCCGGCGCGCGGACCCGTTCCGGGCCGGGCGGGTCATCGATCTGTGCGCGCTCTACTGGCATTTCCTGCTCGCGGTGTGGCTCGTGCTGCTGGCGGCGATGTGGTGGCTGACCCCCGGGATCGTCGCCGCCGTCTGCGGGCCGCTGTATGGAGCCGCGCCATGACCGCGCCCACGGCCCCCACCGGACCCGCCGCCGGTTCGCCCGCGGCTCCGCCTGCCGATGCGTCATCTGCCGACGCCCGGCCCGACGGCTGGCGCGGCATCGTCACGGACTGGTCGGCCGATCGCGAAGCCTTCAAGGTGCCGTGGGGCAAGGCGATGATGTGGATCTTCCTGCTGTCGGACACCTTCGTCTTCAGCAGCTTCCTGATCGGCTACATGACGGTGCGCATGTCGACCACGGCGCCGTGGCCCGATACCGCGAAGGTGTTCGGGCTCAGCGTCGGCGGCGTGGAGGTGCCGTTGCTGCTGATTGCGATCATGACGTTCACGCTGATCAGCAGCAGCGGCACCATGGCGATGGCCGTCAACTTCGGCTACCGGCGCAACGCGAGGCCCGCCGCCGCGCTGCTGCTGGCGACCGCGCTGCTGGGCGCCACCTTCGTGTCGCTGCAGGCGTTCGAATGGAGCAACCTGATCTTCCGGGAAGGCATCCGCCCGTGGGGCAATCCGCTGGGCGCGGCGCAGTTCGGCGCGTGCTTCTTCACGATCACCGGGTTCCACGGCTTTCACGTGACCTGCGGCGTGATCTACCTGCTGCTGATCGCGCGCAAGATCCTGCAGCCGGGGTTCGCCGAACACGGCAACTTCCAGATCGTCGAGATCGCCGGCCTGTACTGGCACTTCGTCGACCTGGTGTGGGTGTTCATCTTCGCGCTGTTCTACTTGTGGTGAGGCAGGCCATGGACCATACCGATCCCGCCGACCGACCCGACGCCGCGCACGGCCAGCAGCATCCGATCGGCCTCTACCTGAAGATCTGGGGCCTGCTGTTCGTGCTGAGCACGTTGTCGTACCTGGTCGACTATTTCAACGTGCAGGGCCTGATGCGCTGGGTACTGATCGTCGTGCTGATGATCGCCAAGGCCGGGCTGATCGTGTCGATCTTCATGCACATGATGTGGGAGCGGCTGGCGCTGGTGTACGCGATTCTCGTGCCGCCGCTGTGCCTGCTGGTGCTCATGGTGCTGATGGCGGCCGAGGCGCATCACACGTTCGGGATGCGGGAATTGTTTTTTCGCTGATTCCTTCGCAAGGCGGTTCGCAGGGGATGAACGTGTCGCGGCGCGACGGGCACGGTGACGGGCCGCGGTTGTGCGCCGGGAGGCGTCGCGGCATCGGAGGAGCCGGACATCCGGCCACGCAAACATCGAGGAGGGCAAGATGAAGTTTTCACGCCGACGTTTTATTGCTGCCACCACCGTTCTGGCATCCGCGCTGGCCGTTGGGCGCCGCGCGGCCGCGGCAGATGCCGCGGCCGGTGCCGGTGCCGTGCAGGAAACCGACGCAAACGCCCAGGCCCTCGGCTACAAGACGGATGCAAGCCGGGTCGACCATGCGAAATTCCCGAAATTTCAGGCGGGCGAGGCTTGCGCGAATTGCCAGTTCTTCCAGGGCAAGACCGGTGCGCCGATGGCGCCGTGCGCCATTTTCGGCGGCAAGCAGGTCAATGCGAAAGGCTGGTGCGGCGCTTACGCGAAAAAGGCGTAGCAGGGCAGGGGCGAGCCGGTGGCCGGGATACGTGACGCCCGGCCCACCTCATGGCTGATCGGACTCGAGCCACGCGCCCGGCGCGACGCGAAATCCGGATGGCAGGCAAGGGTCAGAGGTCGCCGCGCACTTCACCGGTTCCCAGCGCGGTCCGCTGCCGGTTGACTTCCGCCCAAAGCGCGTCGCTGTCGTCATTGCGCAACTGGACCATCCAGTCGAGTTGATCGTCGGTCACGTCGAAGTATTCCAGGATTTCCCGGCGAACCCCATCGACGAACTGCGCGAATTCCGGGGTCGCCTGGGCCTGCGCGTGCAACGCGTCGTATTCCGCATCGTCCGCGCCGCCGCCGTGCTCGTCGATGTAGCGCGAGATCCACTGGTCTATTTCGCGGTCGTAGTCGGCCTCGGCGCGCATCGCTTGCACGGCCGTGTAGAAATCCAGTTGGGCAAACGCGGCGATCGCCGCCGTTGTCGCCTCGTCGAAGGTAGTCGTCATTCCATCTCTCATGTTGGTCCGCGCGCATCATCGCACGGCTGCACCCGGGCAGGTACGTTGGTTCCGGATGGCGCAACACACGGCTTGTGTGCCGAAGTCCGACCCGGGCAACGGCACCATTTTCGGAAGGGGGATGCCTCCGCCGGATAGCTCGTCGGCGGTATGTTACCGGCTCGAAACGACCCGGAGCGGTCAGCCGGTCGACACGGAATCATCGGCTGCTGGAAATCACGTCGCTCATGTATTGATTCAGGTCGCGAAAATCCTGAACGGTCCAGGCATGCGGTGCCAGCTTGACGCCGTTCTCCCTCAAGGTTCTCGGAATCAGGTCCCCGTTCGGGCGAAGTATTACCGATGAAACGATGACGCCTGGATAATCATGGAGCCGCTTTTTGAACGCGGCAGTCGTGAGGTCAGGCGTGGCGGGATTGCTTTTCCTGGCCAATGGGCCGGTGCCCTTGATATCTGCGCCATGGCACATCGCGCATCTCTGTATGAAGAGATTTTTCCCGTTGATGTTTTGCGAGAAGGCGAGTGAAGGCTGAGTCAACACCCACGCTCCCAGCAAAGTGATGAGCCATGCTCTTGCTTTCATTTTCCTTGTCGTATCACGCGGATTGCCCGGCCGGGGAGTATAAACGCGTTATCGCGGAATGGCCGCGCCTCCAACCGCCATCCCATGCCGCCCTCAGGGTCGTCATGGAAAACTGTATGAATGTACAGTATAGTGTCCGTCGAAATCGGGCCGCACATGTGCAACCCTTGCGGCGCGTGCGCCGCGCCTGCGGGCATCCGCCGCAGCGTTCCGGCACCGGGCACTCTGGTTAACTCATTCAGACGGGCAGGCAAATTGTCATCCAGCAATCTGATCCGCATTCGCGGAGCACGTCAGCACAACCTCAAGAACCTCGATCTCGACCTGCGCACCGGCGAGATGACGGTCGTCACCGGCCCGTCGGGCTCCGGCAAGTCGAGTCTCGTGTTCGACACGCTGTACGCGGAAGGCCAGCGGCGCTACGTCGAGACGTTCAGCGCGTACGCGCGGCAGTTCCTCGACCGGATGGACCGCCCGCAGGTCGAGCGCGTCGACGGCGTGCCGCCCGCGATCGCGATCGACCAGACCAACCCGGTGCGCAGTTCGCGCTCGACCGTCGGCACGATGACCGAGCTGAACGATCACCTGAAGCTGCTGTACGCGCGCGCGGCCGAGCTGTTCGACCGCAAGACCGCGCGGCAGGTGCGGCACGACACGCCGGAGACGATCTACGCGGAGCTCGTCGCGCGCACGCAGGCGGACGATCCGCGCGTCGTCGTCACGTTCCCGGTCGAGCTGCCCGAAACGGCTTCCGATGAAGAAGTCGCGCAGTGGCTGTCCGCGAGCGGTTACACGCGGGTGCAGGCGCAGCGCGAGGTCGCGTCGCCCACCGGGCCGCGCAAGGTGCTCGACGTGGTGGCCGACCGCTTCCGTGTGCAGCAGGCCGACAAGGTGCGCGTGGTCGAGGCGATCGAGGCGTCGCTGAAGCGCGGCGGCGGGCGCGTGAACGTGTACGTGCTGGCGCCGGAAGCGGAAAACGCGATCGCCGAGCCGCAGGTGTGGCGCTTCTCCACCGGGCTTCACGATCCCGACAGCGACCTGCGCTACGCGGAGCCGCAGGCGGCGCTGTTCTCGTTCAATTCGGCGTATGGCGCGTGCGAAACCTGCCGCGGCTTCGGCCGCGTGATCGGCGTCGATCTCGGCCTCGTGATCCCCGACGCGCGCAAGACGCTGCGCGGCGGCGCGATCAAGCCGATGCAGACGCCCGCGTGGAAGGAGTGCCAGGACGACCTGATGCGCTACGCGGCGAAAGCCGGCATCCCGCGCGACACGCCGTGGGCCGAGCTGTCGGACGCCGAGCGCGACTGGGTCGTCAACGGTTCGCCCGACTGGAACGGCAAGTGGCAGAGCCAGTGGTACGGCGTGAAGCGCTTCTTCGGCTATCTCGAGTCGAAAGCGTACAAGATGCATATCCGCGTGCTGCTGTCGAAATACCGCAGCTACACGCCGTGCGACGTATGCGGCGGCGCGCGCCTGAAGACGGAGTCGCTGCAGTGGCGGCTCGGCTCGAAAGAGAACGCCGACGGCGTGCTCGCGCCGGCCGGCCGCTTCATGCCGCGCGGCGTCGACTGGAGCCGCGCGCAGCTCGAGGCGCTGCCGGGCCTGACCGTGCACGACCTGATGCTGTTGCCGATCGAGCGCATCCGCCGCTTCTTCGACGACATCAGCCTGCCGAGCGCGCTGCTCGACGATGCATTGAAGCTGCTGCTCGCCGAGGTGCGCACGCGCCTGAAATACCTGTGCGACGTCGGGCTCGGCTACCTGACGCTCGACCGGCAGAGCCGCACGCTGTCGGGCGGCGAGGTGCAGCGGATCAACCTGACGACGGCGCTCGGCACGTCGCTCACGAAAACCCTGTTCGTGCTCGACGAACCGAGCATCGGGCTGCATCCGCGCGATCTCACGCGGATCGTCGAGGCGATGCAGCGGCTGCGCGACGCCGGCAATACGCTGGTGGTGGTCGAACACGATCCGTCGGTGATGCTCGCGGCCGATCGCCTGATCGACATGGGGCCCGGCCCCGGCGAGCGCGGCGGCACGATCGTCTACGACGGCACGCCGGGCGACATCCGCTCCGCGCACACGCTGACGGGCGAATATCTCGGCGGCCGCAAGCATGTCGCGCATGCGTCGAACTGGGCGCGCCGGGTGGTCGACGCGAATACGCCGCGCATCGTGCTCGAAGGCGCGAGCGAACACAACCTGCGCGACGTGACGGTCGAGATCCCGCTGCAGCGGCTCGTCTGCGTGACGGGCGTGTCGGGGTCAGGCAAGTCCACGCTGCTGCAGGACGTGCTCTATCCGGCGATGGCGCGGCACCACGGCAAGGCGACCGAGTCGCCGGGTGCGTACCGCAGCCTCACGGGCGCCGACCAGGTGGGCGACGTCGTGTTCGTCGACCAGTCGCCGATCGGCAAGACCACCCGTTCGAACCCGGCGAGCTACGTCGGCGCGTTCGACGAGATCCGCAAGCTGTTCGCGAAGGCGCCGCTCGCGCTGCAACGCGGCTACGGCGCCGGCACGTTCAGCTTCAACTCGGGCGACGGCCGTTGCCCGACCTGCGGCGGCTCGGGCTTCGAGCACATCGAGATGCAGTTCCTGAGCGACGTCTACCTGCGCTGCCCGGACTGCGACGGCAGCCGCTACCGCGCGGAGATTCTCGAAGTGCGCATCGAGCGCGACGGCCGCGCGCTGAGCATCGCCGACGTGCTCGATCTCACCGTCAGCGAAGCGGCCGCGTTCTTCGCGACCGACGCCGAGGTGCTGCGCGTGCTGCAGCCGATCGTCGACGTCGGCCTCGAATACGTGAAGCTCGGCCAGCCGGTGCCGACGCTGTCGGGCGGCGAAGCGCAGCGCCTGAAGCTGGCCGGCTTCCTCGCCGAATCGGCGGCGGCCGTGAACGGCCGCCGGGTCGTTACGGAAGAGGCGCGCATCGCGCGGGCGAAGCTGTTCATGTTCGACGAGCCGACCACCGGGCTGCACTTCGACGACATCGCGAAGCTGATGCAGGCGTTCGGCAAGCTGCTCGCGGCCGGCCATTCGCTGATCGTGATCGAGCACAACCTCGACGTGATCCGCGCGGCCGACTGGCTGATCGATCTCGGCCCGGAAGGCGGCGACGGCGGCGGCCTCGTGCTGTGCGCGGGCACGCCCGACGAAGTGAAAGCCTGCGCCGAATCGCATACCGGCGTGGCGCTGCTGCAGTACGAACGCGCGATGGATGCCGACATGGCGCTCGCCGACGAAGGCAAGCCGCTGCAGGCCGTGCTGAACGCGGCGCGCGAGCGGCGTGCGATCGAAGGCGAGGACGTCGTGCGGATCGTCAACGCGCGCGAGCACAACCTGAAGGCGCTCGACGTCGACATTCCGCACGGCAAGTTCAACGTGATCACCGGCGTGTCGGGTTCCGGCAAGTCGACGCTCGCGTTCGACATCCTGTTCCACGAAGGCCAGCGCCGTTACCTCGAATCGCTGAACGCGTATGCGCGCTCGATCGTGCAGCCGGCCGGCCGCCCCGAGGTCGACGCGGTGTACGGCATCCCGCCGACCGTCGCGATCGAGCAGCGGCTGTCGCGCGGCGGGCGCAAGAGCACGGTCGCGACCACGTCCGAGGTGTGGCACTTCCTGCGGCTGCTGTACGTGAAGCTCGGCCTGCAGCATTGCATCCACGACGGCACGCCGGTCACGTCGCAATCCGTCGAATCGATCGCCGCGCAGTTGCTGCGCGATCATCGCGGCGAACACGTCGGGCTGCTCGCGCCGCTCGTCGTGAACCGCAAGGGCGTGTATACGGATCTCGCGAAGTGGGCGAAGGCGCGCGGCAGCACGCATCTGCGCGTCGACGGCGAGTTCGTGCCGGTCGATCCGTGGCCGAAGCTCGACCGCTTCCGCGAGCATACGATCGAGCTGCCGGTCGCCGATATCGTCGTGTCCCCCGACAACGAAGCCGAACTGCGACGCGTGCTCGACGAGACGCTCGAACTCGGCAAGGGCGTGATGCATCTGCTCGCGCCGCTCGACGGGCTGCACGACGCGATGCAGAACGATCATTCGACCGCGCGGGTCGGCACGGTCAAGGTGCTGTCGGTCAAGCGCGCGTGCCCGGTGTGCGGCACGAGCTACCCGGAGCTGGACCCGCGGATGTTCTCGTACAACAGCAAGCACGGCTGGTGCACGACCTGCGTCGGCACCGGCGTCACGCTCACGCGCGAACAGCGCGCCGCGTATGACGACACGGTGCTCGCCGGGGACGATCGCGGCCGCGAGCAGACGCTGCCGTCGGACGAACAGGAACCGGAAGGCGTCGGCAACGAGCCGTGCCCGGATTGCAACGGCACGCGGCTGAACCCGACCGCGCGGGCGGTGACGTTCGACGCGCATCCGATCGTCGAGGTCGCGCAATGGACGGTGTCGGACACGCGCCGCTGGATCGACGGGCTGGAGCTGACGGGGCGCGACGCGCAGATCGCGCGCGACATCGTCAGCGAGATCGGCAGCCGCCTCGCGTTTCTCGAGGAGGTCGGGCTCGGCTACCTGAGCCTCGATCGCGCGGCGCCGAGCCTGTCGGGCGGCGAAGCGCAGCGCATCCGGCTCGCCGCGCAGCTCGGCAGCAACCTGCAGGGTGTCTGCTACGTGCTCGACGAACCGACGATCGGCCTGCATCCGCGCGACAACCAGATCCTGCTGGATGCGCTGCGCAAGCTCGGCGACAAGGGCAACACGCTCGTCGTCGTCGAACATGACGAGGACACGATCCGCCGCGCCGATCACATCATCGACGTCGGCCCGGGCGCGGGCAAGCGCGGCGGCACGCTGGTCGCCGAGGGCGCGGTCGCCGATCTGGCCGCGCAGCCGGATTCCGTGACGGGCCGCCTGCTCGCGCAGCCGATGACGCATCCGCTGCAGCCGCGCCGCAGCGTGAGCCTGCCGGGCAAGAAGGGCGGCGCGGCCGTGCCGGAAGCCTGGCTGACCGTGCACGGTGCGCGGCTGCACAACCTGCGCGACGTCACGGTCGGCATTCCGCTCGGGCGGCTCGTCGCGGTCACGGGCGTGAGCGGCTCGGGCAAGTCGACACTCGCGCGCGACGTGCTGATGACGAACCTGCTCGACGCGGTCGGCCGCTCGGTGCTGTCGTCGCCGGCCACGCGCCGCGCGCGCAAGGCCGCGCAGCAGGACGCGCCGGCCGCCAACCGCCGTTCGAGCGTGCTCGCGCGCAGTGCGCCGCGGCCTTCGCTGAACGTCACGCATGCATGGCAGGGCTGCGAATCGCTGAGCGGCTGGGAGCAGATCGACCGCGTGCTCGAAGTCGACCAGACGCCGATCGGCAAGACGCCGCGCTCGTGTCCGGCCACCTATATCGGCGTGTGGGACACGATCCGCAAGCTGTTCGCCGATACGCTGGAAGCGCGTGCGCGCGGCTACACGGCGTCGCGCTTCTCGTTCAACACCGGCGACGGGCGTTGCCCCGCATGCGAAGGGCAAGGCGTGCGCACGATCGGGATGAGCTTCCTGCCCGACGTGAAGGTGCCGTGCGACGTGTGCCACGGGCAGCGCTTCAACCCGGAGACGCTCGCCGTCACGTGGCGCGGCCGGAACATCGGCGACGTGCTGACGATGGAGATCGACGAGGCCGTGGAGTTTTTTGCGCCGATCTCGAACATCGCGCATCCGTTGCAGCTGATGAAGGATGTCGGCCTCGGCTACCTGACGCTCGGCCAGCCGTCGCCGACGTTGTCGGGCGGCGAGGCGCAGCGCATCAAGCTCGTCACCGAGCTGACGAAGGTGCGCGACGACATCACACGGCGCGGCCAGAAGGCGCCGCACACGCTGTACGTGCTCGACGAGCCCACGGTCGGCCTGCACATGGCGGACGTCGCGAAGCTGATTCGCGTGCTGCACCGGCTCGTCGATGCGGGGCACAGCGTCGTCGTGATCGAGCACGATCTCGACGTGATCGCGGAAGCCGACTGGATCATCGATCTCGGGCCGGAAGGCGGCGTGGGCGGCGGCACGATCGTCGCGGCGGCGCCGCCGGAAGCGCTCGTGCAGGTGCGTGCGAGCCATACAGGGCAGGCGCTCAAGCCGGTGCTCGCGCGAACGGGCACGGGCGAAGGGGAAGCCGAGCGCGAGGGAGAAGCGCGGGTCGGGTGAGCGCGACACTTCGTGTTGACGGCACCGGTGTCAGGGGGATTGCCTCCTGGCTAACGGGCTCGGTTCCGTTCTTTCAAGCCGTGGGGTAATGGCTCCGGTGTGGCGCCGTTACCCCGCTTCCGATGCGCGATGCCTCGCACTATCGGAGCTTCGTTTTCTGGTGTCGACCGGCGCCATTCCTGCATGCGGCGTCGTCAGGTCTGTCGATCGCTCGCTCGATTGCGTGCCCGTCACTAAAAACATATCCCCCCACGCGTTTCTGCGCTGTCGCATCCATTCCGCGATCGGGTTCGGCTGCGCGTCGAATCGTTGCGCCAGAGCGGCCAGCGTCCGCTTGCCTTTGGCGTTGCAAGTGCAGCACTTTTGCATCGAACCCCGTCGGGTGTGACTGTCGGGTTCTCTTCTTCATCGTCCAGGTTTCCGGGCCGCATTATCGCGGGCCCATGAATCGCATGTTCCCCTTGTGCGACTGCCCGGGTTTGTACGGCCACGCCTGAATCAATCTCGATTTTCATTATGTGTGCACGCGCTATCTGTTTTGATACGCGCGTCATATCCATAGAAGAAATGACTGCAACGGGTCAGTCGCACGTTCTCCATAATCGACATCCGAGATTGCCTGCCTGTTCGACGCTTTTTCATGAAAGTTTGAATCCGGTCAGCCCGGCCATTTGCGAGGTTGAGTTCGATGTCTCGTTTCCTTTTTTCGATCCCCGATAAAAAACCGATCGCCAAAGAGGTGAACGCGCGCGTTCCGGTCGATGGTGCCGTGCCGGTCGTGCGTCATGCCTGTCGACAGGCGGATCGGGCAGATTCCGGGCCGACAGCACGCGGCGCGTGTACCACCAGACAGACCCAATGACGAAGGATACGAAAGTGAGCAACGTCCGCATTGATCACATTGCCTTCCTGACACCGGGCAATTACGCCGGTGAAGACGCGGCGGCGGGATTCGAGCAGACGCTCGAACTGTTCAGCGCGGGCGAGGCGCTCGGTTACGACAGCGCGTGGGTGCGGCAGCGCCATCTCGAGCGCGCCGTCTCGTCGGCCGCCACGTTTCTCGCGGCGGCAAGCCAGCGGACGACCCGGATCGGATTGGGCGCCGCGGTCATCCAGATGGGATACGAGAATCCGTTCCGGCTGGCCGAGGATCTCGCCACCGTCGACGTGCTCGCGCGCGGGCGGCTCAATGTCGGGCTCAGCGCGGGCGCACCGAATCACGGCGCGCTGCTGGGCGAGCGGCTGTTCGACACCGATCCGGATCTCGTCGACTTCTCGCACGCGCGTGTGGCACGCCTGCGCCGCAATCTCGCCGGCGACTGGCTCGGCGACGACGACACGTTCGTCGAATCGGCCGCAGGCAGGGTGCGGCCGCGCGTGAGCCCGTTTGCGCCCGGCCTGACGGGGCGACTCTGGTACGGGGGCGGTTCCAGGCGGTCGATCGAATGGGCCGCCAGGAACGGGTTCAACCTGCTGATCGGCAATATAACCACGGGCGAGGGCACCGATAGCCATATCGACGCCCAGTTGCGGCAACTGGATCTGTATCGCGACCATTGGCATGAAGCTCATGCTCCGCGGATCGCGCTGGGGCGCGTGATCGTCCCGACCGACGGCGCGAGCGCGAAGGAGCGCGAACGCTATCGCGCATTTGCCGACGCGCGTCATGCCCGCACGCTGGCGCCGCAGGGCGAGCGGCGCACGCTGTTCGCGCCGGATCTCGTCGGCAGCTCGGACGAGATCGTGGAGCGGTTGCTGACCGACCCGGTGGTCGGACAGGTGCGGGAGCTGCGCCTCGAATTGCCTTACGACCTGCCGTTCGAGAACTACCGGCAGATCCTCGAGGACTTCATCACGCGTATCGCCCCGGCACTCGGGTGGCAGCCGGTTGACCGGCGCGAGCCCGCCGCGGCCTGATGCGATCGACATGACATTCCATCGAATGGCGCACGTGATCGGAGTCGGCGACGGACCGGATGCTGCCGAGCACGCCGCCCCTTCGATCTCGTTGCAACTGGACCGAACATGACAACCGCTTCTCCATCCCGGCTCGCGGCAATCGGCCGCCCGCGCCGCTTCGGCAACAAGCAGACGCATCCGGTGCGTCGCTTCGGCGGTATCGCGATTGCCATTGCGCTGCATCTCGTCCTGATCTGGGCGCTCGTGAACGGTCTCGCGACGCGGGTCGTCCAGATCGTCCAGCAACCGATCGAGGCACGCATCATCGCACCGGTGAAGCCGCCGCCTCCACCGCCGCCACCGAAGCCGGTCGAAAAGGTCGTGTCGAAGCCGAGGGTGACGGCGCCGCCGCCGCCGTTCGTACCGCCGCCCGAGGTGCACGTGCAGGCCCCGCCGCAGCCGACCATCACGCACCAGGACGTGCCGGCCCCGAGCGCACCGGTGCACGAGGCGCCGCCCGCGCCGGCGCCGGTGCCGGTTGCCAAGCCGGTGAATCGCGAGATTGGCGTGGTCTGCCCGAATTCGGACGAAGTGCGTGCATCGATCGTTTACCCGGCGGAGGCGCAGGACAACAACATCACGGGTGAAGTGACCGTCGAATTCACCGTCGATCCGGACGGCCGCGTCACGAACCTGCGGGTCGCGCAGCCGGCCGACCCGGTGCTCAATCGCGCGGCGCTCAACGCGGTCAAGCGCTTCAACTGTATCGCCCAGGGGCAATCCGTGCGCGTGCGCGTACCGTTTTCCTTCAACCTGAACTGACGCAGGCCACGGCAAGCCGTTCGACCGGGCCGGTTTTTCGAATCGACACATGACGCATACGGAGTCCTTATGAACAAGCGTTTTCGCGCCGCAGTCGCGGCAAGTCTGATGATATCGGCCGGCATCGGCGGCACGCTGATCGCCCCGCAAGCGGTGCTTGCACAGCAAGCGGCGGCATCCGCGAGCCAGGCAACCTCCGGCGTGGCACTGACCTCGGCGGCACCGGCTGCCTCAGGTGCGGCCGATCGCCCGGTGCCGCCGCCCGAACCCGCGACGTCGGCCACCGTCGAGAATCCGTATGGGCTGGGCGCGCTGTGGGCGAACGGCGACTTTGTCGCGCGTTTCGTACTGGGGCTGCTCGTGGTCATGTCGCTCGGCAGCTGGTACGTCATGGTCACCAAGTTCATCGAGCAGGCGCGCGCGAACGGCTGCGCGAAGTCGGCCGACGAGCAGGTCTGGAATGCGCCGACGCTGGCCGAGGGTGCCGCCCAGCTCGACGATGCGTCGCCGTTTCGCTTCATCGCCGAGAACGCGATCGAGGCGGGTGAACACCACGACACCGCGCTGCTCGATTCGGTCGACCGCAACACCTGGATCGACCTGAACATCGAGCGCTCGATCACCAGCGTGTCGAACCGCCTGCAGGACGGCCTGGCGTTTCTCGGCACGGTGGGCTCCACCGCGCCGTTCGTCGGCCTGTTCGGCACCGTGTGGGGCATCTATCACGCGCTGACGGCCATCGGCATCGCGGGCCAGGCGTCGATCGACAAGGTTGCGGGCCCGGTGGGCGAGGCGCTGATCATGACCGCGATCGGCCTGGCGGTCGCCGTGCCGGCCGTGCTCGGCTACAACTTCCTCGTGCGCCGCAACAAGTCCGTGATGGAACGCGTGCGCGACTTCGGCGCGCAACTGCACACGGTGTTGCTCGCGGGCGGCAGGCGCGCGGCGGGCCGCATCGCGACGCCGGCGGCACAGTCGCCGCAGGCGCTGGCGGTTCAGTCGTAAGCGGGGCGCGTCATGGCAATCAGTGTCGGCGGTGACGACAACGACGAGGTGATCTCGGCGATCAACACGACGCCGCTCGTGGACGTGATGCTGGTGTTGCTGATCATCTTCCTGATCACGATCCCGGTGGTGACGCACACGATCCCGGTGCAGTTGCCGGCGGAGCGCGTCCAGCCGCTGCAGACCCAGCCGAAAAGCATCGAGATCGCGGTGAACCGGCAGGGCGATCTTTTCTGGGGCACCGAGCATGTGAACCTTCCGACGCTGGTGTCGCGGCTGAAGGAGATTTCGACGCAGGCGCCGCAGCCGGACGTGCACGTGCGCGGCGATCAGGCGACGCCGTATCAGTACATCGGCCGGGTCGTCGCGGCATGCGAGCGGGCCGGGGTCGTCAAGGTCGCCTTCATCACGCAGCCGCCCGCGCGCGGGGGCTAGGGAGTTCGAACGATGGGTATGAACGCAGGCTCCGGAGGGAGCAAGGACGAGCCGGACGTGATGGTGGACATCAACACCACGCCGTTGATCGACGTGATGCTGGTGCTGCTGATCATGTTGATCATCACGATCCCGATCCAGATGCACTCGGTGAAGATGAACCTGCCGGTGGGGACGCCGCCGCCACCGCCGCATCCGCCCCAGGTGGTGCAGATCGACATCGGTGCGGACGGGGCAGTCAACTGGAACGGCGCGGCAGTGAGCGGCGGGGCCGCGCTGGATGCGAAGTTCCGCGCGGTGGCGGCCGAGGCCGACCAGGACGAGATCCGGCTGCGCCCGGACAAGTCCGCACCGTACACGGCGGTGGCCGAAGTGCTGGCCTCGGCCCAGCGCGAAGGCGCGACGAAGATCGGCCTGATCGGCAACGAGCAGTACATGGAGTGAGCGGCTCGAAAGAACGATGGCGCGGATCGAGTCGTATCCCGCCGGGTCGCACGCGATCGCGCGATCCTCTCGGGTGCCGCTGCACGCGCAATCGCCGCACTGTCACGCAACTTCACGCAACCCCGCGTGAATCGCATTCGCCGGCCGGGCAACGCAAACGTGTTGTCCAGGCCCGGCGCTCCCGCACGAGCAGATCACCTGCCACGGTGTAAACGGGTACGCCGGGCGACTGGCCATCCATTCGCATCGAGAACCGACGCGTTCCTCCTAAGCCGGCCACCCCATCCGCGAAGACTGCTCGAAGCGGAGCAGGGCCGCCGGGCTGCGATCGTTCCGCCATCGCAATGATGTCGACATCGTCACGATACTTTCCGGCCCATCGGTTCGAACATGCAATGCGCAGCTTGTCGAGCGAAATCGATATTTCACAAACGTGCGCATATTCCTTTTCATTATTCAAATCGGGCATCGTCAATATCAACAGATTTAACGGGCGCCATTTCCATTCGCCACGCAATCGCAACATTTTCTGCGTGATTGCGTAATCGTGCGCAAGGTCGCTAATTGTCGGATGAATTGATAAATGAAAATGCGTATTTGTTATTTAACAAACGATTACACCAGGAGGATGATTCGTCACGCACTGATATCAAAACAAACGAGAAGCGTGACGCGAGAATGAAACGACACTTCGCGGCTCGCTGAAATGAGGGCCTTGAAGTGGTTTATCAGAGAAACGACATTGCGCGCGTGAGGATCCCCCGTTGCCGCTCGCTGGCGCTGGCCGCCTGCTGGATTACTGCCGGCAGCGCCGCGTGGGCACAGGGAACGAAGCCGGAACCGGCGCCTGCCGGCGATACCCGGGACATCGTCGTCACCGTTCAGGACGTCGTCGTCACGACCGGCACGCGTGAAAGCGCGCGGAAGGTGCGCGATGCCGCCGCCCCGGTGGAAGTGATCAGCGGCGACGCATTGCGGCGCACCGGGCAGGGCAACCTGCGCGACGCACTCGTCCAGCTCTCGCCGTCGATCGCGCGCCAGGCGATGCGCGGCGATGCGGGCAACCTGACCAGCGCGCTGACGCTGCACGGGCTGAGCCCCGATTACGTGCTGGTGCTCGTGAACGGCAAGCGCCGCCATTCGACCGCGAATGTGTCGCTGAACCGCGGGCCGCAGCAAGGATCGACCGGTGTCGACGTCGACCTGATCCCGGTCACGGCGATCGATCATGTCGAGATTCTCCGTGACGGCGCATCCGCGCAATACGGCTCGGATGCGATTGCCGGCGTGATCAACGTCATCCTCAAGTCGAATTACCAGGGTGGCGAGGTGTCGAACACGACCGGCCAGACCTATCAGGGCGACGGCCTCGCGCAGAACAATGCGGCCACCATCGGGCTGAGGCTCGGCGATGCCGGTTATGTCGACCTGAGCGCCGAATACAACCGGCAGAATCATACGGTGCGAACCGACGCCGATCCGCGAACCGGCCGGAACGACAACCTGATTCTCGGGTCGCCTGCCAGCACGCGGGAATCGGTCGCCTTCAACGCGGGTTACCTGCTCGAAGGCGGCGCGAAGCTGTACGGCTTCGGCACGTATGCGCACCGGAGCGGCGGCAGCTACCAGAATTACCGGTTGCCGTCGGTCCTGCCCGCGCTCTATCCGAATGGCTTCACGCCGCAGGAAACGATCAACGAAAACGACTTTTCGCTGACCGCGGGCGTGAAAGGCGACCGGCTGCTCGGCTGGGCATGGGACATCAGTTCGACCTACGGCCGTGACAACATCGGCATCGGCATGGTCAATTCGGCGAACACGAGCCTGTTCGCCGCGACCGGATCGACGCCGACCGGCTTCCGCCTGTCGACCTTCACGAACACGCAGTGGACCAACAACCTGGACCTGTCGCGTGCATTCCACCTGCCGCTGCTGCCCGCGCCGCTCAACGTGTCGGTCGGCGCCGAGCATCGCCACGAAAGCTACACGGTCGGCGCGGGCGATCCCGCGTCGACCTACGGTGCGGGCAGCCAGGCGTTGCCGGGCCTGTCGCCGCTCAGTGCGCTGTCGAAATCGCGCGAGGTGCTCGGCACCTACATCGATCTCGCCACCCGGCTCGCGCCGAACTGGCAGGTGGATCTCGCGGGGCGCTTCGAGCATTACAACGACGTCGGCAGCACGACCAACGGCAAGGTCTCGACGCGCTACGACATCACGCCGCGCATCGCGGTCCGCGGAAGCGTCGGCACCGGTTTTCGCGCGCCGTCGCTCGCGCAGCAGTACTTCACGAACCTGAACATCTCGCCGCTTTCCGCCTACGGGCAACTGGCCCCGAACTCGCAGGCCGCACGCAACCTCGGCGCGACGCCGCTCAAGCCCGAGAAGTCGACCAACTTCGATATCGGGCTCGTGCTCAACCCGCTGCCGAACCTGAACGTGACGATCGACGCGTACCAGATCAACATCCGCGACCGGATCGTGCAGGGCGGCACCTATAGCGGACAGACCGCGATCGATGCGCTGACGCAGGCCGGCATCACGTTGCCGGCGGGCTTGCCGTCGGTGACGGCGAACTATTTCACGAACGGCGTGAATACGCGCACGCGCGGCCTCGACATCCTGGCCACGTATCACAGCAACTTCGCGAGGTGGGGGAGCGTCGACTGGGATCTCGGCATCAACTTCAACACGACGAGCGTGACGAGCGTGGGCCGCGACACCAACGGCAACACGCTGCTGAACGCGCAGCAGGTCGGCTACATCACGTCGTCGACGCCGAAGAACAAGATCATCGTCGGCGGCACCTGGCACCGTGACAAATGGGCGCTCAGCCTGCATGAAACGCGTTACGGCACGACCTCCGGCGAAGAGAGCTACTGGAGCGGCCCGAATGCATTTTCGACGACACGCTTCGCGCATTTCACGAACGCGGCGCGCTACGTCACCGACGTCGAGCTGCGCTACGCGATGACGCGCAAGTTCGAAATCGCGGTGGGCGCGAACAACCTGTTCAACGTGTACCCGAGCAAGCTGCCGTCCGAGAACCAGTTCCTGGGCACGCAGTACGACATCGTGTCGTCGCCGATCGGCATCAACGGCGGCTTCTATTACCTGCGCGCCCGCTACCTGCTCTGATGCGCGTGGCTCCCTTACTTCCTTCACTCCTTCATTCCATCACGCCATGAACCGACCGGCAGAGGTTGACCATGCAGTGATCGACGTCGACGAAACGTCGCTGTGCGCCGATCACATTCTCGATTTGTGCAGAGGCAATGCGCTCGCGATACGCATTCGTGCGTTCACGCCGCCGGCGGTCGTCCGGCGAGCGGAGGAGCAGCTGTTCGCCCATCCCGACCGGGGCGCGCTGGGTCACGCAGCCGAATTTACGCGGCTCGGCATCGCGTACGCGGAGGTGCGATCCGAAGAGGTGCGGCAGGCGTATCACCGGCATGCGCGCGCCAACATCGAGCGCGTTCGGACGTTGTTCGGCGAGCTGGCGTCGCCGGTCGACCGGTTCCGCACGCTGCTCGACGACGCGTGGCCCGAAGGGGCACGGCTGCTGAGTGTGGACGGGAGCAAGTGCTTCGTCGGCGTGTGCCGTTACCTGACGCCCGGCGTGGATCTCGAGCCGCACATCGACAACCTGGAATGGACGCTGCCGGCGGGCACCGGATGGGCGCTGCATTATCAGCTGTCGGCCAACATCTATCTGCAGGTGCCGCCGCACGGGGGCGAGCTGGAACTCTGGCGCGTCGCACCCGATGCGCGCGAATACGAAGCGCTCAAGGGCGATCGCCACTACGGGATCGGCCGCGAGCAGGTGGGCGCGCCCGACCTGGTGATCAAGCCGGAGGTGGGCGACCTGATCTTCCTGAATCCGCGTTTCATCCACGCGGTTCGCCCTGTCCGGGGCACCGACCGGGTCACGTTGAGTGCCTTCGTCGGCATCAAATCCGTTACCGAACCCTTAGTTTACTGGAGCTGACCATGTACAAGGTTTCATTGCAGGCACAAGGAAAATTTCAGGCGCACGAGTACGTCGGCAAGACGGCACTGCTGCTGATCAGCGTCGGCAAGGAATATCACGAAGGCGAAAAGCTGGCGGCGACCGTCGACAAGATCAACGTGGCGGGGTTCGGGCAATGCGTGATCGGCGTGGCCGATACGCTGCAGCGCCACAACTATGCGACCGGCTCCGCGCACAGCAACTACCAGAAAAGCCGCGACCGCGGCGACGCATGGCTGCGGGACCACGAGGGAACCCTCGCGAAACTGTCGATGCGGCGCGAGATCCTGCGATGGGACGACCTGCTGCGCCGCGACGACTATTCGCAGTACTACCATCTGATCACGAACGAGTACTACTCGAATCCCGAATACCGTTACGCGATCAACGACACGATCGGCGTGTTCGCGGAGCGGAACGGGCTCGTGCAGGGCACCCGCGAACACGAGGACGCGTTCTATCGCTCGCTCTTCTACATTCTCGAGGAATGCCCGATCATCATGCCGATGTGGGCACGGGACGGCATCGATTTCATCATCTACCCGAAGCAGATGACCGCCGCGATGAGCAAGACCCGCGAGATTTTCGTGCAGAACGGGAGCGATGCCCGCGCCAACTGGCTGGCGGTCAAGTTCAAGAAAAAATCGCAGTCGCACGCAGACGAGGAAACCGAGGCACTGGCGCATGACTAATTCATCGAGCAAGGTTCGGAAATACGTCGGGCTGACCGGCATCTGTATCGCGAGCTTCCTGGGATGTATCGATCTCACGGTCGTCAACACGATTCTTCCGGCGATCGGCCGTGATTTTTCGATCCCGATCCAGACGACGCAGTGGATCACGTCCATCTTCATGGTCGCGCTGTCCGCGTTCATGGTGCCGGTTGCGACGCTGGCCGACAACCTGGGCCGCAAGAAGCTGCTGATCGTCGGCCTCGTGATCTTCGGCGCGGCTTCGTTGCTGGCCGGTATCGCGCATCAGTTCTGGCTGCTGGTCGGGTTCCGCTTCCTGCAGGGCATCGGCTGCGCGATCCTGTACACGGTATCGGGCGCGATCGTCAGCTATACGTTCGACGAGAACGAACAGGGCAAGGCGCTGGGGATCCTGTTCGGCGCCAACGGCGTCGGGCTGGCGCTCGGCCCGATCATCGGCGGCCTGTTCGCCGGCGCGCTCGACTGGCACGACGCATTCCTGATCAACATTCCGTTCATCGCGATCAGCCTGGCGCTCTGCGCCTGGGCGATACCGGAGTTCAAGGCGCAGGCGCGCAAGCGCATCGACGTGACGGGGTGCCTGCTGCTGGTCGTCGGCCTGACCACGCTCGTCAGCTATCTGTCCGTCGACGGCGGCGGGCTCAATCTCTGGTTGCTGCCGGTGTCGCTCGTCGCGCTGGCACTGTTCGTCTGGCATGAGTTGCGCACGCGCGACCCGATCGTCGAGTTTCATTTCTTCCGCGAACCGAGGTTCCTGTCCGCGCTGCTCGCGACGTTCTTTCTCGCGTTCTTCTACTGCATCGTGCTGCTCACCCTGCCGATCTACTTTTCGACCCAGCTTCACAAGAGCGACATCACCATCGGGCTGTATCTGCTGCCGGCGACCATCACGTTCTCCATCGCGTCGTCCTGGATCGGCGGCCGCAGCGAACGGCTCGGCCCGTCGCGGGTGATCGTGACCGGCCTGTCGCTGTTCGTCGTCGCGTCGGTTCTGCTGTCGATCGTCGCGGGGCAGCCCGATGCGGCCTGGTTCGTCGTGCCGCTGCTGCTGTTCGGCATCGGCTGGGGCGCGATACTCGGGCCGTCGACGCTGGTGGCGCTGGGTGCGCTGCCGCGTGAAAAGGCGGCCGTGGCGATGGGCACGTCGTGGACCGTGCACAACGTGGGCGGCGCGAGCGGCATTGCGTTCGCCATCTTCCTGATGCGGCAGGTCGACGATTTCAGGCATGGCTACCAGACGCTGATGCTGGCGCTCGCGGCCATCATCCTCGCCGCCGGCGCGCTGTACCACGTGCTGTCGCGCGAGTCGGTGGCGGTGGCCATCGACTGACCGGCCGCCGGAGTCGCATCGCTCGCGGATCGTCGCGCGAACGGGTTCCCGTCAATAGCAGGCGGATGTCCGGGCGGTTGCCGGGCATCCGTCGTCTTGCCCGACAGGCGCGCGGCCTGGATCGCGCGGGGCGCGCTCGCGCATGCGTGCTTTCCAGGCAGCGTCGACCTGACGCCGCGGGCGATTTCCGTGCGGCGTCCATGCGACCCGGGTTGACGTGAAATCGGGCACGGCGCCCGAAACGTGGCAGGCACCTCGTCGAGCCGGAACGATCTGCATTTCTAAAATGAATTCGGATATCTAAATAGATACCGTATTAAAGAATACGCGCGGCCAGGCCGGCGATTGTGGGCGGGAAAAAAGATGAAGCAAAGCGTGATGAGGGGGATTGCCGCAGCGTGGTTCTGCGCGTCCACGGCGGTACCGGGAGCGTCCGCATGGGCGCAGTCGCAGCTGGCACCCGACGCGCCGGCGTCGGCAGCGGCCGTGCCCGCGGCGCCGGCGTTGCCGGCATCGGGCGCGCACGACGCGCTGACGGTCAAGCGTTTCGAAGTGACGGGGTCGTTGATCCGCAGCGCGGACAAGGTCGGCTTCAACCAGGTCCAGACGATCACGGCGAAGGACATCGTGAACAGCGGCCATACGACGGTCGCGGACTATCTGCGCAGCGTGACGGCCAATTCATCGAGCAGCTGGGGGGACGGCTCGACCGCGACGGCCAACTTCGCGGTCGGCGGATCGGGGATCGCGTTGCGCGGGCTGAGCGAAAAATACACGCTGGTGCTCATCGATGGCCAGCGCGCCGCCCCGTATGCGTACGCGGCCAACGGCACCGATCAGTTCTTCGACCTGAACACGCTGCCGCTCAACATCATCGACCGGATCGAGATCGTCAAGACGGGCGCGGTATCGCAGTACGGCTCCGATGCCGTCGCCGGTGTCGTGAACATCATCACGAAGAAGAACTATCGGGGCCTGGAGCTGACCGGCAGCTACGGCGGCGCGACGAACGGGGGCGGCGGCGCGGGCACGACCCGGTTCGGCTTGCTGGGCGGCTTCGGCGACATCAACGCGGATCGCTTCAACGTGACGGCGGCGCTCAGCTACTACAAGAACAACGGCGTGCTCGCTTCCGACCGGAACATGACGGAGAACCAGAATTTCTCGAACTATCCCGGCGGCCTGTCCAACCAGTCGACGTCGTACTGGGCGAGGTCGAACGGCAACGTGCCGCTCGACCCCTGTGCGTATGGCGGCAAGGTCGCCCCCGGCAACGCGAATTCCCAATCGTTCGGCGCAGGCGGCACGATCTGCCAGCGCAACACGGCAGGCGCGTCATCGCTCTCGCCGTGGACCGAGCGCCTGAGCGCGAAGCTGCACGGCGAGTTCAGGATCGACGACGCGATGCAGGCGTTCGCCGATCTGTGGGAGAGCAACAACACGACGGTCGCGAACCGGGGCGTCGGCCGCCTGACGACCAGTACGCAGACCTACGATCCGGCGACGGGCAGCGTAGCGCTGGTATCGAACGTCGTGCCGGCCGGTAATCCCTACAATCCGTTCGGCGTGCCGACGCAGTTGCGCTATGCGTTTCCGGCGTCGCAGTCGGTGCATGTCAGTTCGAACTACTGGCGCGCCGCGACGGGCGTGAAGGGAACGTTCGCGGTGCCGTCCGCGGGCGACTGGGACTGGAGCGCGTCGTATGCGCATTCGCAGGACACGGTCTCGCAGAACTATTCGAACCAGATGAGCGCCAGCGCGCTGACGAACATCATCCGGAACGGCACGTTCGATTTCTCCAACCCGTCCGCGACGCCGAACGGACTGAACGGCCTTTACCAGAGCACGTCGAACCAGGCGATCACGAAGCTCGACGTGCTGGATGCGACGCTGTCGAGCCCGAACCTGTTCAGGCTGCCGACGGGCAACGTGGGCCTCGGGCTCGGCGCGCAGTTCATGCATCAGAGCCAGTACATCGGCACGGGAGCAGGCTGGGCGAGCGGCCAACTGACGTCGCCGTCGATCCAGTCCGTCGACGGCGAGCGCAACGTCGCGGCCGTCTACTATCAGCTCGACATTCCGCTGCTGAAGACGCTGACGTTCAGCCAGTCGGGCCGCTACGATCACTACAGCGATTTCGGCGGCGCGTTTTCGCCGCGGTTCGCGCTGCGTTTTCAGCCGGTGCGGGAACTCACGTTGTACGGTTCGTACAATCGCGGCTTCCGTGCGCCGACGCTGATCGAGAACACGTCGTCGCGGACGTTCGGCTCGCAAGGCGTGGTGGATGCGCGAGATCCGAACAATCCGGGTTCGTACAACATCGTCGAGGAAATTCGTGCGGGCAATCGCGGCCTGCAGCCCGAGCGCACGAAGAACTATAACGTCGGCTTCCAGTTTTCGCCGACGCGTACCACCGATATCGGTTTCGACTGGTACAAGATTCACATCGACAACGTGATCGGCACGGACGACGTGCAGGTCGTGGTCAATCAGAACGATCCGTCACAGGTGGTTCGCAATGCCAACGGCAGCATCGCCTATGTCACGCTGCCATATCGCAATCTGTCGTCGCTGGACACCGATGGCTTCGAGGCCACGTTCCGCCAGACGGTCGCGACGAAAATCGGTACCTTCACGTTGTCCGGCGATTGGGCGTACATGTGGCACTTCAAGATGCCGGTTGGCGGCGTGGAAAGGGATTACGCGGGCAACAACGGCGCACTTCACCAGCCGTTCGGCGGCAGCTCGCCGCGCTGGAAAGGGAACACCGACCTGAGCTGGAACCATCACCAGTGGAACGCGACCCTGAGCTGGCTCTATGTCGGCCCTTACGCGCAGGCCATTCTCGCGCCGGGCACGTACCCCGGCATGGCGGATGGCGTTGCGTCGTACAGCCAGTTCAACCTGATGATCGGCTATACGGGATTCAAGCACTGGACGCTGTACGCGGGGATCGACAACCTCTTCAATCGCAAGCCGCCGTTCGATCCGGTATGGATGGCGGGGCCGACCGGCTACGATTCGTCGCTCTATACGTATGTCGGGCGATTTGCGCAGGTGGGGGCGACGTACCGGTTCTGAGGATCGTTGCGTTCGCCTTTGAACGGCAGCGCGCCGACGGTCATGCGCCGCGCGGCGGCTTGCCGCCGCCGGTCATGCTGCCGAGCCGCTTTCGATCAGCCCGGCGGCGCGACGGATGCGCCGGTGATGCCATGCCGTCGCAGCGCATCCGCGACGAAGCCCGACGCCTTCATTTCCTCGACGAACGCATTCAGTGCCGCCGCGGCGGCTTCGCCGCGACGCTTCGGCACGCCCATTGCCTGCCGGATCACCATGAACCGTTCGTCGAGCAGGCGCAGGCCGGGCGTTTTCGCCGCATCGGCCTCGAGCTGCTGCTTCACGCCCGCCGCGACTTCCAGCTGCTGGTCGACGAAGGTCTGCACGACGGCTTGCGACGTCGGTGCACGCACGATCTGCGCGGCCTTCAGCTCGCGTGTGAGGAACAGGTCGTACGCGCTGCCCTTGCCGACGGTCACGCGGTTGTGAGGCTGGTCGACGTCCGCGTTCGTGCGGACCGGCGACGCGTCGCGCACGAGATAGAACCCCTCGATCAGCACGTACGCTGCCGTGAACGCGACCGTTTCGCCGCGCAGCGGATCGACCGCGAAGAAACCGAAATCGGCACGCTCGTCGGTCAGCGCCTGCACCGATTTGGCGGCGGTGTCGAACACCACGAGTTCCAGCTCGGCCGACAGGCGTTCGGCGAATGCGCGCGCGAGGTCGATCGACACGCCGAACGGTTCGCCGGTTTCGGGGTCGCGGTTCGCGAGGATCGGGTTGCCGAGATTGATCGACGCGCGCAGCTTGCCGGTAGGCGTGAACGCGGAGAGGACGGACGGGGCGAGAGGCATGGGTGGCTCGTTGCGGTCGTAGGGGCAGGGTTCCGGGCGTGTCGATGCGAGTCGAAGCACGACAGCGCGCCGGCATCGAGCTTATCACCCGGCTTTCGTGACGGGGCAGCATCGAGCGATTCAATGGCCTCGCGTGGTCTACGCCGATCGCGGCCACGATTCCGAGCCGCATCGGCGAGCCCTGCGCAATCGCGGTATCCAGCCCGTGATCGCGAAGCGCCGGGCCGGACGCGGCAGCGGACTCGGCAAGTATCGTTGGATGGTCGAACGCACTCATTCCTGGCTCTACAGTTTTCGTCGCCTACGCACTTGCTTCGAGCGACGGGCTGACATTCACGAGGCATTCCTGAAACCCGGTTGCCCGCTTGTCTGTTGGAATATCTTCAGGTGTATCGAGCAGCCTTTTTGAACTGGCCTCCAAGTTGAGAATATTCAATTCAACTGCCCTGGCAAAGTGGCGCGGATAAGCGAAGCATGTTGGTCGCTCAGTTTCATTAAGTAAATCGAGCATAACGGGCATACCGGCTGTTGGGCTTCGCAATCGATTTCGTGTGCAGATAAACAGGGTACGCATAATCGGATTTCGCGATCAAAGATTGAACAATGACCGGCCGTCTCTGGCCGGCAATGCGCTGTCTCGTGCTCTCGATTATCTATCGCTCGTATCGTGGCCGTTCGATGGGACGGCGTCTTTTGATACGGCAGGATTTCGAGTTGCAGGATGGTTGTACGAGCGGCGGCGTAAAGAAAGCAGCTCAACCCAACGACTTGTGCGAAAGGCCCAAGGCTGCGCTGCGTCACAACTCTCCTATTTGCCTACCCGTCCGAGTCACATATATCGATCACGTGACGAGTCTCGAACTTGACTTCAAAGTCGGTAACCATGTCGCGAGTACACAATGGGTCGTTATCGAACCGACCAACATACACCCCTCCCACGATTCCTTCTGTAGTTACCGGCATGCGTTCTTTTCGTTTCTCTCCCGATCCACTGTCCGAATACGAAAGATGAGCTTCACGATGTCGCCTGGAATGAGGGACTAGCGTCGCTGACGCTCGGGTAACCAGAAGGTGGCGGGGTGCGCCGAAGCGATCGGCTCGGCATCATCCAGTCCCCACCCGTCCCGATCAATCTCTGCAAGCGACATCGTTTTCTCCGGGGTTTTTCGAGGGCTCTCGGCATGGCCTGCGATTCTTTTCTTCGCAGCGGCTCACAGTTCAGGACAGTGCGGCGTGGCAGGCGCGTTGGGCCCGTACGAGATAGGTGCGCACGACGGCCGGCTCGAGCCCGAGCGAGCGTGCCGCCTGTTCGATGCTGAACCCGCGCACGCGACACAGAAAGTATGCCTCGCGGCAAACGGCCGGAAGGCCATCCAGCGTTTGTGCCAGCGGGGCCAATTGACGACGGCGGTGGGCGTCGGGACGCATCGGCCGGGGCCGGGCAGGACGGGCGATCGAGAATCATTTGCTATTGCTGCCGCAAGTGAGCCATCCGGTTCAGGGAGCCAAACAAACGCAAAGAAGCGCGTCACACGCGTCTTATCCCTTCGTCGGGAAAACGAAAGTCACGATAACGATTCTCAACATTCTTCAAGCCGGCGACGCACCGGCTCCCATGCGTGTGGCGCGTGCCGGAAGCCGTGGCCCTTGCGTGTGCCGTCCCGGACGATCAAACCTAATCGAACGGCCATCTGGATCCCCGCGTGCATGCGATTCAACCCCTGCTGGATGAGGCAGGGGAGCGGCACATTGTCCGATCGTAAACCGTCCGTCCTGAAATTCGCGTCCAATGACACCGAGAAGCGCGTGCGGACCGAGGTCGAGGTGATCGTGCATCGATTCACCTGGTTTGACGAACCGTGTTCCGGGGGCGCGGCGTTGCATCCCTGTGATGGTCGAAGCACCATGGTGTTTGCAAGCTTGAGAGAAAGAACCGTCGGCGCAAGGAGTCGATGGCTGAATCGAGTCGCGGGCCGGGGGTAGACAACGACTCGCCGAACCTCAGCGATGACCCTTGGCAATAGCTGACGTCACGATACCAAGCGGGGCAAACAGGAAGGAACAAGATCAAATCGGAACCGTGACTTTGTTAACTGATTTGTGAAATTAACCTTGTCGACGAGATTAATATTATCAACCCGCAAAGCAAAGGGTATCGATAATGAATTGCAATGTGAAAAATCTTCAAATCACAATGGTGCGATCGTTGGCGATTATGACGGTGAAGCGTTAGGGTTATGGCACTGCAATTCCCGGACGTTTGTTTATGCAGCTGTATGTGAGTGCGGTGCGACCAATCGTAGTACGGGCGATCACTACGACGCGCCACATCGAGACACGAAAAATTCACTATCCGGTCGTGAGAATGGAGCGATGATGATGCGCCGCGACTAGACACGCGCGAGCAAGCGTTGTCGCACTTTCGAAGAAAAACTCTAAAACGAACCTGAGAGAACAATGGTGCTTAGACCATCCGCGCCGGGGGAGTTTAAATATCGCGAGCTTTATAACGCGATCCATCGGGGCTTATTGCAGAACAACCGGCTGTTGCGACTGGACACGCCGCTCGGCCAAAACGCGTTGATCCCGCTGCGCGCGCGTGGTTCGGCGCGGATTGGCCGCGACTACCATTGGACGATCGATGTCGCGTCCCTGCGCGACGATACGGCGCTGCTCTCGCTGATGCATCAGCCAGTGACGCTCTGGTTGCAACAGCCCGGTGCCCCTTTCGCCGACGCGGTCTATCGGCCGATCCACGGCTTTGTACACAAAGTCGGCTACCTCGGCGGGGACGGTGGGCTGTCGACATACCAGCTCGAGTTTTCCTCGGCGCTGGTATTCCTGGGCGGCACCCGTAACGACGAAGGCTGGACCGAACAAAGTGCGCAGGAAATCGTCTCCGAGATCCTGAATCGCTATCCGCAACTGCATGGCAACTTCCGCTTCGACCTGAATCGCGAACCGGCAGTGCGCTCGTGGTGCCGCCAGAGTGAGACGGATCTGCACTTTTTCCATCGGCTGCTCGAAGACGAGGGCTGGTATTGCTACTGGGTCCACGATCCGGTCCGTAACGGCGAGACGCCCAAGACCACACTGGTGATCGTCGACCGGGTTGCCGCGCTGCCGGATCCGAAGGCAGCCGATTTTGTTCGCGATGCCGGGGACGGTGAAGTAGTGAGCGGGTTTGCGCATTGGGCGGCCATGCAGACGATGCAGAGCTTGCGATACGAATCGAGCTCGTTCGACTACAAGCGCCCGACCGCTCGCTTTGAAGTGGCCAGTGCGCTCCAGTCGGTCGGCTACGCGGCCGACGACGGTCGCCATCAGGCGGAGCAGCAATCGATACCGGCTGCACCGATGACGGTCTATGAGCCGACCGCTTACGGTTATCCCGATGAGACCAGTGGCGAAGCGCGTGCACGCAGGCGTGTACAGGGGTGGGATGCGCGAGCGCGCCGATACTTCGGGGTTGGAGGGTTGCGTTGGCTCGATGCGGGATCGCGCTTCGTCCTGAACGACCATCCACGCCATCCGGAACACGACAGCGATGCCCGGACCTTCCTGGTGGTCGAAGCGCGCTGGTTCATCGAGAACAATGTGCCGATCGGCCAGCCGTTGGCGGAATTTCCGCTGAGTCTGCGCGCGACACTGGATGAACAACAGGCAGCCCACGGCGCACGCTTCTCGACTCCGGGTCATGGCGAGGACGGAACAACCGGCTTTTACGTGATTGAGGTCGAAGCGCAGGACGCGCGCCTGGAGTATCGCAGCCCCTTCGAGCATCCGAAGCCCGCGATGCCGATCGAGCATGCGCTGGTGGTCACGCAGGAAGGATTCGAAGCGTGGTCGAACGAACGCAATCAGGTCCGTGTCCATTTCGCATGGGACAGGAAGAATCCGCCAGGTGCGTTCAATGCCTCGCCCCTGCTTTCGTCGATGCAGGCGGATACCGGGAACGGCTACGGCGGGGTGCATGTTCCCCGCGCGGGCGAATGGGTGCTCGTCGGCTACTGGGGAAACGACTGTGACAAGCCCTTCATCTTGGGCCGCGCCAGCGGTGGCACGACACCCGCGCCCTGGCACACCAATGTGCTGCTGTCGGGGTTTCAGTCGCAGGGCTTCGGCAAAACCGGAGCGTATAACGCATTCATCCACGACGACGCCACGAACCAGGGCGGCACGCGACTGATCAGCTACACGGGGCAGAGCTATGCAGCGCTGACCCAGGGTTACCTGATCCAGCAGGACGGCAATACGCGTGGCCGCTATCTGGGGCAAGGGTTCGTGCTGCACGCCGACGAATACGGCGCGGTTCGTGCGAGCAAGGGACTGTCGATCAGCACGCATCGGAAAGCCTACGACGACGAACAGATGAGTGTCGGAGAAGCCCGTACGCAATTGCAGAAAGCCGGGATGCTGGCGGAATCGCTGTCGAGCGCCAGCACGACAGCACAAGCCGAATCGTTGCAAGCCGGTCAGGACGCGCTCAACGCGCTGGCCAAGGATGCGGAGCACGCGGTGTCGGGCCGAAATTCGGGCGGGGTCACTGCCGGCGGCGGTACCGGCAACGCCAACGGATTCGCGAAACCGGTGATCGTCATCGCGACACCCGCGGACTTTGCCGCTATCGCCGATCATTCGGCCCACGTGGTGGCCGACAAGGAAGTCAACGTGATCAGTGGCGAGAACACGCATCTGGGAAGCGGGAAGTCACTGATCGTTGCGGCCGCAGAAAAGATCAGCCTGTTCGTTCACAAGGCCGGCATGAAGCTGTTTGCTGCGAAAGGGAAGGTCGAGATCTCGGCCCACACCGACGACGTGCGCGTGAACGCCGGGAAAGAAGTGAACGTGAAAGCCAAGCGCATCGTGCTCGATGCCGACGAGATCTGGATCAAGGCCGGCGGATCGTACACGCAGTGGTCGGCGTCCGGGATCGAGGACGGCACGCAGGCCGGCCGCACGATCAAGTCGGCGTCCTTCAGTCGGCAGGGGCCGAGCTCGGTGGCCCAGCGAATGAACAGTATGCCGACGGCCAGGTTCAACGACCCGTACGTACTGCGTGATCGCATCACCGGCGAGGTGCTGAAAAACCATCCGTACGAGCTGATTCGTGGCGACGGGACAAAGTTGTCCGGGACGACGGACGAACTGGGGCAGATCACCGAGCAGAAGAGCGAGGATATCGAGAAGCTGGCGGTACGGGCATTACGGCGCCGGCCGAGCGGTCCTGCTGAGTGAATTCGACAACCGACACGCGAAATAGAACAACGACGATGACTGACAACACGAACGATTCCGCCGGCGGTTCGCCGTTCAGCGATAGTGCAGAACAGGATGTCGTGCGGGTGACCAGCCGCACGGACAAGGACGGCGCGTCGGTCGGGCACTTCACGTTGACGCCGGCGAGCGATACGCGGCAAAAGGAGTTGCTGTGCGACGTCCGTCCGATCGTGCCGGTGATCTTCCTGCCGGGCGTGATGGGCTCCCCATTGGTCAACAAGGAGACCGGGGACCCGATCTTTTTCCCACCGAACACGGACGGCATGTTGGGTGACTTTGGGGCACTGCCGGCGCTGCTCGGCATGTGGTTCAAGGGCGCATCCACGCGAGAGACGCGATACGACCCGACCAAGGCAGTCGTGACACCGCTCGGACCTGTTCGTGCGGGCAAGGTCCAGAAGGACGATAGCGAAGACCAGTATGTCGACGAAGCCGAGGCACTCCGACGTGGCTGGGGCTCGGTCTACCGGTCGAGCTACCAGCCGATGCTGGCTTGGCTCGAGGAGCAGCTCAACGAGCCACGATGCATGGGGAAGAACAAAGGCGCGTGGATCGAGACCGATCCCGACGGCAAGGACTGGACGCTCAAGCCCTTGTTGGGCACCGAGCCCGCCGACTATGGTGCGACGGGCGTGGGTGAGCAAGGCCGGGGGCAGGCGATCACCGAAGACTCGGAAGTCTTCAAACGATTCCTGAAGTACCGCTACCGGGTGTATGCGATCGGCTACAACTGGCTGCAGTCGAATGAACAGTCGGCGAAGGACGTGATCGAGGGATTGACCTTCACGGACAAGAAGAGCGGCAAGAAAGCGCGGCTGATGGGGATCAACGAGATCATCGCCGAGAACGACAGCGGCAAGGCGATCATTCTCACCCACTCGATGGGCGGCCTGGTTGCCCGTATGGCAGTCGCGATGCACGGTGCAGAGGGTTTGATGCACGGCGTATTCCACAACGTGCTGCCGGCGACCGGCGCACCGATCGCGGCAAAACGATTTCGCACGGGTGGCGGCAATGAGGGATTGCTGAACGGGTTCATCAACGGCGCGCTGCTCGGCAGCAACGCGGACGAATTTGTTGCAGTGGCGGCGAACGCGCCTGGTCCCCTGGAACTGCTGCCGATGCCGGACTACCACGACGAGAAACCTTGGTGGATCTTCTCGCATCTCAACGGGACACCCGTCATGCAGTTGCCCCGTAAGGGGGCGGTGTACCAAGATGTCTATGCCAATTCAAAATGGTTTGGCTTAGTTCCGGCGGAGTCATCTTCATTGCTAGATCCGGCCGGAATTGTCAAAGATCGCTTGGACGATTTAGGGCGAGGAGAAACGGTTTCGGAAAATTTTACCAAATTAATGGAGAAGGTCGTCGAGAAGCAAAATGCGATCCGTTCAAAATATCATCGTAAGACGTATCTGTCCTATGGCGATGGCGTGCTTAAGCAAAAAAATCAGGTCGGTCCCGGCAGCGGTCACGACAGCCAAAAAATCGAGAAGGGAAAGAAAATAGGCGACTTGCTGGCATGGGGTACCATTATATGGAAAGGAAACGTACCACCTGATGTAACAGAGGACGAACTCCGTGCTGGGCGGCTTCTGAGCGACTCTCATCGCGGGACTGTGCGAATTCATCTAGATTCGCGCAACGTCACCATCGAGTTCGAAGTGCAAAAACAACCGGTTCTGCCGAGTGGAAGTGACGTTCCGGATCCGGAAAAGAACGGCATCGTACCGGGGGATGGTACCGTGCCAGTGTGGTCAGCGGAAGCGCCCGCGAGGTGTGCAGACGGCGGGCCAGCAACGGGCGTACAGATGATGTTTGATCAAGGTGGCTACGTGCATCAGGAAAGTTATAACCACCCCTGGGCACGATGGGCCTTGCTCTATAGTATCGTCCAGATATCACAGGACGCACCGGAGCCGAAATCTTGAGCCGAATATATCGATTGATGATCTTGATTGTGGGCATTTGCACCTGCCCGATGACATTTGCTAACGAGCCGACAATGACGAATCCCTTGCTGTTGAAGCCGCGTGCGTGGTGTATCGGCCGGTTTGTATTCGATCGCCCTGCAGGAAGTGAGATTACAAACCAACGATATGAGTTTCGCGGTGATAGTCTCGAGACACGGCACGACGTTTCGATTGAGGCTTATCAAAAAACAGTAGGTGCTCTTGAAAAAAAATTAAAGACGAGCAAGCGAATTGATCCGGGCAATAATAACAAGCCGCTGGATCACGTATGGTTGGAGAGGGAGATTGCGCCGCGCGAAAATTCGAAGGCGTTTGTGTATGTAAATGCCTACACGGAAGGCGTGAGGCTGCCATATGATTCCGAAGGGTATGTTTACGAAAATAAAACGCTATTTCATACTAAGGGGTCGTTTGGATCCAGTGGCTTGGATAAATTTGAACCTGTATACAGTGATCTGTATCGTCGGATAAAAGCACGCGACAATTGGTCTGTCCCATCAGAATCGGGATTTTGCTTCGATGGTGGGATTGTGGCCGGGTCTTCGACTTATCCCGAAGAGGTAAGTCAGTCGTTTGCATTGCTGCCCGGACGGCCGGCATTGCTTGTCATCGAGATGCGAAAGTCGATGAATCAAGATCAAGGGAAGCCATTGACCAAGACGCTTCCGGACCTACGCGCGAAGATGGACCAGGTATCGAACGGGAGCTACCGGATCTTGCGACAAGGAAAGCGCACAGTGGCCGGTATGGACGCCGAGGAAGTGCTGTTCGCGTTGAAGGAAGGCGAAGTTACATCTTATCGGTTCTACCTGCTTGCGCCGGGCGATCCGAGCACCTTGGCGAAGCCGCATACGGCCATTCAATTGCTGCTCGGCGCGAGCAGCCCGAACTTGTCACCTGAAGAGGCGACCTCGCCGGTCGACGAGGCAGGCGCACTGCAAACCTGGGAGACGTTGTTGAACAGCCTGCGCCTGCGGCCGGGCGCGGTCTAAACGGGGCCGCCATGCGACGCTTCGACATCGTGAAAGGCGACACGACGACGGTGGGTGGCATCGTCCAGGGCGGGGACCATTCGGATATGATCGGCGGCCGAGAACAAGCCTACGAGCACGATCCGGTCTGGTGTCCCGTCTGCAAGACGGTTGGAAAGATTTCAACCGATGGCCCGCGGATTTCCACGACCGGACCGGATGGCCGGCAGGCAGCGTTAAGCGACGATCTATGCGTGTGCGCATGCCCGACACCGCCGAAACTCGTGGCGTCGCAATCGACGTCGTACATCGACGTGTAGAACAGGGAGACGGGATCTCGACGGGGTACGCTGGCCAGCTCGGACAATCTCTCAGGATGGCGACTCGCGTTCCGGCCACCAGGGCTGCGGTTGTCCACGATCGACCAGCAGCGCGTCGAGACCCTTGCCTTCGATCCACTTCGGCTTGGGGCCGTAGCCGGACCACGATTTGCCCGACTTCGGGTCGCAATACTTTGCCGGCGCCCTGTGCTTTTTCTTCTGGCTGCCGATGCAGCCCAACGCGCTGAGGATTTCTTGCTGCGTAATTCCCCGTTGCTTTACCTGTTCCTGGAGGATCGAAAGCACGTGTTTCTTTTCCGAACGCCGGCCCCACAGCGCTCATCGCTACCAACCTCCGGCCACGGTCCGTCGAGCCTGGCTGGATTCCGATAAATATCGACGCGAGACTCACTGCCTGATTGGCTACGGAATCCCGCCGCAGGTCAAGGCTGGAATCGCTTTTTGCGTTGCGCCCGTGGCGGCTTCCGGTTTGCCGTGTCGTGCCGCGTCGCGGGCTTCCGGCCGGGCGCGGCGGGCCTTGATCCGTCCGGCAACCGCTAGAATTGCGGTTTTAGCCCGGAATACGTCCATGTCTTTTGCCTCGCTCGGCCTGATCGATCCCTTGCTGCGTAACCTGCAGGACCTCAATTACCAGGCTCCTACGCCGGTGCAGGCCAAGGCGATTCCTGCCGTGCTCGGCGGCAAGGACGTGATGGCCGGGGCCCAGACCGGCACCGGCAAGACGGCGGGTTTCGCGCTGCCGCTGTTGCAGCGGCTGGTGCAGCACGGCCCGGCGGTGTCCAGCAACCGCGCGCGTGTCCTGGTGCTGGTGCCCACGCGGGAACTCGCCGAACAAGTGCTGCAAAGCTTCATCGCTTACGGCAAGGGCCTCGACCTGCGATTCCTGGCCGCGTACGGCGGCGTGAGCATCAACCCGCAGATGATGAAGTTGCGCAAGGGCGTGGATGTGCTCGTGGCCACGCCGGGCCGGTTACTGGATCTCAATCGCCAGAACGCGGTGCAGTTCGATCAGGTGCAAACGCTGGTGCTTGACGAAGCCGACCGCATGCTGGATCTCGGCTTCGCGCGCGAACTGAACGCCGTTTTTGCCGCGTTGCCCGCCCAGCGCCAGACGTTGCTGTTCTCGGCTACGTTCAGCGACGAGATCCGCGCGATGGCGGCGAGCATTCTGCGCGGCCCGGTCAACATCAGCGTCAGCCCGCCCAATGCCACGGCCAGCAAGATCAAGCAGTGGGTGGTGCCGGTGGACAAGCGGAACAAGCCCGACCTCTTCATGCACCTCGTGGCCGAGAACAAGTGGGAGCATGCGCTGGTGTTCGTCAAGACGCGCAACGGCGTCGATTACCTGGCGGCCATGCTGGACGAAGCGGGTTATGCGGTCGACACCATCCACGGCGACAAGCCACAACCCGCGCGCTTGCGCGCACTGGAGCGCTTCAAGACGGGCGAAGTCCAGATGCTCGTCGCCACCGACGTGGCGGCGCGCGGGCTCGATATCGACGATCTGCCGCTGGTGATCAACGTCGATCTGCCGATCGTCGCGCAAGACTATGTGCACCGGATCGGCCGTACCGGGCGCGCGGGCGCCAGCGGCGTCGCGGTGTCCCTGGTGTGTGCCGACGAAGCGCCGCAACTGGCCGCGATCGAAGCGCTGATCCGGCAAACGCTGCGCCGTGAAGAAGAGCCGGGTTTCGAGGCCGAACACCGCGTGCCGGAAACCAGCGCGACGGGTCAGATCATCAAGAAGCCCAAAAAGCCGAAGAAGCCGAAAGTGCAGCAGACGGCGCCCGTTGCCAGGCCGGTGGCCGGTAAAAAGCCGCGCCCGCCAGCGCAAGGTGGGGAAAGCAGGCACAAGCCTGCGGCGGCGCACGCAAAGCCGGCCGGCAACGAACCGGATTACACCATCGGCAGCCCGTTCAGCGTGCAGAAACCGCGCGGCAAACCGGCGGGCAAGCCGGCTGCGGGATCGCGCAAGCCGGCCGGCAAACCCGCCGGCGGCCGTGGCAAGCGGCAGCCTTGACGTGTCGGGACGAGTCACGCCGGTCATTGAACCTGGCGGGCGGTTCGGGGCCCGCCGGCAGCTTCAAGGCGGTTGCATCGACGGGGTGAATCCGGCGTAACGCCAGGCCGTTCGCGTCGGCGATCTGGCAATATGCACCGACGGACTTCAGATACGGGCACCCCATGCACATCGCGATTCTGACCTTTCAGGGCTTCAACGAACTCGATTCCCTCATCGCACTGGGCGTGCTCAATCGCATCAAGAAGCCCGACTGGCGGGTCACGCTTTCATGCCCGGAGCATTTCGTCACATCGATGAACGGGGTGACCGTGCAGGCGCAGTCGACATTGGCCGACGCCTGCACGGCGGATGCCGTCATCGTCGGGAGCGGCATTCGAACCCGGGAAGTCGTCAACGACGCGACGCTGATGGAGCAGTTGAAACTCGATCCCGCCCGGCAACTGATCGGTGCCCAGTGTTCGGGCACGCTGGTTCTGGCCCGGCTCGGCTTCCTCGACAACATCCCGGCCTGTACGGACCTCACGACCAAACCCTGGGTAGTCGAGGCGGGCGTCGAAGTCCTCAATCAGCCGTTCTTCGCTCGAGATAACGTCGCAACGGCTGGCGGCTGTTTTGCTTCGCAATACCTGGCCGCGTGGATCATCGCGCGCCTCGAGGGCGAGGAAGCCGCGCGCAGCGCGCTTCATTACGTTGCGCCGGTCGGGGAGAAGGATGAGTACGTTTCCCGTGCGCTGACGAACATCACGCCTTATCTGCCGTGATGCGATAAAAAATCGCCCTGCGTTCATCGCGGGTCATGCGGTGTTCGCGATGGCGCTTTCTCCGGCGCCCTCGGTTCGCAATCGCGTTGCCGGCGGCAGCCGTGATTTCCGTTTTCCCTTGCTTGCGGGTTTCGGATACCACCGAATCGGGAAGCGTGATCGGGGCCCGATCCGCGAGGTTCAATGCACGTCATTTGCGACGATGGACGCCAACGCTCGGGCGCCGTCGTGCTGGGCCGTGTCTTCAGTGGAAAAGATGTGGTGGCTGAATGCGATCAGTTTGAAGCCGGACCCCGCGGGACGAGGGACGGTGATACCCCAGTGCCAGCCACCGTCCTGCTGGAACACGTGAAGGGCAGGGGGGGCCTGATTCAGTGCTGATGAAAAAGTCGTCATGGCGTGCTCTCCCGTCATGGGGCGACTGCAGGGCAACTACATCGGATGCGCGAACCCAGTCTACGAGCACTTTTGCTGCAGCGCAATATCCGGATGACGCGAACATGCCGATGTGCGGCGCGCCACAATTTTGAAATACAAATATGCAGCGTCGTCGATGGCTGGCATATTGATGTGACGATTAAGAATGTTCGGAGGCTTCATGGACCGCAGTTCGCTTGTGTGGGCGGGGGTACCGCATAACAGCGATGGCGTCGTGTTTCAGGCTCGGGTCGGTCGCGGGCTTCAGCGCTTTCACGTTTCCCGGTTGATTCTCGAGAAGGCATGCGACCTCGAGCGACTGGCATCCGATGCGCGGCAGCTCGAATGCTTTTACGAGCATCTGGCCCCGATCCTGGCAGTCGCCCGGAAGACGCGCTCGAATGCGAAAGCCGATACGGTTTCGCTGAAGGTGTCCGATTTTGCCCGAACGGGCAGCGTGCGTGCCGGGCAGGATGCCCGGGCGGGGATGCGATGAGTATCGCGGGGGCCTCAGATGTTGTCCGCGCGCCAACGACGCGGTGACACGCCGGTGACGCGCGTAAATGTTCTGGTGAAGTGGCTCTGATCCGCGAAGCCGCAGATATCCGAGATCATGTGCAGCGGCATGGATGACGTGCGCATGTACATGATTGCGCGCTCGATGCGCTGATTGATCAGCCAGCGATGGGGCGGCAACCCGGTCGTCTGATGAAAGGCTTTGACAAAGTAGCCGCGAGACAGGCCGCACGCTTTCGCGACATCGGCAATCGAGACGTTCCCGGTCAGGTGCTCGAGAAGAAATCCTTTCGCCATTCGCTCCTGCCACGCCGTGAGCTTGCCCGTCGACTTCTCCCGCCGCTCGCTGACGCCACCGTACTGGCGCGCGACATGTGCCTGAAAGGCGAGCGCGACGTGGTCGACGAAGAGTTGGGAGGCATGCCCAGGCTGCGCCAAAGCGGGGAGCAGGGCCTGGCCCAGGCGATGAATGATCGGGTCCACCTTGCTCAAATGCGGTGGCAGGTAAAGCTGCGGCCGCTGCCTGCCCCCGAGTTCATCGACTGTCTCCTCCAGCGTTCGGCGGGGGAGGTGAAAATGGATGCAGTCGAACGTTCCCTTCAGGTCGGAAACCCATCTGCGATCGAGGTCATGGATCGTGACGGTTCCTGCTTGATAGGGGACGAAACGAGCGACACGTCCGTCGAGCCACAATTCCTGTTCGCCGAACGCGCGTAATTGCAGCACGACGAGATCGGCGTCTTCCAGTTCGTATGGCGCGGTTCGGCCAATATCCCTGCGAGATGTCTTGAGCCGACTGATGCTGACCTGTGCGTGCGGCAACGTCTGCGTGACGACGCTTTGCCTGAGGTCGGCCGGCATGAAATCAGATGATGCGTTGTCCGACTGTGCGGCAGTCATAAGTCCGCGGGAACGTGAAGAATGGGGCGGCGAAGTATATCAAAGCAATATTTGGCTGGTGTGCGTCGTGCACCGTGTGTCGCCGATGCAGTGGCAGAGCGTGAATACGGCGTGACGTGGGCCTCACTCCTGTCCCGGCCCGTCCCGGCCGGGTCGATATCGGCGATTGGACATACGGACAATCGATCGGCGCGTAAAGGACGTTTTTCCCTCGTTTCAGGCGGCATGTCGTTATTTGAGGGTTCCGGATAAAATGCGACTTTCCGGGTTTTCAGTTAACGACTTCGTCATGCATCGAATCGGATTCTACGTTTGCCGTGGCTACGATGTGCTCGATCTGGGTGGGCCGCTGTCGGCCTTCAATCAGGTGGCCACCGCGGCGGGCCACACGCCCTATGATCTCCAGGTCATCTCGCAGTCCGGCGGCCCGGTTCCCGGCAATACGGGCGTTTCGATCGAAACGCGGCCGATCGGACGGCGCACGTTCGACACCGTCATTTTCGTGGGCGGGGAGATCGAGCCGATGCGGGCTCCGGAGAACATCGCCGCCGCCAGGAAACTCGGCGCCCGGGCCTCGCGGGTGGCAAGCGTGTGTACGGGGGCGTTTCTGCTGGCGGAAACCGGCTTGCTGGACGGCGTGAGAGCCACGACGCACTGGCTGTACGCGGCCCAGTTGCAGTCGCGCTTCCCGCGCACCCGGGTCGAAGGCGACAGTATCTATATCGAGGAGGGTCGCATCTGGACGTCGGCGGGCATCGCCTCCGGAATCGACCTGGCGCTCGGCATGATTGAACGGGATATGGGTGCGGAGATTGCGCGTGCAGTCTCCAGGTATCTGGTCGTTCCGTATCGTCGACCGGGCGGCCAGTCCCAATTCTCGGCGATGTCGCAGATGGAGCCGGAATCGGACCGGATCCGCATCGCGCTGAATTTTGCCCGGGAGCACCTGGCCGAAGCGTTGCCCGTCGAACGGCTCGCCGATGCTGCACGATTGAGTGTGCGGCAGTTCGGACGCGCATTTCGCCGGGAAACCGGTGAAACACCTGCCAAGGCGGTCGAGCGCCTGCGAGTCGAAGCGGCGCGGCTGCGCCTGCAGAGTGGTAGCGAACCGATCGAGCAGATTGCGCTGGCGGTAGGGTTCACCGATCCGGAGCGGATGCGCAGGGCCTTCATCAAACTGCATGGGCACCCGCCGCAAGCGATTCGACGCGAGAGCCGATCGAACGGCGTGCGCTGATCGGCTGCCGGCCGATCAGCGCACTGCCCATGAATGTCCGTCTGACGGATCAGTCGTGCTTCGCGCAGGTCATGATCCGTTTCGCCGGACGCTCATTGGTCATTCGTCGGCAGCGGACCGTAATCGTTCCACATGTCGCGATGCAGCTTCCACGCGCCACCTTGCTTCAGAAAGACGAGCGTCTGCTTGCCGCGGTATTTGAGCTTTCCGTCGTGGTCATGGATCTCCGTATCCGAAACCTCGGTCACGACCCGGTCGTTGCCGTAGAACTCGTAGTTGCTGAACGATACGGTGACAGGCTTCGATCCGGCATACCCTTTGGTGAGGTATTCGGTGATCGCGCGGCCCCCCGTTACCTTGTCGCCGCCGGGCGGCAAGAGGGTGCCGTCGCGGGTATAGAGGTGACCGATTGCTTCGTAGTCTCCTCGCGCGAAGGCATCCGCCCATCGTGCATTCTCGGCTTTGATGGCCGCTTCGGGCGGATGTTGCGAACTACCGGCAGATGCCGGCGTCGCAAACGCGAAAAAGGTGACGCAGGCTGCTGCAAGTGCGGTAGCGAAAGTACGATTCTGTTGCATCGGGTGTTTTCCGGTTATAGCTCAAATTGAGAGGACTGCGAAAATTTAAAGGGCGGGCAGGCAATGCCGGAGCCGGTGATCATCGAGGCCTGCAGACGGCCCGCGCGCATTGCCGGCCCATGTTTCATCGAACGCCAGGAATGCGTGCGAGCCCCCTGGAGGCGCCGGGCAGTTCCTTGTCGACCATCGCGACGACTTCCGGCCGCGCGTCCCTCGGATGGCCGGAGTGGAACGGCGGCGCGGGATCGTATTCGATCACGAGTTGCGTGAATTCGGCCGCCTGTCGGCCGCGCAGCTTCTCCGCCACGCGAAGCGCGAAGTCGATGCCCGCCGTCACGCCGCCGCCGCTCATGAACCGGCCGTTGTCGTCTTCCACGAAGCGGTCGGGAACGGGAATCGCGCCATATTCGGCCAGCTTGTTGACGAAGGCCCAATGGCACGCGCTTCGCTTGCCCTTGAGCACGCCCGTTGCGGCGAGCACGAGCGATCCGTTGCAGACCGACGTAACGTGCCTGGCGCTTTCCGCCAGGCGCCGGATCTGCGCCTGGTACGCGGGTCGCATCGGCGCCGTCAAATCGGACCCGCCGGGGACCAGGAGCACGTCCGTCTTCTCGATGTCGGCGAGCCGCTCGGTCTTGCCGTACACGACGCCGAATTCGAGCGTCACGTTGCCGCCATCGAGGCTCGCGTAGCGGACGTTCGTATTCGGCAGCCGATGGAAGATTTCGCTGGGGCCGGCGAAGTCGAGCAGCGTCCCGCCGTCGTAGTTGACGATCAGGATGTTGAGCGGTTCATTCGGCGCAAGTTCGCCCTTGCTGCCGGCCTGCGCAAGAGCAGGGGTGGTGTGCGCGAGCAACGCGCTGCCGCCCAGGATGGCGCCGAGGGTGGCGGCGCCCCCCAGCTTGAGGGCATCGCGGCGCGAACGGCCCGCTCTCGTGAGCGGTGTTCCGGAGGCATTGTCTTCGCTACGGTCGGTCAAGATCGTTTCTCCTTGCACTTCGGCCCCTCTGAGAGCGCAACCAGATTGGGCCGGATTGAATGGCCGCCGCGACGAACGGCGTGGCGGACGTGAGATCGGGATGGGGACGAGCCCGGATGATGTGCAGGGCTCAGGCATCGCGCGCCGCAGGCTTAAAGCTGCGAAGCGCCGCCATCGACGACCAGTTCGGTGCCGACGACATACGACGATTCGTCGCTGGCGAGATAGAGCGCCGCGTACGCGATGTCCATCGCGTGGCCCATGCGGCCCACCGGAATGGTTTCGGCGAATTCGGCCTTGCGCTCGCGAACCCATTCGTCGGGCATGCCCCATTTGGCGAGCAGCGGAGTGTCGATCACACCGGGCGCGATCGCGTTGAAGCGGATCTTGCGGTCGAGAAACTCGTAGGACCAGCTGCGGGCGAGCGATCGTACGGCGGCTTTCGCTGCCGCGGTCAACGAGATGCCATGCTTGCCGGTCTGCGCGACGAACGATGTATTGAGAATGAACGAGGCGCCTGGCCGCAGGTCCGGCAGCACCGCCTGAAGCGTGAACACCACGCCCTTGACGTTGATGTCCATGATCTCGCCATAGAGCGCGTCGTCGATGTCGTTGACCGCGGACGGGAACGCCCAGCCCGCGTTCGCGAATACGACATCCAGGCCGCCGAACGTCTCCTTGACCTCGGCGGCAATCGCCCGCATGTCGTCGAGCGAACGGACGTCGCCCTTGAGAACGAGCGCATGCTCGCCAAGCTCGGCCTTCACGCGCTCGAACACCGTCTCGTCGCGGCCCGTCACCGCTACGCGGGCGCCTTCCGCAATGAACAGCTTCGCGGTTGCGAGGCCGATGCCGCTGGTACCACCGGTGATCAACACTGACTTGTCTTTAAGCCTCATCTTCTGCTCCATTTTTACGTCGTGACTGATCAGGCCGAAGGCTTCAAACGCAATTGCGTCTGTGTGCCTTTTCCGGCTCGATCTTCCACGTGCAGTATGGAACGCGAGGCGTATGGCGCAAAGGTCGTATAACCCTCAAAAAGCGCCACTCGGTTCAAACGGGTGAATAACGCGGCTCGGCGTTTGGCGGGGGGAATGCCCGTTCGCACACTTCATGTGTGGTCTCGCTGGCGGCGAGTGGCGTGTGAAGCAGGCGTGCGTGAAGGTCGGACGCGCAGCGATCGCGATGCGGATGTCCGCGCGATCGCGGCGAGCGGCCGGTATCTGGAGGCTGTCTGCTTCATTCCTCGCGCTCATAGCGCAAACGGTATCCCCCATTCATTCGCTCGATGCGTGCGAACCCGCGTTCCCCCAGATGCATGCCGGCGATCAACAGCCCCTCCGAACTGACCTGGTCCAGAAGCCGTGACCGCGTAGCAGCGGCCAACGACGCATCGTGATCGAAGGCAATCGACACCTCCGGTCGCTGAATCTGGATATGCGGGAAATGAACCACGTCTCCCCACACAAGAAGCCCCTGATCGCGGGATTCAAGCAGATATCCGGTGTGTCCGTCGGTGTGCCCGGGTATCGGCAGTGCGTCGATGCCGGGGAGCACTTGCCCGTCGTCGAAAAGACGAAGCCGGTCGCCATAAGCATCGAACACCCGACGCGCCACCGCGAAATTTCCGCGTGCCCGTTCGCTGGCGCGACTCAGATTCCCGTCGTCCTGCCAGAACCCGACCTCGCGTCGATGCACGACCAGTTCCGCATTCGGGAACGCGATCTCTCCTGCACCGTTCACGAGCCCCCCGACATGGTCGGGATGCGCGTGGGTCAGCAGGATGGTGTCGATCGCGGCGGGCTCGATGCCGGCAAGCGCGAGGTTCGTCCCGAGTTGGCCGCCCCATTGCCTGAACCCGCCCGCCCCGGCATCGATGAGCACGGTGCGTCCCGCGCCGCGTACGACGTAGCAATTGATGTGCACGGCTTCTGGCGCCTTCTGCCCGGCATCACGCTGCATGTTCGACGCGTCGGCCGGATCGATATTCGACAGAAAGTCGAGACTCGCGGTGAGGTAGCCATCGCTGATGGCGGTAATCGTGAAATCCCCGACTTGCTGGCCGGGAAAGGTAAGCGTGGCCATCGTGCTTCTCCGGATCGGCGAATGGTGGGTTAGTTGCGGGCGTGAATGTTCGGCGCGGTGTAAGCAAAACACCGGATGCGCGCGGTGAGGCCGGTGCGCTGGACGATCGCACGATCCAGCGCTTCCATGAACCGGTCCATGACCGCCGACGTGCGGGGCGCCCCGGCGCGATACCGAATGTCCGCGTAGACAGGATGTCCGTGCCCGTGCAGAACCGCCTGAAAAACGACGTGGACGTTCTTGAGATCCGCGCCGAGTACATGCGTACAGAGCTCGACGCAGTCGCGCGACAGCTCGGCAAGATTTTCGTCAGCGGGCATTCGCTGTGCATCGATCGAGAAAGTGACGTTCGGCATCGTGGGCTTACTCCTGGGCAGTCGAAATGGCGCGTGCGCTCGTCAGTTGCTCCGTCATCGGCGCGTAAAGGTGAATGCCTTCCGCGCGCTCCTCGACAAGCGGCGCGCTGTTGCGCGGCACGACGGCGAGCCAGCGTCGTGCCGGAAACTGCTCCAGCGCGACGGCTTGCATGGCCAGCGGGTCGAGGCCCAGCCGGATCAGCGGATCAGGGCCGCCGGCGCACAGCGCGAGGCGTTCGCCTTCCGCCACCGCCGGGGCCAATCCGATGTCGGAATAGAGATTGCGATGCCAGTCGGTGATGTGTTGCTGCCATTTCGCAAAATTGCCGCCGCCTTTCCGGCGATATTCGTCGCCGGTCAGCACATCGAGACCGTCGATCGTGTGAATCGCCAGATAGACAGGGCAACCGCTGCCGATCGCCTTGAACCGCTGCGACGTGTGAAACCCCGTCACCGAGATCAGGGCAGGCAGCTTTTCAAGGCTGTAGAAGTCGTTCCATTCGGCTTCGCTGTCGACGTCGGCGAAGCTGCATTCCACGGTGTAGATCATCGGATCGTCCTTTGAGCAAGATGCACATCCCACGGCGGGCGCTTGATGGTCAGTGCGGTAACGTAATGCTAAGCTCGCATTTGCACCCCATAAAACGAAATAAAGTCAGCCTTCAGTGATATTTGCTCAAGCTGACGTCGAACCCACCCTGACCGGCGAGCCACGCATGCCCCGCAAGATCCCGAGCAATTCCGCGCTGCAGGCGTTCGAAGCCGCGGCCCGACACGGCAGCTTTGCCCGAGCCGCCGATGAACTCTCCCGAACCGAGGGCGCCGTCAGCCGTCAGATCGGACGGCTGGAGGCGTTCCTGGGTGTCACGCTGTTCGAGCGGATCGGCAACCGGGTACGGCTGGCACCGAACGGTGCGCGGTACGCGGTGCAGGTTCGCGAGATTCTGGATCGGCTGGAACGGGACAGCCTGTACCTGATGGGGCAGCCCGTCGAAGGCGCGAGCATCGATATCGCCGCCATTCCGACCTTCGCCACGCGCTGGCTGATCCCCCGGCTGAAACACTTTCAGGATCGGCATCCGAACGTCACGGTCCATATCGCCGAGCGCATGGAACCGTTCCTGCTGGCCGGGAGCGGTTTCGATGCCGCCATCCATTTCGAGCATCCGGCATGGGCGGGAATGCATCTGCATCCGCTGCTGGAGGAAGTGCTGGTGCCCGTGTGCAGTCCGGCGTTGCTGGCGGGCGCCGGGGCGAACCCGTCGCTCGATGCATTGCCACGCCTTCACCGGCGGCAGAACCCGGACGCGTGGCAGGCCTATGCGCAGGAGTCCGGCATCGTGCTGGGCAATTCGGCGGTTGGCGCGCGCTACGATCTCCATTCGATGCTGATCGAAGCGGCGCTCGCGGGCCTGGGTGTCGCGCTGGTGCCGCGTCTTTACGTCGACGCGGAGCTCGAGCAGGGGCGGCTGGTCGCACCCTGGCCGGCGGGCAGGTCCGTCACGAAAAACTTCTGCCTCGTCCTGCCCGAACCGATCGAACTGGCCCAGGGGCCGTTGCAGGCGTTTGCAACGTGGATGCTGAATGATGCCCCGGGCCTGGCACCGCACGGCAGCGCGCGACGCACGCCGCGAGGCAGACGCCAGCGCGGTGCTTCTTCTCCACGTTGATTCGCCGCACGCAGGCCGCGATCGGGTACGCCCGCTCGGCGAGACACCGCCTGCCGAATGCTCCCGTCAGTCGGGCGTATGCGCCCAACCGACTGACCTGCAAAGCCCCAAGACCAACAGTGCTGCCGGCACTGAAAACCGGTTCCACCCGCGCAATGCGGGTTCTTCCACATGATCGTTTGGTCTCCTTTGCATCCTTGATGACCATTGCTCCATGACGGCAACGCGATAAGGCACGTCCGGCGGGTCGAGGTGCCGGTGCGGTTGTGGCATCCGGCGTTGCGGTCTCCTCTGGCCGGAAATGTGTGATCCGCGTGTTGCTTGTCGGTGCAAAGCCGCAACGGCCGGGATCACAAGACGTCGAGGAAGATCGATGGAGCTAGTGGTTGATGCACCCGTTGTCAACTGACTGGAGGGCCCTGTCTAACTGACTGCACAGCGTTGTTGAACGTGATTCACTTCGCGTGCTGGTGCGAAAACGTTCGTTTGTGTTCGTTTTTATTCGTTTTCCGGCAACGGAGTCCGTCGCGCCGAGCCGTCGCGCCAAGCCGTCGAGTCGGTACGGCCGACATCCCGCGCGCGGGCGACGCTTCGTTGCCGGAAGCGTCGCTGCATCAGCGATTTCCGCATCCTCATCCTCGAGCAACTGACATGTACGTAAAAAATGGAGAGCAAGATGAGCAGATCGATACGAGCGAAGGCAGTGGCGACCGTGGTGGCGATCGCCATGAACGCGGCCCCGGCCGCGAGTGTTGGAACCGTTCTGTCGCTGGCCGGCGCACAGGCCGCTTCCGCCGCGACGACCGCCGTTGACGACTACGCGGCGACCCGGTACCCGATCATTCTCGTGCACGGGCTGACCGGCACCGACAAGTACGGTGGCGTCGTCGAGTACTGGTATCGCATTCCGGAGGACCTGCGGGCGCACGGCGCGGCGGTATACGTTGCCAACCTGTCCGGCTTCCAGAGCGACGATGGCCCGAACGGGCGTGGCGAGCAATTGCTTGCATTCGTGAAGCAGGTGCTCGCGGCGACGGGCGCGCAGAAGGTGAATCTGATCGGCCATAGCCAGGGCGGCCTGACATCGCGTTATGTTGCGTCCGTTGCACCGGAACTGGTCGCATCGGTGACGACGATCAGTACGCCGCACTGGGGCTCGCAATTCGCGGACTTCGTCCAGCAACTGTTGCAGACGGACCCGACCGGCCTGTCGTCGACCGTGCTCGGCGCATTCGCGAATGCGCTCGGCACGTTGACGAGCAGCAACTTCAATACGAACCAGAATGCGATTCAGGCGTTGTCGGTGCTGACGACGGCAAAGGCCGCCGCATACAACCAGAAATTCCCGAGCGCCGGTCTCGGTGCGCCGGGCTCGTGTCAAACCGGCGCGCCAACGGAGACTGTCGGCGGCAATACGCATCTGCTTTATTCGTGGGGCGGCACGGCGATCCAGCCGACAGCGACGGTGGCCGGCGTGACAGGGGCCGTCGATACGAGCGTGAGCGGGGTCACCGATCCGGCGAACGCGCTCGATCCGTCAACGCTGGCACTCCTCGGCAGCGGCACGGTGATGATCAATCGCAGCGCCGGTCCGAACGATGGCGTCGTGTCGCAATGCAGCGCGCGGTTTGGCCAGGTGCTCGGCACGTATCACTGGAATCACACCGATGCGATCAACCAGATCCTCGGCGTGCTCGGCGCGAATGTGGAGGATCCGGTTGCGGTAATCCGCACGCACGCGAACCGGTTGAAGAATCAAGGCGTGTAATCGATGACAGGAAGCAAGCGCGGCATCGCGCGACGCCGGCATGTCCGGCGTCGCGCCTGCCGTGATCGGGCGGATCGTCGTGTATCGAGCGATTTCTTTGGCGCGTCGTCGATAACGGTCACCTGCGCATGGCTTATCCGTGCCTCAGCGCGGTCGATACGCGCATCATCGTGGAACCGTTCCAGAGGCGTCGGCGCGCTGTCGTGACGGCGATCGGCCATGCTGCCGCGTCGGTCTCGAACGCGTCAGGATCTCAACCCTGCGGGCGCAGGGCGCAACGACATCGATTACCCCGCACTCCCGGGTGTGGTGCCGGTCTAGAGCCATCGCTCTGAATTCCCGTTGCACCGCCGCATAAAACGATCATCAGTCGTTGGAAGTGCACGAAAAAAATCGCTTCGTACTCCAACGTAAAAATTCATCTCGACCCGAGAGTATGACCGTCCAGAAAGGAATACAGGGCGTTTGACGATGTCATTCCCGGCTCGCCGGAGACACGCTCGATCATCGCGGTTCGCGATCCGCATTCAAGCGACGAATGTGTGCATCGCAACAATCCATTTCATTCACGGCAATCGTAACGGTAAGGTGAACGCACGTTCGAATTTGATCGAGCGACGCGAAACCACCCTGTGACGATGCCATGACAACGAACCGCGATCGACCTGCCAAAGTGTCAGCCCCGACTTCCGGTGTCACACCGGCAGGCGGCAATGCGCGTGCGGCGGGCCCGCGCCTGCCGGCCAGGCTGGTGGGCCCGATCGTGCTTGGCACGCTGCTCAACGCGCTGAACTCGTCGATGATCGCGGTCGCGCTCGTCAGCATCCAGCAGGCGTTCAACCCGCACGGGCATGAACGCATCGACACCCTGTGGCTCGTGTCGGGCCTTTATCTCGCGACGGCCGTCGGCCAGCCGACGATGGGGCGGCTGGCCGACCGGTTCGGCGCGAAGCGGATCTTCTGCATCGGCCTCGCGATCGTATTGATCGCATCCGCGCTCGCGCCGTTCGCACCGTCGCTCGGGTGGCTGATCGCGTCGCGCGTCGCGCTCGGCATCGGCACGTCGGCCGCGTATCCGGCCGGCATGGCGATGATCCGCACGTGGTCGCAGCGGCACGCGAACGGCGCGACGCCGACGGGCGGACTCGGCGCGATCTCGGTGGCGGCACAGGTGGCCGTCGCGTTCGGGCCGCCGCTCGGCGGCGCGCTCGTGCAGTTCGCCGGCTGGCGCGCGATCTTCTGGATCAACGTGCCGATCGTGCTGCTCGCGTTCGTGCTGGCGTGGCTGTGGATTCCGGCCGACGTCGTCCCGCGCGGCGCGCAGCAACGCCGCACGCTGCGGGGCACGCTGAAGGAACTGGACCTGCCGGGCGTCGTGCTGTTCGTCCTGACGCTCGCGAGCCTGCTGCTGTTCCTGCAATCGGTCACGCACGATCCCGACTGGCTGCTGCTCGTCGCGACGCTGGTGCTGTGCCCGGTGCTGGTCGGGCACGAGCGGCGGGCCGCGACGCCGCTGATCGACATCCGCATGCTCGGCGACAACCGTGCGCTCACGAGTACGTACCTGCGTTGCGTCGGCACCTACGCGGTGTTCTACGCGATCTTCTATGCGCTGCCGATGTGGCTGCAGGAGGCCAAGCGCCTGTCCGCCGCCGACGCCGGCCTCGTGATGCTGCCGGTCGCCGGGATCGGCACCGTGGCGACGATGCTCGCGACCCGCCTCGCACACCGTCACGGCTCGCGGCCGGTGCTGATCATCGGCTCCGCGATGCTGTGCGTCGGCAGCGTCGTGATGAGCCTGCTCACCAGCGCGATGCCGATCTGGTCGATCGTAGTGCTATCGATCGTGTTCGGCGTGCCGAACGGCTTCAACAATCTCGGCAACCAGGCCGCGCTCTACCAGAGTGCGCCGCACGACCGGATCGGCACGGCCTCGGGGCTGTACCGCACTGCGCAGTATGTCGGCGGCAGCCTGTCGTTTGCGCTCGTCGGGCTGGCGCTCGGCCATCCGGCGAGCGATCGCGGCCTGCGCGAGCTGGCCATCGTCCTGGCGGTCATCAGCGTGCTGCTGCTGCTCAACGCAGCGTCGAGCCGGCACCTGGATACCGCCGCTTCTTCCATCCCCCAACAGAAGTGAGGTTTTGACATGTCCACTCCGACGCTCAATCGCACGGTCGCCCTGGTCGCCATCGATCTGCAGAACGGCATCGTGTCGCTGCCGGTCGTGCCCTACACCGGCGCGCAGGTCGTGGCGAAGACGGTCGAGCTCGCGACCGCGTTCCGCGCGTTGAAGCTCCCCGTGATCTACGTGCACACGAGCTACCAGCCGGACGGCGGTGTCGCGCTGAAGGTCAGGACGGATGCGCCGTCGGCGCCGCCGAATCTCGACCCCGAATGGAGCGCGTTTGCGCCGGCGCTCGGCGTCGGGCCGTCCGACATCGTCGTGACGAAGCACCAGTGGGGCGCGTTCACCGGCACCGACCTCGACGTGCAGCTGCGTCGTCGCGGCATCACGGACATCGTGCTGACCGGGATCGCAACCAACATCGGCGTCGAATCGACGGCGCGCCAGGCATACGAGAACAACTACAACGTCGTCGTCGTCAGCGACGCAGTCAGCACGTCGTCCGCCGACGCGCAGACCTTCGCGCTGACGCAGATCTTCCCGAAGCTCGGGCAGGTCGCCGCGACGGCCGACGTGGAGGCGGCACTGAAGCAGGCGTATTCGCGCTGAACGAAGCGGCGTGTTCGGCGTGCACCATTCAAACAGAGTCATTTACCGAGGCATGACGATGATCAAGACCGATGCATGGGTTCTCTACGCAGGACCGGAACCGAGCAGGAAGCAGGCGCCCGTGGCGGGCGAGCTGCGTCGCGAGACCTTCGAATTCTCCGATCTGGAAGCCGACGAGGTGCTGGTCGAGCCGCTGTACGGATCGTGGGAAGCGAACCTCGACCACGCGCTGTCGCGCAATCCGGTCGACATCTGCCGGCAGCGCCGCGAGGACAAGATCGTGCTCGGCAACGGTGCGCTGGTGCGCATCGTCGAGCGCGGCAGCGGCGTGAAGACGCTGAAGGAAGGCGAGATCTGCATGGTGATGCCGTTCGGCAAGCGCGACGAATACGGGTTCGCCGAGCTCGTCTACGCATACGACGCGCCGGGCACGATCGGCGTGATGGCGCAGCGGACCAAGATGCGCGCCGACAACCTCGTGGCGGTGCCGACGGACAGCCGGCATTCGCTGCTGCAATGGGCGACGTACGGCCGCTACTTCACCGCGTGGGACAACTGGAAGGTGGCGTCGACGTGCTGGCGCTCGCAGCTGCCGGACGTCGATCCGGCCGACTACCTGGTATTCGGCTGGGGCGGCGGCACGACGCTCGCCGAACTGCAGCTCGCGAAGCGCGAGGGTTTTCGCGTCGCGATGACGGCGAGCAACGACCGGCGCCTCGAGGAGCTCGCGAAGCTCGGCATCACGCCGGTCGATCGCCGCAAGTTCCCGAACCTCGCGTATGACGACGAGCGCTACAAGACCGATCCGGAGTACCAGGCGAGCTATCGCGAGTCGGAGCGCGTGTTCGCGGAGACGATCGCGGAGCTGAGCGGCGGCCGCGGCGTCGCGATCTTCCTCGACAACCTCGGCGGCGCACTGTATCGCGCGACGATGCGCGTGGTCGGCCGCACCGGTATCGTCACGACGGTCGGCTGGAAGACCGGGATGCGCCTGTGGAACCTGCGCGCGACGGAATGCATCAACCGCCGCCTGCACATCCACACGCACGCGTGGCGCTACGACGACAGCATCACGATCCGCGATTTCCAGGAAACGAGCGGCTGGATCGGCGAGGAGCCGACCGAGATCTTCGATTTCGACGAGGTGCCGAAGCTCGCGTCCGACTACCTGAACGGGAAGATCCAGACGTATTTCCCGATCTACCGGATCAACGCCGTCTGAGCGGCAGGTCGCGCGCCGCGCCCGCATCGCTGCAGGACGATTAGTCATGCAGATGATGTCGGTGTGCGGCGCGCCGTGCAATCCATCTGACTGGAGAACGGCATGGCCACTGTGGAAATGGGGGGCGTCGACACCGGTGCGGCGTCGAGCGCGTCCAAACCGGCGCCGCTCGACGGCATTCGCGTGATCGACGCCGCGACGTTGTTCGCGGGCCCGCTCGCGGCGACGATGCTGGCGGACTACGGCGCCGACGTGATCAAGGTCGAGCATCCGGACGGCGATCCGGCGCGCAAGTACGGCGCACGTCGCGACGACGTGCCGTTGTGGTGGAAGGTGCTCGCGCGCAACAAGCGGGCCGTCACGCTGAATCTCGGCACAGCCGACGGCCAGCGGATCTTCCGCGAGATGGCGGCGCAGGCGGACGTGGTCGTCGAGAATTTCCGGCCCGGCACGCTCGAACGCTGGGGGCTCGGTTACGACGTGCTGTCCGCGATCAACCCGCGGCTCGTGCTCGTGCGGGTGACGGGCTTCGGGCAGTTCGGCCCGTATGCGAGCCGCCCCGGCTTCGGCACGCTGGCCGAGGCGATGAGCGGGCTCGCGTCGGTCACCGGCGAGGCCGACGGGCCGCCGCTGCTGCCGTCGTTCCCGCTCGCCGACACCGTCGCCGGGCTGAACGCCGCGTTCGCGATCATGACGGCGCTGAAGGCGCGCGAGCACACCGGGCGCGGCCAGGTCGTCGATCTGGCGATCATCGAGACGATGCTCGCCGCGATGGGCGCGCAGGTCGCGAGCTACGACCAGACGGGCCGGGTGCCCGAGCGTACCGGCAATCGTTCGCCGAACAATTCGCCGCGCGGGGTGTACCGCACGTCGGACGGCAAGTGGGTCGCGCTGTCGACGTCGGCGCACAGCATCGCGGAGCGCGTGATGCGCCTCGTCGGCCGTGCGGACCTGATCGACGAACCCTGGTTCGCGAACGGCGCCGAGCGCGCGAAGCATGCGGACGAACTGGATGCGGCGGTCGGCGGCTGGATCGGGCAGCGCTCGCGCGACGACGTGATCGCCGAGTTCGAGCGCGCGCAGGCGGCGGTCGCACCGATCTACGACGTCGCCGACGTGCTCCGCGATCCGCAGTACGCGGCGCTCGGCTCGGTCGTGTCGGTGCCCGATGCGGAGCTCGGGGCGTTCCGCACGCACAACGTGCCGTTCCGGCTGTCCGACACGCCCGGCGCGATCCGCTGGGGCGGGCCGGCGCGCGGCACGCACAACGACGAAGTATTCGGCGCATTGGGGCTGGAGCGGCACGAGATCGCCGATTTGACCGAACGGGGCATTGTATGAAAACCAGCGCAACCTACCGCAGTTACCTCTACGTGCCCGCGCACAAGGCGCAGGTGGTGGGCAAGGCGTATGCAAGCGAGGCCGATGCCATCGTGCTCGACCTCGAGGATGCCGTGCCGGCCAGCCACAAGGCCGAAGCGCGCGAGGCGGCCGCCGCGATTCTCGCGGAAGGTCCGCCGAAGCCGACCTACGTGCGGATCAACCCGATCGGCAGCCCGTGGTGTCGCGACGACGTCGACGCGATCGCGCAGCCGGCGCTCCAGGCGCTGCGCCTGCCGAAATGCGACCTGCCGCAGCATATCCAGGAAGTGGCGGGCTGGCTCGACGCGCTCGGCAGCGAGGCGGGCATCCAGATCCTGATCGAGTCGGCGTACGGTGTCGAGACGGCTTACCAGCTCGCGACCGCGTCGCCGCGGCTCGAACGGATCGGGCTCGGCGAGAGCGACCTGCGCGCGGACCTGCAGATCGGCGTCGACAACTTCACGCTCGAGGTGTGCCGCGCGCGCTGCGTCGTGGTGTCCCGCGCGGCGGGGCTCGCCGGGCCGATCCAGACCGTCTATCACACGCTGCCCGATCTCGACGGGCTGAGGGAATCGACGTTGCGCGCCAAGTCGATGGGGTTCCTCGGCCGCTTCGCGATTCATCCGTCGCAGCTCGCGGTGATCAACGAGGTGTTCACGCCGTCGGACGACGAGATCCGCGCGGCCGAGCGAGTGCTCGAGGCGGTCGATGCGGCAGCGGGCAAGGCTTCGGCGTCGTCGGTCTTCGTGCTGCCGGACGGCCGCGTGGTCGCGCCGCCGCTGATCGCCAACGCGCGCGTGACGCTCGCGCTCGCGAACAATCTTCGACTCAGTGGAGCAATGGCATGAGCACACCCGAGACGCTTTCCGCTCCGGCGGCCGGCGCCGATCCGGTCGCACCGGCCCGGCCCGCGCCACCCGACGGCATCGTCGGCGCGCTCGGCCGCTTCGCGGCGGAGGTGCGCGCCGGAGGGCTGGAATACCGGCTGCGCGTCGAGGCCGCCGCGCGCGTGCTCGACGTGGTCGGCAACAGCCTGATCGCGCACGACGAACCGGTCGTGCAGTCGGTGCTGCAGGTCGCACGGCGCTGGGCGGGCACCGGCCCGGCGAGCGTGATCGGCGCGCCCGATCGGCTGCCGGCCGCGAGTGCCGCGCTCGTCAACGGCACGCTCGCGCATGCGATGGACTTCGACGATTCGCACATGCTGTCGGTGCTGCATCCGAGCGCGTCGGTGATTCCGGCCGCGCTCGCCGCCGCGCAGGCGAGCGGCGCGTCGGGCGCGGCGCTGCTCGATGCGATCACGGTCGGCACCGAGGTGTGCATCCGGCTGGGCATCGCCGCCTACAACGAGCGGCTCGGCAATTCGGTGTTTTTCGAGCGCGGCCAGCACGCGACGTCGATCTGCGGCACGGTCGGCGCGGCGGCGGCCGCGGCGATGCTGCTCGGGCTCGACGCCGCGCAGATCGCGGCGGCGCTCGGCATTGCCGCGAGCATGGGCGCGGGCCTGCTCGAAGCGAACCGCACCGGCGGCTCGGTGAAGCGGATCCACTGCGGCTGGGCGGCGCATGCGGGCGTGAGCGCGGCGGAACTGGCGGGCGCGGGCGTCACCGCGCCGCCGACCGCGCTCGAAGGCCGCTTCGGCTTCTTCCACGCATGGTGCGGCGACCTCGCCGACGTCGACGCGGTACTGCGCGACCTGGGCGACGAATGGGAGACGAGCCGGATCATCTTCAAGCCGTATCCGTGCAACCACTTCACGCATCCGGGCATCGACGCGGCGCTGCAACTGAAGGCCCAAGGCGTGACGGCGGACGACGTGGTGTCGGCCGAGCTGCGGGTCGCGACGTCGACACTGCGCACGATCGGCGAGCCGGCCGAGTTGAAGGCGAATCCGCCGAACGGTTATGCGGCGGCGTTCTCGGGGCCGTACACGGTCGCGGCGGCGCTGCTCGGCGGCGGCGGGCTCGGCGTCTGGTTCGACGATTTCGACGATGCGCTCGCGCGGGACCCCGCACGGCGCGCCCTGGCCGCGAAGGTGCGCTGCGTGGCCGATCCGTGGTGCGATGCGCGCTTCCCGCATTTCCTGCCGGCCGTGCTGCGCGTCGAGCTGCGCGACGGGCAAGTGCGCGAGGCGTGGATCGAGTCGAGCAAGGGCACGAATTCGCGGCCGCTGACCGAGCAGGAACTCACCGCGAAATTCGTGCTGGCGGCGAGTTCGGCGCTCGGCATGGAGCGCGCGCTCGCGCTGCGCGACGCGGTACGGTCGCTCGCCGACGATGCGCCGCTCGATGCGCTCGCGGCGCTGACGTCAGGCATTGAAGGAGGACACCGATCTTGAATGCACCCCGCTGGAAAAAGCGGCCGCCCGGCTCGAACTGGGGCGACTTCGGTCCCGACGATCAGAAGGGGCGGCTGAACTGGCTGACGCCGGACAAGGTGCGGCAGGGCGCGGCTGAAGTGCGGGAAGGGCTGTCGTTCTCCCTGAGCCTGCCGCTCGACGTGCCGCGCGGCGGCGGGCTGAACGCGCGGCGGCGGCCACCCGCGATCATGCCGGCGCTGCTCGGCGACAAGCCGTATTTCGGTTATCGCGCGGACGAACAGGTTGCGAACGCAACCGATGTGGTCTGCGACGATTCGTTCTGCATGCACTCGCAGTTCTCGACGCAATGGGACGGCCTGTCGCACGTGGGCGGCGTGTTCGACGCGGACGACGACGGCGTGCCTGAAATCGTGTTCTACAACGGCTTCCGGATGGGCGAGCATCTGCGGGTGCCGCAAGAGGGCGACGCGACGGGCGGCGCGCACGCGCTCGGCATCGAGGTGATGGCGCAAACGGGCGTGCAGGGGCGCGGCGTGCTGATCGACCTGCGGCGTCATTTCGGCGACGCGCGCACGAAGGTCGGCTTCGCGCAACTGATGCAGGTGATGGAGGCGGACCGCGTGCAGGTCGAGCGCGGCGACATCGTCTGCATTCACACCGGCTTTGCGGATCTGCTGCTGAACGACGACGGTGGATCGCCGGCGACGGTCGCGAGCGCGTGCGTGCTGGACAGCGGCGATGCGCGGCTGCTGCAATGGATCGACGAATCGGGGCTGGCCGCGCTCGTGGCCGACAACCATGCGATCGAGGAACGTCCGCAACATGCGCAGCCGCTCGCGCAACCGGGCGCGCTGATGCCGCTTCATGAACTGTGCCTGTTCAAGCTCGGCATTCACCTCGGCGAGCTGTGGCACCTGACGCCGCTCGCGAACTGGCTGCATGCACACGGCCGGAACCGGTTTCTGCTGACCGCGCCGCCGCTGCATATCCGCGGCCTGGTCGGCGCACCGGCGAATCCGGTCGCGACCGTTTGAGCTTGCGGGCGGCCGCCGGGGCGGCGCTCGCCCGCATTTTTTTGCAATGCGACCTTTTTTCAAAAATCGCGAATCAAATGGCCGATTGGCACGGTATCCGGAAGAATCGATGCGAAACGGACCAACTAATTTAAAAAATTAACCAATACCGCTCGATACCTAAAAATATAGATACGTCAAGATTGGACTATTCTTGTGCATTGCACTAAATATCAGGGGATTGCTCCGATTGCGGAATTTCGAAATCGCAATCGGAGGCGGTGTTTAACCTGTTTAGTGGATGGTCGCAAACATGAATCTACGTTCAATCGATCTGAACCTGCTGGTCATACTCGATGCGCTATTGACGGAGAAACAGGTCACCCGGGCCGGCCAGAAGGTCGGCCTCACGCAGCCGGCCGTCAGCAACGCGCTGGCGCGGCTGCGGTTCCTGTTCAAGGACGAGATCCTGGCGCGCACCGCGGTCGGCATGGAGTTGACGCCGCGCGCACAGGCACTGGCGATGCCGATTCGACAGATCATGCAACAAATCGAGGAATTATTTGAATCGGATTATCAATTCAATCCTTTTACGTCCGAGCGCCATTTCACGTTGCGCATGTCGGATCTCACCGAATTGCTTTTGCTGCCGGCTCTGCTGCGCTGCATGCGCTTGACCAGCCCGAATATCGGCATGGACGTCGTGCACATGAGTGCCGCCAAGACCGCCGACGCACTCGAATCGGGGCTGCTCGACCTGGCGATCAGCGCCGGCCTCGAACATTCGGGCGCGCTGTCGTCGCAAATCGTGTTTCATGACCGGATGGTCTGCGTGATGAGCCGCAGCCATCCGGAAGCGGGCATGCCGCTGACGCTCGAACGGTTCCTCGCGCTCGACTTCCTCAACGTGACGATCAATCCGGTCGACCACAGCCTGGTCGACAACCTGCTTGCGAACATGAACTGCACGCGGCGCATCGCGCTCAACGTGCCGCACTGGCTCGTCGTGCCGAACATGCTGGATGCGCTGCCGTATGCGGTGATCATGTCGGAGCGGCATGCGCTGAGCCTCGACGATGCGCGGCTCGTGATCCGCGACCTGCCGCTCGCGATGGAGCCCGTCGCGTGGTCGCTGTACTGGCACCGGCGCTACGACGGCAGCAACGCGCACGCGTGGTTGCGCAGCCGCATCGTCGAGGTCGCGGAAGCGCTCGAACGGCACGGCGTCGCGGCGGAAGCTTAGGGTTCGTTCACGTCGGTCAGCCGACGACGAGCAGCGGCGGCAGCGTCGCGATGTCGGGCTGCTCGTCGAGCCGCCACAGGTAATCGAGCGCCGCGCGGATCTGCGCCGGGCCCCAGTGCCGCCGGCAGTTCTTCGTGAACTTAGCATCGTAGTCGTCGCGCCGCATCGGCCGCGTCGGCGAGCCGGGCAGGTCGTCCACCTGCTTCGTGCAGGTCGACCCGTCTTCGCACACGGCCGTCACCCGGTTCGGCGCGTGTGCGGGATAGCGGGCGGTCAGCGCCGGGTCCTCGCGCACCGTGATCCGCTCGATCAATGCGCGCAGCGCCGGATCGTGCAGCGCGTCGGGCCGGTAGCTCTCGGTCGTGATGTCGCCGTCGAGCATCGCGCGCGCGACGATGTACGGCAGGCTGTGATCGGCGGTCTCGTGCGTCGACGGCGCCCATTTTTCGCGGTCGCGGCCGGCCGTCACATAACCGACTTCGGTCGTGTCGATCTCGATGCGCCGGATGCGGCGCAGGTCGCCGACCTGCGCGGCGACGTCGAGCGCGGCAGGAATCGCGGTTTGCGTGAGCCCTTGCGCGGGATAGAACTTCACGAAGCACTTGCAGATCCGGAACGCGCCGCCGCGCCCGCCGAATTCGCGCGTGTCGACGGCGAACGGCCCGGACACCTGCGGAAAGAATCCCGCCATGCCTTCGAAGATCGGCGCGGGGCCGGTCAGCCCGGCGCGCGCGAGCTGCGTCGAGAACACCGCGTTGCGCGCCGCGTCCGCATCGGCGAGCGCCTTCCAGTTCGACAATTCCTGGACGCGCGTCTGGTTCAGCGCGAGATGGCTGTTGATCGACAGGTTCACCGCCTGCACCAGCTGCGGCGCGGGCATGCGCATCAGCTTGCCCGCGGCGAGCGCGACGGCGGGGAGGCTGTAGCACGTGTGGTCCCAGCCGCGCGGGCTGATCGCGGCGGCGTCCATCAGCCGGCACGCGATCTCGTAGGCGATCGCGATCGACAGGATCAGGTCGCGGCCGTTCGCATGCTGCGCTTCGGCGACCGCGAGGCACGCGGACATGTTGTCGCTCGGATGGCCGGTCTCCTTGCCGGCGTACGCGTCGTTGAAATCGTAGTAGCGCAGTGCGGTGCCGGTCGCGAACGCGGCGAGATCGGGGCTCGTGCGCTGGTTCGTGCCGACGATCGTCGACACGCCGCCCGGCGATGCGAGCGCCGCGTCGCGCGCGATCCGCACCGGACGTTCGTCGTGCGCGGCGATCGCGCAGCCGAGCGCGTCGATCAGGTGCGCCTTGATCGTCTCGATCGTCGCGGCGTCGAGGTCGCGATACTGCAGCCCGGCCGCGTAGTCGGCGAGCTGCTGCGCGAGATCGGGGCGGCCGGGCGCGGCGGCGGCCGGCGGCACGCCCGCGCGGGCGTGGGCGAACGGCAGCGCGAGCGCCGCGCCGGTCAGCGTGGAAAGGAAGTGGCGGCGGTTCATTGTGCGAAGACTCCGAAGGTTCCTGAAACTGGGGAGAGGCGAGGTCAGAACAGCTTGCGCAGGCCGAGTGCCACGCCCGCGCTGCTGGCGCGGTCGCCGGCCAGCGTGTAGTGGAGGAAGTTGTAGTTGTAGTTGTCGAAATCGAGCGCGGCGCGGCGCGCGTAGCCGCCCGCCAGGTACAGCGTGACGGCTTTCGACAGGAAGTAGTTCAGCTGCAGCGTGACCTGCTGCGGGTTGGCCGGGTGCGGCGTGGGTGTCTGCGCGTTCGGCGCATTCTGCGCACGGATGTCCTCGTAATAAAGCGCGCCGACCGCCTGCAGGTAAGGGGTGATCGCGTAGCGCACGCCGGCCCACCAGAACGTGTAGCGCGTCACGACCGACGGCGCGGCGACGCCGCTCTGGCCGTACGTGACGCCGGCCAGCAGCTGCGCACGTCCGACGGACGCGATCGCGGCGGCGGCGTAGCGGCGGAAATGCGCGAAGCCGCCCGGCTGCGGGGTGTTGACGTTGTCGAACGCGGCGGCGAGCGAGAATGCGCCGCCGGCATAGTCGAAGCCGGCGCCATAAGCGGCGTTCGACTGGAACGCGCCGGGCGTGCCGCCGAACGAATAGTGCGTTTCGAGCGTCAGCGGGCCGATCTTCGCCAGGTACTTGGCGACGTTGTTCTCGCGGAAGTTGACGCCGACGATCGCGCCGGCCGGCTCGTACAGCGTCGAGTACGCGCCCGTCGGCGAATAGCGCTCCATCACGTCGAACAGCGTCGTGTACTGGTGGCCGAGCCGCAGTGCGCCCCAGCGCTCGTGCTGCAGCCCGACCCATGCGGAGCGGTCGAAGCCGCCCGCGCCGGTGCCGGTACCGTTGTTCAGGTTGATGCCGCTTTCGAGCCGGAACGCGGCCTGCCAGCCGCCGCCGAGGTCCTCGACGCCCTTCAGGCCCCAGCGCGAGCCGCTCTTGCCGCCCGACGCCATTCGCACGAGCGATGCCGACGACTTGTCGCCGGGCGCGGCCTGATGGGTGAGGAATTCCGTATAGATGTCGGCCACGCCATACAGCGTGATCGTGCTCTGCGCGCAGGCGCCGGCCGATACGAGGCCCAGTCCGCACAGTGCGGACATCCGCTTGCCCATGGTTTGTCTCCTTCCAGGGTTTGTTCTTTGTTTGAGTTCGGCGCCGCGCCGGTCGAGCGGTGCGGCGGTACTGCGGGGCGACGCTATCCGGGCCGGGTGGCGAACGCACGGCATCGTGACGGGACGCGTGCGCGCACCGCGCGACGCGCGCACGGACGCGCGGCGATGAAGGGCGGTGCCCGCATTACCGGGGCACGCCGTCGGCGCGCGCCTGTACCGCCGCGTGACGCGCGAGCACGCGCTTCGCGCGGGCGACGCCGGGCGCGTCGACCATCCGGCCGTCGACGCGCAGCGCGCCGCGCCCGTTCGCGCGTGCGTCGTCGTAGGCGGCCAGCACCGCGTGTGCGTCGCGCACCGCGGCGTCGTCGGGCCGGAACGCACGGTTGAGCGCGCCGACCTGCAGCGGGTGGATGCAGGTCGCGCCTGCATAACCGAGCTCCGCGGACGCGCGCGCGATGCGCTCGAACGCGTCGAGATCGCGCAGTTCGTCGAGGCCGCCGATGAGGCCGAGCGGCAGGATGCCGGCGGCGCGCGCGGCGATGATCAGCAACTGTTTCGGCACGCGCAGCACATCGGCGCTCGCGCCGCTTTCGCAGTTCAGCGCGAAGTCGCCGCCGCCCAGCATCATCGCGACGACGCGCGGCGACGCCTGCGCGATCCGGTCCATTGCCTGGAACGCGCGCGGCGTTTCGACGATCGCGACGATCCGCGTGCGGCCGGGCAGCGCGCCGGCTTCTTCTTCGAGCGCGGCCAGCAGTTCGTCGATCGCCTCGATGTGCGAGCCGCCGCGCACCTTCGGCAGCACGACGCCGTCCACGCCGGCCCGGACGGCCGCGCGCAGGTCGGGCACGAGCTGGTCGAGCGGGCCGTTGGCGCGCACCAGCAGGTCGCGGCCCGGCGCGCGCAGCGCCGGCACGGCGTCGGCCAGCCCGTCGCGGGCGGCCGCCTTGCATGCGGGCGGGACGCTGTCCTCGAGATCGAGGATCAGCGCATCGGCGTCGCTCGCGGCGGCCGATGCGACGAAACGGGGGACGTGCGCGGGGACGTACAGCAGCGAGCGCCAGACGGGTTGTGACGATGAATTCATCTACGGTCTCATAAAATGAAAGTCACTTTCATTTTTGTGGTGGATGACCGCATTCGTCAAGATTATCGTTAACGCCTAGTATCAAGGAACATTGCAGGATGATGACCGAACGAAGCTGTGCGGATTCATGTTGATGTCATCGACGATCTGCGTATAATGAAAGCGACTTTCATTTTTTGATGCCGGCCGCCGTAACGTGGCACCGACCTGACACGAACAGCCCGGCATCGCACGAGGTGGACATGAACAAGGTGGAGACAAGCAGTCCGGCAGAGGGCGGCGTGGCCGCGGTCAACCGCGCGCTGACCGCGCTGCTGGCATTCGGCAACGCGCCCGGCGGGCTGATGCTCGCGCAGGTGAGCGAGGAGACGGGGCTCAACATGAGCACGCTGTTGCGGATGTTCGAGTCGCTCGAGCAGTTCCGCTTCATCAAGCGCCTGCCGGACGGGCGCTATGTGCTGGGGCCCGCCGTGTTCCAGCTCGGGATGATGTATCGCGAGTCGTTCCAGCTGCGCGAGTACGTGATGCCGATCCTGTCGAGACTGTCGGCGGAAACCGGCGAGACGGCCGCGTTCTACGTGCGTGAAGGCGACCAGCGTGTGTGCCTGTTCCGCATCCAGGCGCAGCGCTCGGTGCGCACGCACCTGCGCGAGGGCGACCGCTTCCCGCTCGACGTCGGCGCGGCCGGGCGCGTGCTGCTTGCGTTCAGCGGCACGCGCGGCGGCGACTACGAGAAGACGGCCGAGCAGGGCTACGCGGTATCGATCGCCGAGCGCGATCCGGAAAGCGCGGCGATCGCGTGCCCGGCATTCGGCGTCGGCCGCGTGCTCAGCGGCGCGATCTCGCTCGGCGTGCCGCGTTACCGCTTCAACAAGAAGGTGCTGGCCGACTACCTGCCGCGCGTGCAGGCGGCCGCCGCCGAGCTGACGCATGCGCTCGGCGGCGATCTGCCCGCTGCCGGCGCGGCATTTCGCGCGGCCGACCAGCTCGGCGCGCTGCTCGAGTAGCGCCGCGCGCGGCTGAGCGCGCCTCGAAGGCCGCCTCGAAGTCCGCTTTGCAGTCCGCCTCGCACGACGCATACACCAACCAGGAGACAAGCATGTTCGTTACCGACCCGCAGGCCGCTCACGCGGCCGGCGCGCACCGTCGCGCGTCCACCGGCCCGATTCATCCGAAACCGTTCGACGCCGGCGCGCAGGGGCCGCTTGCGGGCGTGCGCGTCGTCGACCTGTCGCGCCTGATGGCCGGCAACATGCTGAGCGTGCAGCTCGCCGATTTCGGCGCGGACGTCGTGAAGGTCGAGAGCGAGCGCGGCGATACGCTGCGCGCGGTCGGCGCGGGCGGGATCAGCACGAACTGGAAGGTATACGGGCGCAACAAGCGCAGCGTGTGCGTCGACCTGCGCGCGCCCGAGGGCATCGACATCGTCCGCCGGCTGGTGCGCGACGCGGACGTGTTCGTCGAAAGCTTCAAGCCCGGCGTCGCCGAGAAGATGGGGCTCGGCCCGGACGACCTGCTCGCGATCCGTCCCGAGCTGGTGATCGCGCGGATCTCCGGCTGGGGGCAGACCGGGCCGTACCGCCACAAGCCGGGCTTCGGCACGCTCGCGGAAGGCTATGCGGGGTTCGCGGCGATCAACGGCTTCGCCGATCGCGAGCCGGTGCTGCCGCCGATGTTCCTCGGCGACATGACGGCCGGGCTGTCCGGCGCGATCGCCGTGCTGGTCGCGCTGCATGCGCGCGACGCGCACGGCGCGGCGGGGCAGGTGATCGACGTGTCGCTGTTCGAGCCGCTGCTGTCGATCCTCGGCCCGGCCGCCGCGAACTACGTGATGACCGGCAAGATCAAGGAACGCACCGGCAGCCGCTCGTCGAACACCGCGCCGCGCAACGCGTATCGGGCCCGCGACGGCAAATGGCTGTGCCTGTCGAGCTCGACGCAGGCGATGGCCGAGCGGCTGTTCCGCGCGATCGGCCGCGCGGAGCTGATCGACGATCCGCGCTACGCGACCAACGTGCAGCGCGTGCAGCACGCGGAAGCACTCGATGCGATCGTCGGCGAATTCATCGCCGCGCGCGATCTCGCTGACAATCTCGCGTTCTTCGAAGAAGCGGGCGTGACGGTCGGGCCGATCCAGGATATCGCGCAGATCGTTCAGGATCACTACGTGATCGAGCGCGAGGCGCTCGTCGAGCTGCCGGACGACGACGTCGGCAGCCTGCCGATGCACAACATCACGCCGCGCCTGTCGGCCACGCCCGGCACGTTTCGCCGGCCCGCGCCCGCGCTCGGCGAGAACAATCGCGAGATCCTGCTGCCGCTGCTCGGCGAACGCGAATACGAGCGGCTCGCGGGGCTGGGCGTGATCCGCACGCGGTAGGCGCGACGTGCGACGTGCGATGCGGCCGCGAAGGACGGCCGCCGCACCCTGGACATTGCATGGAGGAGACACCATGGAACCACGCTGGACCCATCGGCCGCCCGGCTCGAACTGGGGAGATTTCGGCCCGGACGATCAGAAAGGGCGCCTGAACTGGCTGACCGCCGACGCGGTGCTGCGCGGCGTCGCGGAGGTGCGCGAAGGCCGCGTGTTTTCGCTGAGCCTGCCGCTCGACGTGCCGCGCGGCGGCGGGTTGAACGCACGGCGCCGGCCGCCGGCGATCATGCCGGCGCTGCTGGGCGACAAGCCGTATTTCGGCTATCGGGCGGATGAACAGGTTGCGAACGCAACCGATGTGGTCTGCGACGATTCGTTCTGCATGCATTCGCAGTTCTCGACGCAGTGGGATGCGCTGTCGCACGTCGGCTCGCTGTTCGATCCGGCAGGTGACGGCGAGCGGGCCCGCGTGTTCTACAACGGCTACCGGATGGACGAGCACATCCAGGTGCCTGAAGCGGGTGCGCCGCGCGGCGGCGCGCGTGCGCTCGGCATCGAGGTGATGGCGCAGACGGGCGTGCAGGGGCGCGGCGTGCTCGTCGACCTGCGACGCCACTTCGGCGACGAGCGGCGCAAGATCGGCTACGCGGAGTGGATGGCGGTGCTGCGCGCGGACGACGTGATCGTCGAGCGCGGCGACATCGTGTGCGTGCATACGGGCTTCGCCGATCGCCTGCTCGATGCCGACGCGCGCGGCGAACCCACTGCGCCGGACATGTGCTGCGTGCTCGACGGCAACGACCCGCGCCTGCTCGAATGGATCGACGCGTCGGGGCTCGCCGCGCTCGCGGCGGACAACCACGCGGTCGAGGAGCGGCCGCGCGATGCGCGGGCGCGCGAGCGGCCCGGCGCGCTGATGCCGCTGCACGAGCTGTGCCTGTTCAAGCTCGGCATTCACCTCGGCGAGCTATGGCACCTGACGCCGCTCGCCGACTGGCTGCACGCGCACCGGCGCAACCGCTTCCTGCTGACCGCGCCGCCGCTGCACCTGCGCGGGCTCGTCGGGTCGCCGGTCAATCCGGTCGCCACTGTATGAACGCCGGCGCCGCGCGCATGCCGCGCCGGCGCCGGGTGTGCCGCTTCGCCGCTTCGCCGCTTCGCGCAGGCCGCGCGGGCGGATCATCGAGGAATCGCCATGTCTCATTCCCATGCGGCGTCGATCGCCGCCCGCATCGACCGCCTGCCCGCGACGGCCAGCATCTGGACGCTCGTGCTGTTCCTGAGCGTCGGCGGGTTTTTCGAGGTCTACGACCTGTTCCAGATGACCTACCTGCCGCCCGGGCTGATCCGCGACGGCATCTTTCACGCGGGCTCGCACGGCGTGCTCGGCATGTCGGACCAGGGCGCGCTCGGCGCGGCGACGTTCGCCGGGCTGTTCGTCGGCGAGATGTTCGTGTCGCGCCTCGCGGACCGCTTCGGGCGGCGCGCGCTGTTCACCGGCGCGCTGCTGCTCTACACGGCGGCGAGCCTGGCGATGTGCGTGCAGACGCATGCGCTCGGCATCCTCGTGTGTCGTTTCATCGCGGGCTGCGGCATCGGCGCGGAGCTGATCACGATCGGCGCGTTCCTGACCGAGCTGGTGCCGAAGGCGGTGCGCGGCCGCGCGTTCGCGCTGTGCTTCGCGGTCGGCTATCTCGCGATGCCCGTGCTGGCGCTGGTGTCGTGGTTATGGGTGCCGCACGATCCGCTCGGCATGTCCGGATGGCGCTGGGTCGTGCTGCTCGGCGGCAGCGGCGCGGTTTTCGTCTGGTGGCTGCAGTCGCGGTTGCCGGAGTCGCCGCGCTGGCTCGCCCACACGGGCCGCGAGGCCGAGGCCGAAGCCGTGCTGCAGCGGCTCGAGCAGGCCGTCGAGCGGGAATCCGGCCGGCCGCTGCCCGCAGTCCCGACGCCGGTCGCGGCGGCCACGGCCACTGCCACTGCCGCACAGCGCGCGCCGTCGATGTGGGATGCGCGGCATCGCGGCCGCACGACGATGCTGATCGCGTTCAATGCCTTCCTGAGCATCGGTTTCTTCGGTTTCAGCCAGTGGCTGCCGACGCTGCTCGCCGCGCAGGGCGCAAGCGTCACGAAGAGCCTCTGGTATGCGTTCGTGATCGCGTTCGCGTATCCGGTGTCGCCGTTCGTCGCCGGCCTGCTCGCCGACCGGGTCGAGCGCAAATGGCTGATCGTCGCGTCGGCGTTCGGCGTTGCGCTGTTCGGCACCGCGTTCGCGATGTCGGCGCAGGCGCCGTTCGTGATCGCGTTCGGCTTGCTCGTCACGCTGTCCAACACGGTGCTCGCGAGCAACGGCACCGCGTACCAGTCGGAAGTGTTTCCGACCGAGATCCGCGGGCGCGCGCTCGGCTTCGTGCATTCGATCGGCCGCCTGACGGGGATCGCGAGCAGTTTCATCGTCGCGCTGCTGCTCGAACGCGCCGGGGTGTCGGCCGTGTTCGTGCTGATCGGCGGCAGCATGCTGATCGTGATGGTGTCGATCGGCGTGTTCGGGCCGCGCACCAACAACCGGGCACTGGACGAGATCGCGGACGGCGCCGGGAACGCGGCGGCGTTGCGCGGGCTCGCCGAAGCGCCGGCCGGGCATGTCGATGGGCGGCGAAAATTGGGCTAGGGCCTGTTCACGCTAATAACGGGCTTGCGAACGTGCCTTTCCGCTCGCAGTGCAAGGAGTAAGGAGCGCCGTTTGGCCGTGCCAAACAAGCGACGCACGACGCCGCAATGTGGGCGGAAAGGCACGTTCCCCTGTTTAGAAAAATTCGTTCGTGGGGCTGGCCCCCAGAAGGGCCGATCGCCGCGTCATGCTCCTCGCGAATACGTCGAGTATTCGCTTCGTCCCACGGGGACTTCCGTTGGTCGTCGCAATCCTTGCGCTCGGCCCTTCTGGGGGCCAGCGCAAGCCCGTTATTAGCGTGAACAGGCCCTAGCATCCTGATTCATCGCGGCAACCGGGCACCTCGCCCATCGACCATCGCCATGAAACCCGTTGCCGTCGTATTGCACGGCCCGACCAGCGCAGGGAAGAGCAGCCTGGCCAGGGCGCTCCAGCAAGGGTCGGACGTGCCGACGTTTCACGTCTCGCTCGACGCGTTCGTCGAGATGTCGCGCCGACGTGACATGCGATCGGACGAGGAGCTGAATCAGGCGCTGAGACTCCATCAGCTCAACCTGCAGTCGACGCTCGCACGGATCGCGGCCAGCCATTTCGAGATCGTGCTGGATCTCGTGCTCCGGGATCCGGCCGCGCTCGACGCATGCCTTGCCGCGCTGTCGCCGCGTCAGACCTTTGTCGTCGGCGTGACGTGCCCGCTGGACATCCTCGAACAGCGCGAACGCGCGAGGCCCGATCGCGGCGAGGGCATGGCCCGCTCCCAGTTCGGGCATCCGGCTTATTCGCGGCCTTACGCGCTGCGCATCGACACGTCGACATGCACGCCGGAAGAGGGCGCGCGCCGCATCCGTGCCCACGTCGACGCGCAGCGCGAGTGATCGTCGTCGCGCTTGATCCTGACAGGCTGCGTTCTCCCTTAAACTCGCCGGCACCGAATGTCATCGGCCACGCGGATGATGTCGTTCGCGCGCGACAAATTGCATGGTGCGGAGAAACGGGACATTTGCGATGAAACCGATTCCGAAACATTTGTGCCGATAACCGGTTTTTCGCGTTTTGAACGGATTGAATGCGGATTTCAAGCGAATTCACGCGCTGACGGGCCGTGCGGAGCGGTTCCTGCGGGTAAACGCGACGTTGCCGGCCCGTCGTGTCCAGACAGGGGATTCATGGATTGAATGCGCGCCGATTCAAAATATAAATTTCGGAAAGACTTTGGCACGGGATATGCTTCGCAGTTCTTATCCGAATGGAACATGCGCCGGCTATTCGTCGGAAAAATCAGGCTGGAGCATGAACCGCCCGGATCTGACAAGCCGATTGTTTAGAGGATGAACAGTTTGTGAATTCGGCGCGGCAGTGCGAAGCTGCCCGCGGAACAGCGTCGTACACGGATTGAGTTGGGTGACTTGAAACGCAGGCCGTAACTCCTAGCGACGGCCACTACTGACAGTTCAGGATATGACATTACTGATTGGGGTCCCTCTGGAGACGGCCAACGAGGAACGGCGCGTAGCGACGGTTCCCGACGTGGTCGAAAAGCTGATCAAGCTCGGGTTCTCGGTGGCCGTGCAAAGCGGTGCCGGCACCGGCGCGAACTTCAGCGACGACGACTACCGCACGGCCGGGGCCGAAGTCGTGGCGACGGCCGCCGATCTGTGGGGCCGCAGCGATATCGTCCTCAAGGTGCGCCCGCCGAGCAGCGAGGAAGTCGCGCTGTTGCGTGACGGCAGCACGCTGGTCGGCTTCGTCTGGCCGGCGCAGAACCCCGAACTGATGCAGCAGCTGGCCGCGAAGCGGGCCACGGTGCTGGCGATCGATTCCCTGCCGCGCACGCTGTCGCGCGCGCAGAAGATGGATGCGCTCACGTCGATGGCCGGCGTGAGCGGCTACCGCGCCGTCATCGAGGCGGCCCATGCGTTCGGCCGTTACTTCAACGGGCAGATCACGGCCGCGGGCAAGGTGCCGCCGGCCAAGGTGTTCGTCGCCGGCGCGGGCGTCGCCGGCCTCGCGGCCATCGGCACGGCCGCCGGCCTCGGCGCGATCGTGCGCGCCAACGACACGCGCGCGGAAGTGGCCGACCAGGTCAAGTCGCTCGGCGGCGAATTCGTCAAGGTCGACTACGAGGAAGAGGGCTCGGGCGGCGGCGGTTACGCGAAGGTGATGAGCGAAGGCTTCCAGCAGGCACAGCGCGCGATGTACGCGCAGCAGGCCAAGGACGCGGACATCATCATCACCACCGCGCTGATTCCGGGCAAGCCGGCACCGAAGCTCATCACGGCCGAGATGGTGCAGTCGATGAAGCCGGGCAGCGTGATCGTCGACATGGCCGGCGAGCAGGGCGGCAACTGCGAGCTGACGGTGCCGGGCGAGGCGGTGGTCCGCCACGGCGTGACGATCGTCGGCTACACGGATCTCGCGTCGCGCCTGGCGCGACAGTCGTCGACGCTGTATGCGACCAACCTGCTGCGCGTGATCGAGGAGCTGTGCAAGGCGAAGGACGGCACGATCAACGTCGACTTCAATGACGACGCAATCCGCGGCCTCACGGTCATCAAGGAAGGCAACGTGACCTGGCCGCCGCCGCCGATCCAGCAGCCGGTCGCGGCACCGAAACCCGCCACGCCGCCGGTCGCGGCAGCTGCGTCCAAGGGGCACGGGCACGGCAGCGGCGCGCCGATGTCGGCGAAGTCGCTCGCCATCACGTTCGCCGTCGGCGCACTGGCGTTCCTGCTGGTCGGCCAGTTCGCGCCGGCCACGTTCCTGTCGCACTTCACGGTGTTCGTGCTCGCCTGTTTCGTCGGCTACATGGTGATCTGGAACGTCACGCCGTCGCTGCATACGCCGCTGATGAGCGTCACCAACGCGATCTCGTCGATCATCGCGATCGGCGCGCTGGTGCAGGTCGCGCCGCCGCTGGGCGAGGCCGCGGCGGAGGGCCGTCCTTCGGGGCTGATCCTCGGCCTGGCGGTGGGTGCGCTGACGCTCACGGCCGTCAACATGTTCGGCGGCTTCGCGGTGACGCGCCGCATGCTGGCGATGTTCCGCAAGTAAGGAGACGACAACAATGACTTCCAACCTGACTACCGTCTCCTATATCGGCGCGGCCATCCTCTTCATCCTCAGCCTGGGCGGGCTGGCGAACCCCGAGACCGCGCGCCGCGGCAACCTGCTCGGCATGATCGGCATGCTGATCGCCGTGCTCGCCACCGTGCTCGGCCCGCGCGTGTCGGCCGAAGGCATTCCTTATATCGTGGCTGCACTGGTCGTCGGCGGTGCCGTCGGCCTCGTCGCCGCGAAGAAGGTGCAGATGACGCAGATGCCCGAACTGGTTGCGCTGATGCACAGCCTGGTCGGTCTGGCGGCGTGCCTGGTGGGTTTCGCGAGCTACATCGATACGTCGGTTCAGTTCACGGGTGCCGAGCACGCGATCCACGAAGTGGAAATCTACGTAGGCATCCTGATCGGTGCGGTGACCTTCGCGGGCTCGGTCATCGCGTTCGGCAAGCTCTCCGGCAAGATCGGCGGCAAGCCGCTGCTGCTGCCGGCACGGCACTGGCTCAACCTCGCCGCGCTGCTGATCGTGATCTATTACGGTCGTGCGTTCCTGCATGCGGAGACGATCCAGGACGGCATGACGCCGCTCATCGTGATGACGGTGGTGTCGCTGCTGTTCGGCGTGCACATGGTGATGGCGATCGGCGGCGCGGACATGCCCGTCGTGGTGTCGATGCTCAACAGCTACTCGGGCTGGGCGGCGGCGGCCACCGGCTTCATGCTCGGCAACGACCTGCTGATCGTGATCGGCGCGCTGGTGGGCTCGTCGGGTGCGATCCTGTCGTACATCATGTGCCGCGCGATGAACCGCAACTTCATCAGCGTGATCGCAGGCGGCTTCGGTACCGGCAGCGGTGCGCCCGCGGCGGCCGGCGCCGGCGCGCAGCCGGCCGGCGAAGTGGTGGCGGTGAGCGCGCTGGAGACGGCCGAGCTGCTGCGCGATGCCAAGAGCGTGATCATCGTGCCCGGGTACGGGATGGCGGTGGCGCAGGCCCAGCACACGGTGCATGAGCTCACGAAGGTGCTGCGCGAGAAGGGCGTCGACGTGCGTTTCGCGATCCATCCGGTGGCCGGCCGCATGCCGGGGCACATGAACGTGCTGCTCGCCGAGGCGAAGGTGCCTTACGACATCGTGATGGAGATGGACGAGATCAACGGCGATTTCCCGGAAGCCGACGTGTCGATGGTGATCGGCGCGAACGACATCGTGAACCCGGCCGCGCAGGAAGATCCGGCCAGCCCGATCGCCGGCATGCCGGTGCTCGAGGTGTGGAAGGCGAAGACCTCGATCGTGATGAAGCGCAGCATGGCGTCAGGCTACGCGGGCGTCGACAATCCGCTGTTCTACAAGGACAACAACCGGATGCTGTTCGGCGATGCCAAGAAGATGCTGGACGAAGTCTTCGGGGCGTTGAAGGCCTGACGATCGGGGCGCACGGACGTGTGGGTGCGCAGGGTCAGCGGCCGTGGTGTCGAACGGCGGGTTGATCGGGGCCCGGCACGCCCGCCATGCGTATCGGGAAGGTCACGGAAGTGCGAGACGGAATCGGGTGTTTCGCACTTCCGGGAAAAAAGCGCGATCGATCGTCGGTGCGCGGATCGAAGAACTACGCCAATGATGCCGTTGGAGCGGGCGGCGGCTCCATCATCGGCATGACGATTGCCGGAGCCTGGCCGGCCTCCGGAATGGTGCTGGTCGACCGCAGTCCCGTGTGAAGGTGCTATCGCGCGTAACCGCACGAATCAGGCACCAGATCCTTGCCAGCCGCCGATACCGCAGCTTGCCGCGAACGGTACCGGCGCCTCTCCTCCACGTTCCTCATGTCACGCAGCCGCGCCGGTTTTTTCCACGCGACTGCGCGTGACGAGGTTGCCTATCCAGCCGCTCCCAGTTCCGCGAAACTGGTGATCCTTGCGTCGCATGCGCGCGCCAGCGCCAGGTCGTGGCTCGAAAAAAAGACGGCACGGTCCGCGGCCAACGTCCTGAACAGGTCGACGAGCACCGCGCGCGACGCGGCGTCGAGCCCGTTGCCCGGTTCGTCTGCGATCACGACGGTGGGCGCGCCGAGTGTCGTCGCCGTCAGGAACAGTTTCTTGCGCGTGCCGAGCGACATCTGCTCGAAGCGCTTGTCCATATGCGGGGCGAGCCCGAATCGATCGGCCAGCTCGAGCGTGCGGGTGTCGACGACGGTTTTCTTGGCGGCCGCCACGAGATCGAGAAACGCGCGACCGGTCTGGAACGGATACGTCAGGCAATCGTCGGGTACATACGCCAGCGCGGATTTCGCCGCGAGCGGCGCGGTGCGCAGCGAATGGCCGCCGAGCCAGACCTCGCCTTCGTCCGCGTCGATCGTGCCCGCGAGAATGCCGAGCAACGTCGATTTGCCGCTGCCGTTTTCGTCGCACAGCGCCACGCACCCGGCGCCGGATGCGAAGTTGAGCCCTTGGAAGATGACGCGCTTGTCGAAGCGCTTGCCGAGATTGTCGAAGCGGAGCATGGATCGGGTAATCAAACGAAAACTTGCCAGGCCAGCGTGACCCAGACCACGGTCAACGCGATGCCCAGCAACACGGATTGTCGGGACGCGTAGCGTTGCGGCAGATAGTGTAATGCGACGAGCGGTGCGCCCGAACACACGAGCGCCGCCGCCATCCGCGATGACAGCACGCCGTGCGTCACCAGCAACAGCGGGGCGACGGCGGCGAACGGCAGCGCCAGCGCGGCAACGGTCAGCCAGTCGGCCCGGCGCTTCGCAAAGGTCGACAGCGGCAGCGATCGCATGAAGTGCGACGCATGCAGGTGCGCCGCTCCCAAATCGCGATAGGTCGTCGCCGCGATCAGCATGATGACGGCCTGCGCGATCAGCGTCAGCGGAACGGCGCGCTGGTCGAACCCCCATAGCGCAAGCAGGAAGCATGTCGAAGCGGTGACCGCACCCATCATCAGGCAGTGCCCGGCGGTGCTCGCGGCGCGGTCCCGCAGGATGCCGATCTGCAGCCTCGCGATGGGCGGCAGCCCGTTCCGGACACGGACGCGGATCGCTTCCGCGATGCGACGCGAGAACGCCCCCGGCATTTCCGAACGGGCGGCCCGCGCAGGGGCCGTATGCGCAATCGTGAAAGCGGCGAGCAACAATGCCACGGTCAGCCACGCGGGACGTAATGCGCCCTCGGCGTGAAAGCCGCCGATCAGGAAGACGTTGGCAACGATCAACGCGATTGCATTGCGCAGGTTGCGCGACAGCGCGGTCAATTGCCATCCGAGCGTGATCAGGAACAGGTCGAGAACGAACAGATAGTTGATCGCCTTTTGCGGCAGGAAGGCGAGCGCGATGGCGGCGGCAAGCACGGGCAGCAGCAGCGGCGTACTCGCGACGATCACGACGATCGTGTCGATGGCGCGACGGCGGCCGCTGGAGACGGGCAAGGACGCGAGGAAGGTGGCGAACGGCCCCCCGGTGATGGCACGACGCTGCGCCAGCACCCACAGGATGCCCACGGCTTCGAGCAGATGCACCCACGCGAACCGCCATTCGATGCCATGCGACGGTGCCAGCGCCGCGAGTACCGGCGCGCCCAGAATTCGCGTCTGCGAAAACACCGGCATCGCCGGCAGCAACAGCATGGCCAGCAGGAGCAGCGCCTGCCAATGCCTGCGCAGCAGGTTTGACGTCGCGAGTGCGTACCACCTGAGTCGGCAAGACAACATCGCTTCCAGCTCCCTTTCACCGAGCAAATGAACCCGGCATCGTGCCACGGCGGTCGTCGCGGCACAACCATCCCTGCCTTTGGCGGCCGGGGCGGCACGCGCGAGATCGCCGTGCCGCATGAGACACCGACGCCGCGAATCGCCGTGTCGGCCGCGCAAACGGGTGGGGCACAGTGGCACGAGGCCTCCGTCGGCGTGGCATCGGGATTCACGCGCACGACGCCGCCGCGGATCGTTCGGCAGATGCCGGACAGGTGCGCGGCAAGTCGAGACACGCGCGTCATACGGCTCGGGTATGCTGGACGAATGCCGGGCGGATGAGCAGGCAGGACCGCAACACGGCACGCCACACCACACGCGATCGCATCGCAACCACCGGCCGCACCGGGCCGATTTCAACTCAGGAACAGGGATTCGACATGGCGGAACTGGACAACGAGCTGTATGAGCGGATCGGCGCGCTGAGCGACGCGGGCGATGCGTTGATGGAAGACGGCGACTACGAAGGCGCGCTGGAGAAATTCCGGGCGGGATTCGACCTGCTTCCCGAGCCGAAAACGAACTGGGAGGCCGGCACGTGGTTGATGGCCGCGATCGGCGACGCGAATTTCCTTCAAGAAGACTACGCGGCCGGGTGCGAGAATCTCGGCCAGGCGATGCACTTCCCCAACGCGATCGGCAACCCGTTCCTGCATCTGCGGCTCGGCCAGTGCCAGTTCGAACTGGGCAATCTCGACCGCGCGGCCGACGAACTGATGCGCGCATACATGGCGGGCGGGCCGGAACTGTTCGAGGACGAGGATGCCAGGTACTTGCGATTCCTTGCCACGCGTGCGGAAGGCATCGAGACGCCCTGACGCGCGCCGTGCGTGCCGGCCGGCGGCCGGCATCGCGAGCAGGCTTTGGCGGCCGCGTCGCGTCGCGCCGCGCCGCGCCGCGATGCCGGGCGTTTTCTCCACGTGTGCACGACTTGCCCATGAACCTGACCTTTCCCCTCGCCACCCGGTCAGATGCCGAAACGCTGGTCGCGATTCGCATCGCCGCGATGCGCGACAGCCTCGAGCGCATCGGCCGCTTCGATCCGCAGCGTGCGCGCGAGCGTTTTCTCGCGTCGTTCGACCCGGCGCTATGCCGCTTCATCGAAGCCGATGGCGTGAACGCGGGTTTTTTCGTGGTTCGGCCGCAGGAAGACCACTGGTTGCTCGACCATCTGTACATCGTGCCCGCGCACCAGGGAAAGGGCATCGGCGCGGCCGTGCTGCAGCGGATCTTTGCCGAGGCGGACGCGCAGCGCGTGCCCGTGCGTGTCGGCGCGCTGCGCGGCAGCGATTCGAACCGTTTCTATGCGCGGCACGGCTTCGTGCAGGCCGACGAAGCGGAGTGGGACATCTACTACGTGCGCGAACCGGGTTCGGCGGCGGCGTAGATCGCACATGCCCGCGCGCCGTGACGACGCATGCGGGCTGTGATCCGGGTGAAGGCATCAGCGTTTTCCCGGATATCGAATGCGCGGCGCATGCCGATGATGCAGAGAGAATATAACTACATGATCCGAGGCCAATCATGACGACATCTGCAACAAACGGACCGAATGCGGTATCGCCTGAAACGACCGGGGCGGCAGCGACATCCGACGACGCGGAGGGCGTGCCGTCGATCCTGCTGGTGGACGACGAGCCGAGCGTGCTGTCGGCGCTCCGGCGCGTGTTCCGGCCCGCCGGCTACGAGATCCTGACCGCGGAAAGCGGCGAGGCCGCCCTCGAGGTGCTGGCGTCGACCGAAGTCGACCTGATCGTGTCCGACATGCGGATGCCCGGCATGAGCGGCGCGGAGTTCCTGGCCCGTGCCCGGGCGCTCTACCCGGACACGATGCGCATCCTGCTGACCGGTTATGCGGAGATCGCGTCGGTCATGCAGGCCGTCAACGAAGGCGGCGTCTATCGTTACCTGAACAAGCCGTGGGACGATCACGACCTGCTGCTGACCATCGAACAGGCGCTGGAGCAGCGCCGTTTGCGGCACGAGGCGGCGCGGCTCGCCGCGCTGACGGAAGCGCAGAACGAAGCGCTGCGCCGTTTCAACACGGAACTCGAAACGCAGGTTCGCGCGCGCACCGAGGAACTCGGCCAGACCGTGATGTTCCTCGAAGCCGCACAACGCGACCTGAAAAGCAGCTTCACCGCGATGGTCCAGGTGTGCGCGAGCATGATCGAGATGCGCTGCGGGTCGGCCAGCGGTCACGCGATGCGGGTCGGCGAGATTGCGCGACGGCTCGCGCTGGCCTCCGGGATGAGCGAGCTGCATGCGCAGGACGTCTACTTCGCGGGGCTGCTGCATGGCATCGGCAAGCTGTCGCTGCCGGACGAATTGCTGCACAAGCCGCTCACGCGGATGACGGCGGAAGAGCACGGCCTGTTCCAGCAGCATCCGCTGCGCGCGCAGATGGTGCTGACGCCGGTCGCGCAATTGCACAAGGTCGCGTCGATCGTGCTGCACCAGTACGAGCGCTTCAACGGGCGCGGCACGCCGGACGGGCTGGCCGGCGACTCGATCCCGCCCGGCTCGCGGATCGTCGCGATCGCGCGCGATTTCGAGGGGCTGCGCAATGGCGACATCGGTGCGCCGCATTCGGTCGAGCAGGCGCTCGACGCAATGCGTTCGCAGGCCGGCGTGCGTTACGACCCGCGCATCGTCGAAAACCTGGTCGAACTGATGCGGGACCCGGCGAGCCTCGGCATCGCGGCGTCCGTCGCTGAGATCAAGTCCGCGCAGCTGCGCGAGGGGATGCAGCTCGCCGACGATCTGCGCACGCATCGCGGCGTGCTGCTGATGACCAAGGGCAGCGTGATGTCCGCGCACCAGATCGAGCTCGTGCGCCGCTTCGAGACGCGCGAGGGGACGGCGTTCGACATCCTCGTGCTGGCCGGCCAGGCGGCGAAGCCGGCGCAGGCCGTGCCGAATGCGGGCGCGGCGCCCGCCTGAGCCCGGACGCGCGGCCTGACGGCCGCGGTGCGCACGCGCGCCGCGGCAACGCACTCACCTCGATTCGGGCGCTCGATCATGCACGGCACCTACAATCTTCCGCTCGTCCTGCTGTCGGTCGCGATCGCGACGCTGGCCTCCTATACGACACTCGACCTCGCCGCCTTCATTTCTCTGCTCGACAACCCGAAGCTCAGGCGCATGTGGCTGGGCGGCGGCGCGGCGGCGATGGGGACGGGCATCTGGTCGATGCATTTCGTCGGCATGCTCGCGTTTTCACTGCCGATTCCGCTCGGCTACGCGTTGCCGGATACGGGCGCGTCGCTGGCGATTGCCGTGCTCGTGTCGTACTTCGCGCTGTATGTCGTCACGCGCGCGCGGCTGGGCTGGCGGCGGCTGCTCGCGGGCGGCGTGCTGATGGGCGGCGGGATCGCCGGCATGCATTACGCGGGGATGGCCGCGATGCGCATGGTGCCCGGGATTCGCTACGATGCCGTGCTGTTCGCCGCGTCGATCGGCATCGCGGTGATCGCGTCGACCGCCGCGTTGTGGATCGCGCAGGCGCTGCGCGCGCGGCAGGCGAGCCATGCGACCGCCCGGCGCGTCGGCGCGGCCGTCGTCATGGGCGTCGCGATCACCGGCATGCACTACACGGCGATGGCGGCCGCGCATTTCGCGCCGGACGCGCGATGCGGGGCCGCGAACGGAGTCGACACGCCGTGGCTCGCGACGACCGTCGCGCTGTTTACGACGGGAACCCTGGTCGTCACGCTGTTGCTCAGCCGATTCGATGCGCGCACAACCTTCCTGCGCGGGATGACCGATACGCTCGAGCGGCTCGTGCGCTTGCGCACCGCCGAACTGGAACGCGCGCTGCACCGCTACGAACAGACGACGGCGATGCTGCAGCGTACCCGCGAGAACATGGCGACCGAGATCGACGAACGCAAGGCCGCGCAGGCACGGCTCGAACAGGAGAAGGAGGAGCAGCGGCGCCTGTTGCATGCGCTCGAGGAAACCCACGTGCAGCTGCTGCAGTCGGAAAAGCTCGCGTCGATCGGTCAGCTCGCGGCCGGTGTCGCGCACGAGATCAACAATCCGATCGGGTTCGTCAGCGCGAACCTCAATACGTTGAAGACGTGGGTGCGCAGCCTGCTCGACGTGATCGCCGCGCATGAAGCCGCGCTGCCGCAGCTCGACCCGGCCGCGCGCGATGCGCTGACGGCACTGGGCCGCGCGGCGGACCTCGACTACGTGCGCGGCGAGATCGCTACGCTGATCGACGAGTCGATCGACGGCGCGCTGCGCGTGCGGCGCATCGTGCAGGACCTGCGCGATTTCTCGCGTCCGGCCAGCGACGAGTGGAGCGTGGTCGATCTTCGCGCAGGCCTGGAAAGCACGCTCAACGTCGTCCACAACGAACTCAAGTACAAGGCCGAGATCGTGCGCGACTACGGCGACGTGCCGCTGGTCGAATGCCTGCCGTCGCAGTTGAACCAGGTCTTCATGAACCTGCTGGTGAACGCGGCGCAAGCGATTCCCGAGCGCGGCGTGATCACGATCCGCACGTCGAGCGACGGCGAGCAGGTGTCGATCGCGATCAGCGACACCGGCACGGGCATGACGCCCGACGTCGTCCGGCGGATCTTCGATCCGTTCTTCACGACGAAGCCGGTCGGGCAGGGCACGGGGCTCGGCTTGTCGGTGTCGCACGGGATCGTCGAGCGCCATCGCGGCACCATCGACGTGACGAGCGAGCCCGGGCGCGGCACGACGTTCTGCGTTCGGCTGCCGATCCGGCGGGCCGGCGGAAGCGTGAACCAAAGCACGAACGGGAACGCGGCCGTGGCGGAGGTTAGCGCCGGTCCAGCAACGTATCGCTCAGGACACTGAACGCCGCGGCCGGCAGCTCGTGCAGATGCTCCACCACGCTGCTGACTGGATAGAACGCTTCGACGGAATCGTCGAGAATCCCGACGCCGATCAGTTCGACGCGCCGCTCGCGCAGCGCATCGACGCGTGCGCGCAGGTCGGTGCGCAGGATCGCCGGGTTGCCGTCGCCGGTTGCCGGATAACCGTCCGACAGCACCATCAGGATCCGCCGCCGCGCACGCTGCGCCAGCAGCCGTTCGGCGGCCCAGCTCAACGCCTCGCCGTCGGGATTCTCGTGGCCGCATTCGATGCACGCGAGGCCGCTCGGGTTGTCGGAATCGAACCGCTTGTAGACGCGCAGGTCGAGCCGTTCGACGAAGCGGTTATAGCCGAACGTGTCGCGGCCGGCGTCGATCCAGCGCTGGTAATGCGCGCGCATCGCGGCGTCTTCGACGGAGCTGTAGCCGAGCACTTCGCACGCGAAGCCGAGTTGCATCAGCGCATCGCACAGCGCCGCCGCGCACGGCCGGGCGAGCTCGATCTTCCTGCCGGCCATCGACCCGCTGCAATCGATCAGCAGGCCGACGGCCGCATCGCGCCCGGGCGCGGCGCGGCGGACACGGAACGGCGTGCGGTAGCCGGGCGACGTGACGAGGCGGGCGAGCGCCATCCGGTCGAGTTCGCCGCGCTCCTGTTCGCGCTTCCAGCGCGTCTGCTCGTCCACTTTCAACGCGCGTTCGAGTCGCAGCTTGAGCGGTTCGGTCTGCGCGCGGGCCGCGCTTCGCAGGCGGTGCCAGCGCGCCGCGTCGCCCTTGCCGGTGAAGTCCGTCACCGTGTCGAATGCGGTGGTCAGCGGGACCGACAGCAGCGGCCGATGGTCCGCGGACAGGCGGATCGCGCCGGGTGTCGCATCGCCCGGCGTCGATGATGCCGCGGACGATTCCGTGTCGGCGATCGCGCCGGCGCCCGATTCGGCCGAAACCGGCGCACGTGCATCGTCCGGCGCGCCGGGTCCGTCCGATTCGAATTCGGCGGCGATGCTGTCGCTGTCGATCGTGCTGCCCGGATCGGCCGTGAACATCATGTTGTTCGCACCGGCCGACGCCAGCGCGCGGACGCGCTCGACGATCCGGTGCGCGGCGCGGATGCTGTCGGCCGTCGAAGCCGTGGCGCGCGCTTCGTCGACGAGATCGTCCGACGCGGCGAGCGTCGCGTCGAGCGACGGGACGCGCTCGATCGTGGCTGGCGCTTCGTCCCACAGCGCACGCTCGATGCGCCATACGAGCTTGTCGCGCCACGCCATCCGTGGCCAACGTCGAAGCGTATCGGCGGCCGACGCCACCCGCATTTGCCGCAGGAACGTCATCGCGCCGGGATAGCGCGCAACGAGGCGGCCGGCCGCGCGCCGGTCGTCGATCGCCTGCGCAATCGCGCGCACCGCGGGCGACGCCAGCGCGGCAACGTCATCGATCGCGCCGAAGCGGACACGCGCCGCGTGGAGGTCGACGAGGCCGACGATCGCGTCGTCGTCGACGTCGCCCGCGAGCAGCGTGTCGGGCAGCACCAGCAGGTCGCGCTGCGCGAGCGGGCCGTGGCGCGCGAACCGTACCTCGATGCCGTGTCGTTGCGCGAGCGTGCGGGCCAGCCGGGTCAGGTGGAGCGAGCGCGCATCGTCGTCGCGGTCCATCGCGTCAGGCCCCGACGTCGATGTAGTGGCGAATGATGCTGCGGATCAGGTCGGCGTCTTCCGCGCCGACCTTCGCGTAGATCGTCGGGCCGGCGGCCGCTTCGGGGTCGCCGGTGCGCAGCATCAGGTCGGCCCAGTCGATCAGGCGCCGCGTCGAGAACGCGCTGGCCAGATCCTCGCGGACGAACGCGGCGCGGCAGTCCGCCGCGATCGCCGCGAGCGTGCCGGCCATCGCCTCGGTCATGGCCGCGCCGAACGTGCGCTGCAGCACGCGCGCCTCGTCGGACGGCGGCAGGTAGTCGAGGCGGTACACGCGCCAGCGGTCGAGAAACGCCTCGTTCATCACGTTGGCGCCCTGGTAAAGATGGCGGAACTGCCCCATCGCGCCCGCCGCATTGGCGGTCGCGAACAGCCGGAACGACGGATGCGGGACGACGATCTCGTTGCCTTTCTCCTTCAGCAACAGGCGTCCGGCCGGTTCGAGCACGGCGGTGAGCACCGCGAGGATGGCCGGTTCCGCGAAGTCGATCTCGTCGACGATGAGCCACAACCCTTCGCGCATCGCGGTCGGCAGCACGCCGTCGACCCAGCGGGTCTCGCCGCCCTTGACGGTCCAGAACCCGACGAAGTCGCCGACCGTCGTCTGCCCGTTCATGTTCGAGCGCAGCACGCCGTGGCCGGCCAGCGCGGCGGCCTGCTCGATGAGGCTCGTCTTGCCGGTGCCGGTGTGGCCGATCAACAGGATGCGCCGGTTCTCGACGATGTCTTCCAGCACGTCCGTCGCGCGTGCGGTGAACAGGTAGGCGGGATTCCGTGGCGGCACGAGCGGCCCGCCCGGGCCGCGCGGCATCGGCACGCCGCCCACCTGCACGACGTGCGCCGCATCGCCGGTGGCCGCCGGTCGCGATGCGTGCGCGTGCCGGAGGTCCTGCATGAACCGGTCGCGATGCGCGGGGGCCGCATGGTCGCCCGTTTCGCGCCGGACGAAACCTTCCTGGATCCACTTGTGCAGCTTCGCATCGAGGTTGTCCGCATCGACGACCGTATCGACCGACGTGCTGCCGTCGGGACGATGATGCTGGATGCGGTACATGTGCGCGCGTTCGGAGCGGCTGACGATCCATTGCCCGGCGGACGGGTCCGCCAGTTGCCGATAGACGCCGAGTACCGACGGGGCGGAGGGAGTAGGGTCAGCGGGTGCGTTCATGGTGGCGAGCGAGAGTGGGCGGCCGGCGCTTCATGCCTTCGATGCATCGCGACGATTGTATATTTTTGCGGTGGAGGGCGACATTCGTGCGGGGATCGTTTCGTTTCGATACGGCGCAGAGCAGGCGGCGCGTTGGTCTGCCGGGTCAGGCGATCGCCAATTGTCATGTGTCATGCGCTGCAGCATGGTCGTTCGGCACCTTCGCCATGGCACTGAATCGCTATTGCCGTTTTGCCGCGCCGACCCGCCGACCCATCGACCCATCGACCCACCGATTCACCGATTCACCGATTCACCGATTCACCGATTCACCGATTCACCGATTCACCGACAACGTTGCGGCTTGCTGGTGCCGGTCGGCAACACCCCCATGCACGTCGAGATCGATCGATACCCTGCGTGGCGCTGACCTCCGCAGCCTGTTACGAAGACGACCCGTCATGTCGAAGCGCGGGCCGTTACGCCTTGATCAATCGGGTGGAATTTCAGTACCGTAGCAGGCTTGATCGCCCGGCTTGCCTCGCGCGTCCTTGGGCAGCCGGCTTTTCCATCCAATTGTGCGCCGGTCGTCGAATCCGGCGAAGGAGTGTTGAACGTGACGGTGACAGGAACGGACGAACGGGTGATCCGTCGTGCCAGCGCGCTGGATGCCCCGGCCGTGCTGCGGATCTTCGATGAAGTGATTGCGTGGTTCGTCGACATCGGCAACGACGGGCAATGGGGCCGTGAGCCCTGGTCGACGCAACCCAAGCGGATAACGCTCGTGACCGAAGCGTGTGCGCTGCCCGACGCGTGGGTGGCGGAATCGCCCGAAGGCCGCATCCTGGGCGCATTGATCCTGGGCGAATCCATGCCCTACGTGCCGCCCGCGACCGAGCCGGAAATCTACGTGAGAGTGCTGGTTGCGTCGCGCGATGCGCAAGCGCGCGGTGTCGGCCGGCGTCTGATGGCCTTTGCGGACGAGCGCGCCCGGGCTGCCGGGGTGGGGCGCTTGCGGGTGGACTGCTATGGCGGCGGGACCGGCGCGCTGGTGCGTTTCTACGAGTCCTGCGGGTATGAGCGAATTTCAACCTTTGACGTGGACGGTTGGCCGGGGCAGTTGCTGGGGCGCGATGTGTGACCACGATGAGCCGCTTTGTGCTGAATCCCTGATCTGGAGCGGGAGCATGGCGTGGCATCGCGTGCCGGCTAACGCGCACGCCGGCGCAGGCGCTGCGCTTCGAGGCGCGGCAGCAGGTGCTGCACGACGCGCGGCAGCGTATAGATCGGCAACTGTGCGCACGTGAACACGAGCGCCATGGTGGGCGTCGCGGCGAGCCCGAGCGCAGCCCACATCAGGCCGACGTTGCGATTGGCGACGATCAGCGCGACGTTGAGCCGCGTGCGGACGTCGCCGGGCGTGAGCCCGTACGCGATGATCTGAAAGCCCGCGTTGACGCCGAACGCGAGTGCGATCGCCGTCAACGCACGGTGCGGCGCGTCGATGATCGATTGCTGCATGCCGGCCATCGTGCCGAGCGCGAACACCAGCAGCGCGGCGACGATGGTCGCATCGATCGGCGTCGCATAACGGTCGAGCCGCGAACCCGCGAACCGCCGCACGAGCAGCGCCACGCCCTCGGCGCTGCCGATCAGCAGCGCGAGCCGCAACGCGAGATTCAACGGCGAGATCGACACGGCCGCATCGTGGCTGAACCAGGCCGTCAGCAGCGGCGCGGTGAGCGGGACGAACACCATCGACGCGAGGGTCGCGACGAGCGCGACGCTGGCGTCGAGCGACAGCATCCGCGCGATCGTCGACGTGCCGCTCGACGGCGGCGCGCAGTACGCGATCACCAGCGCGACGACCCAGTCGTACGGCATGCCGGCAAGCCGCGCGGCGATGCCGAGCGCGACCGGGCACGCGATCATCGTCACGGCGGGCAGCAGCAGCGACACGGCCGGCCGTCGCGCGACCGCGCGCACGGCGCTGGGCTCGACGCGCAGCAGCGTGCCGAGCACGAACAGGAACACGGTGACGGGCATCAGCGGCCGCGCGAGATCCGCGAGCGGCGGCATCAGCAGCCCGAGGCCGACGCCGCCTGCAAGCACGGTCGGGCCGCGCCGCACCAGCGCGGCAATCAGTGCGCGCACGGGAGCGCCTCGGGCCGGTGATGATCGGTGGTGAAGGCTGGACAGACAGCGGATGGCATGCGGTTTCCTCGAAAGGGGCGGGCCGGCACGGGATATCCGACAGGCTAATCCGAACAATTAGCGAAGTAAAATGATATAAGATGAATCTGTAACAAGAGAAAGTGATATGAACATCCCTCTGCTCGAAACTTTCCGGGCCGTCGTTCAGGAAGGCAGCGCGCTGCGCGCGGCCGAACGGCTCGGCTTCACGCAGTCGAACGTCACCGCGCGCCTGCGCCAGCTCGAAGAATCGCTCGGCGCGCCGCTGTTCGATCGGCACGGCAAACGGCTGGTGCTGAACGACGCCGGGCGCCGGCTGATTCCGTATTGCGACCGCATCCTGCGCCTCGTCGACGAAGCGACGCAGGTGGTGCGCGAGACGCCGGTCGCGCGCAGCTTCCGGCTCGGTTCGATGGAAAGCACGGCGGCCACGCGGCTGCCGGCGCTCGCCGCCGCATTGAAGGAGCGCGATCCCGCGCTTGGCCTCGCGGTGCAGATTGGCAGCGAGCCGGATCTGGCCGACGCGCTGCTGCGCGGCCGGATCGACGCCGCACTCACGGCGCGCGCGGTCGTCCGGCCCGGGTTGCGTTATGAGCCGGCGTTCGCCGAAGAGATGGTGCTGGTGAGCGCGGCCACCGTCACGCGGCGGCAGGTACTGGGCGACAACCCGGTGCGGCTGCTCGCGTTTCACGACGGCTGCCCGTATCGCGCGGTAGCGGAGCACTGGCTGAAGGTGCGCGGCATCGCGATCGAGTCGGTGGCGTCGTTCGGCACGTTCGGCGCGATCCTCGGCTGCGTGGCAGCTGGCATGGGTGTCGCGATCCTGCCGAAGAGGATCACGACCGAGCACGTGGCGCGCAAGGAGCTGCGGGCACACGGCTTCGACGATCTCGACAGCGTGACGACCTATCTCGTCACGCCTGGCGAAGTGCCCGAGCTGCCTGAACTCGACGCCTTGCGTGCGGTGCTCGGCCGGCAGGCGGGTGCGCTGCTTCCGCGTTAGCGGAGCACAAGGCCGCGCTTCGCGAGGCAAGGCAGGCAAAGCAACGCGAGCGCGGTGCCATTCGCGCCAGGCGTGCTCGTCATCCGCGGATCAAGGCTGTTGTGTAACCGCGCGTTCAGCTAGGCGATCAGGACGATACCGATGAAGCGATGCGGCATGGATTCTTCGCCCGGCCGCGGATCGGTTGACGGGGGCCGATCGGCACGACCTCAGCCCCGCGAGTCAGGTTCGGGCGCATCGCCGGGCCAGCGCGCGGCGAGCACGATACAGATGGCCACAAGCACGGCCGCGACGGCGAACGCGCGCGCAGCGCCCGCCACGATCGCGACGCCCTGGCCCGCGACCAGCGCGCCGAGCGCCGCGACGCCGACGGCTGCACCCACCTGGCGCGCGGTATTGAGGATCGCCGACGCGCTGGCCGAGCGGCCGGCCTCGACGCTGCCGAGCATCGTCGACGTCAGCGCGGGAATCGCGATGCCGCCGCCGATCGCCATCGCCGCGAGCCCCGGCGCCAGCAGTGCATACGGGGTGTGTGTTCCGAGCGTTTGCCACAGCCACACGTAGCCCGCGAGCGACACGGTGAGGCCGACGATGACGGTCGCACGGAATCCGTGGCGCACGGCGAGACGCGCGCTCGCGAGATTGGCGAGCATGATGATCGTGAGCGGCGCGAGCGCGAGCCCCGACTCGGTCGCGGTGAAGCCGCGCGCGTTCTGGAAATACAGGCTCAGCGAGAAAATCAGCCCGTAGAACGCGGCATTCGTGACCGCGCCGATTGCGAGCACGCCCGGCACGCGCGTGATCCGGAAGAACGCGAGCTGCAGCATCGGCGCGGCCACGCGGCGCTCGATCGCGACAAACAGCGCGCCGAGCACGACCGACGCGGCTACCGCACCGGCCGCATGCGGGTCGCCCGGCCCCTGCGCGCCGGCCCGGATGATCCCGCCCGTCAGCAGCCCGAGCACGAGCACCGCGACGATCTGGCCGGCCGGATCGAACAGCCGCGTGCGCGCGGCGGCCGAATCCCGCACGTGGCGCAACGTGAGCCACAACCCGGCCGCACAGATCGGCAGATTGATGAAGAAGATCGCGCGCCAGCCGAGCGAATCGATCAGCAGCCCGCCGAGCGTCGGCCCGGCCGCGCTGATCGCGCCGCCCGTCGCGCTCCACCATGCGACGGCTCGTACGCGCGCGGTGGCATCGTTCGCGCACGCGTGCGTGATGAGCGCGAGCGACGTGGGCACGATCATCGCGGCGCCGACGCCCTGCGCGACACGTGCGGCGATCAGCGCGGCCAGTGACGGCGCGAGTGCGCAGCCGAGCGATGCCAGCAGGAACAGCGTGAGGCCGTACGCGAACAGCCGGCGGCTGCCGAAGCGGTCGGCCAGCGTGCCGGACGTCAGCAGCAGTGCAGCGAAGGACAGCGTGTACGCATCGACGATCCATTGCAGCTCGTGGACGTTCGAGCCGAATGAATGGCCGAGGCTCGGAATCGCGACGTTGACGACGGTCACGTCGAGCTGAACGATCGCGAAGCCGAGGCTCGCGGCCGCGACGGTCGGGAGGATCGCGCGCAGCGACGTGCGGTGCGACGGCGCGAGGGCGGACGGTGTGCGGTCGAGCACCGGAGCGCGATCGCTCATCGCGGCCTCCGTGCTGCGTAGCGGAAGGGGCGGAGCGCAGGCAAGGGCGCGTCGTTGTCGGAGGAAGTGCGGAACGAACTCCAAAGCAGGCGGAATCGGATCATCTGGCGGGTTTCGGTAGGGCGGAGCGACGGCGCCGGCTACCGATCGCCGGCCGGCCGCATCGTCGAATCCGACAGGAAACTAGCATCGACCTGCTAACAAATACAAATAATAATCATCGATGTTTTAACAAGTATTCGTGGTAAAGAGCGGCGTGACCGACGCCGCCGACGTTGCTGAACGAATATCGAAAATATTTGTTTGTAATTGACTCGATATCATTTATGAATGCAACGACGGTCTCCTGGTCTTGTCGATCGCTGTGCCTCGAGGACGGCAAAGCGCGGCTGCGGTGCCATGTCGCTCTTCGAACCTCGACCTTTATACGAGAGACCTGTCTCGCACATGAACGCATCGCCTTGACGGCAGCGAAGTCCGGCCACATCCGGAAGACGCTCGGTGCACCGGCCTACACCCGCCCGACGGGGCGGACTACATCAGCGCACTGCGCAAGCTGACCACCCACGCGGTTCCTGCCCAGATCGTCGACGTCTTCGATCGCACGAAGGCGCCGACCGCCGCCACGCACCTGAACCGCCCGGGTGCCTGTCGCCGCGACGCTCAGGTGATCGGCCACTGCAGAATCACGATCCCGTCGTTGTAGTCGGTATCGGCGCCATCCTCCGCGCCTAGCCAGCCGAGCCAGACGCTGTCGCCCGCGGACAGCGGCGCGAGACGCGCATCGGTCGTGGATTTCCTGCCGTTCGCGGATGCGTCGATCCGGATCTTGCCGCCCTTCGAGTTCAGCGTGAACAGCCTGACGCCGTCCTCGCTGTTGCCGACGAACGACGCGGCCGGTTCCGGCGCATCGTCGATGAAGAGCCTGAGGTCCTGCCGGTCGGCGGCATTCGCGTAGAAGATCGCCTTGAACGCGGTATCCGGCGGCAGCGTGAAGTTGCCGTTGCGATCCGACGACGGCTTGAAATCCGGCTGTTTCGCGGCCGGCTGGCCGGCGCCGATCTCGATCGACGTTTCCCAGCGGAAATAGCCCGACACGGTGCCGTCGCGGTCGAACACGGCGAAATCGGCCGTGCACGTGGTGGCGCCCGCGGCCAGCACGTCGCTGCGCCAGTAGTGGTCCTTCATCGGATGGCACGGCGGATGCAGTAGGTCGTCGGCATCGGGTACCGGCGCGGCCGCGTCGCGTACTTCGGCTTCGAACGGCGCGACGATGCCCGCATCCTTCAACGCGAACCGGACGAACAGCACGCTCGCCTCGGCGCGCAGTGCCAGCGCGGTCTCGCGCAGGCGCAACTGGTCGCCCGGCGACAGCCCGGCAAAAAGCCGGCTGTCGTTGTGGCCGAGCTGCGCGGCGTCGCCGGGGCTCACCACGTAGAGGTGCCGGCCGTCGATCACGGTCGGCGCGTCTGGGTCCCGGCTCGCCTCCGGGTAGGCCGACAGCAGCGTGACGGCATCGACGATCACGAGCACATCGGAACGAAGACCAGGCATGAGCGCTTCCTCCGCAACAAGGGGTTGATGCGGGCAGCCGCCGCGCGGCCGCCCGCCTGCCGCGATCAGTTATGGATCGAGATGAACGGATCCCACGAGAAGCAGCCCTGGCTCTGGCAGTTGCGATCGATGATCTGGAACTGGAAGTGGTAAGTCACGCGGCCGACCTTCAGGCATTCCGACGACCAGTAGTAGTTCGCGACCTTCTGGCAGGTCGGCACCTCGGGCTTGCTGGTGTTCGGCACCGGGATCGACGCTTCCGCGACGCGCGGCGTCGGCGTCGAGATCAGTTCGTTGCCGACGTTGCCGATGAACTTGTAGAACACCACCTGGTTCTCGAAGCCCAGCGACAGGCTCGTTTCACGCCAGCGGATCAGGTCGCCGACCTGCGCCTTCAGGTCGAGTTCGCCGCCCGCCTGGCCGGACACCACGTTGTCCTGGTTGGTGACCATGTACACGTGCTTCCAGTCGATCAGCGTCGGGCTATTCGGATTCTTGCTGGGATTCGGATATTTCTTGAGGATGGTTTCGGTATCGAAAGAGACGAGCACATCGGTAACGCGTGACATAGAAGCTCCCGTTTGAATGAATGGGAATTATTGTTGCGCGAATTACGTCGCGCAGCCGCCATTGCCTTGTCCTGCAAGGCTCGTCGCCGTTCGATGCCGGTGCTGGCGAGATGGCGAAGGCAGGTTATCCCGTTCGGTTGCTTATGGAAGCTGTAAAAGTAAACAGGGTATTTAATTTGTTTTGGTCGGTAATTTTAAAATCGGAATCAATCGGATTCATGCGTGACATAAATATGCCGACATTGAATCTGTTAATTGAATGGCCGATTATTTTCGGGGGCGGCGGGGAGGGGCGTTCAACGATAGGTCCAGAGCCGGTGCAGCAGGAACGTCGTCGGCGGAATCAGCAACGCGATCGCGACGATGCTCATTGCGCGGGACACGTCGAGCGCTTCGGCCGCGCGCGCGAGCAGCAGGGTTTCGACGAAGCCGGCGAGCGTGACGGCGAGAAAGCGCACCGCGTTGCGCGTGCGCACCGTCGACGAAAAGCTCCACAGCGTGTTCGCGAGATACGAGAACGCCGTCGCGCAGAGGAACGCGATCGTGTTCGCCGTCACCAGCGTCGCGTCGAACCGCGCGAACAGCGTCGCCGCGACCAGCGTGTGGATCGCGGTCGAGCAGAGGCCGGACACGCCGAAGCGCACGAGGCGCGTGCGCTCGGCATCGAGCAGGCCGATCATGGCCGTCGCCGCGCGTCAGCGTTCGCCGATCCGCGCACGGGTCGGCTGCACGCGCCGGCGAGCGCTCTGGCGGCGGGCATCGCGCGCGACCCGCAGTTCGACCACCTTGCCGTGCGTCTGGTAGCGGCGGCGGATCAGGTAGACGGGCCGTTGCTTCGACTCGTCGTAGATCCGCCCGATGTATTCGCCGACGACACCGATCCCGATGAGCTCGATGCCGCCGATGAACAGCGTGACCGAGATCAGCGACGCGTAGCCGAGCACCGGATTGCCGAACAGCAGCGTGCGGAGGATGATGAACGCGCCGTACAGGAACGCGAGCGCGGCGATGCCGACGCCGATGTAGGTCCAGCTGCGCAGCGGCACGGTGCTGAAACTGGTGATGCCTTCCAGCGCGAAATTCCACAGCTTCCAGCCGGAAAATTTCGAGTGCCCGGCACTACGCGCGTCACGCTGGTATTCGACGATGACCGTCCGGTAGCCGACCCACGCGAACAGTCCCTTCATGAACCGATGCCGCTCGGGCAGGCTGCGCAGCGCGTTCACGACCTTGCGGTCCATCAGCCGGAAATCGCCGACGTTCTCCGGCAGTTTCACGTCCGACAGCAGGTTGTGCACGCGATAGTAGATCGCGGCCGCGGTGCGCTTCGCGAACGAATCGCACGCGCGGTTGCTGCGCTTCGCGGCGACGACTTCCGCACCGTCGCGCCAGTGTTCGATCATCACCGGAATCAGGCTCGGCGGGTCCTGCAGGTCGGCGTCGAGCGGGATCACCGCGTCGCCGAGGGCTTCGTCGAGACCGGCCGTGAGCGCCGCTTCCTTGCCGAAGTTGCGGGTCAGGTCGATCACCCGCACGCGCCGTTCGCCGGTGCCGATCCGGATCAGCCGCTCGAGCGTGTCGTCGCGGCTGCCGTCGTTCACGCAGACGATCTCGAAACGGATGCCGTCGATGGACGTCATCAACGGCATCACGACGTCGAAGAAGCGCTCGACGGCCTCGCCTTCGTTATAGAACGGCACGACCAGCGATACGAGCGGTATATAGAGTGGTTCCCGCATGATGATTTCCCCTGTGATGTCGCTTCACCGATGCGCGCCGATGGTCGGTCGGCCGGTGCGGCGCAATCCGTACGCCGGGCGGTGGTGCGTTCTGGCCGAATGGGTGAACGCTGTGTCGGTCGAGTGGTCGCGCGCGTCCGGCATCGACGGCACGTCGCGCCGGTCCCGGGCGATCCGGCTGACGAGCAGCCCGAGCGATGCCAGCGTGACGAGCGGCATGAACTGGAACGACAGATGCGGCACGACCGCGAGGCCCGCGAGCGGCGTCAGCCACAGCAGCGTCAGCCATTCCCGGTCGAAGCGCCGCCAGCCGTGCGTCCACGCATAACGCGCGTACCACGCGATCACGAGGCCGTACCAGGTCAGGTCGTAGTCGTACAGATAGGGGCTGACGAGCAGGCACGCGCACGCGAGCGTCGCGGCGCGCAGCGCGTACGCGCAGTCGCCGCGCCACGCATAGACGACGGCGATCGCGGCGACCGCGGCCGACAGCAGTTGAAGGGCGTTGGCGACGGAAGCGGGCAGGCCTGCCATCGCGGCCAGCGCGAACAGGGTCGGCATCCGCGCGAGCTTCGCATGGCCGGTGCTGATGACCTGGTAGACGTCGTGCATCCCGTGTGCGAACGCGATCCACGAGTCGGTGCCGAACGCGAGCGTGGCGAGCGCGACGCAGGCGGCGATCGTCGCGGCCCACGCGGCCAGCGTACGCCACTGGCCGGCGCACAGCAGCGCGAGCGGGAACAGGATGGCGATCTGCGGCTTCATCATCAGCATGCCGAAACAGATCCCGGCCCAGACGGGCCGGCGCTTCAGCAGCAACAGGCCGAGGCCGCCGAGCGTCGCGGTAAACAGGCTCGTTTGCCCGATGACGACGGTGATGAATGCGGCGGGGAAGGCCAGCGCGCACAGCCACGCGGTGCCGCGCTGCACGGTCGCCTGCATGACGACGGCGAACAGGACATACGTGACGCCAAGCCAGAGCACGACGGCCGGCGTGTACGGAAGCCAGCCGAGCGGCAGGACCAGCAACAGCATGCTGGGCGGATAGAGCCACAGGAGCATGCCGTCCTCGAGATTCATTCCCGGGACGGCGAGTTGCTGGATCGTGAACAACGCGCTGAAATGCCAGACGTCGGCGGCACGACCGTGCGCGGCGAGCCATGCGGCGCTCCAGATCGCGGAGAAATCCTCCGACAACGGGACCAGCGCGGCGCCATGCTGCAAGTACATTCGGGCGATGTAGATGCCGATGAACAGCAGTTCACCCAGCAACGCGGCGCCGGCATAAACGCGCACGCGATCGCGATTGAGCCAGTGAGGGTAACGGCGCGGGCCGGCGATCGGGAGTTCCGGGTGCGCATCCGTCTCGGGACGGGCGTGGAAAACGGAATGGGGCGTTTTCATCGCGAGCTCCGGGGCGAGTACTGCGCGGTGCGGCGAACGACGACGAACAGCACGGCAAGCAGCACGATCGGGCCGATCTGCGGCAGCTTCATCAGGCGGTTCAGCATTTCGAAGATCGGCAGCAGCCAGGCGAGCACGATCACGGCCTGGTCGCCGGGCAGCCAGCCTTCATCGAGGCCATGGGCGATCAGGCAGAAGATCGCGATACCGAGCCAGGTCAGCTCGTAGTGCCACAGATACGGTGTAGTCAGCAAGGTGGCGACGGCCAGTACCGCGCCGCGCAGGCGCATGTCGGGCGTGCGCCGCCAGACATCGACGGTTGCCGCGATCGCGAGCAGCGCGATCGCGGCCTGCGCGGCCAGGGCAGCCGGCACCGGGAAACCCGAGAGCCGCAGCGCGGCGAACGGCGTCGGCGAAGCGAGCCAGTAGGACGGCAGCATGAAGTGCTGGCCGCGCACCGTCGCCACGGCGTCGCCCAGCCCATGCAGTGCGCCCGTGCCGGTCAGCGCGATCCCGGCCGCCGCGAACAGCGTCGCGCTGATTGCCGCCGCCGCGAACGTGCGCCACGCGCGCGCCGCGATCAACGCGAACGGGAACACCACGGCCAGCTGCGGCTTGATCGCGAGCAGCCCGATCAGCACGCCGGCCGCGACCGGGTGCTTGCCGAGCAGATGCAGCGCGAGTGCGGCGAGGCCGGCGGTCAGGATGCTGTTCTGGCCGAACAGCGCGGACATGCACACCGCCGAATACGCGACCACGACGATCGCCGCGGCGTGCGGCACCGGAAGATGCGCGCGCAATCCCGACAACCGCGAGACGGCGAGCGCGTAGCATAAAAGACTGCCCGCGAAAAAGAGGAAATATGCGGGCAGGAAAGGCACAAGGGCAACCGGAGCGATGAACAGCAACATCGTCGGCGGATAGAGCCAGGGAAGCGACCGGTGCTGCAAATACGTGTCGAATTGTGCGAGCTCGGCCTGCAGGAACAAGGAAGGGTCGTAGGCCGAAGCGGCATGGCCTTGCAACACCAGGTGCGATGCGGTCCAGAAGACGGAGAAGTCGACGCCCGGGCGCACGGCGGCGTTCGACGTGAAGCCGTTCGTCACGAAGCCCCAGACAATCAGCAACGCGGCGAAGAGCATCAGCATGATGCAGCTGTACGGAACGATCCGGTCGGCTGTGAGCCATTGAGCACAGCGTATAGCGCGAACGCGCGACCCACGATTGGCTGTGTACATGATTCCCCGTATGTGTGTAGAGGCTGCATGGTTTGTCGCAGCCGTTTCATGTTCTGTCGTGCCCGCGGATCGAATCGCATTGAAATCGCGTCGTCCGGTGAATTCATTGTTGAAGAAAAAATCGCGTGATGCAAATCGCCCGCTGAAAGCCGGAATCCGGATTGACCGGTGACGCACGTGAAAACGGTGTTTTCAGGTATGAGAAATCGACGTTTCCGGATTTCATGTTTCTGCTTTGAAACATTCGGCCAATTTGACCGGCTCGGCATCCGGCCGGCCACATGAGGCAAAGGTCGTATCGCGTGTGCGGGAAAGTCCCGAGAAAATTTTTTGGGTCCTTTGCGGAGCGCGGCGGCAGGCATTCAGGCTTGCAACGCTTGCGCGGAAACATATATCAATTTTGAAACATTTCACGCGCCGGGCCCCGGGCCGGGGAACGCGAGCATCGCCGGAACCCTTGATGTGCCTCGATTCCGCTCGAGGTGGCCTGCTCTTTGCGTAAGCGTTGGCACGGCAGTCGACGAGGTGACGACCGGGCGGTTCCGGCAAAAGACAGACGGAACCCGCATCGGAATCACCGGCGGAAAGAAGGGCCGGAGCGCGTCGGGGAACATGCAGCTCCAGGTCGATCAACCGCGCAAGCCTTCGTCGAGTGACCAATGAGCCCCGGTATCGTCAGGGCAATAAAAAGTCGGCATGGCCGAATATGGGGAATAAAAATGAAAGACCACAGCACATCACGGTTCGCGAACCGGATTAAAAACATATTGCAGCTTATCCGGGAGATTGTTTCCCGTTCATCTGGATTCCATGCGTCGAACGGCCGTCGTGCCGTTCCGGTCGACCGGATTGCCCGGCTTGTCCGGCTTGTCCGACCTGTCGCACCGTACACGCCTCTCTCGCATTCTGCCTCACTGATACCCGTTCGCGCGGACAGGGATGTGCATCCCCGTTCCCGCAGCTGAGCGTCGTGTTCCGATTTTTCGCGTAGTGCCGGTGGTGCCCGTCCCGACGTCGCACAAGACGAAGGGTATTCAATAGCAGTCCGAAAGGAGAGTACTTATGACAAGAGTCATCGAAAAGATCGCCTGGTTCGTCGAGGATCGGGAAGGCGTGACGGCCATCGAGTACGGCCTGATCGCCGCGCTGATCGCACTCGGCATCGTCGCCGCGTTGACGACGATCGGTACGGACCTGTCGACCGTGTTCAGCACGATCGCCTCGAGTCTGGACTCGGCGGTAACAGCACTCTGATGGACGGTACGACGAACGGAACATTCGAATCGCTCGTCGACACCACACGGCAGCAACACCCTGCCTCGACGTATCGATGCACGGTCAACCGACCAGCCGGCACGCGAGGATTTTGAAAGTCACCACGCAAGGAGATCATCATGACCAAGTTCATTCAACAAGCCGCCCGTTTCGTTCGCGACGAAGACGGCGTGACCGCCATCGAATACGGCCTGATCGCAGCACTGATCGCGGTCGGCATCATCGTGGCCGTCACGGCGGTCGGCACGCAGCTGAAGACCGTGTTCACCACGATCGCTGCCGACCTGACCGCGGCCGTGTGAGGCCGTTGAAAAGCAGAGCGTGCGGACGGCTCGGCCGGTGCAGCGATCGAGCCGCTCCCACGCATCGGATGACCGGGAACCGGAGACCATCATGCAAACCAGGGTGCGTGTCGCAGGCCCCAGGATCGGCGCGGAGCAGCGCGCGACGTCGATCGGGTATGCATCCGTCGCGGCGACGTTCGCCGTCGCGGTGCTGGGCAGCGTCGTCACGCCGAAAGGCTCGCTGGCCAATACGTACGCGGTGATCGCAACGGCCGTCACGGCCGCCGTGGCCACTGCGTTGGCAATGGTTTCCTGATCCTTCGATTCGCTCAGCGAGGTTCGCCATGTTGCTCGTTGCGCCGTCTTACCCGATTCCGTTGTGCGTGACGCTGCTCGCGGTATCCGCGGCCGGCACGGACATCGCGGCCCGCCGCATCCCGAACGGCCTCGTCGCGCTCGGACTGGCGGGCGCGCTGGTCGCCCAATGCGTGCTGCACGGCGTCCTGGCAGGCGCACTCGCCTGGCTTGCCGGCGCGGCGACCGGCTTCGCGCTGCTGCTGCCGTTCTACCTGCTGCGCGGGATGGCGGCCGGCGACGTGAAGCTGATGGTCGCGATCGGCGCATGGGTCGGCGCGGAAATGACCTGTTACATCGTGCTGGCCACGTTCCTGGCCGGCGGGATCGGTGCGCTCGCGGTCGTGCTGTTGCGCGGCCGGATGCGCCAGATGTGGACGAACGTCCGCGCGCTGATCGCGCGGCATTCGCGAGGAACGCGCGGGGAGGCCGCCGACGGCCCCGCGGAAATCGTATCGGTCGGCTCGCTGCCGTATGGCGTAGCGATCGCGGCCGGCACGCTGGCCATGCTGTTCGCGTCGCACACCTAGCGCGACGCACCCGCAACGAGGATCGAACGACCATGAACACGAACCATACCGAACCGAGACGCGACGCGCAGGTGGCCCATCTGCCCGATCCGTTGCCGTCGCGGGAGGCCCGCACGAAGCTGGGCGCGCAATTGCCGGCGGCGCCGCGCTCGCTCGACGAAACGGGACTGAGCAAGACGTTCGTTGCCGGCCTCGTGCTGAAGTCGACGCTGATGCTCGGCCGCCCGTCGTACGGCGACCTGGTCGAGCGGCACTGCCTGCCGCTCGCCGTGCTCGACGACGTCTTTGCGTTCCTGGTGCGCGAGCACCTCGTCGAACTCACCCATCGCGGCGCGACCGATCTCGACGTGACGTTCCGCCTGACCGACGCGGGCCGCGTGCTGGCGCTCGAGGAACGGGCGCGCAGCGGCTACAGCGGGCCCGCGCCGGTGACGCTCGACGCGTATCTCGAATGCGTGGCGGCTCATTCGGTGCGCAAGCTGCACATCGGCCAGAGCGACGTGTGGGCCGCCTTCGAAGACATCGTGATCGACACGTCGGTGCTCGACGCGGCGGCCGCGGCGCTCAATGCGGGCCGCCCGCTGCTGATCCACGGCCCGGCCGGCAGCGGCAAGACCTTTCTCGCCGAGCGGCTCGGCTCGCTGATGCGCGGTTACGTGCCGGTGCCGCACGCGATCTGCGCGGCCGGCGAGGTGATCCAGGTCTACGACCCGCTCGTGCATGTCGACGCGGCGTCGCAGCCCGGCGGCCAGTCGGTCGATCGCCGTTGGCGCCTGTGCGAGCGGCCGGTCGTGATGTCCGGCGGCGAACTGACGCTCGACGAGCTCGACCTGCGCCGCGACGAAGCCGCGGGCTTCTACCAGGCACCGCCGCACATGAAGGCGAACATGGGCATGTACGTCGTCGACGATCTCGGCCGCCAGCGCGTCGAGCCGCGCGACCTGCTCAACCGCTGGCTGCGCCCGCTCGATCGTGGCGTCGATTTCATGACGCTCGAATCCGGCAACCGCTTCGTGATGCCGTTCGACGTCTGGCCCGTGTTCTCGAGCAACCTGGCGCCCGAACAGTTCTGCGACGACGCATTCATGCGTCGCCTCGGCTCGAAGATCCACGTCGGCGCGCTGTCGATCGACAACTACCGCGCGGTGTTCGACGCGGCGTGTGCATCGCTGGGCCTCGTCGCGGCGAGCGATGCCTTCGACTACCTGCTGCACCACCTGCATCTGCCGACCGGCAAGGCGTTTCTCGCGTGCTTCCCGGCAGACCTGCTGCGACTCGTCGCCGCCGGCGCGCGCTATCGCGGCGATCCGGCCGAGGTGACGCACGACGCACTGTACGACGCGTGGGCGAGCTATTTCGGCGCGGGACCTGAACGGGAAGGCGTCCATCCGCCGCCCGTCGAGCGCGGCGGACGCACCTTCATCACCGGTTGAGCCGTTTCTTTCACGATTCGTCGAGGAGCATTGCCATGAAAAACAGTCGAGCGATCCTGATGCTGGTCGTCGCGATGGTCGCGGGTCTTGCCGCGGTCGTGTTCGCGTCCCGCTGGCTGATGCAGACATCCACGAGTTCGGTCACGTCGGTTGCGGTGGCGGCCACCGACCTGAACCTGGGCGAACCGCTCGGGCCGAACCAGATCCGCATGGTGAACTGGCCGTCGGGCAGCGTGCCGGCCGGCGCGTTCACCGATACCAAGGCGCTCGAAGGGCGCGTGGTACGCACCAGCCTGTCGCGCGACGAGCCGGTGATCGAATCGAAGCTCGCGCCGGTCGGCACGAAGGGCGGGCTGTCCGCGGTGATCTCGGACGGCAGCCGCGCGATCACGGTGCGCGTGAACGACGTGGTCGGCGTCGCGGGCTTCGCGCTGCCGGGCAACTACGTCGACGTGATCGTCAACACGCAGGAACAGCAGGGCAAGACCGACGGGCAGAGCATCTCGAAGATCGTGCTCGAGCACATCCTCGTGCTCGCCGTCGCGCAGCAGGTGAGCCGCGACGACACGGCGCCGAAGGTCGTCAACGCGGTGACGCTGGAAGTCACGCCCGACCAGGCCGAACGGCTCGACCTCGCGCGCAGCGTCGGCACGCTGTCGCTCGTGCTGCGCAACCAGATCGACCAGAAGACGCTGAACACCGACGGGGCGACCAAGATGACGCTGCTCGGCAAGGAGCCCGCACCCGAAGCACCCGCGGCGCCCGCTCGCGTCCGGACGGTACGCGTGCACGTCGCATCGCATGCGGCGCCGGAAGCGCGGCGCGACTGCGTCGGCGTGCTGACGGGCGTAAGGGGCAGCGTCGAGTGTTTCTGAAGCAGATCAACACAGTCACATAAACGGCCGCCGGCAACGCGGCGGCCCTGGAAGTCGATAACCGGCACGGAGCCGGTCTCTCGGGGGATCAGACGAAATGAAGATCAAACCGCAATGCACGGATACCGGCCCGCTGCGCACACGCGTCGCACGGGGCACGATGATGGCCGCGATCCTTTGTTCGGGATGGCTGACGGTTTATGGCGCACTCGCGCAGGAAGGCGTCGAGTCGGCGGCGCTGACGAAGGGCGGCGCCAGCGCGCCGGCCGCGGTCGGCAAGGGGCCGATGCAGATGACGATCAGCATGGCGCCGATGGCGGCCGCCGCGCCCGCCGCGTCGGCAGGGCCGCTGCGCGGGCCGAACTGCGTCGGCGCCGTGCGCGAATCGACCAGCGTCAGCGTGCCGCTCGGCAAGTCGCTGCTGGTGCCGATGCCGGAGCCGGTCCGTAACCGGACGATCGGCAATCCGGCCGTCGCGCAGGCCACGATGGTGTCGCCGCAGACGCTGTACATCCTCGGGCTCGCGGTCGGCACGACGAACATGATCGTGCAGGGCAAGAGCGGTGCGTGCCGCGTGATCGATGTGGCAGTCGGCGCGGATGCCGGCGGCCTGCAGGCGTCGTTGCAGCAGCTGATGCCGACCGAGCGCGACATCCGCGTGACGACGGCGGCCGGCACGATCGTGCTGTCGGGCACCGTGTCGAGCTCGCAGGCCGCACAGCAGGCCGTGCAGATCGCGCGCGCCTACGGCGACAGCGCCGGCGACCCGGCCGCGGGCGGCAAGCAAAGCGGCGGCGGCGTGCTGAACATGCTGGCCGTCACGTCGCCGCAGCAGGTGATGCTCGAGGTGAAGGTGGCCGAGGTGTCGAAGACGCTGATGAACCAGATGGGCAGCGCGCTCAACATCCAGGGCGGGTTCGGTTCGTGGAGCGGGGCGCTGGTCACCAACCTGCTCGCGGGCGTCGCGAGCGGCGTCGCGTTCAGCAAGGCGAACAACAAGCCGTTCAACCTCGCGGCCGACGCGCAGAACACCGACAACCTGGTCAAGATCCTCGCGGAGCCGAATCTCGTGACGATCAGCGGCCAGGAAGCGACGTTCCTCGCCGGCGGCAAGATCTTCATCCCGATCCCGCAGAGCAGCGGCAACGGCACGTCGTCGATCACGCTGCAGGAAGAGGAATTCGGCGTCGCGCTGAAGTTCACGCCGACCGTGCTCGCCAACGGCCGGATCAGCCTGAAGGTGGCGCCGGAAGTGTCGGAACTGTCGCAGACGGGTGTCACGCTGAGCGCGACCAACATCGGCGGCACGTCGATCCTGCCGCTGATCACGACGCGGCGCGCATCGACGACGGTGCAGATGAGCGACGGCGAATCGTTCGCGATCGGCGGGCTGATCAAGGACAACGTGACGGGCGCGCTGAAGGCGCTCCCGGGCGTGGGTGAGGTGCCGGTGCTCGGCGCGCTGTTCCGCAGCACGTCGTTCCAGCAGGATCGCACCGAGCTGATCTTCCTGATCACGCCGCACCTGGTGAAGCCGCTGCAGACCGCTGACGTGCCGCTGCCGACCGACAGCTTCTCGAAGCCGAACGAAGTCGACGTGTACGCGACGGGCAACATGGAAGGCCGCGGTGGCGTCCGCAAGCCTGGCGCACAGCCGGCGAACGGCGCGGCAGCTGCCCCGCAGGCACCGGCTCAGGCACCGGCCCAGGCACCCGCACCGGCGCCGCAACCGGAAGCCCCGGCCGCCGCGGCCGCCGCGCTGCCCGCACCGCGTGTGCCGCAAGGCGCGGACGCGCAGCCGCCGGTACCGGCCGAACCGCAGAAGACGCCTGTGCCGGTGGCGGTTGTCGTGCCGCGGCCCGACGGGGCTGACGCGGCGAACGCGGCCAACGCGGCGAACGCGGCCCGCGTCGCGCGCATCGAAGCCGCCGCCGCGCGCCTTGCGGCGGCCGGCCCCGACGCACCGGGCCGGCCGGCCCAGCCGGCGACACCGGCGCGGTCGACGCACCGGCTCCCGGCGGCTGCCCACGCGCAGGTCGCCCGCTCGGAATCCGAGTCCACCGATCGTTGATGCCATCCAAGGGGACACTCATGAAATCCGCCTACCTCGTATTCGTGCGCCGTGCGGCGCTCGCCGCACCGCTCGCCTTCGCGCTTGCCGGCTGCATGTCGTCGACCCCGGTGTGGGACACCCGCTTCGGCGAATCGGTCCGCGCCGTGACGCAGGCCCAGATCATCGATCCGCATGCCGCCGAACACGCGGCGGCGACGACGGTGGTCGACGGCGGCGCGGCGGCATCGGCGCTCGACAACTACGAAAAGTCGTTCAAGCAGGTCGATCCGCCCGCCAATGCATTCGTGATCGGCATCGGGAAGGCCACCCAGTAACGACGGCACGCTCAGGGAGAAAAGCCATGAACAGCGCAGCCCGCTATCCGAAAGTCATGCGTCGCAGCCTGCATCGCCAGCGCGGTGCCGTCGCGATCATCGTCGGTCTCGCACTGGCGGTGATGATCGGGTTCGTCGGCCTCGCGCTGGATCTCGGCAAGCTGTACGTCACGCGCAGCGAACTGCAGAACAGCGCCGATGCGTGCGCGCTGTCGGCTGCGCGTGACCTGACCGGGGCCATCAGCCTGACCGTGGCCGAGGCCGACGGCATCGCCGCCGGCCACCTGAATTTCGCGTTCTTCCAGAACCAGTCGGTGAAGATGCTGACCGACACGAACGTGACGTTCAGCGATTCGCTGACCAATGCGTTCCTGACGAAGAACTCGGTCACGACGCCGGCGAACGTGAAGTACGTGCAGTGCACCGCGTCGCTGAGCAACATCTCGCACTGGTTCATGGAAGTGCTGAACGTGCTGCCGGGCACCAAGATCGCGAACGCGGCGACCGTGTCGGCCAGCGCGATCGCGACGGTGGGCGGCGGCCAGACGGCATGCGCGATCCCGGTGTTCGTATGCCGGGCAACGGGCGCGCCGTCCTACAACGTCGGCGACTGGATCACGTCGCCGTCCGGTTCGTCTTACGGGCCCGGCAACTTCGGCTGGGCGGCACTCGACGGCTCGACGAACGAGCCGACCATCGCGAGCGAGCTGTCGGGCAATACCTGCAATATCACGAGCCCGCCCGACCTCGGCACCACCGGCCTGAAGTCGGCGTCGTTCCGCGCCTGGAATACGCGCTTCGGCATCTATACGAACGGCGCGAACGGCTCGAGCGGCCAACCCGACTTCACCGGCTACGCGTATGTCGGCCCGAACTACGGGCCGCCCGGAACGGCGGGCATCAAGGGTGATGCGTACACGCAGTTCGTGACCGACCGCTCGAACTTCAAGCCTTACCAGGGCGACGGCGCGCCGCCGTCGGGCAGCGGGATCTCCACCAACGGCACCGTCACGGCGAGCAACTACCAGACCTATGGCGGCGACCGCCGTGTCGCGCTCGCGCCGGAAGGCGACTGCTCGTCGCTGAAGGGGAACAGCGGCAAGGTGCACGTGACGCAATGGGATTGCGTGCTGATGCTCGATCCGCTGCCGTTCAGCTCGGGCAGTGGCCCTGTCATAGCGCACCTCGAATACCTCGGCTCGTCCGTCTCCGGCAACAATCCGTGCGCGACGCACGGCTTGCCCGGCGACGGCAGCGCGTCCGGGGTCCAGGTGCCGATGCTCGTTCAATAGGGAGAGACGATCATGAAAAGGCCCCCGTTTCGCCGTTCGCGCACCCGTGGCGTGGCCGCCGTCGAGTTCGCGATCGTGCTGATTCCGATGATCCTGCTCGCGACCGGCGTGGCCGAGTTCGGCCGCGCGATCTACCAGTACGAGACGCTGACCAAGGCGACCCGCGACGCGGCGCGCTACCTGTCGATCTGGCTGCCGACCGACAGCGCGTATCCGGTGTCGGCGGCGCAGTGCCTCGTCGTCTACGGCAGCACGACGTGCGGCTCGGCCGGCACCGAACTGGTTCCGGGGCTCACGACGTCGATGGTGACCATCTGCGACGCGCAGCATACGACCGGTTGCAGCGACGCGTCCGACCCGGCGCAATTCTCGAACCTGCCGACCTACGACTCGAACAACAATGCGGCGAGCGGCTCGGCGACAGGTGCGATCAATGTCGTCGAGGTGAAGATCAAGGGCTACACGTACCAGCCGATCCCCGCGTATCCGGGGCTGACGTCGATCCCGTTCGGCAACATCGTCACCGTGATGAGGCAAGTGTCATGAGCGCGCGCCCGGTCCCCCTGTCACGCCGGCGTGCCCAACGCGGCTCGACGATCGTCGAGTTCGCGCTCATCTCGTCGGTGCTGATCATGCTGCTGCTCGGCATCTTCGAATTCGGCCGCGTGCTGTTCTACTGGAACACCGCAAGCGAGGCCGTGCGCCTCGGCGCACGCACGGCGGTGGTCTGCGACGTCAATGCCGCCGGTGTCGCGAAACGCGTGACGGCGCTGCTGCCGCTGCTGTCGAACGCGAACGTGTCGGTGAACTACTCGCCGGCGAGCTGTACCGTGAACACCTGCGCGTTCGTGACGGTGAGCGTCACGAACGTCACGGTCAAGACGATGATCCCGTTCATGAACGTGTCGGTGAAGATGCCGCCGTTCACGACGACGCTGCCGCGCGAAAGCCTGACTTCCGCGACCGGCGGTGCAAACTGCAATTGATCGAACAGGCGAGGCACACGACATGATCAACATCCTCGTAGCTTCCGACGATACCGCGCGGCTCACGCAGATCGCGCGCCTCGTGACCGACTGCGGACGCTATCGCGCCACACGCGCGACCGGCCGGCCGTCGCAGATCGAGCATCGCACCGACGGGCTCGACGCGTTCGACATCCTGCTGGTCGATGGCACGTCGCTCGACGCGCCCGAGCTGGCGGCCATCGAGCGGATCTGCCGGGTTCACACCGGGCTGACCTGCATCCTCGTGACGGCGGATGCGTCGCCGCACGTGCTGCTCGACGCGATGCGCGCGGGCGCGCGCGACGTGCTGCAATGGCCGCTCGACCTGCAGGCGCTCGGCAATGCGCTCGAACGCGCGGCCGCGCAAAGCACGCGGCGCGACACCGACGATACGCGGATCGTGTCGTTCATGTCGTGCAAGGGCGGGGCCGGCACGAGCTTCGCGGCCAGCAACATCGCTTTCGAGATCGCGGAAGGCTTCAAGCGCCGCGTGCTGCTGATCGACCTGAACCAGCAGTTCGCCGACGCGGCGTTCCTCGTCAGCGACGAAACCCCGCCGTCGACGCTGCCGCAGCTGTGTGCGCAGATCGAGCGGCTCGACAGCGCGTTCCTCGATGCGAGCGTCGCGCGCGTGACGGAGAACTTCCACGTGCTCGCGGGTGCCGGCGACCCGGTCAAGGCCGCCGAGATGCGCGAGGACGCGCTCGAATGGATCCTCGGCGTCGCCGCGCCGCGCTACGACTTCGTGCTCTTCGACCTGGGCGTCTGCATCAATCCGCTGTCGATGGTCGCGCTCGATCGCAGCGACCAGATCCAGCTCGTGATGCAACCCGCGATGCCGCACGTGCGTGCGGGCCGCCGGCTGCTGGAGATCCTCGTGTCGCTCGGTTATTCGACCGACCAGATGCGGCTCGTCCTGAACCGCGCGACGCGCGCGAGCGACCGGACGCGCACCGCGCTCGAGGAAGTGCTCGGCCTGCAGGCGGCCTGCACGATTCCGGACGATGTCGACACCGTGCTCGAAGCGATCAACCAGGGCCACCCGGTGTCGCGTCTCGCGCGCGGCACGACGGTCGCGCGTGCGCTGCAGGGATACGCGAAGCAGCTCGTCGAAGGGGAGGTGCGCGTGGGGCGCGGCACCAAGCACAGCGAACCGCTGATGTCCCGGCTGTTCGGCCGCAAGGCCACGCCGAAGCTCAAGTCCATGTAAATCTTTCGGGGAACCATCATGTCATTGCGCGAACAGATGTCCTTGCACCGGGCCCAGCCGCTGGCGGCGGGCAACGAACCGGCCGGCCCGGCGCATTCGTCGGTACGCGACGCGTACCAGAAGCTGCGCCGCGAAATTCACCTGGCGGTGCTCGAGCGCGTCGAGCTGGAGCGCCTGTCGCGGTTGCAGCAGGATCAGGTCCGGCAGGAAATCGCCGGGCTGATCTCGCGCATCCTCGACGACGAACGGATGCCCGCGAACGACATCGAGCGGCGGCAGCTCGCGATCGACGTGTACGACGAGATGTTCGGCTTCGGTCCGCTCGAAGCGCTGCTGCGCGACCCCGGCATTTCCGACATCCTCGTGAACACGTACCGGCAGGTCTATGTCGAGCGCGCCGGCCAGCTCGAACTGACCGACGTGACGTTCTACGACGATGCGCACCTGATGAAGGTGATCGAGAAGATCGTGTCGCGCGTCGGGCGCCGCATCGACGAATCGAGCCCGATGGTCGACGCACGCCTGCCGGACGGCTCGCGCGTGAACGCGATCATCCCGCCGTCCGCGATCGACGGGCCGCTGATGTCGATCCGGCGCTTCGCGGTCAACCCGCTGAAGATGGACGACCTCGTGCGCTACCACAGCCTGACGCCGCCGATGGCCGAACTGCTCGATGCGCTGTCGCGCGCGAAGGTGAACGTGCTGGTGTCGGGCGGCACCGGCAGCGGCAAGACGACGCTGCTCAACATCCTGTCCGGCTACATTCCGCGCAACGAGCGGATCGTGACGATCGAGGACGCCGCCGAGCTGCAACTGCAGCAGCCGCACGTGCTGCGGCTCGAAACGCGCCCGCCGAACATCGAGGGCAAGGGCGAGATCACGCAGCGCACGCTGGTGCGCAACGCGCTGCGGATGCGCCCCGACCGGATCATCCTCGGCGAAGTGCGCGGCGCCGAAGCGCTCGACATGCTCAATGCGATGAACACCGGCCACGAAGGCTCGCTCGCGACGATCCACGCGAACACGCCGCGCGACGCGCTGACGCGGCTCGAGAACATGATCAGCGTCTCCGGCCTGACGCTGCCGCCGAAGACGATGCGCCAGCAGATCGCATCGGCGATCTCGGTGGTCGTGCAGGCGGCGCGGCTGACGGACGGCAAGCGCAAGATCGTCAGCATCCAGGAGCTGACCGGGATGGAGGGCGACATCATCAACATGCAGGAGATCTTCACGTTCAAGCGCACGGGCGTGGACCGCGACGGCTCGGTACGCGGCCACTTCTGCGCGACCGGCGTGCGGCCGAAGTTCGTCGAGCGGCTGCAGGCGTTCGGCATCAACCTGCCGGATTCGCTGTACGACCCGTCGCAGCGTTACGAGACGAACTGACGACATGGCGCCGCTAACCGCCGGGGAGACCTCATGAACACGATCTTTTACGCCTTTGTGATTCTCATGTTCGTCGCGGTCGTGCTGACGATCGAAGGCACCTATCAATGGTGGAACGCGCGGCACGGCGCTGCCGCGCGCCGGATCGAGTCGCGTATTCGCGCGATGTCGGCCGGCGGCAACGTCCAGCAGGAGCGGCTGTCGATCCTGAAGAAACGGATGCTCGACGAGTCGAAGCCGTTCGACCAGTTGCTGCTGCGCGTGCCGCGAGTGCAGGCGCTCGATCTCCTGATCCAGCAATCGGGCCTCGACTGGACGCTGTCGAAGCTCATCGTGCTCAGCGCGGTGTTTCCGGCGATCGCGTGGGTCGCGCTGAGTTTCGCCACGTTGCCGCAGCTGGCTGCGCTGCCGATCGCGCTGTGTGCCGGATGCCTGCCGGCGATGGTCGTGATGCGTGCCCGCCGGCGGCGGATGCGCAAGCTCGAACGGCAGTTGCCGGACATCTGCGACATGATTTCGCGCGCGCTGCGTTCCGGTCATTCGTTCACGAGCACGCTCGGGATGGTGAGCGAGGAGTTTCCCGATCCGATGGGCGGCGAATTCCGGATCACGTTCGACGAGGTCAACTACGGCGTGTCGCTGCACGACGCGCTGATGAATCTCGCGACGCGCGTGCCGGTGCAGGACCTGCGCTATTTCGTGATCGCGGTGCTGATCCAGCGCGAGACCGGCGGCAACCTGGCCGAGCTGCTCGACAGCATTTCCGCGCTGATCCGCGAGCGCTTCAAGCTGTTCGACAAGGTGCGTGTGCTGTCGGCGGAAGGGCGGCTGTCGGCGTGGATCCTCGGGCTGCTGCCGTTCGGTACGGCCGGGGCGATCGCGGTGATGAACCGCGAGTTCCTGTCGGTGCTCTGGGAAGATCCGGCCGGGATCAGGATGGTCGGCACGATGCTGGTGACGATGCTCTTTGGCCTGCTGTGGATCCGCCGCATTGTCCGGATTCGCGTCTGACGCGTGAGCTGAATAACGAACCGTAGCGAGACTGTCATGCAAAACCTGAGCGTAGTCCACGCCGTGATGCTGGGCGGCCTGTTCATCTTCGTGGCCGGCGGCGCCCTGATCGGGATGCTGCTGTTCGCGCCGCGCAATATCCAGCGCCGGATCCAGCAGGCCGGCGGCGCCGGCACGGGCCCCGGCGACAGCGACGACATGGCGTCGCGCTGGGTCGCGAAGCTGGTGGAGCTGTCCACCCCGATCTCCAGGCTGTCGGTGCCGAAGGACGGGTGGGAGAATTCGCCGCTGCGCATCCGGCTCATGAACGCCGGCTGGCGCAACCCGAGCGCGGCCGCGCTGTATTTCACCGCGAAGACGATGCTCGCGCTCGCCGTGCCGTGCGCGGCGCTGCTGGTGCTGATCACGACCCGGCTCGGGGATCAGCGCGAACTCCTGTCGGTCATCCTCGTCGCGCTCGCCGGGATCGGCTACTACATCCCGAACATCGTGCTGTCGCAGCGGATCAAGGTGCGTCAGCAGAAGATCTTCGAGGATTTCCCGGACGCGCTCGACCTGCTCACGGTGTGCGTCGAAGCGGGGCTGGGGCTCGACGCGGCGTTGATGAAGGTGAGCGAGGAGCTGCGGTTCAGCAGCGAGGTCGTCTCGAGCGAACTCGACCTGCTGCTGCTCGAGATGCGCTCCGGCTTCACGAAGGAGACGGCACTGCGCAATCTCGCGCTGCGTACCGGCGTCGAGGACATCGAATCGTTCTGCGCGATGCTGATCCAGGCCGATCGTTTCGGCACGAGCATCAGCGAATCGCTGCGCGTGCTGTCGGACATGCTGCGCACGCGGCGCCGGATGCGCGCGGAGGAGCGGGCCGCGAAGATTGCGTTGAAGCTGCTGTTTCCGCTGATCTTCTGCATCTTTCCGTCGCTGATGCTGGTGCTGCTCGGGCCGGCGATGATTCACGTCTATCGCGTGCTGCTGCCGACGTTCGTCGGGATGTCGCAGTAAGCGGCGAACCGGCGTCACGCCGGGATCGGCGGAAACGTCGATGAAGGATTCGCGTGCCGGGCGGCCGCCCCCGCCGGCCGGCACGGCAACAGGCTTCATGGAGGCTCCCTCCCCAGGCGGCGCCGCGAGACAGGTTGACCATAGCGGCGTCAATGCATCCTGGACCCATGGTCGGCCATGGAACTAGCCGTAGTCCACCGCCTGATCGGTTGCCCCCTACTGCTAACCTGAATGCCGGCGAATTTTGCCGGCATCACGTTGTACGCGATGCAGCGGAGGTCGCGGATCGCGACCGGTGTGTGCGCGGCGTCACGGCCGCCCCTTGCTCGGCACTTCGGCCGCTTCGGGCCCGTTCGTCCGGTCGCGGCCCTCACTGAAAGTGATGCACGTACCGCAGCACCATCCGCGTGCCCTGCGGCCGGTTCCGCGCATAGGTCTCGAAATACGCGTTGAACATCAGGTGATCCTGCTGCGAAAAGCTGTACATGGCCCCCGGCCCGATCGCGAACACGGCCTCCCGCGTGCCCGGCACGTCCTGCCCGTTTTCCTTCATGTCGGTGGTCTGTCGCAGCCAGTAGCCGTTGATCCCCAGCCGCAGGCCGGGGCGCACCTCGTACTCGGTCGCGAAGTTCGCGTGGATCGCCTGGCCGGCCTGCGTCGACGTCACGTCCGGGCCGAGCGACGTGGCCGGCCGATGGTTGGTCGTGTTCCACAGATAGTGTAGCCGCCACGACACGGTCCATTTCGGCGTGAGCCACAGCGTCGCCGCCCAGTACGGGTCGAACGACCAGGCATGGCTGCCCGGGTTGATCGCACGCGACGGATCGTACGCGCCGGTCGGCGCGATGAACTGGAATTCCACGCGCTGCGCGAAGCGCGGGCCTTGCGCGCCCATCACCGGGTCGAACTGGACGAACGGGCCGATCAGCAGGTCGCCGAAGCCGGCACGCGCATTCAGCGCGACGTTGCCGATGCCGTCGTCGGTCCGCGCCGACGCGATCCACGGCAGGATCACGTCGAGGCCCGGATGCATGCCCGCGAACGTCAGCGGCGACTGATAGACGAGCTGGCTCAGCCCCGCGAACAGGTCGATGTCCTGCTTCGGCAACCCGACCTTGTTGCCCGCGTTGTCGTTGACGCGGCTGGCCGTGTAGTACTGCAGGTACTGCGTGCCGTACCAGCCGGAGCCGGCCGGCGGCATGCCGTCGAGAAAGCTGGTCATGCCGAGGTTGACCGCCGGCAGGTCGGCTGCGCGGGCCGGCGCGCTTGCGGCCATGCTGGCGATCGAGAGGCCCGCGACGACGAGCAGGCGAGAGCCGAATTTCATTTTCACCACCTCCTGGTTGTTTATCGGTATAACTAATCAAACGGTGCGAAAAAGATCGGGATGATCGGCGATCGCGCGATACTGGCCCGCATGAAACACGAGCGGCGCCTTGCCGAACGCGTCGAACTGTTCGATCTGGCCGATGAAGAGCAGGTGATCGCCGCCTTCGTAGTGGCCGACGTTGCGGCACACGAAGCGCGCGCTCGCGCCATCGAGGCAGGGCACGCCGCCGGCTTCCGAATCCGCGTGCGGCACGCCGTCGAACTTGTCGGCGCTGGGCGTCGCGAAGCGGCGCGACAGGTCGATCTGGTCGTGCGCGAGGATGTTGATCGCGAAATGGGTGGCCGCGACGAAATCCGGGCGGCTCGGCGCGAGCTTGCGAAGGCTCCACAGCACGAGCGGCGGATCGAGCGACAGCGACGAGAACGAATTGGCGGTGAGGCCCACCTTGCGTCCGTCGGCCGCGCACGTGGTGATCACGGTGACGCCGGTCGGGAACTGCCCGAACGCGGCGCGCAACTGCATCGGGTCGAGGGTCGGGGGGGCGGTAGCGATCGTTTCCATGCCGGTCACTCCGAACGTGCGCTGTGTTCGCGGATGAACGCCGCGCAGGCCGACGGCTCGAACCACCACGGCGAGAACCGGCGCGGATCGTCGAAGCCGTCGACGATCGCCGCGGCGAGCGACGGCAACTGGCCGGCTGCGCCGAGCAGTTCGAGGATGTGCGGCGGCGGCGGGGTGAGCAGCGAGTTGGTCCAGCGCACGACATGCTGCGCATAGGCCCAATAGCCTTCGAACGTCTGCTGCATCCAGTCTTCACCGAACGGCGCGGCATCTCGCGCGACGATCGCATCGAAATATGCGTTCGCGCATTTCGCGGCGTTGTTCGAGCCTTGCCCGGTGATCGGATCGTTGACGACCACCGCATCGGCCATCCCGAACACCGTGCGGCCCGACGGCAGCCGGAAGAACGGCTTGCGCACCGTCGGCGCGAAGCGCCCGGCCAGCGTGCCGTTCGGATCGGTGAGCTCGACGTCGCGACAGCGCTCGAATTCCCACGGCACGTATTGCCGCAGGAACGACAGGCTCCGGTCCAGATGCTGCTCGGGCGTCTTCACGTCGGCCCAGCAGTCGAGCGGGCCGCCCGGAATGCCTTCGAACACCATGATTTCGCACGGGCCCGTCGTGGTCAGCGCGGGGAACACGAAATACTCGCCGATGCCGGGCAGCAGGTTGAAGCGCACGCGCGAATACGGCTGGCTCGGCGTCATCCCTTTCACATAGGTGAGGGCCAGCGCGCGTTGCGGGCGGTCGAACGCGCTGCGCGCGTCGTCGCGGCCGAGCAGGTTGACGATCTCGCCCTTGCCGGCCGCGAGCAGCACGAGGTCGTGGCTGCGCGCCAGTTCCTCGAGTTCGGGCACGCCGATGTCGCCGATGCGCACGTCCGCGCCACGGCGGCGCACGCCGTCGAGCCAGTCGGCCATTTTCACGCGCTGGTCGACCGACTGCGCATAGCGGGTCAGCCGCGACGACCAGTCGATCGCCTTGCGGCCGCCGCCGTCCGGATGCGGCACCGCGATGCCGATTCCTTCGACGGACGGGCACGCTTCCTCCCAGGTGTTCAGGCCGAGGTCGCGCTCGATCTGCAGCGCGGTATGGAACATGCACTGGCTCGACATGACCTTGCCCGTGCGGATCTGTTCGGCGTCGCGATTGGTCGCGAGCGTCACGTGATAGCCCTGGCCGAGCAGGGCGAAGGCGAGTTGCAGGCCGGACTGGCCGGCGCCGACGATGGCGATACGTCTCATGGGGATGTCCTTGGTTGGCCGGATGCCGGCCGGAATGATTGGGGGAGGCGGCGGCGGGAAACGGTCACTCCGCGAGCCGCGGAATGGCCGGCACCGCCTGCTCGGGGCCCATCGCGGAATAACCGCCATCGACCGCGTAGTCGGCGCCCGTCACGAAGCTCGCCGCGTCGCTGCACAGGAAGGTCACGACCTGCGCGACCTCGGACGGATCGCCGACGCGGCCGAGCAGGTGGAACGGCGCGGCGACGCGATCGGTCTTCGCGCGGTCGCCGTGCGTCAGCTCGTCCATCACGCGCGACCACGTCCATCCCGGCGATACCGAGTTGACGCGAATGCGCTCGGGCGCGAGATCCATCGCCATGCTGCGCGTGAGCTGGCGGATCGCCGCCTTGGACGTCGGGTACAGCCAGCGGCCGGTCTGCGCGCACTCGGCCGAGATCGAGCTGAAGTTCACGATCGCGCCGCCGCCGCGCCGGGCCATGTGCGGATGCACGGCCTTCGCGAGCATCGCGGCCGACACGACGTTGACGTCCATCGCGGCGAGCCAGTCGTTGCGGGTCGCCTGGATGCCGTTGTCGACGTAGCTGCACGCGAGGTTGACGAGCACGTCGATCGCGCCGAACCGCTCGACGATGGCCGATATCGCACGTTCGATCGCGCGATCGTCGGTGATGTCGAGCGCGACGAACATGGCCTTGTCGCCGAGCGAACCGGCGACGCGCGCACCGTTGTCCGCATCGAGATCGAGGATCGCGACGCATGCACCGGCGCGGCTCAGGTCCTGCGCGACCGCGGCGCCGATCAGCGTGGCGCCGCCGGTGACGATCGCGACTTTGCCAGCAAGGGCAGTCATGGGGTGTCTCCGTGAATCGTGGGGTGAGGGAGGGGGCGCGTCAGTGCGCACCCGTCGACGGCTCGCTGTCGTGCCAGCGGCGCATCAGGCCGTTCGACGGCACGGTTTCGTCGAGCAGCTTGCGGGCCGTCTCGACGCCCGCGACCGGCAGGCCGGCCGGATCGAGCAGGCCGATCTGCACGAGCACGCTCGCCTGGTCCCAGTAGATGTGCTCGTGATAGAGCTTGTCGCCGCGAAACTTGACGATCGCGACGAGTGGAATCTCGACGCGCTTGCCGGTGGGCGCGACGCCCGGCAGCATCCAGTCGATCTCGGTGGTGTGCGTGAAGCAGAACAGCAGCTCGTCGACGACCTGGCTCGCGCCGATCGTGCGCGAGATCGGGGTGATCGTCGTGTCGGGCGGATTCGCATGCACGAAGTGATGCGTGTAGAAGCGCTTGAGCTCGTCGTGGCCGACGCCGCCCGTCAGCGTCGGAACATGGTTGACGTACGGCTCGGCGACCATCGTCGCCATCGTGGCATCGACGTTGCGCGTGGCGAATTCATGTTCGAGATGCGCTTCCCACAGTGTGGACAGATCGTAGTGCGGGCCGAGCGCGGCGCGGAACGCGGCGATCGCGCGCTGGTGGGCCATGACCGCGGCGGCCTTGTCGAAATGATCGCCGCCGACGCGGGCGAACGCGTGATCGACGCCCGGATACACATACACTTCGACGCCGTCGCGGCCGGACAGCGCGTCGGCGATGCGCTGCTGCGCGTCGGGCGGGCAGAAGCGGTCCAGCCCCGCGATCTGCAGCACGAGCCGGCCCTGCAGGTGCGCGGCCTCGTCCAGCGCCTGCTCGATGCCCACGCCGTAGTAGCTGACCGCCGCGGCCACGCCCGGCAGCCGGCACGCGGCGAGATAGGCGAGCTTGCCGCCGAGGCAGTAGCCGAGCACGCCGGTTTCGCCCGTGCATTCCGGCTGCTGCCTGAGCGCGTCCAGCGCGGCACCGATGTCCTCGACGCCCTTGTCCTCGTCGAATTCGCGATACAGGGCCATCGCGCGCTCGACATCGGCTGCCGCATGGCCGAGCTCGATTCCCGGCGCCTGGCGCCAGAACAGGTCGGGCACGAGCACCGTATAACCTTCCTCCGCGTAGTAGTCGGCGGCCTCCCGCATCGTCGCGTTCGCGCCGAAGATCTCGTGGCACAGCACGATGCCCGGCCCCTTGCCGCCGGCCGGCGTGCTCAGGTAGGCGCGAAACGTTCCGCCGTCCGGCGACGGAATCTCGATGTGACGTCCTTTCATCTGTCCCTCCGTTGAATTCATTGCTGCGACGAGCCCAGTATTGGCGGACGAAACGTGCGCTTCTATCCGCTTTCTTCGGCCGGTATCCGCGAATTCCGGAAACCTGCGGCACCGGCCGCCGCGCGTGGGCAGGCGCGCGGCCGACTGCGGGTATGTGCGGATGCTGAAAGCCCGCACAGTTTTCTACGATGCGCGAACGGTCCGTTTCTTGCGTCGTTTGCGCGGGACTTGCGTGCTTTGGCGGCCGGACTGTCCGGATACTCCGGGCGCTATCCGGATCGTGCGGCGAATGCCCCCACACCGGGAACGCATGCACGGCGCGAGTGCAACCGAGCATGACGGGAGAACATCGATGGCGCAATTTTCCGGAACGGGCTGGCTGGACGACACCGCCTGTTTCAATCACGACAACCTGCTGCTGCAGTCGAACGATGTCGACGAGGTGCGCGCGCGTGTCGCCGACGTCTTCAAGCCGCACCGGCTCACGCCGACCGGCGAATCGCGCGCGCTGCACAGCTGCATGCATCATGCGCGCTGGGGCAACCTGTCGTTGAACCTGCTCGATTACGGCGGCGGGGTCAGCATCGAGCCCGGGCCGCTCGAGCACTTCTTCCTGTTGCAGATCCCGTTGCGCGGCGACGCGGAGATCGAGTGCGGATCGGCGCGTTTCGTGTCGTCGCCGGGCACCGCGTCGTTGATCTCGCCGACGCTGCCGCTGAAGATGCGCTGGGGCGACGCGTGCCCGCAAGTCATCCTGCGCATCGAGCGCGAAGTGATGGAGCGCCATGCGCAGCGGCATTTCGGCGACGACCGGCGCGCGCCGGTCGAATTCGAACCGGCATTCAGCCTGTCGTCGTCGCAAGGGGCGTGTCTCGCGCAGTTGCTGCCGGTCCTCGCGGGCGCGATCGCGACTGACGCGCATCCGCTGCGTCATCCGCTCGCGTTCGAGCCGCTCGAATCGACACTGCTCAACCTGCTGCTGCACGGCCACCCGAACAGCGCGCGCAACGGCACACGGCACCTGCCGGTGGCGCTCGCGCCGTTCTATGTGCGGCGCGTCGAGGATTACATCCGCGCCCATCTCGACGAGCCGCTGACGATCGAGCGGCTCGCCGAACTCGCCGGCGTGAGCCCGAGCACGCTGTTCGCCGGCTTCCGCCATCGCCACGGGATCACGCCGATGGGCTTCGTGCGGCAGTTGCGGCTGCAACGTGTGCGCGAGGAACTGCTGGCCGATGAGTCGCCGGGGCTCGCATCGGTGACGGACATCGCGCTGAAGTGGGGTTTCGCGCACCTCGGGCGGTTCGCGATCGAGTACAAGCGGGCGTTCGGCGAGTCGCCGTCGGCGACGCTCAGGATGCGGCGCGTGCGCGCTTAGACCCTCCTGCGGCAGCCCACGGCCGCTCCCGGGGCGCGTGCAGCCTGGCATCGCCGCCTTTCACCCGCCTTCCACGAGGGCCGCCGCATGGATCGATCCCGCGCCGGCCCCGCCTCCAAAGCGCCAAACGCCGGCTTTTCCCGCCGGCGCCCTTTTTTTTAAAGACTCCGTTACGTTCGCCCGGTATGATCGCTGCGCTCGCGAACGACGCCATTGGCCGTTGCATGCCGACTCGCGCGCAACCAGCATCGCCGGCATGACAACACAGGGCGGGCGCCGGCGCTGCGTCGCGCCGAGATCGCGCCGCGATCGGGTCGAATCGGCCACCAGCACGACGGAGCATGGAACGATGGTAACGGGGACGGGGGCGGCGAAACGCGCGATGGCGATCGCCGCCGGAAGCGCGTTGTACGTGGCGGCAGCGGGCGGCGCGCACGCACAGGCATCGGGTGCGGCAGCGGCGCCGCCGGCGGCCGTGCTGCCGGAAATCGACGTGACGGGGAAGGGCGACCGCTCGTCGAGCGGGCTCGTCGGGCTGCGCACCACGGCCGGCACGAAAACCGACACGCCGGTGGCCGAAGTGCCGCAGACGATCAATATCGTGACCGCGCAGCAGATCGAGATGACCGGCGCGACCGACCTGAACCAGGCGCTGCGCTACGTGCCGGGATTCGCGACGTTCGGTGCCGACAGCCGCACCGACTCGTATGCGGCGCTGCGCGGCTTCACGCCGACGCTGTACGTCGACGGCGTGGCCGCGCCGCATACGGCCGTGATCGCGGACTGGCGCGTCGACCCGTACACGATCGACTCGATCGCGGTGCTGCGCGGGCCGACGTCGGTGCTGTACGGCGCGGGCGAGCCCGGCGCGATCGTCGACGCGCATACGAAGCTCGCCGACGGCGAACGCGTCCGTGAAGCCGGCGTGCAGATCGGCAACGACGCGCGCAAGCAATTCATGGTCGATGTCGGCGATACGCTCGACCCGAACGGCCGGTACGCGTATCGCTTCGTCGGCGTGGCGCGCGACGGCAACGCGGAAACCGGCCCGAACGGCGACCGTCGCGTCGCGCTGGCGCCGTCGTTCCGCTGGCGGCCGAACGCCGACACGTCGCTGACGCTCTCGGCGACGTTCCTGCAGGACAGCGGCGATATTTCGTCGAACTTCCTGCCCGCGTCGGGCACGGTGCTGCCGAACCCGAACGGCCGCCTGTCGCAGGACATCTACATGGGCGACCCCGGGTTCAACGACTACCGGAAGAAGCAGTGGTCGCTCGGCTACGCGCTGGAGCACCGCGTGAACGCGATCTGGTCGCTGCACCAGGACGTGCGCTGGTCGCACCTGTCGCTCGACGACGCGACGGTGTTCGGCAACGGCTTCGCGCCCCGCAGCACCACCAACATGATGCGTACCGCAGGGCTGTTCCAGCTCAACTACAGCCGGCTCGACGTCGACAACCACGCGCAGGCCCGCTTCGGCACGGGGCCGCTCGAACATACACTGCTGCTCGGCGCGCAATATGACCGGCAGACGACGACCAACAGCGTGTGGCTTGCGATCGCGCCGTCGCTCAACCTGTATCACCCCGTGTACCGGCCCGTCACGGACGCGATTTTCGCCGGCCCGACGTCGCTCGGCCACGTCGACCAGTACACGGCGATGAACACGTTCGGCGTGTACGCGCAAGACCAGATCCGCTGGAAGCGCTGGACGCTGACGCTCGGCGGCCGCGAGGATTTCGTCAATGCGCGGTTCGACGACCGGACGGCCGGCAAGCAGGCGCGGCAGGACGTCAGTGCATTCTCCGGGCGCGTCGGGCTCACCTATCGGGGCGACGCCGGGCTGTCGCCGTATGTGAGCCATTCGACGTCGTTCGATCCCGTCATCGGCGTGCGGCTGTATGGCGGCGGGCTGCCGAAGCCGACACGCGGCACGCAGACGGAAGCCGGGTTGCGCTGGCAGCCGCCGGGCCGGAACCTGATGCTGAGTGCGGCCCTCTACCAGATCGACCAGACCAACGTCGCGACGCCGACGCCGGTCAATCTCGACCCGACCGGCACGACGTCCGTGCAGACTGGCAAGGTCCGCTCGCGCGGGATCGAGCTGAGCGCGGTCGGCAAGGTCACCCGCGAGCTGTCGGTCGTCGCGTCGTATGTCCATCAGGACGTCAAGAACGTGCAGGCGAACGACGCGTCGCTGAACCACTGGCCGGTGGCCGTGCCGCTGCCGCGGCAGATGGCTTCGATGTGGGCCGACTGGACCTGGCGCGCGGGCGCGCTGTCGGGCCTCGGGTTCGGCGGCGGCGTGCGTTACCAGAGCGCGTCGGCGGGCGCGCCCGACAACTCGCTGACGGTGCCGAGCGTGACGCTGGTCGACCTGGCGCTGCACTACGAGATGCCGCACTGGCGGTTCGCGCTGAACGTCGCGAACCTGTTCGACCGGCGTTATGTCAGCGGTTGCCAGTCGTACAACGTGTGCGTGTTCGGCAACGAGCGGACCGTGCTCGCCAGCGCGAAATACAACTGGTAGGCGCGAGCGCGCGGAACGCGTCCTACGCGTCGCGTTGCGGCTCCCGGCGCGCGGCGCGTTCACCGGCGTGGCGCTGGCGCCGCCACTCGGTCGGCGTGAGGCCGAAACGTTCGCGGAATGCGGTCGCGAAATTCGCCGGCGTGGAAAAGCCGATCTCCTTCGCGATGCTGGCAATGCTGAGCGACGTCGAATCCAGCAGATCCTGCGCGATCCGCAGCCGCTCGTGCCGCAGATACTCGAACACCGTCTGGCCGAGATTGTCGCGAAACGCCCGCGACAGCCGCTTTTCATGCGTGCCGACCGCGCGTGCCAGTTGTTCCACCGTCGGCGGATCGTTCAGTGTCCGCGCCAGGTGGCGGATGGCCGCGCGCACGATGATGTCGTCGTCCTTGCCGGTCACGAACACGCTTTCCGTGTCGACGGGCCGCTCGCGCGTCGCCCGCGCGAGCTGCACGCGAATCCGTGCAAGCACTTCGGCCGGCTCGAACGGCTTCACCACGTAGTCGACGCAGCCGATCTCGAACCCCTCCAGGCGTTCGTGCAACGCGCCCGCCACGGTCAGGAAGATGACCGGAATCGCGCACGTCAGCGGATCGGCGGCCAGCAGCCGGCATGCGGTGAAGCCGTCCATGCGCGGCATCCGGACATCCATCAGGATCAGGTCGGGCATGAGCGCCTGCGCGCGCTGGCACGCCTGCAGCCCGTCGGATGCAATGCTGATCCGGCACCCGGTGCCGCGCAGGATGTCGATCAGCAAGCGAAGCTGGTCGGGCTGATCGTCGACGATCAGGATATGAGCGTCGCCCAATACGGAGGTCGATGGATGCATCGTGCACCTGTTCTGGAATGGCTGCTGGCTGCGTTCCTGCGGGTGGCCGGCCCGGTTCGGATAATCGTTGGAAACTGCTCTATGGCAACGCACAAGCGCATCGATATTCGGATTTCGCGCAAACCGCGCGACAGACGACTGGTCGGCGTAATGCCCGGTGTTGCTTGTATTGATCGCTGATCCGGTAAGGACGCGAAGCTTTGCCGTCGCCGCGCGTGGAAAAGGGCGCGGCCGACCGTGTCGATGCGAGCCGAATTGTAGGGGGATATTTCGATTCTTGCCAGACGCATTGACTCTATTTGCTTCATTCCGATTTTATGATTCTTCATCAGGCATTGTGATTTGCGTGAGCGGTATCGCACCTGATGCCTGTCCATTTCCGCCATTTTCATTCTTGCCCGCACGCGATCGTGCGGCTCGGCGGTTTTTCTGCGGAAATATTTTCGCCTGAATTTATTTTTAATCCGTTTCGGCAAAGCATTTGTCCGCCCGACAAAACATCTGGATTAATTTTGGCGCCGCGAAATCGTTTGCGAGGTGCGCGTTTTTCACGCAACTTATTGAATGTATTGGATTTTACAATCTATAAAGAATGTCGCCTTCAATAATTCAGGTGCGTGTCTCATAATTCGTCCGAACTTTGAATGCAGGGTTGCACGGGGCAGCACAAGGCACGGAGGGTCGTGACGGACGTTGCGTGATTCGGGGGCGTGGCATCAATTGATGCTCATCCGAACGCATGTCCGTAGCGCTCGGGCGCACGTCCGGTTGCCGTCGATGAAATAAAAGAAGCGGGGTTGGTCGCGGTCGGCGCGACATCAAATCAGGGGTGTCCATAACGGCGGTTGAATCTCCGGATTCAGTCGATGGGCGAGTTCGCCCATATCAAACGATATGCATTCCTAATGCATTAACCGAATTAACGGAACGGGCCGTCACACCGACGGCGTGCCCGGGATTTCGAACGTCCCGTCGCTACGGGCGGGCGATGCGTGTCGTCTTCGGCACGCTCGGGCCGGGCATCGGAATCGGGTTCCGCACTGAAGTCGTAATCGTAATCGCAGTCGCAATCGTAATCGCAGCTGAATCCTTCAAGAAAATTAAGTAGTCCGTATACAAACCAGACGCTACAAAACGGAGCAGAAGACCATGAAGAGGAAGCAGATTTCGGCGCTTGCCGCCGCCATGTTCACAGGCGCAGGTGTCCTGATCGCGGGGGCCGCGCATGCGGACAACTTCGTCGACCGCGGCAACCCGGACAACGCGCTGAACGGCCAGTGCATCGACGGGACGAACCCGCTGTGCGTGTCGACCAAGAGCGGAAGCTACGTGGCGGTGAGCACGGCAAACGTCACGATGGGGACGAACGCCAGGGCCGGTACCAGCGGGATCGCGATCGGCGACCAGTCGAATGCGAGCAGCAAGGGCGGCACCAGCAGCGGCGGCGCGATTGCGATCGGCGTCGGTTCGCAGGCGCTGGCGAACTCGGCCACGGCCATCGGCACGGTAGCCGTCGCGCAAGGCAATACGTCGCTCGCCGTCGGCCGCCAGTCGGCCGCGGTCGGCGACTTCTCGATGGCACTCGGCAACGTCGCCGATGCGCGCGGCACGAGCTCGATCGCACTCGGCCACTCGGCGCTGGCAAGCGGCGACCGTTCGGTCGCGATCGGCGGTGCGAACCCGACCTCGAGCGACGGCGTGTCGGCCGGCGCGTCGTACGACGCGGCGACACAGACGCGCGCCGGCGGCACGCAATCCGTGGCGATCGGTGCGGGCGCGCAGACGAACGACAACAACCAGGTGGCGATCGGCTCGGGCAGCGTCGGCGCCAACAACGGCGGCACGCCGGTGTTCGGCGGCACGGCCGCGCCGGTCGGCGGCGCGGTGTCGTTCGGCGCGATCGGCGCCGAGCGTCAGCTCAAGAACGTCGCGGCGGGCGCGGCCGATACGGATGCCGTCAACGTCCAGCAGCTGAAGAACGTGAACGGCACCCTGAGCACGAGCATCGCCAACGTCGACGCACGCGTGACGTCGGTCGGCAATTCGCTGTCGACCACGATTTCGAACGTCGACCAGCGTGTGACCAGCGTGGGCAACAGCCTCAGCACCAGCATCGTGACGGCGACCAAGAACGTCGTGAAATACACCGACGATTCGCACGCGGCGATCGCGCTCGACGGCAGCAACGGCACCACGATCGGCGGCGTCGCGGCCGGTGTCGCCGACACCGATGCGGTCAACGTCGGCCAGCTGAAGGGCAGTGTCGCCCCGCTGCAGACGTCCATTTCGACGGCGGCGTCGAACATCACGAACCTGCAGACCAGCGTCACGGGCATCAATACATCGCTGAGCACGGCAACCACCAACATCAGCAACCTGCAGGCGGCCGACGCACGCAACGTCAAGTACGACGGCCAGAGCGGCTTCGATTCGGTGACGTTCGCCGGCACGAACGGCACGACGCTGCACAACGTCGCGGCCGGTGTCGCCGATACCGATGCGGTGAACGTCGGGCAACTGAACGGCGGCCTGTCGTCGCTCAGCACGAGCGTGACGAACAACCTCAGCACGACGCTCGGCAACCTGAGCACGTCGATCACCAGCCAGATCGGCAACGCGACGAAGAACGCGGTGCAGTACGACGACGACGCGCACAGCGGCGTGACGCTCGGCGGCAAGGGTGCGCAGTCGCCGGTCGGCCTTCACAACGTGGCGGACGGCGTTGCCGCGAGCGACGCCGTGAACGTCGGCCAGCTCGGCAAGGCGACCGATACGCTGAACCAGTCGATTACGAATGTCGGCAACCAGGTCACGACGAACACGGGCAACATCGCGGCGCTCCAGCAGGACGCGCTTCTGTGGAACACGAACCTCGGCGCCTACGATGCGAGCCACGGCGGCAACGGCCCGCAACGCATCGGCAACGTCGCGGCCGGTGTCGCCGACACCGATGCGGTCAACGTCGGTCAGTTGAACGGCAGCATCGCGCCGCTGCAATCGTCGATCTCGACCGCCGCGTCGAACATCACGAACCTGCAGAGCAACGTCACCGGCATCAACGCATCGCTGAGCACGGCGACCACCAACATCAGCAACCTGCAGGCCGCCGACACGCGCAACGTGAAGTACGACGGCCAGAGCGGCTTCGACTCGGTGACGTTCGCCGGCACGAACGGCACGACGCTGCACAATGTCGCGCCCGGTGTCGCGAACACCGACGCGGTGAACGTCGGGCAACTGAACGGCGGCCTGTCGTCGCTCAGCACGAGCGTGACGAACAACATCAATACGACGCTCGGCAACCTGAGCACGTCGATCAACAACCAGATCGGCAACGCGACGAAGAACGCGGTGCAGTACGACGATGACGCGCACAGCGGCGTGACGCTCGGCGGCAAGGGTGCGCAGTCGCCGGTCGGCCTGCACAACGTGGCGGACGGCATTGCCGCGAGCGACGCCGTGAACGTCGGCCAGCTCGGCAAGGCAACCGACTCGCTGAACCAGTCGATCACGAACGTCAGCAACAACGTGACGACGCTCGGCAACCAGGTGACGACGAACACCGGCAACATCGCGGCGCTCCAGCAGGACGCGCTCCAGTGGAACGCGAACCTCGGCACCTACGACGCGAGCCACGGCGGCAACGGCCCGCAACGCATCGGCAACGTCGCGGCCGGCAAGAACGGCACGGACGCAGTCAACGTCGACCAGTTGAACGCGGCGATCCAGGATGGCACGAGCCAGCTCGATGCACTCGCCGTGAAGTACGACGACGCGAGCAAGAAGCAGGTTTCGCTCGGCGCGGGCAACGGCGGGAGCCCGGTGCGCCTGACCAACGTCGCGGAAGGCAACGTCGCGGCCGGCAGCACGGATGCGGTGAACGGCGCGCAACTGCGCCGTGCAACCGACGGCACGGCGGCCGCGCTGGGCGGCGGTGCGACGGCGAATCCGGACGGCTCGATCAGCGCGCCGGACTATAAGGTCGGCGGCGGTTCGTTCAACAATGTCGGCGACGCGCTCACGAACCTCGACGGTCGTGTTCTCAACAACACGACGACGCTCGAGAATCACGAAACGCGTATCGGCAATGCCGAAACGAACATCGCGGGCAACACGGCCGCGATCGCGGGGCTGCAGCAGGACGCGCTGCAGTTCGACCCGACGCTCGGTGCCTACAATGCGGCGCGCGGCGGTGCACCGACGAAGCTGACGAACGTGGCCGACGGCAACGTCGCCGCGGGCAGCACGGACGCGGTGAACGGCGGCCAGTTGTCGGGCGTGAAGTCGTCGCTCGAACAGCAGATCACGCAGGTGTCCAACCAGGCGGGCGAGGCCGTGAAGAACGTCGTCAAGTACGACGTCGACGCGAACGGCAACCGGTTGAATTCGGTATCGCTCATCGGCGGCGACCCGAATGCGGCCGTCGTGCTGAAGAACGTCGCCGCGGGCACTGCCGATACCGACGCGGTGAACGTCAAGCAGCTGAAGGGCGTGCAGTCGAGCCTCAACCAGCTCGGTGCGCTCGCGGTGCAGTACGACGACGCGTCGAAGAGCTCGATCACGCTCGGTGGCGCGGGTGGCACGCGCATCACCAACGTGCAGGCCGGCACGCTCAGCGCAACCAGCACGGATGCGGTGAACGGCTCGCAGCTCTACGCGACCAACCAGCAGGTCGCGAAGAACACGACCGACATCACGAACCTGCAGGGGAACGTGAACAACATCGCGAACGGCAAGGCCGGCCTCGTGCAGCAGCAGGACCCGAACGGCGCGATCACGGTCGGGAAGGACACCGGCGGCACCAGCGTGAACTTCTCCGGCACGTCGGGCGACCGCGTGCTGACCGGTGTCGCGGCGGGCGTGAAGGACAACGACGCGGTCAACATGGGCCAGTTCAACAACGCGCTGAAGAACGCGGCGGCCAACGACCAGATCCGCGCGGCGGCGACCGATGCGAACACGACGTGGATCGCACGTGCCGATGCGGGTTCGATCGGGTCGACGGCAACCGCAACCGGCAAGAACGCGGTGGCGGTCGGTCAGGGCTCCGTCGCCGATCGCGACAACTCGTTCTCGGTCGGTGCGAAGGGCAGCGAGCGCCAGGTCACGAACGTCGCGGCCGGCACGGCGCCGACCGACGCGGTCAACGTGCAGCAGCTGAACGACAACCTGTCGACCGCCACGTCGCAGGCGAAGGGCTACACCGACCAGCGCATCGGCCAGGTGTACAACTCGTTCAACGACCTGAAGAAGGACATGTACGGCGGCGTGGCATCGGCAATGGCCGTGGCCGGCCTGCCGCAACCGACGGGCGCGGGCCGCTCGATGGTCTCGGCGGCGACGTCGAACTATCACGGCCAGCAGGGTTTCGCCGCCGGGTACTCGTATGTGACGGAAAGCAATCGCTGGGTCGTCAAGGCGTCGGTGACGGGCAACACGCGTTCGGACTTCGGCGCGGTGGTGGGCGCGGGTTACCAGTTCTGACGTCGTTCGCGCAGTATCGATCGAACGGGGGTGTCGGGCAGCGGTCGTGATGCCCGACACCGACGGGAGATCCGTGGCCCGGGGTGAGTCTGTCGACCCCGGGCCGTCGACGCTTGATGCGTCGCGAAAAGCGGTGTGGTTATGCCGGGCCTGTCCGGCAGCCGATGCCGTCGATGGATGATTTATTCGCCAATTGTGGAGATAATCGGCGCTGGCGCAATGCACTCCGCATTGAGCGTGTCCGAGCACGTCTTCCAGTCCCGTATTGGCGCCGACAACGAAAAATGAAAACGATGAAACCCGAGAACAGGATGCTTCCCGCGCAGCGCGTCGCGTTGCCATCGGCTTTGCCGGCCGGTTACGGCGGCAGGTGCCGCTAGCTCCCGGACAATCCGCGCCATGGGTTCGACAAGAGAACCGGCGCCCGAATCGATCGGCCGGGCAACCGGTATCGAACGGCGATATCAATCGGTGCACCCGTGAGCGTGCATCGGGTCACTTGAAGACGCATCCGGGGTAAAGGCACATGATCGGGAAAGTTGCATGGCAGTCCGTCGTTTCGCTTCTGGTCGCGGCATGCGGGGATCATTCCGGTCAGGCCGATACCGCATCGAATGCGCAGCCGGCGGCCGCGTCGGCGACGCAGGCCGTTACCTCGCCGCGCGAAGGGCGCGACTCGCCCGTGCCGCCCAGGCCGGGCCAGGTGCTGGAGGGCATTTACCAGAAGGACGCGCATGGCGAGGCGACGATGGAGATCGCCAATGGAAGCCAGGCCACATACTGGTACGGCCACGCGTTCGACCTGAACGGCGGCCACTACTTCACCGGCTTCGCCTACGAGACGCCGAACAAGTACGCCGAACAGGAGAACACCGCCGAGCCGGCGCACGATGCCAGGGTGACGATCACGGAGGCGACCTTCGAATGGATCACGGACGGGGGCGTGGCCGGCTGGAACATGGTCGAGTCGGAACGCTCGATCGGCGAGTTTGGCGGCGACGAGAAGGCCGACACGATCGACGACAAGGAATCCGCCGTGAGCACGACCCTGCCGGACGGGCGGATCGTGCTGGCCGTGCCGACCTGGCACCTGGCTTCCGATACCCGGATCAAGTCGTTCGGCCTGTTCGTCTATCGGCGCACCGATGCGTCAAGCAATCCTGACGATACCGACTGGACCTATGCCGGCAACGTGTTTCGCGGCAACAATAGCGGCGCGGCATGCGATGCCGCGGGTACCGGCAACCGGATACCGTGCGTGGAAGGCTCGGCGACGCTGACCTTCCTGCCGGCCGATGGCCGGGACTGGCCGCGCCTTCGCGTGGCGATGAACGGGGCGGGCATCGACAACGCCGGCCGGAAAAAGACCGATGGCGCCGCGGATGTCATCGAATACCGGTTCAATCCGAAGACGAAGGTTTACGAAGCGGCGAAGACGTAGGGCGGCATGGGGCGTGTCGCTTTCAACGATCGTTCCACCTGTCCGGAAAGCGGATCCAATGGAGATGGCTCTCTCGAGAAACAAGGTGGGCGGCTGCCTGAAGTGATGTGGCTCAGCCAAATCACGGACAAATACAAATGCGAATGGCGCGATCCGCAGCGCTCGCAACCGCGCCCCGATCCGCGATTTCTCGCGGGTTCGCGCGCTGTCGAGCCAGGCGGCGAATGCGAATTGTCGAATGCGAGCCGCGGCTCGTATTCTGGGTGCGTCGGGCGGAACGGCATGGGGCCTCCGCCGATCGACGCATGACGGAGACTCGCAATGACTGCCATGACGCAAACCATGAAGCTCAATCACCTGAGCTTCCCTTCCGCCGACACACTGGCGACGGCCCGATTCTTCGAGCGGCATCTCGGCTTCACGATCGCGGGAAGCTGGGACAAATCCTGGATCCTCAAACGCCCGGGTTTCGACGTGGTGATCGATCACGCCGGCGACGATGAGACCGCGTGGCCGACGAATTTCCACGTCGGGTTCGAACTGCCGAGCCTCGATGCCGTTCGCACGTTGTTCGAACGCTTCAGGGAAGAGGGCGTCGAGATGGTGACGGACGTCTTCAACAACGGGCGCGGTTCGCGTTTCTTCTGCCGCGCGCCGGGCGGCGTGATGTTCGAGCTGAACACGCGCGCGGATGCCGCACCGGAATATCAAGGCACGTTCGACGACTGACGCCGGCAAGCGTCATACCGCGTTCGGGTGCCGGCGCGGGCCGCCGTTTCAATGACCGTGCAGGGCGGGAAGGCTGCGCATCTCCATCCCGTGCAGATCGCCGCAGCGCGCGACATGGCTGTGCCGCACCACCCGCGATGCCGTCGCACCGGACTTCAACAGCAAGAAACGGAGTGCCTGCCTGCAAACGGTCGCCTACATTGCCGTGACTGACCTCACTCACGGGATGTGAAGAAGATGACCTTACTCGAAGGGAAAGTCGCCATCGTCACCGGTGCCTCCACCGGAATCGGCCGGGCGATCGCACTGATGTTCGCGGCGCACGGCGCGTCAATCGTATTGGGCGCGCGAAGCGAATCCACGTTGAACGAAGTGGCCGACGAGATTCGTCGTCACGGCGGGCAGGCGTTCGCCTGCGCCGGCGACGTCTGTCACGCCGATACGCATCGAAGGCTCGTCGCGACGGCGCTGCGCGAGTTCGGCGGTCTCGACATTGCGATCAACAACGCGGGAACCGTCGGGCCGCTCAAACCGCTCGCGGAGATCTCGCTCGACGATTGGCAGCACACGCTGTCTACCAATCTGACGGCGGCCTTCCTGGGCGCAAGCAACCAGATTCCCGTGATGCTCGAACGCGGCGGCGGCTCGATCGTCTTCACGTCCAGCTTCGTCGGCACCAGCGTCGGGCTACCCGGCATGTCCGCGTATGGTGCGTCCAAGGCCGGCTTGATGGGACTGGTGAAGGGTATCACCGCGGACTACGCGGCACAGGGGATTCGGGCAAACGCACTGTTGCCGGGCGGTGTGGACACCGCGATGGGGGGAGACCGCGAGCAGAAGGAATGGGCGGCCGGGCTCCACGCGATGAAGCGCATCGCCCGCCCCGACGAGATCGCATCCGCGGCGCTGTTTCTGGCGAGCCCGATGGCCAGTTTCGTTACCGGCTCGGCCCTGTTCGCCGACGGAGGCAATGCGGCCGTGAAGTGAGTTCGCATCGGCGCAAACGCGCGTCGCGCCGCGCTCAACGGCCGGCGCGAGCCAGCATGTCGATGACCGCGCGGGAGCGCGAGGGCCGGGTGATCTCCGTCCAGTGCAGATGCGCGTATTTCGGGTCGTCGCGCAGGCTGGCGAACTTGACACGATTCCTGGCGAACGTGGTGTACGACCACAGCAGCACCGACTCTCGCGAAAATGCCATCCGCAGCGACTCGCGGTTGCCGTGCGAAAGCTCGGTGCGCATGAGCCCGCGGCTCAACGTGCGCCAGAGCACCCGGGAGAACACCGTCCGCCGCCCGAAGTTGAGCCAGACTACGTGGGTGGCTCTCGACCAGAGCACGTCGCGCACGGCGCCGTAGTTCCCGTCGGCGACCCATCGGTCGCCGGCCGTCGCGGCCCGCACGGCGCGCTCGAACTGTTCCGGCGGCACGGCTGTCCAGTCGGGGCCCCAATAGAGTCGATCCAGCTCGACGTACGGGCAGCCCGTTGCTTCCGCCAGTGCGCTGGAAAAGGTGGATTTCCCCGCCCCGCTGGTTCCGACGACGACGAAGCGCATGGGTTTGATCGCGGTTGAATGTTGAAGGCGGCTATTGTGCCTCATGCGCGAAGCGGTCGCTCGACGGCGGTTCGTCATTGAGTACCGGCCATGGCCCGGCTTGCCGCACCACACGTCCTGCATTGTCGCGGCGGGCGGCGCAGGGAGCCCCTCGCCGCTCCTCAACGGTCATTTGAATTCGGCGTCTACCATTCGTTTCCCGCACCTTTGTACAATCAGCCGCTTCAGTCTTGCCGCACACAACCGCGGCAAACCCCGAAAAAAACAACGTGAGAGAAGCGATGGCGACCGAAACCGGATTTCAGACGCGCATGTACGCGGATAGCGCCCGCGACGGGCGCACGTCACGTGCGCCCGAATGGGTAACGACCGGGTGCGCGTCCCGATCGGATCGAGGGCTGGCATGAGCGACAAACCCGTTCTTGCCGCCGGTGCGCCGTGCGAACCTGCGGCGTCGGCCGCTCCCCTGATGGCGCTGGCGTGCCTGGTCGTATTCATGGCGCAAATGGCGACGACGGTGTACCTGCCGTCGCTGCCTGTCGTCATGCGCGAGTTGAAGATGACGCAAGGCGGCGCCGAGTTATCCATCTCGGCCTATGTGATCGGTGCAGCGCTGCCGGTGCCATTCTGGGGCGCTGCCGCGGAACGCTGGGGCCGGCGCGGCCCGCTGCTGATTTCGCTGCTGCTGTTCATCGGCAGCAGCCTGCTGCTCGCCGGCTGCACGGTCGCACCGGCGCTGCTCGGATTGCGCGCCATCCAGGGCATCGGCGGCGGCGGCGCGGCGATCATCGCCCGAATCATCGTCCGCGACAACTGGCGCGGCGACGAACTGGCGCGACGCCTCTCCGTGTTGTCGATCGCCTTCATCACGGCCCTGGGCGGTGGCCAGTTCATCGGCGGGCTCATCGGCCGATACAGTCATTGGCAAACGGGTTTCGTGCTGATGGCCGCCGTCGCCGCGCTGGCGATCGCGCTGTCTTACGCGTTGCCGTTGAAGGCGGGAAGCCGTGCCGACAAACCGTCGGGCCTGGCCGGTACTTACTGGCTCCTGCTGCGGCGCCCCGGCTTCCTGTGGCCAGCCTGCGCGGGCGGGCTGGGGTTCGCGACGACCGTCACCTTGCAGGAGGTGAGCCCGTTCGTGTTCCAGGAGCATTTCCAGCTGGCCGTGACGAGCTTCGGCAGTATCGGCCTGCTGCTCGGCGTGGCCTATTTCAGCGGGGCGATGCTGGTCAACCGTCTTGTGAGGCGGCTCGGCGGCGTCCGGCTGATGCATGCCGGCGCCGCGTTGCTTGCGTTCGCAACCACGTTGATGCTGGTGTCGTGGTTGAGCGGCCTGCTGACCCATTTCACCGGGCTGTGGATCTTCATCGCGCTGTATTGCCTGGCGAACTTCGGCCAGGCAGTGCTGTTTCCGAACAGCATGGCGACCGCCGTCAGCGATGCGCATGAACATGGCGCGCATGCGATGGCCTTGTGCGGTTTCCTGCAGCAGGGACTGGCGGGCATCGCCGCGACGGCCGCGGTGCTGCAGCACCATGGCGGCACGTGGACGCTCGCCGTATTCGTGCTGGGGGCGCTGACGTGGCTGGTGGTGCAGGTCAAGGTGCGGGGCAGGTAGGCGGCCGGCGTCGACGGATGGTTCATCGGCCGTATGCTTCTCGCGCGAAAACCGCGGTGTGCGACCGCGCGTCCGCTTCACGCTGCGCGGATGGGGCGATATCGTGCGATGCAAGAGGCAGTGTGACGCGCTCATGCCGTCGGCCGTGCCGTGCGGCTCAATCGAAAGATTCGTAGAAAACACGTTCTCATGTGTCGTTCGCGAGGCTTTTACTACGAATTAAAAGGCAGTGTCATCAAGGGTGAGAATCGTGGAGGTATTAAAAACCCCGGTGGCATGCCTGGAATGGCAATAATCAAAATCAATATTTAATAAAGCAAACAGCATCTGCCGCGTTACCCAGAGCTTCACATCCTCCGTCCCGCCCGACCCGCGCCACGCGCTGCCTTTCCCCAGTAACGGCGGGCTCGGCACGCATATTCCGCCGATGCCGCGTTGCCGAAACCGGCATCGCAACCGACGCGATCATTTCAGATTTATAACCAAATCATGACTCGATTAACATCGCCGAAAGAAGTTATTAACCAGTCAGAAAATATCTTGTAATTATAAAAATGACCTCCTAGCATCCCTCTGCAGTTCGTGACATGTCCTGGATCAAAGTCTGTACTTGATGCATTCCTCGAACATCACCCATACATAACCGGGGGATTACATGAAGAAACTGTCTCGCCTGCTGTCCATCACCGCGATTACCGTCGCGAGTCTCAGTGCTTTTGCCCAGGCCGGCGACCAGTCGGCCACGGTCGACAAGGCACTGCAACTGATCCAGCAGAACCCGTCCGCCTTCAGTCTGGCCGCTGGCGGCGCAGCACGCACGTTGAAGTTCGCAGGGCCGCAGGCGAGTGCGCCGACGGACGGCGATCAATTCGAGGTGCGCGACGTGATCGTCGATCCCGACGGCACCGAGCACGTGCGTTTCGACCGCTTCTACGCGGGCCTGCCCGTGATCGGCGGTGACGTGGTCGTCCATTCGAGCAAGGGGCAGTTGAAGCAGGCGAGCGTGACCCAGCTTGCGCCGATCAATCTCGCCGGCACGATCGGCAAGGTCGGAAACCGCTCCGTGGTACGCAACGCGCCCGACATCGGCAACGCCCGGGTCAAGCGCGTCGCGACCGCGCGTTTCAACTCGGACGTGCGCCGCGTCGACGACGCGGAACTCGTGGTGTTCGCACGCGACGTCACGCCGACGCTGGCCTACGCGGTGCGCGTATACGGCAAGTCGAACGACGTGCACGGCGATGCGGTGCTGTACTACGTCGACGCACGCACGGGCGCCGTGCTCGATGCGCAGGACCTGATCAAGACCGCCGCCGCGACCGGCACCGGCCGCTCGCTGTACTACGGCAACCTGACGCTGACCACCGACCAGACCGGCACGAACGCGTACCGGATGCTCGATCCGAATCGCGGCGGCGGCTCCGTGTACGACGGCCGCGGACTGATCGCGGAGGACGTCGAGCAGGCGACCGACCTGCCGATCTTCACGAGCAGCACGAACGTGTGGGGCAACAACGCGACCACCGACCGGCAGACCGTCGCCGCCGACATCGATTACGGTCTGGCATTAACTTGGGACTACTACAAGACGACGCACAACCGCAACGGCATCTTCAACGACGGGCGCGGCGTGAAGAGTTTCGCGCACGTGGTGTTCGACACCGGCAGCGGCACGACCGGCGCGAACGCGGCATGGATGCCGTCGCACATCATGGTGTACGGCGACGGCCAGCCGGGCACGAGCCTGCCGAAGCCGGTCGTGTCGGTCGATGTGGCCGGACACGAGATGAGCCACGGCGTGACCGAGGCCACGGCCAACCTGAACTATTCGGGCGACGCGGGTGGGCTGAACGAAGCGACCTCCGACATTTTCGGCACGCTCGTCAAGTACTACGCGAACAACCCGAACGATCCCGGCAACTACGTGATCGGTGCGCGCGTGGTGAGCGGCGGCCTGCGCAAGATGTACAAGCAGGACCTCGATGGCCGGTCGTTCAGCTGTTATCCGTCCGGCGGATTCTCGTGGTCGAATCCGCGCCACGATCCGCATTTCACGTCGGGCGTCGGCAACCGCCTTTTCTACCTGCTGGCCGAAGGCCCGACGGTGCCGTCGACCGATACCGGCCTGACGAAGGCGAAACTGGTCTGCAACGGCGACACGACCTTCACCGGGCTCGGGCGCGAGAAAGCCGGGAAGATCTGGTACCGGACGCTGACCGTGTATCTGAACGCCAACTCCAGCTACCCGAACGCGCGGCGTGCATCGATCCAGGCGGCGAACGACCTGTACGGCGCGAATTCGGCCGAAAGCGCGACGGTCGCTCGCGCGTGGAGCGCGGTCGGGGTGAATTGATGGCGTGTGTGCCAGTGCGTTGAATGCCCGAGGATCGATCGCGTGGCGGCATTTCGTGTCGGAGAACGGAGAGCCGGTCGAGGCCACGCGACGCCCGGGCAAATGACGCACGCGTGTCGATCGACCGCCTGCAATTGCGGGCGGTCGATCTTTGGAATCCGGTTGTTGTCCCGCCAGCCGCATATCCCGTTCTTCGGCACGGCGTGCCGACATGGTTGCATCTGCCGCACCTTCCTCGATCACCGCGCCGCGTTCCCGGGCCGTCCGTGACGAACCCGGAAGAAACCCGACGTTGAAGCGCGGCGGAATCCAGCCGTATCACCCATCGCCCACACCCGGCGGTCGATCGGCAAACCATCGGCCGATCCTTCGATATCCCGCCCCGTCTGGTTCCGGCACTTTTTCCAGAAAAAATTTCTTCCGGGCAATCGTTTGCGTGTCGCCGCGCGGCGTTCAGTTTATTCATCGCATGCCGATATCCGGAAGGCGCGCCTGATCGAAGCGGCATCGCCCCGCGGTTTCGACCGGGAACGGCATCCACGCACGCGACGGATAGGGGAAGAAAGGTTTTGGCGACAGTTTTAGGGTGCATCGTTTATCGGCACAATCACTGGCTGGTCCTGCTTGCCGCGCTGTTGTGCGGGGCCGGTTCGTGGGTCACCGCGCGCCTGTTCCAGCGCACGGTGAACACCTCCGGCATGCAGCGGCTCGGCTGGCAGGTGCTGACGGCCATTTCGGCCGGCGTGGCGATCTGGTGCACGCACTTCATCGCGATGCTCGGCTTCGATGCCGGCGCGCCCGTGCAATTCGACCTGCCGCTCACGCTCGTGTCGCTGCTCATCGCGGTCGGCGGCAGCACGATCGGCTTCGCGCTGACGACCTGCCGCATCGTCAGGATCGCGCCCGCGCTCGGCGGCGCGATCGTCGGCGTCGCGATCGTGCTGATGCATTACACCGGCATGCTCGCGTGGCGGGTCGAAGGCATCGTGTCGTGGGACATCGGCTACCTGGTCGCGTCGGTGCTGCTGGCGATGACCCTCGCGGCGCTCGCGCTGCACCTCGCGCTGCGGCCGTCGCCGCACGCGGTCAACCAGATGGCCGGCGTGCTGTCGCTCGCGATCCTCGCGCTGCATTTCACCGGGATGTCAGCGCTGCGCATCACGCCGCTGACGCTCGACGGCGCGTGGACCGACGTGAACACGCTGCGTCCGCTGGCGCTGGCGGTCGCGGGTACGTCGCTCGTGATCGTCTGCACGGGGCTCGTGAGCTACGTGATCGACAGCAACGTGCGGGCCGAATCGCTCGAGCACCTGCGCCGGCTGGCACTGAGCGACATGCTGACCGGCCTGCCGAACCGGGCGAGCTTCAACGAGCGGCTGGACCTCGAAATCGCGCTGGCGCAAGAGCAGGGCACGAAGCTCGCGCTGATCGGCATCGACCTGAACCGCTTCAAGGAAATCAACGACCTGCGCGGCCATCACGCCGGCGACGAGGTGCTGCGCATCCTCGCGCGGCGCATGTCGAACGTGCTGCGCGAAGGCGAATTCGTCGCCCGCATCGGCGGCGACGAATTCGCGGCACTCTGCCGGATGGGCGACGACACCCGCCTGATGGATCTGCTCGAACGGCTCGAGCCGGCGCTCTACAAGCCGGTCAGGCTGGACGACTACGAGGTCGTGCCGGGTGCGAGCTTCGGCGTCGCCATCTACCCGGACGACGCCGCCACCAAGGCGATCCTCATCAACAACGCGGACCTCGCGATGTACCGTGCCAAGGGCAGCGTCTCGCAATCGGTCTGCTTCTACGAGCCGGCGATGGACCTGATCGTCCGCGCGCGCCGCAGCCTCGCGGCCGACCTGCGCCGCGCGGTGGCCGACAACCAGCTGAGCATCCACTACCAGGTGCAGACCTCGCTGACGACCGGCGAGATCCGCGGCTACGAGGCGCTGCTGCGCTGGCAGCATGCGACGCTCGGCACGATCCCGCCCACCGAGTTCATTCCGCTCGCCGAGGAGAACGGCGTGATCCTGGAGATCGGCGCATGGGTGTTGCGCGAGGCATGCGCGCGGGCGGCCACGTGGGAGCCGCCCTATACGGTCGCGGTGAACGTATCGGCCGTGCAGTTCATGCACGCGGACCTGACGGCGCTCGTGGCGGACGTGCTCGAGGCAACCGGCCTGCCGGCGTCGCGCCTGCAGCTGGAGCTGACCGAATCGACGATCTTCGCCGGCCGCGAGCGCGCGCTGGACACGCTGCGGCAGATCAAGGCGCTGGGCGTGAGCATCGCGCTCGACGATTTCGGTACCGGCTATTCGTCGCTCGACACGCTGCGCTCGTTCCCGTTCGACCGCATCAAGCTCGACCAGTCGTTCGTCGCGGACGCGGAAGCGAAACCGCAGGATCGCGCGATCATCCGCGCCGTGCTCGCGCTCGGCAAGAGCCTGGGCATTCCGATCCTGGCCGAAGGCATCGAGACGCGCGACCAGCTCGTGCTGCTGGCCGACGAAGGCTGCGACGAAGCGCAGGGCTTCCTGCTCGGCAGGCCCGCACCACTCAACGAGATTGTCGGCAGCGGGCAGATCGCGCTGACCGGCAGCAACCGCGCCAGCGCGACGGTTCCCGCGTCCGGATCGGCCGTCACGGCCGAGCTGGATCCGGGCCCGCGCCGGTAACCGACGACGCCGGATACGGCAATCCGAACGCGGGTTGCAGCAGGCAGGCTCACATGAAAACCCACTACGCACGGATGGTCAGACTGGCAAGCATCGCGGCGCCGGCCCGGAACCCGGACCTGCTCGCGGCGCAATTCCGGGTATTCGCCGGCCAGCTCCCGGTGATGTACCTGATCCTCATCCCGAGCACCTGGAGCCTCGCCGTCACGCACCTGCGCAGCACGCCGTGGTGGCTGTCGGTCGCGATGCCGGCCGCGATGACGCTCGTGTCGCTCGCGCGGCTGCTGCACTGGCGCCGCGCCCGGCTGGTGGAGCCGACGCCGGACACCGTGTCGCGTGCGCTCACGATGACGAACTGGCTGGTGATCCCGATCGCGGTGACGTTCACCCTCTGGGCGCTGCTGCTGTTCCCGTACGGCGACGCGTGGCAAAAGGCCCAGGTCGCGTTCTACATGGCGATCACGGTGATCGGCTGCATCTTCAGCCTGATGTACCTGCGCACGGCCGCGTTGATCGTGGCCGTGATCGTCAACGCCGTGTTCATCGCGTTCTTCCTCTCGACGGGCCAGCCGACGCTCGTCGCCACCGCGGTCAACATGGCTTTCGTGTCGGCAGCGCTGATCGCCGTCATCTCGGTCAACTACCGGGGCTTCGTGCGCACCGTCGACGCGCAGGCCGAATCGCGGATGCGCGAGCAGGCGCAGACGCGGCTGATGCGGATGATCGACGACATGCCGGTGGCCGTGATGACGGCCGACCCGGAGACGTTCCGCATCAACTACCTGAACACGGCGTCGCGAAACCTGCTGCGCTCGATCGAGCATCTGCTGCCGATCCGCGCGGACGATGCGCTCGGCGCGTCGATCGACTTCTTCCATCCGCACCCGCAGCACCAGCGCCGCCTGCTCGCCGATCCGACGAACCTGCCGCATCGCGGCCGCGTGCGGCTCGGGCCGGAAGTGCTCGACTTCCAGGTCTCGGCGGGGCGCGATGCCGAGGGGCGCTATATCGGCCCGATGCTGTCGTGGTCGATCGTCACGCAGCAGGCCGAGGCGGAAGCGCGCATCCACCAGCTTGCGCATCACGATTCGCTCACCGGCCTGCCGAACCGCGCGACCTTCCTCGCCGAATTCGACGCGAGCCTGCGCCGCTCCGACAAGACGCTCGGGCTGCTCTTCATCGACCTCGACGGCTTCAAGCTGATCAACGACGCGTGCGGGCATTCGGCGGGCGACGAGGTGCTGCGCCAGGTCGCGGAACGCCTTCGCGGGCAGTGTCCCGAGCCGGGGATGATGCTCGGGCGCATCGGCGGCGACGAATTCGCGGTGCTGCTGCGCGACACCGACGCCGACGGCGCGATGGGCGCGGCCGCGCGGCTCGTCGACACGCTCGTCGCGCCCTATGCGCCGTCGCCCGAGCGGCAGTTCCGCATCGGCGCGTCGATCGGCTGCGTGCTGGCGCCGCATCACGGCAACGACGCCGGCGTGCTGCTGTCACGCGCGGACATGGCGCTCTATGCGGCCAAGAAAGCGGGGAAGGGGACGTACCGGATGTTCTCGCCGGACATGGAAACGCGCGCGCAGGAGCGGATCGCGCTCGAATCGAAGCTGCGCGTCGCGCTGGACGAGAACCAGGGGCTGTACGTGTTCTACCAGCCGATCGTCGATGTCCGGACTCGCCGGGTGACGACGCGCGAGGCCCTGCTGCGCTGGCATCATCCGCGCTCCGGCTGGATTTCGCCGGGCTACTTCATTCCGATGGCCGAGCGCGGCGGCCTGATCGACCGGCTCGGCCGCTTCGTGCTCGACCATGCATGCCGGGAGGCGGCGCGCTGGCCGGACGGCGCGCGTGTCGCCGTGAACGTATCGGCGGCACAGCTCGGCCACGGCACGATCGTGCCGGCCTTCGCGGCGGCGCTGGCCGGCGCCGGCCTCACGCCCGACCGGCTGGAAATCGAGGTGACGGAAACCGCGCTGCTGCATGACGAGGGCAAGGCGATCGCGGACCTGCGCGCGCTGCGTTCGATGGGCGTGCGCGTCGCCCTCGACGATTTCGGCACGGGCTTCTCGTCGCTCGCGCATCTGCGCGCGTTTCCGTTCGACAAGATCAAGATCGACGGCAGCTTCGTGCGCGATGCGATCTCGCGACCGGACTGCGCGGCCGTCGTGTGCGCGGTGGCCGATCTCGGCAAGCGTCTCGGCGTGACGACCGTGGCGGAAGGCGTCGAGACGGAGGAGCAACTGGCGTGCATCACCGATGCCGGCTGTCGCGAGGTGCAGGGCTTCCTGATCGGCAGGCCCGCGCCGGGCGAGCACGATGCGCCGGCCATCCGCTGGATCGAGCGGGCCGCGTTGGCGGCGCAGGCTACGGGCAGGCGGGCGTGAGGGGCGGCTGCAACCGGGTGATCGCGTGAGGGTAGCTGCGGTCACCGGTCACCGGTCGATTATCGGATCGTTTCGCGTCGACGAACCCGTGGCGTTGCTTGACGCGCCGCCTCGTAACGAGCGCAGGCGCTGGCATGCCGGGCGGCTGTCTGTCGCGAAGATCAGACCCGCGCGCGCACGTCTCGCACTCGCTGTTCCGCTGCTATTCGTAGCGGTTGATAAAACGATCAAAGACGGCCGGCGGGTTCAGGACTTTGGCAGATCGGTTCTCCAGTTCCTCGGCCCCGTTGTCATCACTGATCGTGACGAACAGCGTGATCTTCTCGCGCTCTGCGCCGGTGCCGAACAACCCTTCTTGATCGAGCTGTCTGAGTGCCTCGATCATGTCCCGTTGGAGTGCCTTGAAAAACGCGTCGAACCTCGTTTCGGGAATGGTCGAACCGAGCACCGTATCGGCCAGCTTTTTACAGAGCGGATTGAATGAATCGGCCTCGGCGGATTCATACGCCCACTCGGCGGTTGCCCATGTGAACTCCGGCGCTTTCTCGTCGTCGGCGACCTCCATCCGTTCGCGGATCCGCTTCAGCCCTTCGTCGGAATTGGCGGCGGGCACGACCGTCATGGCACCACTGTCGGTGTAGAGGGCGAACGCATAAAAATGTTCGTATGGATGCGCCGCGATAAGCGCTCGATATGTCACTCGCGCCGCGTCGGCAATTTCGCTCGCGAAACTTGGATGCATGCTGTCCTCAACCTCGTCGTATCGTTACCGGGTTTGGCTGGGGAAACGCATCAGGGTGGTGCGAAGCCGTTTCGTCAGCGCGGAGGCGTGGAGGCAGTCGATCGGTGCTGGATCATCCATTGCAGGCACCTTTTCGCGGATCCACTTCTTGTAGCCTGGACCGACCACTTCGTAGACTACCGTCGCGAGGTCGATGTCACCATTGAGTGACCGGGCGAGATCCAGGACTTCTTGTCTGGAGCTTGCCAGCCGATGCAATCGTCGAACTGGCGAGCCGCTATCATAAGCAACCGCGACGCTGAACGCCAACACATCACTCATCACAAGGAACTTCGATGGCGCATCGAATGTACATGTTCAATCTGCAAGACATCGGCCCGGCCGACACGCCATGCCTGAACATGGTGGAGTGGAACTATGACTTCCCGACCGTGTTGAGTCCGCTGCTGGCAGTGGCGCCATTCCTTGCGCGTAATCGTTGCAACGACACCGGCAATGACGATGGAATATATGCCGAAGCGGAAGGCGGCAAGGTGCTGATGGCCAGGTTGTATGCGTTCCTTGAGCGTCACGCCGACCGCCTGATCGACGATCTCGACGCCTTCCGGGAAGCCAAGCGCAAGATACTTGCATTCCTCGGCAATCGCGCGGTTCACCGCTACTTTCACCTGAACGGCTGGGACGTGTTCAACCTGTCGGCGGAACCGCACGTCGAACTGGCCCGGGCGCTGCTGGCACGCATCGAGCGCGACAACGCGACGATCGAGCGCGCGATCGAGACCGACGATCCCGCCGTACTCGACCAGTGCGAGGGCCTGGCGGAAGAGGAGGTCACCAGCTTTCGCGAACTGATCAACCAGGATCACTACGACTACGGGTGGGAGCCGTTGACGTCGATTTACTACGAACAGGTCGAAGTGTTCGAGCAAGACGGGCAGATGGGCGTCATGGCGATCACGGGCGAGGTGCTGGTGCCGCCTCGCTACGACGAGATCGGCTTCGATACATGGATGGAAGTTGCCGTCGTCCGACAAGGTGACCGCTACGGACATATCGACAGCCAGGGTAAAGAGATTACACCGGTGCAGTACGAGCGCGTATGGGCGTTCTGGCGCGGGGAATATGCGCGGGTGCTGCACGACGGCAAGTTCGGTGTGGTGGATCGCAACGGGGTACAGGTCATCCCGTGCCGTTATGCGGCGTTGGCCGTGCTGCAACATTCCCGCAGCAGGTGCTGGGCCGCCTGCGAAAACGAGCGATGGGGCGTGCTCGATGCCTCCGCGCAATGGCGTCTGCCGGCCGAGTACGAATCAATCGACGACTCGATCGGCCGGATCGTTGCGACGCGTCCAGGCAACGACGTGCCGGACATCTTTACGTGTCGCTTCGCGAGGCTCGGGACACTGCCGGACGATCAGATCCGGGCATACGAGGTCGAACAGGGCGAGGAAGGCACGGTGTTTCACTATGAAGTGACGCACGCGGATACAGGTGCGATCACCGTGTTCGATGAGGATGGCGTGCAGGTTCGCACCTGATTCAGCGGGGCGGCTACGATTGTTGGCGTAGCACGCGAATTGGCGCCTGGCGATTGCGTGCGCGCGGTGCGTAGCGCCCCAGGTCAGGAATACACGTCAGCGATCACGCGTCGAACGGCAAACGCCAGCGGATCGACCTCGTGCACTCCGATGCCGAGCCTCGCATCGAACGACGCCGCAAGCTGCTCGAGTTGACCGAAAGCATATCCGGGGTCCGCGGTGACGATGTTCACGAAGGCCATACCCCGACGATATCCCGCCTTGACTTCGATGCGAACGCCGCCCGGAAAGCGCTGGTGAAGCGCTTCGCGAACCAGGCCGATATCGATCTCGCCGGGTTCCGCGCGCCGGCCTTTCCGGGGTGCGGCATCACGCACGAAAAACCAGGCGCTGACGCGCACTTCCGGGCCGTCGATGGCGCCGACATGCGCACCCTGCCGATAGGCGAGCACCGCGAGCCGCTTGCGCCGCTCGATTCCCGATACCAGCACACACGTGCCGGCGACGTCGGCCTGGCCTTCCGCGATCATTTGCGCGAATCGAACCGCGCGCTCGGCGGAATCCTCGCGCGAGCCGAAATGCAGTGCAAGCCTTGGCGTTCGACCGATTTCCGCGCCGAGCCGCTTCTTGACCGACAGCATGGCCGCGTCGTCGATGTCGTCGAACACGAGTTCCGCGGCGAGCGGGCGACCGGCGCAATAGTCGGTGAGCAGTTGCCGGATCTCGACGAGTTCACCTGGCGCGCCGTCACCCTGCAGCTCGAGCGTGACGAGGACGGCCTCTCCATGCAGCCAGGTCCTGGCTGCGGGATGGGGCTTCCGGGCGGCCAGATCGCGTGCGTCGTCCGCGCCGGACGCACGCACCGCGGCCAGCAGGAACACGTCGTGGGCGTGGATGCCGTCGGGCACCACGTATGCGCCTTTCTTCCAGGCCAGCGCACGCAATTCCGGAAACAGGTCGTCTGCCTCGTATCCCGTCGCGATCACCGAGCGGCCGATCGCCACCAGCTCGCGAGGCGACCCTCCGCTCGACAAGCCCGGCCCCGCGACCGCTTCGTCCTTGAACAGGCGCTTCCACTCGGACGAATACTCGGCATCGGGCGCCCATGACGGCAGCAGTTGGGCGAGGTAGGCGTCCGCATCCGCGATGGTCTCGAATTTCGCGACCATCACGCACTCGCCGCTGTTGTTGCCGGAGAATGTCTGCCACACGCTGACCGGTGGCGTTGACCGGGTTCGACCGGCATCTGCGCCGCGACGTGCACAACCGCGCCGCGTGCTGGGTTGCTCGAGGTACGCACGCGCGTTGCGCCACCCGTGCAGGATGTCCTCCGCACTGGCGGCAGGCAGGCCGCCGTCCTGGAACGAACAGCCCTGCATGCGTTGATCGGGCGTGATGGAGACGAAGTCGAGCCCCGCGCCGCAGTCGCCACTGCCATCGGCTCCGTCGAACAATCTGGATACGGGCACCGCGTCGCCGAAGCACACCGACAGGCGGCAGGCGATCGGCGAATCCTGCACGATGGCCGCAAGCTGCGCACGCCCCTTCGGCGAAAGGTGCCTGCGCAAATCGGGGCCGATGTAGGACAGCAACGAGACATCCTGACAACCCAGCGCGGCCAGTTCGGCCAGCAGTGCGGGGAGGCCCGGCAGTACCGCGTCGTCGACGATCAGGTTGGCGCCCCACCTTTGCCCGTATTCCGACAGGACCGCGCCCGCGTCGCGCCAGCGCACGTCGTCGTAGAGCGAGACGCGAACCTGGCCGAAGCGGCCCGCGTAGGGCGCAAACGTGTTGCGCCGGATCAGCGTTCCATTGGTCGTGACGTTCAGTGCAAGCGGCGTGGTGTGATGAAGGATGTCGATCAGCTCGGCGAATCCACGGAACGCGAACGGCTCTCCGCCGCCGAAGGCGACTTCCAGCGTGCCTGCCGCGGCGAGGCCGCGAAGGACGTTAGCGGCCGACTCGACGGACCAGGCACTGTCGCGCCGCACATCACGCGAGCAGAAGTCGCAAGACAGATTGCACTTGTTCGTTATCCCGAACATCACGACCCGGGGTGCGAGGCGCCGCAAGTGGCGGGTCGACGCGTTCTCGACCCGGACGTGCGTTCCTGTCGCGGGGTGAAAGCGCAGCAGCGCGCCGTCCAGCGGATACGCCCTGAATGCGTTGCGGTCAAAACCAGTGGAAACCGGCATCGGCGAGGCCCTCTGTCTTTTTGTCGAGGATTCCCGTGAACCCGGTGGCATCACGGGAAACCGTCATATTTGAAGCAACTCGCGCAGTCACCATTCGTTGCCCGGCCGGGCACGAATGGCGGGCGCGGGGAATGGCGCAACGCGCTTCACGCTCGGGGAGAAAGGAATCCTCGAGCGCGTCGCGCCCGAAAGGGAAATCATCCCGGCGTGTAGCCGGCAACCGACACGCGCGGCCGCCGTAGCGTCGCACGGATTATAACGGCGGCCCGATCAAGGCCCGGCCGGCGAGGTCAGATGCGGTCGAAGTTGAACGGCGCCGCGTCCGGCAGGCCTTCGCCCTGTTGTACCTCGACGCCGCACGCAGTGCCGAGCGTGTCGATCCTGCGGCGCGCTTCGAGTGCCCTCCTTGAAACGACCCATTAAGCCGGACGGCAAGCGGATCGCGGAGAAGTGACCTGCGATGCTTGCTCGAAGTCATTGCGGTGCATGCGCCGCCGCCGTAGGATGGCGGGAGACGTGCGTTTCACATCACGTCATCCTGGCGACATCTTTCTCACGTACATCTATTGCACTTCGCCAGTCGGCGGGGTGCCGATTTTTCAAGGAAGACCGACCATGGCGGCAAAACGCCTTCGCATCAACATGATTACCCGTCGCCAGTCGACGTTCGACGGCCGTCATCTCGACACCGAGGCGGTACGCCGCCACGACGCGCAAGTGCAAGACGCGATTCCCGCCCAATTGAAAGGCACGCAGGGTGCCGAGGCGGAATGGCTGCCGCGCGTGAAGGTGAGCGAGCGCTAATCCGGATACACCGATTCCGCCGTCCGGCCGCGCACCCTGTTTCGATCCATCTGAAACGCGCCCGCCGTGCGGCGGGCGCATGACGACGCGCGACGCGCGCGTCTCTTCGTTCGCGGATTACTTGCTGGTGGCCAGCTCCGCTGCGGGAACCTTCACGACGGGCCGCAAACCGGTCACGAGCGGACGCGCGGCACTGGACAGCGCGTTCACGTCGCCGCGATTGGCGCGCACGATCAGGCCCGCCACCGCATTCATTGCACTCATGAACGCGCCTTCGAGCCAGCCGCCGAGGTGGCTGTAGCTGTCGCTGGCAATGAAGAAGCGGTTGTCGAGCGACGCGGCGAGCGCATGCGTGTGATACCGGAAGCACAGGTTGCTCTGGTGATGGTCGCCGGTCATGTCGAGCTTGAAGCCGCCGGCCGTCTTGTTGGTCGTCCAGTCGAACACAAAGCGGTCCGCCGTGCGTGCTTCCGCGAGCAGCCGATAGAACCACCACGGTTGTGCATCCGACGCGCCCGCATACTTCACGTACCGATACGCGCGATTCACCATCGTCCGGTACATCCCGTCCGCCGTACCGGCCTCGGTTGCCGGGTTTTGCGGATACAACCCGAAATCGTGCTGAAGCCGGGTCGAATCGTCTTCCCACGTGTAGCTGGCGAGCAGGCTCGAATACTCGGGCGCCTGGCCGTTTTCGACGATCGGGCTCGGTACCACATAACTCGCCGCGAGGCCGCTGTCGGAGACGACGGCCTTGATCGGTTCGCCGCGCCATTGCGGGACCCACGGCTGGTCGAGCGCGGCGGTCTTGACGGTGGCGAACACCTTCGACGAGCGCGCCATGTGAAGCTCGCCGATCGCCGTGACGATCCGGGCGTTCGCGGCGGCGCTGTTATCGCTCAGCAGCAGCGGCGGATAAACCTGGTTGTACGTATGCGTTTCGAGGCCCAGGCCCGCGTCCCCCAGATTCTGGCTGGCCGCATGTTGGAAGCCGCTGCGGCTGACGATCGGCGTCAACTGATCGTGCGGGACGGCGAGAATCACGAAATCGTAGGCTTCGGCGTGGACGGCGTTTTGGCTGTCGTATGACAGCAGTTGCGCGCGCGCCGACGCGGTGCCGGAATGGCAGGCGTTCGCGACGCGTTCCTGACGAACCTGGACGGCCAGCTTGCCGGCGCCGACGTCCTGGGCCTTGCGGTACAGATTCCGGATGAACTCGACGTTTTCCGTGACCGGCAGCGTGTATTCGTTCGAATAGTCCCAGAGGATCAGCCGCATCATCTCGACCAGCGAGATGTTGTACAGCGGCTTGAAGCCGCCGGTGCCGAAGCCGAAGCGGCCGAACAGCTCGACGTAGTAGCTGATCGATTCATCGACGTCGAGCACACCGTCGACCGGCGGCAGCGTTCCCTTCTCGAACGCAACCGTCACGATCTCGCGGACGGCCGCGCCGAGCGTCAGGCCATCGTATTGCGCGATGAACTCGGGCCAGTACTTCGTCTGGATCCGCTCGAGGGCATCGGCCGGCGGCGTAGCCGCATTCAGGATCGTCGCGATCTTGGCCGGATCCACGTTGGCGATCGGATACATCGCGACATTCTCGCCTTCCGGGTTGCCCACCAGCCCGCCGGCGACGACACCCAGTACCTTCAACGTCGGCGAATCCGGATCTTCCCAGTCTTTCGGATCGCTCCCGACATAACGATCGACCCGATTGCCGAACACGAATTCGGTCGGCACCTTGCCCGGATTCGGAAATACCTTGATCGGTGCCGCGTCCCCGAATGCGGCGGACGCATAATGCCAGGTCAATCCGGCGATTTCCGGAAAGCGCATCGCGCCGACTTCGTAAATCGTGTCGCCGCTGGCGGGATCGCCGTTGTGAACGAGCGCCGCCGACACTCTTCCGGCCTTGAGCCCGCGTACCTTGATCGCCTTGATTCCCGGCCGGTCATGAAGAAACGAATCGGGATCGGCTTCGTAGATCTGCACGTCGATGCCGCTTCCTGCCGGCAGCGTCGCCGCGAGCCGGCCGAGTTCGTAGAGTGCGGCGATGCCGCCTGCTCCGCCGCCGACGATGGCGATCCTGTAGTTGCCGGCGGGCAGCGTGCCCAGCGGCCCGGCGGCGGCGACCGGATAGGACACCAGCGCGGAATCGGGATGCCGGTAGTTGATCCCGCTCAACCGGGCTTCGCCAACGGTGGTGGCAATCTTCTTCTCGTTCTTCAGGCCGAGCAGCCGGGGAATGACGGTAACGCCCATGACGTTTCTCCATCGAGAGAGTGGAAACCGCGCGATATCGATCCCGATTGCCGCTGGCACAGCGCGTCGGGACCGATTCAGGACAACGACAACGCATTGCGAACGAAGCTTGCGCAGTATGCGAATGCGGTTTCGCCAAATCAATCAATTTTTGTTTGAGAAACGATTGAGGAGAATGAGCGAAATGATGGAAAAGAGGCGGGCTTGGGAAGGGGGGATTTCGTGACGGTAAAAGTCACGGGATCGCGATCGAATCGCCGATCCTCTTCGGATTGCAGAACACGCGATCGGCTGTGCAAGGAACGCGTAGCGCGCCGACGCTCTGTCGCTCGGACGGGGTTGCCGAAATCCGCACGACGAGCCGCACGGGTATGCCGCGGGAGAACGCTATCTGCCGGACGATATGCGGCAGCCGGACTGATACCAGCCGGCGTCGCGCGGCATCGAGACGAAAATCGCGGAACGATTCGACGGACTGCGCCGGCTCGACAGGGATGCGGGCAAGCGCCGCTGACGGGCGACGCCTGCCTCGACATCCTCGGAAATACGCCTCCCCGTGCTCGATGAAGCGGGTTGGCGCCCGCTAGCCTGACCGAGCCGTCAAAATTCCGACCGCACGCAACGGTCAGTTCGACATCCCGAATCGCGGATCGATATACGCATCGACATTCTGCGACTGCTTGTACACGCCGTTGCGCACGTTGAACGCATTCGCGTTGCGCGTCGACCCATAGATCGAATCGAGACCGTCGCCCTTGCGGAACACACGCTTCGCGGCTGCTTCGTCGAGCAGGTGTGTGCCTTTCAGCAGCGGCAGGTATTGCTCCGGCGTGAGCCCGACGCGCGCGGACATGATCCTGACCGCATCGGCCTGCGTCTTCGGGTCGTTGATGTACGCGACGCAGCGGTACCAGACCTTGATCACCTTGGCCCAGTCGGCCCGGCGCGCGGCGAGGCTTGCGGGCGCGACCGTGATCGCATCGTAGATCAGCCCCGGCGCGTCGGCCGACGTGAAGATCGCGCGTGCGCCCGGTGCGCGCTTCAACGCCTCGTTCGCGTTCGGCTGCCATGCGGCGACGGCGGCGATATCGGCCGACGAGCCGAGCACCTGCGGTAGTTCGTTGGTCTTCGCATTCACCAGCGTCACGTCGCCATCCTTCAATCCGTGCTTCTGCAGCGCGGTTTCGAGCAACAGGTGATCGACGAGGCCGAGCTCGACGCCGACCTTCTTGCCTTTCAGCCCCTCGACGCTGCGCAGCGGCGGCTTCGCGATGATCATGTCGTTACCGGCGGAATAGTCGGTCAGCAGGATCATCACGTTCTTCGCGCCGGATGCGCCCGTTACGAGCGCATCGCCGTTGGTTGCCGCGACCGCGTCGAGCTTGCCCGCGGAAAACGCGTCGAGCGACGCCGAGTAATCGAACCATTCGAAATCGACGTCGACGCCGGCCTCCTTGAACCAGCCCTTGTCGAGCGCGACCTGGAATGCGACCCAGCCGGGCCAGTCGCTATAGCCGATCTTCAGCGGCGCCGCCGCGTGAACGGCGGGCGCCGCGAGCAGCGCCGCAGCCGTGGCGGCGGCACCCAATGCACGACGGGCGGAACGGAGGGACAGCAGGCGGCGGAGTGCCGAGGCGGGACGGGTCATCGTGTTTCTCCAGGAGACCGGGATCGGGATCGTCGATACGGACCGTGCAGGAGCACGGTCCGGCTGCGTAGCCGGTTCCTGCGGATGCGGAACGAACGAAGCGGCCACGGAGAGGCGCGATGGCCGTTGCCATCGCCAGTCTCCCGGGCTTTTGTCCCGCCGTGTAGCGCGTGCGCGTCCGCTCTCGCGATCGGACGAACCCGTGCCGGGCTGCTCTCGGACCAGACGTTCGATGAACCGGAACCCTAGCACCCCTAAGATGCGACGCCGCCGCACCTCTCGGCGTCATGCCGAGCGAAAACCGTGCTAACGACGTGCGACGAGGGCGGCTCAGCGGCGGCGCGCGGCGCGTTGCAGTTCGATGAAGCGGGCGGAGAAGAGGGCTGTCAGCACGCGCCGGAGCAGGTCGAGCTTGTTCATGAGCGGTCGGATGTCGAGTGAAGGTGCAGCCATCGATGCAATGCCCATGCCACTGCGGATCGTGCCGTGCATGCGCATGCGACACGCACTGCACCGGTGCGGGATCGCGTTCGCCTGGTGCGCGGCACGCTCGCCGCGAGGGCACGGGGCCGCCGCCATGTCGTGCACGCGGTGCACGTGCGGGCCGCCGCACCGCGTTGTGCAGCCGTTTCGTCGAGGCTGGCACGCAACTCGCTAGATCGTTGCCCGAGAGGTGCGAAGCAATTTGCATCATCTTCAGGATCGCTAGGGTTCCGGTCATGCGGCGTTTGCGCCGCACGATGCCTGGTCCGAGAGCAATCCGGTCTTGCCTTCGCCTCGATACGAGGCAACGGCGAGGCTCCACGGAGGGATAAAAGCCCGGGAGGTCGCGATGTCGTTCGGTCGCCCTCTCACGCCTTTTATCCAACCGACCACGGAGCCGCCATGTCGCCGAGCCCCCAAGCCGTCCTCGCCCCACCACCGCACGTCGCGTGGGAAACGCTGATTCCCGCCGGCACCCACTGGTCCGGCATCCTGCGCCGCGGCCTCGCGCTGCGCATCGTCGATGTCGAAGGCGGCGCGAATCTATCCGCCGTATTTCATCGCCAGGAAGACCCGCTCGAACGCTACAACATGGCCGATACGCTGAAGGCGCAGCACACCGCGCATCTCACGCGCGGCCATGCGCTGTACACGGACATGGGGCGTGTGATCGCGTCGATCACGGCCGACACGCTCGGCTGGCACGACCCGCTCGGCGGCGTCGGCGACGCGCGCCTGTTCGCACACAAGTACGGCACGACGACGTACCAGGCCGATCGCAACGCGATGATCCGCAACGGCCGCGACAGCCTTGTGCTCGAGCTCGCGAAGTACGGGCTGTCGGCGCGCGACCTCGCCGCGAACGTCAATTTCTTCAGCAAGCTCGAGACGGCGGACGACGGCACGCTCGATTTCGTCCCCGGCCATTCGACGGCCGGCAGTGCCATCGACCTGCGCTTCGAGATGAACACGCTCGCGGCATTCTCGACTGCCCCGCATCCGCTCGATCCGCGCGCGGACTATGCGCCGAAGCCGGTGAAGCTGATCGCGTACCGCGCGTATCCGGCGGACGCCGCCGCACCCGAAGACGATCCGTGCCGGCGCGCGTGCGCCGAGAACATGCGCGGCTTCACCAACACCGACCGCCTGTTCGCGTAAGGAGCCGCACCATGCCGATCATCGAAAGCCGCCTCGACCCGCGCGACGCGATCCACGACATCACGCTGAACGCGGGCGAACCGTGGCTGCACGACCTGAAGCGCGGGCAGGTCTTCCGCATCCTCGACCTCGAAGGCAACCAGGCCGTCGACACGCTGTTCTACCGGTCCGACGACCCCGAGGAGCGCTACAGCGCACAGGACACGATCCGCGCGCAGCGCAACCTGTACCTGAGCGCCGGCAGCGTGCTGCTGTCGAGCCGGGGCAACGCGATGGCGACGATCGTCGCCGATACGTGCGGGCGTCACGACACGCTCGGCGGCGCATGCGCGGCCGAAAGCAACACGGTGCGTTATGCGCTCGACAAGCGGCACATGCACAACTGCCGCGACAGCTTCCTCAATGCAATCGCGCACTGCACGTGCGGCACGGGCGCGCGGCTCACCAAGCGCGACCTCGTCGGCAACGTCAACTTCTTCATGAACGTACCCGTCACGCCGCTCGGCGGGCTGACGTTCGAGGACGGCATTTCCGCGCCCGGCAAGTACGTCGAGATGCGGGCGGAGATGGACGTCACCGTGCTGATCTCGAACTGCCCGCAGCTGAACAACCCGTGCAACGGCTACAACCCGACGCCCGTGCGTCTCACCGTGTGGGAGGCCGAATGAGATTCGCCAAAGTCCTCGTTGCGAACCGCGGCGAGATCGCGTGCCGCGTGATCCGGACGCTGAAGCGGCTCGGCATTGCGTCGGTCGCGATCTACTCGGACGCCGACCGCGACGCGCGTCACGTGACGCTCGCCGACGAAGCCGTGCGGGTCGGCCCCGCGCCGGCGGCGGAGAGCTACCTGAACGTCGCGGCGATCCTCGCCGCCGCGCGCGAGACCGGCGCACAGGCCGTGCATCCCGGCTACGGCTTCCTGTCCGAGCATGCCGGTTTCGCCGATGCATGCGAAGCGGCGGGCGTGCGTTTCATCGGGCCGCGCGGCGACCAGATGCGCGCGTTCGGCCTCAAGCACACCGCGCGCGCGCTCGCGGCCGCACAGGGTGTCGCGCTGCTGCCGGGCACGGGCCTGCTCGACGACGTGGCGACGGCGCTTGCCGAAGCCGGTGCGATCGGCTATCCGGTGATGCTGAAGAGTACGGCCGGCGGTGGCGGGATCGGCATGTCGTTGTGCCGTGACGCCGCGCAGCTCGAGGCGGCCTTCGAATCCGTCGTGCGGCTCGGCAAGGCGAACTTCGCGCATGCGGGCGTGTATCTCGAGAAATTCGTCGAGCACGCGCGGCATATCGAAGTGCAGATCTTCGGTGATGGCCGCGGCGGCGCGATCGCGCTCGGCGAACGCGATTGCTCCGTGCAGCGCCGTAACCAGAAGGTGATCGAGGAGACACCCGCGCCGGACCTGACCGATGCCGAGCGCGACACGCTGCACGCGAGCGCGGTGCGGCTCGCCCGCGCGGTCGGCTACGCGTCGGCCGGCACGGTCGAGTTCGTGTTCGACGCGAACGCGCGCCGGTTCTATTTCCTGGAAGTGAACACGCGGTTGCAGGTCGAACATTGCGTGACCGAAGCAGTCACCGGCATCGATCTCGTGGAATGGATGATCCTGCAGGCCGAAGGCGACTTGCCGCCGCTCGACACACTCGCCGTCGCGCCGCGCGGCGCGAGCATCCAGGTGCGGCTCTATGCGGAAGATCCGCACAAGCAGTTCCAGCCGAGTGCCGGCGTGCTCACGCATGTCGCCTTTCCGGACGACGTGCGCGTCGACGGCTGGATCGACGCGGGCACCGAGGTCAGCGCGCATTACGATCCGTTGCTCGCGAAGCTGATCGTGCGCGGCGATACGCGCCGCGACGCGCTGGCGGCACTGCAGGCCGCGCTGGCGCGGACCGAGCTGTACGGGATCGAAACCAACCTCGACTACCTGCGCGCGATTGCCGGCTCGGACACGTTCGCGCGCGGCGCGCCGACGACGGCGTTCCTGTCGCGCTTCGCATTCGCGCCGCACACGATCGACGTGCTCGACGGCGGCGTGCAGACCACCGTGCAGCAGGCGCCCGGGCGCGTCGGTTACTGGAGCGTCGGCGTGCCGCCGTCCGGTCCGATGGACGATCGCGCGTTCGATCTCGCCAACGCGCTGCTCGGCAACGCACGCGACGCGGCCGGGCTGGAATTCACGATGGTCGGCGCGACGCTGCGCTTCAACACCGCGACGCTGTTCGTGCTCGGCGGTGCGCCGCTCGCGGCAACGCTCGACGGCGAGCCCGCGCCGTTCTGGCAGGTGCTGCGCGCTCGACCGGGCACGGTACTGACGCTCGGCGGCGTGACGGGCGCGGGCGTGCGCGCGTGCCTGGCCGTGAAAGGCGGGCTGCAGGTGCCCGACTATCTCGGCAGCAAGGCCACCTTCACGCTCGGCCAGTTCGGCGGTCACGCGGGGCGCGCGCTGCGCAAGGGCGACGTGCTGCATCTGCACGCGGACGCGGGGCGCGGCGACGCCGGCGCGACGCTGGCCGAAGACGACATTCCCGCATTGACGCATGCGTGGACGCTCGGTGTGCTGGACGGGCCGCACGGCGCGCCGGACTTCTTCACGCCGGACGACATCGCGATGCTCTACGGCACGCAGTGGACGGTCCACTACAACTCGAGCCGCACCGGCGTCCGGCTGCTCGGACCGAAGCCGCAATGGGCACGCGCGGACGGCGGCGAGGCCGGCCTGCATCCGTCGAACATCCACGACAACGCGTATGCGATCGGCGCGGTCGATTTCACCGGCGACATGCCGGTGATCCTCGGCCCGGACGGCCCGAGCCTGGGCGGCTTCGTGTGCCCGGTGACGGTCGTGCGCGACGAGCTGTGGAAGCTCGGGCAGTTGCGCCCGGGCGATACCGTGCAGTTCGTGCGCGCGACCGCGTCGGCCGGGCAGCCGGCTGCTGCGATCGTGCAACCGACGCGCGACGTCGCCACTGCTGCCTGCGCCACGCCCGACGAATGCGTGCTGCATCGCGACCCGTCGGCCGGCGGCATCGGCGTCGTCTACCGGCGCTCGGGCGATCGCAACGTGCTGGTCGAATACGGGCCGCTCGTGCTCGACCTGAACCTGCGCTTTCGCGTGCACGCCCTCATGTGCTGGCTCGACGCGCACCGGTTGCCCGGCATGCTGGACCTGACGCCGGGCATCCGCTCCCTTCAGGTGCAGTTCGATGCACGCGTGCTGCCGCTCGATGCACTGCTCGCGCATCTGCAGACCGCGGAGCGGGAACTCTCCGACGTGGCCGACATGCGCGTGCCGAACCGCATCGTGCATTTGCCGCTGTCGTGGGACGACCCGTCGACGCGCGTCGCGATCGAACGCTACATGCAGTCGGTGCGGCCCGATGCGCCGTGGTGCCCGAGCAATATCGAGTTCATCCGGCGGATCAACGGGCTGGCGAGCATCGACGACGTGAAGCGCATCGTGTTCGACGCGCGCTATCTCGTGATGGGGCTCGGCGACGTCTACCTCGGCGCGCCGGTCGCGACGCCGATCGATCCGCGGCACCGGCTCGTGACGACCAAATACAACCCCGCGCGCACCTGGACACCCGAGAACGCGGTCGGTATCGGCGGCGCGTATCTGTGCGTGTACGGCATGGAAGGGCCCGGCGGTTACCAGTTCGTCGGCCGTACCGTCCAGATGTGGAACCGTCACCGCACCACGCGGGAGTTCGAAGCCGGCAAGCCGTGGCTGCTGCGCTTCTTCGACGAGATCCGCTTCTACGAAGTCAGCGAGGCCGAGCTGGCTGCGCTGCGCGCGGATTTCATCGCGGGCCGCGCGTCGCTGAAGATCGAGGAATCCGTGTTCGACCTGGGCGCGTACAACCGCTTCCTGCGCGACGAGGCGGAGTCGATCGCGACGTTCAAGGCCGCGCAGCAAACCGCGTTCGAAGCCGAGCGCGAGCGGTGGCGGGCGGCCGGGCACGCGGAGTACGTCGGCGAAGCGGAGCAGGGCGACGCGCAGGCGGCGCGGGAAACGGCCGCGCTCGACGATACGCAGCGCGCGATTGCCGCGGACGTGTCGGGCAGCGTGTGGAAGGTGCTGGTCGAACCCGGCGAGCGCGTGACCGAAGGGCAGGTCGTCGCGATCGTCGAATCGATGAAGATGGAGGTGGCGGTGACGGCAATGGAAGACGGCACGATCGAGACCATCGATTGCGCGCCGGGCGCGGCGGTCGTGGCCGGCCAGCGGCTGATGGTGCAGAAGACCGGCGCCGCCGAGGAGGTGGCATGAGCACGACACAACGTTCGCCGCTGCCCGTGCCGGGCTCGATCGCCGCGCTGCGCGCGCGCTACGAGGCGGGCACCCTGACGCCGCACGCGCTCGTCGACGCGATCGCCGCGCATTTCGACGCGGGCGATCCGCATCACGCGTGGATCCGGCCGCTGACGCACGCCGAGATGACGACCTACGCCGACGCGCTGGCCGGGCGTGACATCGCGTCGCTGCCGCTCTACGGCGTGCCGTTCGCGATCAAGGACAACATCGACCTCGCCGGCATTCCGACGACGGCGGCCTGTCCGGCCTATGCGTACACGCCGGATCGCAGCGCGCCCGTCGTCGAGCGATTGATCGCGGCCGGCGCGATTCCGGTCGGCAAGACCAATCTCGACCAGTTCGCGACCGGGCTGTCGGGGCAGCGCTCGCCCTACGGCGCGTGCCGCAATGCGCTCGATCCGCGCTACGCGTCGGGCGGATCGAGTTCCGGGTCGGCGGTGGCGGTCGCGCTCGGCGTCGCGGCGTTCTCGCTGGGGACCGACACGGCCGGTTCCGGGCGCGTGCCGGCGGCGTTTCACGGGCTCGTCGGACTCAAGCCGACCCGCGGCGTGCTGAGTACGCTCGGCGTCGTGCCGGCTTGCCGGTCGCTCGATTGCGTGTCGGTGTTCGCGCACTCGCCGGATGACGCACGGTCGGTGTTCGCTGTCGCGCAGGGCGTGACCGAAGGCGATCCTTACGGGCGCGCATGGCAGCCGCTGCCGGATGTCGACCGGGTGCGATCGCTCGGCCGGTCGGGTTTCGGCGTACCGCGTGCCGATCAGCTCGAATTCTTCGGCGACGAATCGTATCGCGCGGCCTGGGGGGCGGCGCTCGAACGCCTGCGGGCGACGGGCGCGCGGATCGTCGAGATCGATTTCAGCCCGTTCCTGGCCGCCGCGCGGCTGCTCTACGAGGGCCCGTGGGTTGCCGAGCGGCTTGCCGCACTCGGCGCATTCGCCGCGCGGGAGCCCGATGCGCTCCATCCGGTGATTCGCACGATCGTCGGCGGCGCGTCGCGCTTCAGCGCGGCCGACGCGTTCGCCGCGTTCGACCGGCTCGCGACGCTGCGCGTCGAGGCGGGCCGCGCATGGGCCGGGCTCGACGCGATCGTGATGCCGACCTCGGCCACGACCGCGACCGTGGACGCGCTCGAAGCCGATCCGATCGGCATCAATTCGCGCTTCGGCTACTACACGAACTTCGTCAACCTGCTCGACCTGTCGGCGATCGCGGTGCCTGCCGGCGTCTGCAAGACCGGGGCGCACGCGGGGTTGCCGTTCGGGATCACGTTCGTCGGCCGCGCGCATGACGATGCGCGGCTGCTCGATCTCGCGCAGGCGTGGGGCGATGGCGATCAGGCTGTCCGTGAGGCCGGGGGCGCTGCAACGGCGGACGCGGCGCCGACGGAAGCCACCGGCGTCGTGCGCGTGGCCGTCGTCGGTGCGCATCTGCGAGGCGAGCCGCTGAACGGGCAGCTCACGCAGCGACGCGCGCGTTTCGTCGCGGCGACGACGACGGCGGCCACGTACCGTCTCTATGCGCTGTCCGGCGCGGCATCCGGCGGCAGCGTCGCCAAGCCGGGGCTCGTGCGCGTGCCGGACGGCGGTGCGCCGATCGCGGTCGAGATCTGGGAGATGCCGGTCGACGCGTACGGCAGCTTCGTCGCGGGCATTGCGGCGCCGCTCGGCATCGGCACGCTGACGCTCGCCGACGGGTCGCGCGTGCAGGGCTTCCTGTGCGAAAGCGCGGCGCTCGACGAGGCCACGGACATCACGCGCTTCGGCGGCTGGCGGGCGTATCGCGCCCACGCCGCGAACAGTGCCTCGCAATGAACGTCCGGTCGCGCGATGCCACGGGCGCTGCGCGACCGGCACCCGAAACGATACGGAGATCCCCATGTCAATGACCCGCAACACGACCGGATGGCTGGCCGTGCGCCGCGAACTGACGACGCGCGGCAAATGGACGCTCGGCCTGGCGTCCTTCCTGCTGCCGTTCGCCGTCTGGTGCCTGATCAGCTATGTGCCGTTCGTCTGGCATCCGCAGATGCGCATCACGAATCCGGGAAGCGTCGACTATTTCCAGACCGGCATGCAGATCGATCGTGAAGTCTTCGACGACGAACTCGCGCATGCACGGGAGATGCATACGGCCGTGCCGGAGGGCGTGCGCGCGAATCCGGTCTACCTGCCCGCGCCGCACCAGGTGTTGCGCGCGTTCTACACCGCATTCACGACACCGCCCGCATCCCGCGACGGCGTATGGCTGCACGAGAGCCTGTGGCACAGCATCCGGATCATTTTCTGGGGTTTCGTGATCTCGTCCGCGATCGGTGTGCCGCTCGGCATCGTCTGCGGCACCTTCAGCGCGCTCGCGCGGCTGCAGGAGCCGTTCCTGGAGTTCTTCCGCTACCTGCCCGCGCCGGCGTTCGGCGCGCTGATGGTCGCGATTCTGGGCATCTACGACGCACCGAAGATTGCGATCATCGTGATCGGGACGCTGTTCCAGCAGGTGCTGATCATCGCGAACACGACACGCAAGCTCGAATACGGGCTGTTCGAGGCCGCGATGACGCTCGGCACGAAGAAGCTGAAGCTGCTCACCCACGTCGTGATTCCCGGTGTGCTGCCGGACCTGTATCGCGACCAGCGGATCCTGCTCGGCTGGGCGTGGACTTACCTGATCGTTGCCGAACTCGTCGGCACCAGTTCGGGCATCACGTGGTACATCAGCCAGCAGGCGCGCTACCAGCATTTCGACAACGTGTATGCGGCGATCCTGATGATCGGGGTCATCGGCCTCGGGACCGACATCGTGCTCGGGGTGCTCGGCCGCAAGCTGTTTCCGTGGGACCGCACGCTGAAAGCGTGATGCCCTTCGATTCGCAACCGTCAACCGATTTCCGCAGAGGGCATCATGCAGAATCCGCAAGCCGTTCCCGAGTACCTGATGCAGTCCGACGCGGTGCGCGAGCGCTTCGCACGGCTGAAAACCCGCGACGTGATACTCGACGTGCGCCACGTCGGCAAGCGCTTCGCGACGCCGCAGGGCGAGTGCGTCGCGCTCGACGACATCAGCTTCCGTACGCACCGCCGCGAATTCGTGTGCGTGATCGGCCCGTCCGGTTGCGGCAAGTCGACGCTGATCCGCATCCTGGCGGGGCTCGAAGCGCAGACCAGCGGCGACGTGCTGCTGGACGGCAAGCCCGTGCAGGGGCCGGGCGCCGATCGCGGGATGGTGTTCCAGGGCTATACGCTGTTTCCGTGGCTCACCGTGAAGAAGAACGTGATGTTCGGTCTCCGGATGAACGGGAGCAGCAGCGGCGAGGCCGAACGCGAAGCGCTGCAGTGGCTCGATCTCGTCGGGCTGACGCGTTTCGCCGACGTGTATCCGCACCAGTTGTCCGGCGGGATGAAGCAGCGCGTGGCGATCGCCCGTGCGCTGGCGAACCGCCCGCGCATCCTGTTGATGGACGAGCCGTTCGGTGCGCTCGACGCGCAGACGCGTGCGCGGATGCAGACGCATCTGCTCGACATCTGGCGCAATATCGACGTGACGATCCTGTTCATCACGCACGATCTCGACGAGGCGATTTTCCTGGCGGATCGCATTCTCGTCCTCAAGGCGAATCCGGGGGCGGTGCAGGAGCTGATCGAGGTGCCGGTGCCGCGGCCGCGCGATTATTCGCAGGTCAATTCGCCGGCGTTCGTCGCGACGAAGGCGCGGCTTGAAGCGCTGATTCATCCGAAGGAGGCCGTGCCTGCCGATGACGACGACGGCGTGAAACCGCACATGATCCGGATGACGGACGTGTCGGACAACGTCGAGTAGACCGGGACGGAGATGGGCCGGGCGATCGGCACGGGCGCGGTCGGGCGCGCGGTGTTCGGGCTCCGTCCACGTAGGTAGTCGTAGCCGCCGGCCCAGGGCTGGCGCGTCTGGTCTCGGCCGCCCGCGTCGCGGCCAGGACCCTGATCGAGCCGCACCTTGAGGCGTTCGGGACGGGCTTTCCCGCACTCGGCCTCGAACCATCGCGGCCTCGCGCATGTCGCCGCTTGCGGATTCGGCCGCGGGCGCCAAACGCGTGCTTTTCGGCCCCGGTTGTCAACCGGGGCCATGACCTGAGTCGCGCTTGCCGACGAGCATCGAGCGACATGGCGGCGGGGGCGTTCGCCGCATGACCGATTTCCGTGAGTCGGGCATCGACCGTGCCGATGCCGATCCGCGGGCCGATACAGTCGAATGCGTACTGGATTGAGCCGCGTGCGCTACCGTTACCGTCGAAACCCATCCGGACGCAACGCCGCGTCCTTTACCTTTCTCCTGCGACATCGATATGTCGAATATCGCGTCGGCGCGACATTGCCGCACCAATGTCGTGCATTCGTCAGTGGATAGACGCTGATCGAAAGGAAACGTTTGCATGGAGCCATATCGAAATATTCGGTAACTGCACCGATATTCGATCGCCGAATAAGCGCGGGATACTGCGCGAATTTCCAATGAAATCGAATGCATAATTCTGCGGCGAACGTTTGCGTGACACCGAAGCGAATTCGAATCGCATGCCGCGCCGCCAATGCGCGTTCAGCAATTGCCGATCAGCGCTCACGCAATTACGTCGATTGCCGTCTGCATTACACCCGGAGCCAGTGCGCGCGACATCGATTTGAACGTGTCGCCGACGTGTATTGCGACTCTGTCAGTTGACGATGGCTAGATCCGAATGCGGGCCGTACTGGACGGCTCGTGGTCGAAGCGGAGGCCACGCCGTCCACGCGCTGGCGCCAAAACATCTCCCCTCATCCTGATCTGCCGGCCGGCATGTGTAATGCGCCGGGCGGCCCGAATTCCGTCGCAATTAGCCAGAACTGCCGAGGTATCCCGATATCCAGATCGATATCCGCTGTCGATGACTTGCGTCAATTTTTTATCGATTTTTGCGAATGAATTCACATCCGATTCGACCGTTGTCAATAAATAGGGGCGCATCACGGGCTTGATTGATTCCGACAACAACACGGCGGAAACGGACATTGATAAATCGGCTAACAATCACAGCCGCATATGATGCGGCGCAGAAATCAAGAAATGTAAGCAATTGTTAAAGGGCCGCAAGATGCAAACAGTATCGAATCATTCGTCGGCGGGGTTAAGCGTGAATCGTGGTAGAGGCCCCGGAACCGGGCATCAACGGGCAAGCGTGATCGTACTGTTGCTCGAGGGTTTTTCGATTATGCAGATGGGCAAGCTGGCGGCGGTTTTCGAACTCGCCAATCAGCTCGGTCGAGCCGACGGCGTATTCGCCGACCACTACGAATTGCGGCTTTATTCGATCCATGGCGGCCCGGTTCGTTCGTCGTCGGGTGTGGGGATCTGGACGGATGCCACCCGCATGCTCGAGGCAAGCACGGTTCACGCGATGTTCGTCCTCAGCGGAGAGGGCGGGATCGACGCCCTCGACGAGCAATTGATCGCGTGGCTCAGGCACGCGCATCAGCGTGCGCGCGTCGTCAGGGGCAGCGGTGGCGGCCGGAAGCTGTTGACGCAGATTCACCTGGCGCAAAAGGAGGTCGAGAAGGTGTTGCCGGCGGCGGACGACGGCGTCGCCTCGCACGCCGGACGCGACGACGTCGAATGTTCCGATGACGAGGACGACGGGCCGTTCTCGGATGCGTTGTCGATCGTGCGCGTCGACATGGGCTACGAAATCGCGCAGGAAATCGTGGCGTGCATGGTGTCCGGTGCGAATCGCAAGCTGACCGACGTGCTGTTCGGCGCACGCGTCGCGCGCGCCAGCACCTTGATCCGGCGCGCGGCACATCACCTGCGCGTCAACAGCGAGAACCGGATCTCCATCGCGGACGAGGCGCAGGCCGCCGCGATGAGCGAGCGCAATTTCCTGCGGCGCTTCAAGAACGAGATCGGTGTGACGCCAACCGAGTTCGTGCTGAGAATCCGCCTCGAAAAGGCCTGCCGCATGCTGATCGAGACGGATCTTCCGGCCGACAAGGTCGCGAGACGAACCGGCCTTGGCAGTGGCGACCGGATGGCCAAGCTGTTTCGCCAGCACTTGCAGACTTCACCGACCGAATACCGGGCCGCCGCTCGAAAAGGCGGCGACGCTTCGGCGGAAATGCTGTATGCGTCGGACCTGAGCAGCTGGATGAACAACACCGCATCGTAGTCACGCGCGCGTCGTTCGTTACTCGAAGGCGATACGTGAATTCATCGTGTCGAGCGTCATGAATATCCGGATAAACGGGATTTCGATCGAATGACGGGGCGCTCGATTCGAATCGAAAAAATCGGATATCGGTCGATCGCAGTGCAACAAAGGTGGATTCGGCCACAATCGTGGCGCCGTCCGACAGCAGCCGCCCGAAATGCGTACCCGCTCGATTAAGTTATCGACTGGACTTTCGAGGAGGCGGCACCCCGGTACTCCTCGGAATTTTGCCTGCCGTGTCTTCGTGAGCGCACTGTGCAGGCCTTTTTATTCCTCGAGCCAGTATTCGCGCGGTCGATATCCGCCGATGCTCGCTCGCACGTTCCGTGCGGTATTCGGCGATGAAATCGCGACCTGCCGTGCCGGATGACACCGGCAAGATGAATCAATTCATTGGCTTGAAACGGCGTGTCGCCATCGCGATCCGGATTCGAGAATCCATAAAAAAATCGCGCGTCATTCCGTATGGAACGTTATCCGTCAAATCGTGAAATCGATCGAATAAATCCGGCACGGAATCACCCTTGATTCCATCCGCCATCAACAAGGCGAATTCGGACGCAGGCGATAAAAGCGCGAGTCGCGGTGAATATGATGCACTGCGGCAACACGGAAGTGACGGCATGCCGACGGGCAAACGGATGGGCACGCTGACCGGCACGCGCACTGCAGCGTGCCGCGGCATGGCCGAATGACCGCCTCGGGCGACATTGAATGACAGGCGTGCAGTGCCGGTGCGCAACGCGGACGGGTGCTGAATGACAAATTAGGAGTTCATACCGATGAATTCGTTGATCAATCGAGCGACCGATATCGGGCTGATCGTGCTGGGCGCGTTCATTCCCGCATTGATCGGCGCCACCGGCGGCGCGCGCGGGACGCTGTTCGACGGTGCACTCGTCGCGTTTGCCGCCGCGCTGGCCTTGTCGGTATTTCCCGCCTGCGGCATCTACGAGACGGCGCGCACGCGTTCGGCGCTCCACGTGCTCGGCCGTACCGTGCTCGCGTGGATCGTCGTGCAGGGCATGAGCACGGCGCTCCTGTACATGCTGCATCGTGCGCACGTGCTGTCGAGCGAGTGGTTCGTGTGCTGGACGCTTGCCAGCGGGATCGGTCTGATCGTGTTCCGCGCGCTGACGCTCGCGATCTTCGGAATGATCGAGCGTGCCGGCGATCAGGTGCGTGCGGCGGCCATCGCGCACACCGACCTGCGCGGCCAGCGCGAGATCGGCCAACGGGCGGCCGGGCACGTGAAGCGCATGGTCAAGCGCGGCTTCGACCTGGTCGGCGCGTCGTTGCTGCTCCTCCTGCTGGCGCCGGTATTGCTGGGTATCGCGTGGACCGTGCGGCGCGACGGCGGCCCGGCGATCTTCGGGCACGAGCGCGTCGGCCGCAACGGCCGGCGGTTCAAGTGCCTGAAATTCCGCTCGATGGTGACGAACGCCGATGCGGTGCTCAAGGCGCTGCTCGAGCGCGATGCCGACGCCCGTGCGGAATGGGATCGCGAATTCAAGCTGAAGAACGATGTCCGCATCACGCCGATCGGCCGCCTGCTCCGCAAGACGAGCCTCGACGAACTGCCGCAGCTGCTGAACGTGCTGAAGGGCGACATGAGCCTGGTCGGGCCGCGCCCGATCGTCGAGGCCGAACTCGAACGCTACGGCACCGACGTGCGCTACTACCTGATGGCGAAACCGGGCATGACCGGACTCTGGCAGGTCAGCGGCCGCAACGACACCGACTATTCGACGCGCGTATCGCTCGACGTGTCCTACGTGCGCGAATGGTCGCTGCGTCGCGACATCGGAATCCTGTTCCGGACGATCAACGTGGTGGTGCGCGGTTCGGGTGCGTATTAGCCGCTGCCGCGCGCACGTCGCGAAGGATGCGCGGCGGCGGAGCGTGACAGTAGCAGGCGCGGCGGGGTTCGGCAGTGAGCAGTGGCGGCAAGCATGTCCGGTCTCGACAGGGGTGCTGTACTCGCGCGCGACACGACGCGGGGCGACCGGTGCAATTTCAAATTAAAAGAGTGCGAGGTTGTAATGCAGAGGTTGCGTCAAATGGAGTCGGTGCGCGCGATCGCGCCGCGCCGACCAATGCGCGTCGGTTCGCTCGTGATGATCCTGCCGCTGTGTGCGTTGCTGGGTGCATGCGGCATCGCGCCGGGCATGCGCATGCAGCAGCCGGCGTCGATTCCGCTGCAAGGCGGTGCGACACCGGCCGAGAGCGCCGCGCTGCCGGTGCCGGTCACAAACATCGACCTGTCGCTGATCCGGCGCATGCGCGACACCGAACGCAGTACGCGCGGCGAAGCGCGCGATATCGTCGCGGCGCCGGATGCGTACACGATCGGGCGCGGCGACGTGCTGCAGATCACCGTCTGGGATCATCCCGAACTCGCGGCGGCGCTCGGCGCGCCGGCGCAGGCCGCACCGCGCGCGGCGGATGCGCCGCCGGGTTTCGTCGTCGACCAGGACGGCACGCTGCAGTTTCCGTTCGCGGGGCGCCTGCCGGTGGCCGGGCTGACGGCCGAGCAGGTTCAGACTCAACTCACGCGGCGTCTCGACAGGACATTCAGGAATCCACAGGTCACGGTGCGCATCGCGTCGTTCCGCGCGAAGCAGGTGTATATCGAGGGCGAGGTGCATACGCCGGGCTCGCAGCCCGTGAACGATATCCCGATGACGCTGTACGACGCGATCGGGCGGGCCGGCGGCTTTGCGGCATCCGCCGACCAGAGCCGCATCGTGCTGGTGCGCGACGGCGTCGAACGCCGGATCGACCTGACGGAGATGGCCGAGCAGGGGCGCAACCCGTCGAAGATCGTGCTGCGCAACGGCGATCTCGTGCGTGTGCTGCCGCGCGACGAGAGCGGGGTGTTCGTGATGGGCGAGGTCAACAAGCCCGTGACGGCGTTGCCGATGCGCAATGGCCGGCTGACGCTGAGCGAGGCGATCTCGCAGGCCGGCAGCCTGAACGCGAACACGGCCGATGCGGCGCAGCTCTACGTGGTGCGCGGGATGCAGGACGAGCAGCCGCAGGTCTATCACCTCGACGCGCGCTCGCCGGTCGCGATGGTGCTGGCGAATCAGTTCCAGCTGAAGCCGAAGGATGTCGTGTACGTCGACGGCAACGGGCTCGTCCGCTTCAGCCGCGTGCTCAGCCTGTTGCTGCCGGCCATCAACGCCGGCCTGACCGCAGCGATCGCGACCAAATGATGGAATCGATCCTGATCGTCTGCGAGGGCAACATCTGCCGCAGCCCGATGGCCGAGGCGATGCTGCGTCACGCGATGCCCGGGCGTCGCGTCGCGTCCGCCGGCCTGAACGCACTGGTCGGCCTGCCGGCCGCGCCGTATGCGCAGGACGTCATGCGGATGCGCGGCTTCGACGTGTCGACGCATCGCGCGCAGCAGATCGGCCGCTCGCTGTGTACCGATGCCGACCTGATCCTCGTGATGGACCGTCGCCAGCGCACGTCGCTCGAGAACCAGTTCCCGTTCGTGCGGGGGCGCGTGTTCCGTCTCGGCGAGTACACGGATTTCGACGTGCACGACCCTTACCGCCAGCCCCGATTCGTGTTCGAACGCTGCGCGCGACTGATCGAGCTCGGCGTGTCCGAGTGGTCGAAGCGCCTGCGTATCGTCTGACGCGGCCACAGGTCGATGCCCCACTGGAACCCCATACGCCTCCCCATCGTTGCCATGACCCAACCCTCCGCCCCGCCGCAGCACGCCGCCGAAGACGGCAGCGAGACCGACTTCGTCGCGGTGCTCGACATCCTGCTGGAAAGCCGCTGGCTGATCGCGATCATCACGTGCGTGCTGCTGGCCGCCGGCCTCGCTTACGCGATTCTCGGCAAGCCCGTGTTCGAAGCCAACATCATGGTCCAGGTCGAGGACAGCCCGGACACGTCGGCCGCCAAGTCGTTGCTCGGCGACGTATCCGCGCTGTTCGACGTGAAGTCGTCGGCCGCCGCCGAGCAGCAGATCCTCGCGTCGCGCCTCGTCGTCGAACGCGCGGTCGACAAGCTCAACCTTTTCATCGATGCCGGGCCGAAGCGTTTTCCGCTGATCGGCGACTGGATCTCACGCCATGCCGACGGCCTGTCCGACCCCGGCCTGGCCGGCTTCGGCGGCTACGCATGGGGCCGCGAACGGATCGACGTGGCGCGCTTCGACGTGCCGCGCAAGAACGAAGGCGATGCGTTCACGCTGACGAGCCTCGGCGGCAAGCGCTATCGGCTCGACGGCGGCGATTTCAATGCGCCGGTCGAGGGCACGGTCGGTACGCTCGAGCATTTCAGCTCGCCGCGCGGTCCGGTCACGCTGCTGGTCGCGTCGATCGCCGCGAAGCCCGGCGCCGCGTTCGTGCTGGTGCGCAACTCGCGTCTGAAGACGATCGAGGACATCCGCGACCGCCTCAACGTGCAGGAGCGCGTGAAGCAATCGGACGTCGTCGTCGCCAGCCTGCAGGACACCGATCCGAAATGGGTCAGCGACACGATGAACGAGATCGGCCGCCAGTACGTGCGGCAGAACATCGAGCGGAAGTCGGCGGAAGCCGCGCAGTCGCTCGAGTTTCTCAGCGGGCAACTGCCGCAGCTCAAGCAGCAGCTGACCGATTCCGAAGCGCGCCTGACGAAGCTGCGCAACGAGCACGGCACGGTCGACCTTACCGAGGAGGCGAAGCTCGCGCTGGCCCAGACCGCCGACGCGAAGACGCGCCTGCTCGAGTTGCAGCAGAAGCGTCAGGAACTGATGTCGCGCTTCACCGAGCGGCATCCGAGCGTCGCAGTGATCGACGAGCAGATCGCCGCGCTGAACGGTTACCGGAATACGGCCGAACAACAGATCCGGCGCCTGCCGGACCTGCAGCAGGATACGGTGCGGCTGATGCTCGACGTGAGGGTCAACACCGACCTTTACACCGCGTTGCTGAACAACATGCAGCAATTGCAGCTCGTGCAGGCCGGCAAGACCGGCAACGTGCGCCTCGTCGACACCGCGGCGGTGCCGGAAGTGGCGGTGCGGCCGAAGAAGGCGCTCGTCGCGCTGGCATCGCTGCTGCTCGGGCTGCTCGCCGGCTGCGGCACCGCGATCGCCCGCTCGATGCTGTTCCATGGCATCTCCGATCACAACGAGATCGAGCGCCGCCTCGGCCTCGCGGTGTACGCGACGGTGCCGATCAGCGACCATCAGCGCGACCTGGCCGAGGAGGCCGCGCGCAAGAGCGGCCACAAGTCGATCCTGTCGATCGACTTCCCGAACGAGCCGGCCGTCGAGTGCCTGCGCAGCCTGCGCACCGCGCTGCAGTTCGCGATGCTCGAGGCGAAGAACAACATCGTGCTGATCGCCGGCCCCGCGCCGGGCGTCGGCAAGACCTTCCTGTCGTCGAACCTCGCGGTCGTGATGGCGAGCGCCGGCAAGCGCGTGCTGCTGATCGACGGCGACATCCGCAAGGGCCGGCTGCACGACTATCTCGGCTTTCCGCGCGGGCGCGGCTTCACCGAGCTGATCGCCGGCAGCGCGCGTGTGGAGGACGTGATTCATCGCGAGGTGGTCGACGGTCTCGACTTCATCTCGACCGGGACGATGCCGAAGAACCCCGCGGAGCTGCTGCTGAACCGCAATCTCGCCGCGCTGGTCGACGAGCTGTCGTCGCGCTACGACATCGTCGTGATCGACTCGGCGCCGGTGCTCGCCGTGCCCGATACCGGCATTCTCGGCGCGGTCGCCGGCACCGCGCTGCTCGTCACGATGGCGGGCAGGACGAAGCTCGGCGAGATCGCCGAATCCGCGAAGCGCTTCGCGCAGAACGGCGTCCGCCTGAGCGGCGTCATCTTCAACGGGGTCAACCCGCGGCTCGGGCAGTACGGGTACGGGTCGAAGTACGGCGGTTACCGCTACGTCGCGTACGAATACGGGGCGCAGGATGCGTGACGCGCACCACGCCGGCGGCGGCCCGACCCGCGTATCCGGCCGCGCACCGCGCACGGAGGCGAGATGATCAATCCACGGGATTCGATCGTGTCGCTCGCCGGCGTCGTGGTCGGCCAGATCGCGCTGTTCGCCTGCATCTTCGTGATCGGACGGCGCTTCGGGCCCGAGTCGCTCGGCCATTTCAACTATCTGCTCGCGCTCGCGACCTTCGTCGGCACGCTGCTCGCGTTCCGCTACGAACTCGCGTGCGTCGACGACGCGCCGGGCGAGTCGTTCAACGCGTTCGTCAACGTGACGGCGTTGAGCCTGGTCGTGACCGCGGTGTTCGGTTTCGTGATCGCCGTCGCCGGACGCGGGGATCTCCGTCTCGTCGCCGTCTATGCGCTGGCGACGTTCGTGCAGCTGGCCGCCGGGTCCTACCTGAACAGCCTCCGGCGCTACGGCTGGATCGCGCTGTCGCGCGTGGTGGTCAACGGCCTGTTCCTCGCGGGCCTCGTGCTGTCGCTCGCCTGTTCCGCGTGCGGACGCGTCGACGTGTTCGCGCTGTATGCGTGGGTGACCGCGGTGGTGTCGATCGTGATGGTCGCGGCGATCCTGTACTCAGGCTATCGCGCCGGGTACGCGTTCAGGCTGTCGCGCGCTTTCTTCGTCAGGAACCGCCGTTTCGCGCTGTATATCCTGCCGTCGACGCTGTGCTCATCGGTGCTGACCTACGCGCTGTCGATCGCGATTCCGCACTGGTTCGATGCGCAGAGCGCCGGCTACTTCGCGGCCGCGTACCGGCTCGGTTTCTTTCCGGTATCGCTGATCGCACAGAGCGTCGGCGGCGTATTCCGCCGCGACGCGATCGGTGCGATGGCGCGTCCGGATGCGGGCGCGGCGGTGCCGCGCGTGTACCGGACTTACGCCCGCGCGCTCGCGGTACTCGCGGTCGTGTACATGGCCGGCGGGCTGCTGCTGTTCGCGCCGCTCGTGAACCAGTTCTTCGGCGCAAGCTGGCGCGGCTCGGTCGGGTTCTATCACAGCCTGATGCCGTTGTTCGCGCTGCAGCTGATCTACGTGCCGCTGTCGCAGATCTTTCTCGCGACGCGCGCGCAGCGCATCGATTTCCTGTTTCAGCTGACCTGCGGCGTGTGCCTGACCGGTGCGCTGGGCGTCGCAAGGCTGATGAACCTGTCGGCCCCGGCGAGCGTGCAGGTTTTTTCGCTGACCGGCGCGGCGCTGATGGCGGCCGGCATCGCGCTCACGTACCGGGTCCTCGACACGAACCTGTCCCGATCTCGCGCGCTGGCGTGAGATTTCCGCAACGGCGAACGAGCACACCATGATCCTGATCGTCATCGATTCCCTCGAGCGTTACACCTTCGCGACCCGGCTCGTGAATGCGGTGCGGCACGAATACGAGTTCGCGTTCCTGACGAGCGAACCGGTCGCGCATCTCGGCCTGCTGCTGGGCGGCTACCGCTCGGTGTACCTGAACCGGCTGATGCCGATCGACGTGCCCGACGGGCAGGCGGCCGACCGCACGCCGTACCAGCTGTCGATCGAGGTGCTGAACGGGCAGATGACCGAGGCGCGCGCGAAGCGCGAGTCGGCGGCGATCTTCCATATCGCATCGGAGGTGCTGCGCGGCCTGCGGGTCGAGCAGTGCGTGATGTGGAACGGGCAGCAACTGGTGTGCCGCGCGGTGCGGCAGGCATGCACGGTGTACGGCGTCGCGACCCGCTTCATCGAGATCTCGAACCTGCCGGGCAAGCTGTTCGTCGATTCGCTGGGTGTCAATGCGCTGTCGACGATCAGCCGCAACCCCGAGGCCATCGATCGGCTGCCGCTGCCCGACGAGCACACGCATGCGCGCTGGCTGTCGGCCTACGAGCGCTACAAGCAGATGCCGCTGCCGCAGGCGCGGACGTCGTTCGCGCGCAAGGCCATGTCGGCGGCCAACTACGTGCTGAAGGTGCTCAGCCGCGGCGTCGGCCGCCGGCGCCTGGCGAGCGTGCGGGCGCGCAACGGGATGCCGGCGCCGCGCCAGGCCACGTACATGCCGGCCGACACGCTGGCGGCGAACCGCTATGTGTTCCTGCCGCTGCAGGTGTCCGGCGACACGCAGATCAAGCTGCACTCGGACGTCGACAACCTCGAGGCGATCCGCCATGCGTTCGAGTTCGCGGCGAACGAGAGCGCCGACCTGTTCGTGAAGCTGCATCCCGCCGAGACCGATGCGGCCGAGATCGAAGCGATCGTGCGCCTGCAGGAGACGTATCACTTCGAAATCGTCACGTCGCCGACCACCGACCTGCTGCGGCACGCATATGCGGTCGTCACGATCAATTCAACGGTCGGGCTCGAGGCGATGCTGTACGGCAAGCGCGTGGTGTCGCTCGGCCGCTGCTTCTACAAGGAGTTCGATCGCGAGCGGCTGCTGAAGTACATCCATTCGTTCCTGGTCGACGGTATCGACTACTTCGGCGCCGCGCGCATTCCCGCCGATGCGGCCCGGCGCGTGTTCGCGGCGCGGCACTGACATGGGCGTCACGTTGCGACAGACCGCCGAGGCGATCGCCGAAGACTGCCGCCGCAATGCGTTCGTGAAGACGCGCAGCGTGGTGGTCTTCTACCGCGTCGTGCATTACCTCGCGTGCCGGAGCCGGTTCACGCTGCTGGCCGGCGCGCCGCTGATCCTGCTCTACATCGTGCTGTGCGACTGGCTGATGGGCATCGAGATTCCGGTGAAGACGAAGATCGGCAAGGGGCTCGCGCTCTATCACGGCACCGGCCTCGTGATCAACGGCTACGCGGTGATCGGCGACTACTGCACGCTGCGGCACGGCGTGACGATCGGCAACACGATCCGGAAGGACGGCACGCTCGGCGGCGTGCCGACGATCGGCGACCACGTGGAGTTCGGCGTGCACAGCGTCGTGCTCGGCGCGGTGCGGGTCGGCGACGGCGTGCGGATCGGCGCGGGCGCGGTGGTGTTGCGCGACGTGCCCGACCGCTGCGTGGCCGTCGGCGTTCCCGCGCGCATTCTCGACAACGAACAGGAACCGACATGAAAGTGTTCATTCTGCATCCCGGCAAGGCGAACTATCCCGAGATCGCCGCTTACCGCAGCCGCCTGGGCACGCACGGGTTCGAGGTGTTCGACGGCGATCTCGATGCGTACGCGCGCTTTCCCGCTCGGGACGTCTGCATCCTGTGGTGCATCATGGGTTTCTATCGCGCGCTGCCGCCCGCGCGGTTCGTGATTCACGACTACCGGTCGCTGTCGGTCGGCCGGCTCGCGGCCGTCAAGGACGGCGTGAAGCGCATGCTGAACGTGCGGCCCGACTTGCGGATCTTCCAGAACGAGCAGATGCGCGACGCGATGGCGTTTCGCGACGGCGTGCGCGCGCTGCTGTTGCCGATGGGCGTGCCGGACTGGATCTTCGATCGGGCCGATGCGGGCAGCGACCGTGTCGCGCCGGGCGGCGCCGATGCCGCGCCGATCGTGTCCGGCAGGTTCTGCTATATCGGTGAAATGAGCCGCGAGCGCGGTTTTCACAAGGTGCTGGCCGCCTATCGCGACGCGCAGCGCGACGAGTCGGACACGCTCGTGCTGGTCGGCCAGCCGGAGCCCGAAATCCACGCTGAGTTCGTCGATACGCCGGGCATCCGCTTCGTCGGCCGCGTGCCGCAGCCGGACGCGCTGCGGATCGTCCGCGACAGCGAATACGCGGTGTGCTTTTTTCCGTATCACCGGCCGCATTGTTTCCAGACGCCGACGAAGCTGCTCGAATACGCGTCGCTCGGCAAGAGGATCATCTGCAACGACGCGCCGTCGAACGTGCGCACCGCGCACGAACTCGGCATCCAGTGCCACGTCACCGGTGCGGCGATCTTCGACGAACTGTTTCCGCTGTCGCGGATCCGCGCGACTCGCCCCGACCCGGCGGCAATGCAGTCGCTCGAATGGGGGCGCGTGATCGAGCGGTCGGGCGTGCTCGCGTTCATCGATGCGGCCGCGGGGCGTCGTCCGGATGCGTGACGACGTCATTCGCCGTCGGTGCGCGACGGCTCATCCCTCATGGAACGGATTCCGATGAAGATCGTCCACATGGTCGAATCCAGCGCCACGGGCACGTTGTCGATGGTGTGCCTGATCGCGAATCGCCTGGCACGCGACGGCCACGACGTGCATGTCGTCTACTCGGTGCGGCCGGACACGCCGCCCGCCATTGCCGCGATGTTCGACTCGCGGGTGTCGCTGCGCCACGTCCAGATGAAAGGCGTGGGCCTGCTGCGGACCGTCGGCCGGCTCCGCGCGACACTCAACGAGATCGGCCCGGACGTCGTGCATTTGCACTCGTCGTTCGCGGGCTTCCTCGGGCGGCTGTCGACGCTGTTCGCGCTGCCGAAGGCAGCGTTCTTCTACAGCCCGCACTGCATCTCGTTCATGCGCCGCGATATCTCGGGCGTGAAGCGGCTGGCGTTCGTCGGGCTCGAATGGATCGCGTGCGTGCGGAAATGCCTGTACGTCGCGTGCTCGGAAAGCGAGGGCCGCGCGATTCGTGCATGGCTGCGTCAGCCGGTGGTAGTGGTCGAGAATGCGGTAGTCGATACGCCGTCGTCGGCACGGGCGGGCGACGAAGGGCGGCCGGCGGCCGGCCCCCTGCGCGTGGTGACCGTCGGCGGCATTCGCGCGCAAAAGAATCCGGCGCTGTTCGCGCAGATCGCGCACGGCCTGCGCGCGCGCGGCGTGCGCTTCGTCTGGATCGGCGACGGCGACGATGCATCGAAGGCGCGGCTGGCCGAGTCAGGCGTCGAGGTGACCGGATGGCTGCCGCACGACGAGGTCGCGCGGCGGCTCGCAGGCACGGACGTGTATCTGTCGACGTCGTCGTGGGAAGGCATGCCGGTGTCGGTCATCGAGGCGATGCTGGCGGGGCGGCCCGTCGTCGTGTCCGGGTGCGCCGGCAACGTGGATGTCGTGCGCCATCTGCAGACCGGCGTGATCTACGCGACGGCGGCCGACGCGGTCGCGTGGCTCGAGCGCCTCGCCGTCGACGACGCGCTGCGCCGGGACCTGGCCCGGCAGGCGAGCCGCGAGGCGCGGCAGCGCTTCGGCGAGGCGCGCTTGTTGGCCGAGCTCGTGCCGCTCTATGCTGCGTGGGTGGCGCGCTGACACCCGCATCCGGCTGCGCCCGACCGGCGCGATCGCGCGGCATTCGCCGCGGCGCAACGCGCCCGACACCGCCCCAATTTCGTGGAGAACTGTATGAATGTAACCCTCAACCCGGACGTCACCGTCGGCAACGACCTGCCGTTCGTCCTGTTCGGCGGCCTCAACGTGCTCGAAAGCCTGGACTTCACGCTCGACGTCTGCGGCACGTTCGTCGAGGTCACGCGCCGTCTCGGCATTCCGCTGGTGTTCAAGGCGTCCTTCGACAAGGCCAACCGCTCGTCGATCCACTCGTATCGCGGCGTCGGATTCGACGAGGGGCTGCGGATCTTCGACGAGGTCAAGCGCCGGTTCGGCGTGCCAGTGATCACCGACGTGCATGAAACGTGGCAGGCCGAGCCGGCGTCGAAGGTCGTCGACGTGCTGCAGGTGCCGGCGTTCCTCGCGCGACAGACCGACCTCGTGGTCGCGATCGCGCGGACCGGCAACGCGGTCAACATCAAGAAGCCGCAGTTCATGAGCCCGACGCAGATCGAGCACGTCGTGTCGAAGTGCCGCGAAGCCGGCAACGACCGCGTGATCCTGTGCGAGCGCGGCTCGTCGTTCGGTTATGACAATCTCGTCGTCGACATGCTCGGCTTCCGCCAGATGCGCGACACGACGGGCGACTGCCCGGTGATCTTCGACGTCACGCACAGTCTGCAGATGCGCGATCCGGGCGGCGCGGCGTCGGGCGGACGGCGGCGCCAGGTGCTCGACCTCGCGCGCGCCGGGATGGCGGTCGGGCTGGCCGGGCTGTTCCTCGAAGCGCATCCCGACCCCGACCGCGCGCGCTGCGACGGCCCGAGCGCGCTGCCGCTCGCGCTGCTCGACCCGTTCCTGCAGCAGGTGAAGGCGGTGGACGACCTGGTCAAGCGGCTGCCGCCGCTCGATATCCGGTGAGCGGCGCGACGTATCGCGGGCCCGTGCGCCTGGTGCTGTTCGACGTCGACGGCGTGCTGACCGACGGCCTGCTGCACGTGACGCACGAAGGCGAGTTCATGAAGAGTTTTCACGCGCACGACGGCGTCGCGGTCGCGCTGCTGCGCGCGCACGGCATCCGCACCGGCATCCTGTCGGGCAAGCACAGCGGCGCATTGACGTGGCGCGCGGCGCAGCTCGGCGTCGACGTGCTCGTGAGCGGCTGCGACGACAAGGGCGCAGGTTATGCGGACATCAAGGCGCGGCAACGGGTCGACGATCACGAGGTCGCGTATGTCGGCGACGACGTGAACGATCTCGCGGTCATCGAGCGCGTCGGCGTGTCGTATGCGCCGGCCGATGCGCATCGGCTCGTCCGCGCGCGCGTCGACCATGTCGCGTGCACGGCCGGCGGGCGCGGCGTCGCGCGCGAAGTGGCCGAGCATCTGCTGATGGATGCCGGGTTGTCGCTCGACGACGCGTACCGGCCGTTGCTCGAACAATGGAGCGGTCATGACGTCGTTCAATAACGGGCGGACGGTGCGCGTCGTGATTCCGGCGCGGTACGGGTCGGCGCGGCTGCCGGGCAAGCCGCTCGTCGATCTGGACGGCGAGCCGATGATCGTCCGCGTGCATGCGCGCGTGCGCCGCGCGCTGCCCGATACCGACATCGTCGTCGCGATCGACGATGCACGCATTGCCGACGTGCTTGACGCACGCGGCATCCGGTTCGCGATGACCGATGCCGGTCATGCGTCCGGCACCGACCGCGCGGCGGAAGTCGCGCGGGTGTTTGGCTGGCCCGGCACCGATGCGGTAATCAACGTGCAGGGCGACGAACCGCTCGTGCCGACGGCGCTGCTGAAGGCGTTCGCCGGGTTCTGCGGCGCGGCGCCGGATCTCGGTGTCGCGACGGTCGCCTGTCCGGTCGGGGAAGTCGCGCTGCTCGACGAGCCGGCGATCGTCAAGCTCGTCGTCGATCACCGCAGCCGCGCGCTGTACTTCTCGCGCGCGGCGATCCCGTTCTGCCGCGACGGGCGGCCGGCGGGGGCGGAAGGTGCGAATGGCTCGATCGGCGGCGTGTTCCTGCGTCACATCGGCCTGTACGGCTACGCGAACGCGACGTTGCAGGCGCTGGCGAGCGCGGCACCGTGCGAACTCGAGCAACTGGAAAAGCTCGAGCAGTTGCGCGCGCTGTGGCTCGGCATGCCGATCGACGTGATGCGCTGGCCCGACGCGCCGCCCGCCGGCATCGATACGCCCGACGACGTCGCCCGTGTCGTCTCCCTTCTCAAACGGCAAACCCATGATGCGACAGAACCATATTGAATCCGCCCGGCAGGTCTTCGAGATCGAGTCGCGGGCATTGGCCGGCGTGGCCGCGCGGCTCGACGCGAATTTCGAGCAGGCGGTCGAGATCGTCCTCGCGTCTAGCGGCCGCGTCGTCGTGTGCGGAATGGGCAAGTCCGGCATCGTCGGCCGGAAGATCGCCGCGACGCTGTCGAGCACGGGCACGCCGGCTTTCTTCATGCATCCGGGCGAGGCCTATCACGGCGACCTCGGCATGGTGACGCCGGCCGACACGTTTCTCGCGATTTCGAATTCCGGCGAAACGGATGAAGTGATCAAGCTGATCCCGTTCCTGCGCGGTAACGGCAACGACCTGATCGCGCTGACCGGCAACCCGGCGTCGACGCTCGCGAGCGCCGCGCGGGTTCATCTGGACATCGGTGTCGAGCGCGAGGCGTGCCCGCTGCAGCTCGCACCGACCGCGTCGACGACGGCGACGCTCGCGATGGGCGATGCGCTGGCGGTCACGCTGATGCGGGCGCGCGGCTTCCAGCCGGAACACTTCGCACGCTTCCATCCGGGCGGCTCGCTTGGCCGCCGGCTGCTGTCGACGGTCGACGACGAAATGGCGCGCGGCAACCTGCCGTTCGTGAAGGAGGACACGTCGACGCTCGACGTGCTGGATGCGATGACGCGCGGGCGGCTCGGGCTCGCGATCGTGAGGCGCGACGCCGGCTGGGGCATCGTGACCGACGGCGACATCCGCCGCGCGATCGAGCGGCATGGCGACGGCGTATTGCGGCGCACGGCCGCCGACATGATGTCGATCGAGCCGTCGACGGTGCGGCCCGGCACGCGGGTCGAGGATGCGTTGCTGCTGATGCAGCAGCAGCGGATCGGCGCGTTGCTGGTGGTCGACGGCGGTGACGTCGTCGGCGTGTTCAAGAAATAGCGAACGGGCGGCTCCCGCGGCGTCGGGTGACGCGCGGGAAGCGTGCCGGCACACCGGCGCGCTATTGCAGGCTTTGCGTCAGCGTGCCGGATGCCGCGTCCTGGCGGAACCGGCGCACGCGCAGGAACGTGATGAAATTCGAGTCGTGCTGGCTTGCCGCGCCGCCTTCCGGGTCGTCGAACGCGACACGCAGCACCGCGACGAGGTCGCTGCCGTCGAATTGCCAGTCGACGTACTGGAAACCGTGCCGTTTCGTGTCGGCGTGCTGCAACACGACGCGCCGCGCGGTCCACTGCCGCAGATCGGGCGACGACAGCAGCACCAGCGTGTTGCGCATACGTTCGAGGTTCATCCGCCCGGCGCGCTTCGGCACCGCGTTCGTGATCGTCCAGTATTGCTTCGACTGCGGATCGAAGCGGATCGTGAATTTCTTGCCGGCGCCGGGCAGGTCGACGAAATCGCGTGCGGGGTCGAACGACAGCGTGCGGCCGTCGTTGCCCGTCGCCACCAGCGCGGCCTTCTCCGGGCCGTTGGGGGTGTTCACGCGCAGCATGACGGCGGGCGCGGCGCCTTGCCGGCCGACCACGTTGCCTTCTTCCCATGACTGGAATTTGCCGTCGAGCCAGCGCTTGTCCGACGGCAGGTGCGCGGACACGCGCCAGTTGCGCGCGTCGAGCAGGTCGCGATCGACCGGCGCGGACAGGACCAGCGCGCGCAGGTCGCCGTCCTCGACGCTTTCATAGGCGCGCCACACGCGCCCGCGATCGACGAGCACCGGCACCGGCCCGGTGATGTAGCGCCCCGCATACGGCAGCAGCCCGGTGGACGCGTCGACCGGCGTGGTCCAGGTTTCGCCGCCGTCGTCGGAGCGGCGAATCGTCGGCGTGCCCATCGAGCGGTTGGTGCCCATCAGGTACAGCGCACCGTTCAGCACGAACAGCGACGACCAGTACTGATCCGGCACGTCGCCGAGCTTCGACCAGGTCGTGCCCTTGTCGTGCGACGTGAACACGGACACCTCGTTCTGCGCCGACGCGGCGCCGAACGTATCGAAGCTCGCGACGTAGTCGCCGTTCGGCAGCACGGCCAGCGACGGCGAGCCGAGATACACGCGCGTGGCGGCCCGGCTGTGCGCGATCACCTCGCCGGGCGGCGCGGGCACGGCTTGCGCGTGCGCCGCCGTCGCCATGCAGCCCACGCAGCCCACGCACAGCGCGGCGATCAGCGACCGTTTCAGCGCGTGGAACGTCGAAGCAGGTCGAAGTGAGTTCATGTCAGGTGCGCGAGCGGCTTGCCGCCGGACGCGTTCGGGATGGGACGGGCAACCGTGCGCCGGTACGGCGCGTCCTGGTCGGCCAGCACGACGAACAGCAGGATGGTGAGCCAGAGCATGCCATAGAGCACGTGATACTTGAACAGCAGGATCGGCAGCAGATAGAGCAGATACTTGCGCCGGCCCTTGCGGCGAAACAGCATGACGAGCGTACCGAGGAACACGACGGAACCGGCGATGCCCGCGGCGAACACGAGGTAGACGTAGAACGAGCTGTCCCGCACCTGGTAGCCGCGCAGATGCGTTTTCCCGACGTTGTTGCGCTCGTCCCAGAACAAGCCGCCGCCGAACACGCCCGCGACGACGTCGCGCTCGGTCAGCTCGGTCAGCACGAGCGTCCGGCTGCCGACCGCATCGTAGTCGACCGACTGGTTCACGCGCTGGTCGTACACGCTGTAGAGCCAGGGCACGCATGCGAGCGCGACGACGACGACGGCGATCCGGGTCCGCAGCCGCCCACGCCCGGTGAGCACGTGCAGCCCGCACAGCGCCGCGCAGACGGCCATCGACGCGACGGAGAAGCTGAGCAGCGCGGTGGCGAACCCGACGACGGGCGCGAGCGTGATGCGCCGCTTCGACAACAGCAGGATCACCGCGCTCGGGACGACCGTCATCGCATAGAACGACGGTTCGGAATACAGGCCCAGCGCGCGGATCGAAATCAGGCTGTCGGACAGCGCCTTGGTCGCATAGAGCGCTTCGGAGTCGGCTTCGCGCACATAGCTGTCGAAGTCGACGAAGGTGCCGGTTCCGAGGTAGAAGACGAGCTGGAACGTGAAGAACGCGGCATGCACGTAGATCAGCGTCTTGCACGCGGTGTCGAGCGATGCCCGCGTGAGCACGCCGCCCGCGAACATCCAGTAGCTCAGCGCGATGTACGTCTGGATCAGCACGAACTTGATGAAGAAGTTCACGTAGAAATCGCCGAACGCGGACAGGATGAACGCGAGGCAGGTGCTGATCAACCAGTACGTGCAAACGGGAAACAGGTGGCGCTGCCGGTTCATCAGCGTCGGCGCGCGCAGGAAGGCGAGCGCGCAGAGCAGCACATACGCGGCGAAGGTCGCCCGCACGCTGAACGCGTTGAGCGAGAAGAACAGTACGCTGGATGAAAAGAGCAAGGTCGACATGCGTGTGCCCGATCGGAGGCTCCGGATCCGCTGCGTGCCGGGTGTGCCGGCGCCGCGCGGCGAGATGTCGTGCAACGCGCGGCAAGATGCCTGCCGGAGAGGGCAGGCTTGCGTGCCGCGTCGCACGCGGAATGTGCGCTCGTCGTCCGGGACGAAGCGCTTCGGCGACCGAGGATAGACGACGCGATGGCCAGGCGTGCCGGGATGTCCGATCCGGGCGACATTCTGTCCGTTCCCGGCGGGGTCGGCCGAGCGGGGCATGTGCCGGAGGCGGGCGACGGGCGTTCGCACGGCGCCGTCCGGGCGCAGCTTTCACGGCTGAAACGCGAACCGCCCGCACAAGAACGGCGAATACAGCTCGATCGCCGCCTGAATCGGCGCGTGGCGCCCATAGGCGGCGGCCGACACGGCCAGCAGCGAGCCGGCGACGAGCGCGCGGTAGCGTGCGTCGACGCGCGGCGTGCCGTGCCGCCACATGAACGCCAGCGCGACCGCCGAGCCGACGAGCCAGCCGGCGACGACTTCCGACGGCGTGTGCGCGTCGTCGAACACGCGCGCGACGCCGATCAGCGCGCCGAGCGCGAGACCGACCCCGAGCGGCAGCGATCGCGGCGAACTCGCCCGCGGATGCACGCCACCGCTCAGCGCCAGCACGCACACCATCGGCCAGACTGCCGACGCGAGCATCGTGTGCCCGCTGATCACGCGGAAATGTATCGGGCGGATCTGGATTCCGCAGCCGGCATACAGCATCTTGGTCGCGCCGACGAGCGCCATGCCGGCCGCGAGCATCAGCGCCCACGATGCCGCGTGACGCCGTCCGGCCGTCGAGCGCGTGAGCCAGGCGATGCACACGACGGCCAGCGGCAGCGTCATCGCCGCGTCGCCGAGATCGCTGACGGCGGTCCACATGACCGGGTTCGCGATCGATGCCCGCCTGGTCAGGCGACCAGCAGCGCCGACATGCGCGTGGCCAGGTAGCTTTCGAAATCCGCGGCCACTTCAGGGTGCCGCAGCGCGAACTCGACCGTCGCCTTCAGATATCCGAGCTTGCTGCCGCAGTCGAAACGGGTGCCGTCGTAGCGATGGGCGAGCACCTGCTCGTCCGACAGCAACGACTGGATCGCGTCCGTCAGCTGCAATTCGCCGCCGGCACCGGGCCGCAGTGCGCGCAGATGCTCGAACACCTTCGGCTTCAGCACGTAACGGCCCACCACGCCGAAATTCGACGGCGCCTTGGCCGGCTCCGGCTTCTCGACGATGCCGGACAGCTTGAACAGGTTGTCCTCCCAGCGCTTGCCTTCGATCACGCCGTACGACCTCGATGCGTCGGGCGCGATTTCCTCCACGCCGATCACCGACGCGTGATAGTGATCGAACACGTCGATCATCTGGCGCAGCACGGGCGTCGGGCCGTCGAGCAGGTCGTCGGCGAGGATCACCGCGAACGGCTGGTCGCCGACCAGCTTCTCCGCGCACAGCACGGCATGGCCGAGCCCCAGCGCTTCGGCCTGACGCACGTAGAAGCAGTCGACGTGGCTCGGCTTGATGCCGCGCACCAGCGACAGCAGCTTTTCCTTGCCGCGCGCTTCGAGCTCGGCCTCGATCTCGTAGGACTTGTCGAAGTGGTCCTCGATCGCGCGCTTGCTGCGCCCGGTCACGAAAATCATTTCGGTGATGCCCGCGTCGATCGCTTCCTCGACCGCATACTGGATCAGCGGCTTGTCCACGACCGGCAGCATTTCTTTCGGACTGGCTTTGGTCGCCGGCAGAAATCGCGTACCGAGACCGGCAACCGGAAATACGGCTTTCGTCACTTTCAACATGATTTTCGAATTCCATCCGTTCAGGATCAGGCATCAACAATGCCGAGGGAAGGTGGCGATGCGCGCGTGCAATCGTCGCTCGCCGGTGCCATATCGTTCGCGCGGCCGGACCCGCGCCGTTCGACAATCGTATGGGCGTTCCCGTTTCGAGTGGCGACCGAATCTAGGCCGAATCCGACAGGGATGAATGGCGAATGGTGAATTGCAATTGCCGATTTCGAATATGTCGGATGCCATCTAGGAATTGTCGGCATGACGTCGATTGCCTGACATAGATTCAGGCATCCATTACTGGACGGCTGGTCGCGGCGCCGCGCGTGCGGTATGCGACGACCGCCGTCGGCTCAGGAGCAGTCATGACCGGACAGGGCGATATCTTCGATGCAATTGCGGAATTCAACCGGGCGTATCTCGTGCTCGCGCAGCGCATATTGCGTATCGATTACGAACAAGGCAAGCGGCAATTGGGTATCTCGGATGCCATTGCTGCATCGATCGACGCGTTGACGCTGGATCAGATCGATGAACTCGCGGCCGGCGGCGAGCTGGTTTGTGAATTTCGTGCCGAAAACGCGCCGGGCCGCGCGTGATTCGTTTTCCGGTTTTCCCGAATGGATGTTCCGGTCGCGCCTTTTCACGAGATTGCACCGTCGCGGCCGTTCGTCGTTTTACATCAAGAGAATGTGGAGGAATTGCATGCCCGGTTATCGCGAATTGAAGGCGCAAGCCGATGAATTGATGAAGCGCGTCGAGGAAGCCCGGCTCGCCGAACTCGAGGCCGTCATACAGGAGATTCGCACCCGGGTCGCCGAATATGGGCTGACCGCCGGGCAGATATTCGGCCGCCACGGCGGCGCGGCGAAAGCGACGCCGCGAAAGAACGCATCGGCGCCGCGCTATCGCGACCCGAAGACCGGCGCGACCTGGAGCGGGCGCGGGCGCGAGCCGGCCTGGATCAAAGGCGGCCGTCGCGACCGGTTCCTGATCGAGCACAACGCCGGTTGAACGTGACGACTTTCGAATCCCGCTTTCCGGCAGCGGAGCAGCCGCTTGCGACGTGTGGGCCTGGAGATGCCGCGACGTGCGCATGGGAGGCCGGCGTTGCCGGTCTCCCGATGCACGCTGAGCTGCGGTGATCCCATCGAGATGGTGCGCTTCGTCGTCCCGTGTCGGTCGAAACGATGCTCGTGGATCACACGTCGGCGCAAACTGGATTCCGGAACCCGGGCAGGCAATGCGTCCTTTCACCGCGCCCCGCTGGTTCAGACACGGCACAGCAGCAAGTGCCCGGTCCTGCCCGCCTGGCGTCCAGCCGAGCTGAATGTCGGCCACGACGCTGCTGACGCACGGCGGAGCGCGGGACCGATCGGTCAGTGGGTCGGCGGAGCCGTACTCAGCTTCTCCGACAGCATTCGCTCGTACACGCCAAAGTGCAGATCGACCTCCTTTTGCGTGACCGGGGTGACCGTGATGTTGATCTGGTCGGGCAACAGGCCCAGCACAACCGCAACCGCGGCTTCAAGTTGCGGCGCACAAACCTTGTCCTCCGCCATCGTCGTGCCGACCAGCACGTCGTAGGTCTGTTCATGCCGGCAGACGACCTCGACGAGTCGTGCCCGCGCGCTCATGTTGTTGTCGATCGCGAGCCTGACGACCTCGGTCACAGTACGCATCGTCTCGGTCGGAAAGCCCTTCGTCGAGCATAGCCGGATACGATGCCTGCCCAGCGTAAGCCAGTCCGTGTCGAATTCCATGGCGTCCTCCGCATGCAGTTCCAAGCCGCTGCGATGATAGGTTCCAGCACCGGAATTTCAAGTGCAAAAATCTGCCGACGGACCTTGAAATTTTTCGCAGAGTGTCTATCTTGAGTTTCGCTCAGGCAGACGCGCGGGCCTCCGGATCCCGCGTGCTGCGTGTTTCTATTTGTTTGCCGGCAGTCTGGCAGGCGAACTGGAGCGCGTAGGCCCGTTCGCCCCCCGGCTGCATTCAAGGAGGATACGATCGTGAGCGATCTTTACTTCGGAACCGACCTCTTCAGCGAATTAGACCGCCTGCAGCAGCAGATGGCGCAACGCTTCGGCGGCTTCCCGTCCAGCATCCGCGCTGGCCGGCTGGGCGCGTTTCCTCAGATCAATATCGGTGCGACCGACGAGTCGATCGAGATCGTTGCCTTTGCCCCGGGCATCAACGCCACCGAACTCGACGTATCGATCGACAAGGGCTTGCTGACCATCAGCGGTGAACGCAAATCGACACAGCCCGACACGGGAAGCGCGACGCGTACGTATGCGCAGGAGCGCTTTGCCGGTGCCTTCAGACGCGTCATCGAGCTGCCCGACACCGCCGATCCGGACAAGGTCCAGGCGCGCTACGAAAATGGCTGCCTGTCGATCAGTGTCGGCAGGCGCGAATCGTCCAGGCCGCGCGCCATCACTGTCCAGTAATCCGAGGAGCCGATCATGAATGACACGACCCAACTGGCCGAACGCGGCCCGTCCGCCGTCGCACGTCGCGGCACCGAACAACCCAGGCGCCGGATCACGCTCGTCCCGGCCGTCGACATATACGAGGACAGCCAGGTCGTCACGCTATGGGCGGATCTGCCCGGTGTGACGAAGGACAAGCTGGACGTCAAGGTTCACGACAACAACCTCTCGATCGAGGCCGAGGCGGCGGTGCCGACGCCGGCAAATCTGCGGCTGCAGCATGCCGAGGTCCGCGAACCGCACTTCGCCCGGACGTTCACGCTGTCACCGGACTTCGATACGTCAAGGATCGAGGCGAGCCTCCAGGACGGGGTGCTGAAGCTGACAATCCCGCGCCGCGACGAGGCGCGCCCACGGCGTGTTGAAGTCAGGACCGGCTGACGCGTCGGCAACGGCAGGTCGGCAACCAGGGCGGCAGCGATCGCGCTGCCGCCTGCGCGAACCGGGAGCAGGGGGCGGGTGTCTGATGTTATACAGGAGTCCTGTAAAGGACACGCGATCGATCTCCACGCGATTCCCGTGTGACGGATCGTGACCCGCCTGTCCGCACTGGACGGCTACGTCGCCACCGTCCGGATAGTCCGGAACGATGAGGTGTCGGCCGACCGGCATCCGCCGCGTTTCAGCGAACGCTGGACAAGCGCGACCGAAGCGCGGTGGGATGCGGTCGAGTACGCGGTGAAATCAGATTGAAGCTGAATCGGAGGACGCCATGAATACCGATTTGAAAAAGTGGAACCCCTTCAAGTTCCTTCGCGGAACTGCCCGCAAGTCCGATGCGGAAGGCACGGAAAGTCCGCCGACAGACGAACAGTGGCGGGCCTCGTGGCCTGACATCCCGCGACTGTTCTCACGCGACCCGTGGCGTGCAATGGAGGCGTTCTTTCACGACCCGTTTGCCGGCCGAGGCGTGCTCGAGCGCTGGTTTGGCGACTTCAGTTCATCGCGCTTCCAGCCGCGTATCGACGTCGTCGATGAGGGGCTGGTGCTGCGCGTGACCGCCGAACTGCCCGGAATGGACCGCGAAGATCTGAAGCTGAGCGTCGAGGATGGGGCAATCGTGCTGCGCGGAGAGAAAAGGCAGGATGTGCGCGACGAGGAAAACGGCTGCTACCGGCTGGAGCGCGCCCATGGAAGCTTCATGCGCACGATCCCGATGCCTGAAAACGCCGACCCCGACCACACCCTGGCAAAGTTTGACAACGGTGTGCTCACGTTGACCGTGCCGAAATCGGAGCCGGTGCAGTCCGCCAGTCGCACGATCGATATCGGCTAGGGCAAGCACGCAAAGATCCCGCATCGCCGGGCTCGCTTCGGGCGCAATACGCTGCAGGAGGTGTCATATGCAAACGGACAACGTCATCGCGTATCACGGCTGCGAGGTCCGGCCGGTGGTAACCGCCACCGGAAACAGCCGCTACGCTGCGGCGGCCATGGTTACCGACCGGGCCGACGAAACACGCACGCTCGGCGTCGATGGCGATTTCGCCAATGCCCAGGAGGCACGCGATGAAGCGCTGGAGCTTGCCGTCGCATGGATCCAGCAACGCTCGGTCGTTTCGGAGCGGTATGTCCGGCGGATCTAGCGTGCCGGTCGAAAGCCGAGGGCCGGGCGCGAAGCAGGCACCTGCGGAATTGATGGTCGATTCGTTCCCGGTTCCGATGGCTACGGCCGGTTAGCGACCGTGAATACAAGCGACGAGAAAGGGTAGGGTCGATGCCGGGCCGATAACAAGAGATTTCATGACGTCACGGCTTATGATAGGGAGTTGCGCTTACCTTGCTCATGCCCCTGACAGGGCGCCTCAATGGATTGCGGGAGCAAAGAAGCGCGATCGTTTTTTGAACAAACAATGAGTCGAGTCGTCGATTGAGCACAAAGCCGCTAACCCTGGAAAACGGGAAATACTGGGCGACGTGTCGCGAGCGAACGGTTTTCGCTGCCACGGCAAATGGATATGGTGATGTCTTTCCCGGTGCAGAGGTGATCGTCAAGGACGGATGGGCTACCTTCACCCGCGACGGCGTCGAGGTGTGGAACTGCAGTGCACGTTATGCAGCTGCACACTTCGACGTTCAGGCTGCTTAGGAGAATCCGCAGATGAGCCAGCTTGTTCAGATTGCGCCCGGCGTTGTGTTCTCATCTGATGTGCTTGGCGTCGATTGGGCGCGGAAATATCGACAGGGCGACGGCGATGCACAGCCCACGGACCGGCAGGACCTGGCGGCAAAGGAAAGCGATCAGACAGGTCGCACAAGCATGCCGGCTCAGTTGTCGTTGTTGTAGAGAACCGCCGATCGCAGGCACCTTGCGCCTGTCGCGCCTTCGCGTTGCCGCCGACGTTCGCTCCTGCGCCGATGCCCGACGCAGGCACCTGTTTCTTCTGCAAGTGAGTGCCGGGCCTGACCAAACGTCAACGGGAAGCGCGCGCGAGCGCGAGGTCGCGCTTCCGTTCCGACCGCTTCTTACGCGTCTTTCAGCCAGGGCATTTCCACGGGTGACACGACCAGCTGCCGGAATTCGCGTTTCAGATCGAAGATGAACCCGACCAGGATCATGGATTCGGCGTAAGGAATCGGAAAGACATGCGGATTTTCCGGAGTCCGCAGGGGGCGCTCGGGCGTGTCGGCGGTCGCTGCGGCGTTCTCGCGAACGCTTTCCAGTTCTTCAGCCATGGCCGGGTCACCGACTTTCAACACACGGTTGCGCAGGTCGCTGAAGGGCTCGATGCGCGCAGCGTCTTCGTGGTATTCGGGTACTTCGTAAACGAACCAGGACATTTTCGTCTCCCATGAGAAGGGGCGCTATTCTAACGCTGCCCGAGGATCCACCGAAAATCGGCCATGTCGTGCGATGGCAGTGGGCGCTGCGAGGAAGTGGGCCTTCGAGGTGTGATCACCGATGCGTCTCCCTGAATCACCCGAAAACCGCGCGGCCCTGAACCGATACGTCGAATGGCGCTGGAAGCGCAGCAAAGCAACGACGCCCGACCGGAGCAGGTGGCGGAGACTATGGTCGAAGGGCATCGATGCTGAAGAAGCGGGCCGGTATCGCCGTGAAAGCGTGGTGATCGCGGGTGCGAGTACAACCCTGCCGGATTTCATGCATCTGCCTGCTGAAATGGCCGCGCTGATCGACTGGTATGAAGCGGGTGGAGACATGCATCCGGTCGAGCGGGCGGCTGAGCTGCACACGCGATTCGCGAAGATCCATCCGTTCATTGATGGTCGACCGCGATGGGCACCGGATCCGGAAACGTGCCGCCGACCGATCGAGGTCGCGCGGGGATATCAGGGAGCCTTGATTTTGCTGCGTTTTATCGGCGTAGATCGAACCAGATCCGCCAAGGCTTGCCAAGCGGCACCTGAAACAATACTCAGCGGTATCAGTCGCTTGCTGAATGGCCCTTCCGCGCCTCTGATACCTGCCCTGAATGAATGTGCCACCTGATTGGAATAGTGGGTGGCCCTCGGAATAGGGCGCTATTGAAACAAAAGTCGGCGCCGCCGATAACTGTCAACATTGACAGGGATTGCTTCAAATCGAGTGCTTGCCGACTCGACGACAGCACGACCTGACTGTAGACAGGCGGATGATCCGTCAAGCGTGACGCCATTTTGCCAACGTGGGCAGTTCGCGTTCGGTGGCCGTATCGTCCAGGCGGGTCCAGCTGTAAAACGTGCCGTTCCATCCCGGAACGGGCAGGGGCGCCGCGCATTTGACGTCGGCGAGGCCCGGCCGATAGGCCTGCGATGGCCAGAACAGCGGCATGATGCTGCGCGCCTCCATGCCTTGGCGCAATTCGGCCGGACCGTTCGCGTCGGACACGATATCGCAGTGAAACGACCAGTCCTCCTCATTCCAGGCGAGAAATACGCTTGGCGCGCCCTCGGCGTCGAACATCAGCACCGCGTCCTGATTGGGGCGCCAGTAATATTCGACGATGCCTTCCCGCGCGGCCACCTCGTCGATCAGTTTGACGATCCTCGGATCCCGGTAGGTCGACCCTGCTTCATGCAGGCTGATGTGCCCGCGAGCCGCGCAGTGCTTGCGCTTCGCGTTGTCAAGCACGGTTGCCAGCTTGCGCGGCATCTCGACGTCGGTTTTCTTCAGAAAGCAATCGATCAGTCCGGCGTTGAACGCGTCCACCGCCTCGCGCTCGTCGGCAACGCCGGTGAGCAGGATTTTCATGCAGTTTGCGTTGCGGATGGAGGAAAGAAGCTGGATGCCGTCGACCTCCGGCATCGAAAAGTCCACGACCACCGCGCCCACCGCCTCGAATCGGGCGGGATCGGTGAGCGCGTCCTCGCCGATCGCATTGCCGCCTTTTTTCTCCGCACCGAAATAGTCCGCGGCCGTTGGCGGCATCTCCACGTCACGCGACGACACGAAGTCGAGCGCCACCCGGGGTTGCGTAAAAAAGCGGTTCAGGTGTTCATCCGGAAATGCGCCCCGCAGCGCCTGCAGGAAATCCGGGTTGTCGTCGACAAACACCACGGACACGGGATAAAGCACCGGCTGCCTGACGAAGGTTTGCATACGAGTGTCGATAAATCAGCAGAAAAAGATTCGATAACGGAGACGCGTTTCCAAAAATGACGGCCGCGTTGCATGACCGGGCCAATTATCCGGCGAAAGTGGGATTTGCATCAACCATTTGTCAACCACTAATTTGGCATGTATTGACCGAAGCGCTCAACAGAATTGCACGGCGAGAATCTGGCCATTCCTTCTCGTTGAAGGAATGCGCCGCTACCGCCAGTAGCGATTCAAGGAGTTATCCATGTTGACGCAAGACGCGATTCTTCACGTCCTTTCAAACGAAACGGCACATCAGTCCGAAAAAACCTTCCACCACGTGGTCGACATTTACCTCAAGGATTCCAATGCCTTCATGAATACCTATTTCGCACGCTACTTCGAATGGCAGGGCGTGTGCCGTGAACGCTGGTTTCACGAATGCATCCACAACAACCTGCTGGCGGCCGGCGGTTCGTTCGTGACGAAGCGCGCGCATCAGGAATACGTTCAGGAGACGTTTCCGTTCCAGCGGGTCGACTGCTTCCTCAATACGTTCGAGGTTCGGCAGTGTTCGGCATATCTGCTGTTTCGCTTCTACGTCGACGGACGACAGGTGTCGCTGGGGTACCAGCAGATCGTGTTCGCCGGCCCCGACAAGCGGATCAGCCGGTTTCCGGCGGGCATCATCGAGCGCGTCAAGGCGTATGAACTGATCCTGCCGTCCGCCGCGAACTGAAGGTGAGACTGCCTTACCCGATGCGATAGTGCCGGGTGGGCACCGGCGGATCGCGCAATGCCTGGTCCGCCGGCGAGCCGGGCTCCGGCAGCCGAATCGTGAACGTGGTCCGGACGCCGGGGATGGATTCACACGCGATGGCGCCGCCGAGCGCTTCGCAGGCGCGGCGACAGAAGCTCAAGCCCATGCCCGCGCCGCACCCGTGCGACTTGGTCGAGAAGAAGGCGTCGAAGATTTGAGGGAGCACCTCGGGCGCGATGCCCGGGCCCGTGTCGCTGAAACGCACCACGCAATAACCGTTGCTGCGATGCGCGTCGATCTCGATCTGCCCACGGCCGCTTGCGTCGATCGCATACAGGGCGTTTTTCAGCAGGTTGAAGATGACGAAGATCACGAGCGAGTCGGTTCCGGAGAACCGGAGGTCCGGATCGATCGCGCCGACCGACACGCGGTCGCGTTCTCCCGGACGGAAGGGAAAACGATCCACCGCGGCGTCGACACAGGCCCGTATCGGATAGGCCGCGAAGCCGTGGCGATCGAGGCGGTCCAGCGTAAAGGACGCCAGGGACATTTCGACAACGGTGCTCGTGGTATCGACCTGGCGCCGGATCGACGATGCGAGCGTCGGCAGCCGGTCCAGCTGCCCCGGATACAAGCTGTCGGCGCACAACCGGTGCTCCACCGCCAGCCGATACCCGCGCAGCAGCGCCGGCAGGACGTTGCGCAGCTCGTCCGCGTGCAGGCCGATCGCCGCCAGCGGCGTGGCCACTTCGTGCGCGACCGTCGCGGCCAGGAGATAGGGGCCCATCAGGCCATAGCGGACGATCGACGTCGCAAGAATCCCGAGACTCATCGCGATGAACAATACGCCCACCGGATAGAACTCGACGCCGTAGTTCACCGCGTAGTCGGTGGCCGCGAGCGAGTAGAGGCCCAGGCTGACGAGACATTGCGTGAGCAGTTGCCGGACATCTCGCGCGCGCGTCTGTTGCCGTGCCTCGATCAGGAGCCAGCCGCTGCGGCCGACCAGGAGGACGGTCTGCACGACGTGCAGCGGATGCAGTGGGCCCGCGTTGGGATACGGGCCGAAGAAATGCAGGCGGAATCCATCGACGACCCCATTGCCCGTGACCAGCAGCACGGCCAGCAGCACGCAAAGGCCGTAGGAGGCGAACATGAACGGCCGTTCGTCCCGACGCGACACGATCTCCGTCACGAAATGATAGAAGGTCGTCGGCAGGAACAGGATGAACAGATAGCCAGCCTTGACCAGCAAGCTGGCGACGTTCGCGTCGGTCGTCTGGAACAGGAAGGCCCACGTTCCCTGCCAGACGAAGGTCGCCGCGCACATCAAGGCGAACGGGACGGAGACCCGCGTGAGGCCCTTGGTGGCCAGCACGTAGAGGCCGAACCCGAGAAACAACGCGGAGACGAACGCGGGCAAGATCGAGTACATGATGCGTGAATCCACAATGTTCACTGGTCGCGCACCACTGTACTGTCCTGGCCGGTGCCGGTTGCGAGAGTAGCACGCAGCGGCAGGCGAGCGAGCGCGGGCGGGTTGGTCCACGAGGGTTTCGCGCATCTCGATTGCGGATCGTGCGCGTGGCGGATCCTGAATAGGATAATCGATCGCCGTCGTGATCAGGAACTGGCCATGGGCTAAAACTTTGCCGCATGCGAACCATGCATTCACGATTGCATTCGTTATTGCGATCGCGCGAACTATCGCCGTGACAAATGCCGGGAACCGCGCAGTAACAGATGTTGCGGCCGATCGGGTGAAGCGGGAATTCGAACAATGCAACAATTTGCCGCAGCCAACTGTTCGATCAGCGGATGAGTCGCCGTCGATTTTCAAACGATTTTTCGAAGCAATCGCGCCGATCGAACACGAAATCAAAAATAATCGACCGGCCCGATACATCTCTCCGGGAAGCCGCGTTCCCTGTCACGGAAAAATGACGTCAGCCGGATAGCGGATGCATGCCTGCGGTAAACACCACAGGCTACGCATTAACACCGAGTTTCACGAATATTTCGCGATGCTCGAAAATCGCACGGATTATCGAATCAAATTCGATGCCGACGGCCGCGGCACGGCCATCATGGAATCAGCATGACTTTTTTGCCGTCCGCGACGTTCTGGATGACCTTGAACCTGTCCAGCTCGCGCATCGTCATCGTGATCCGTTCCGTTCCAGCCATCGCAGCCTCCGGCGCTGGATTCCCAGCGGCCGATCAGCTGACGATGGGTCGAAAAGCGGACATTTCAATCTAGCCACTACAATCAAAAAAATTGATCATCAGCATTATGTCAAATAAAGTAAAGAGTATCGACACGCTCGACGATCAAACCTCCTTTTTCATACCGTTCGCCGAGTCGCCCAACACTCTTGCTGCGATATCCCGCAACCGCGGATCAAATTGAGCCCGGCGGTGTGCTCGCCGCCGGACATGATAGTGGTTACTTAACTGGATCAGCCGGACATGCGCCGGCGGCACCCAACCGTCAACTGCTCTCAGCGGCGCTGAAGTCGCCGGGCGGCAATGGTCGGTTCGCCACGTCCTTTGCTTCGGCGTGCGTCAGGCCGAGCGTCTGCAATACCATTGCCGCAGCCCGCTCGGGGAGCCGGCCTTCGTCTCCCCCCGGCTTCCTCGCATCGCCCGCAGCCGTGTCGGGCGCGTAGCACTCCGCCGCGATCGCCGCCAGGATCGTCCCCGTCATTGCGAGCACGCTCATGAACGGATCGCCGACGACGAAGCGGCGTGCCGCGATTCCGCGCTCGCTGTCCCGCCGCAAACGCCGGCCCAGCCCGTGGTCGAGCGCACGCGCGGAAAAGCCCTCCCGCATCAGGAACCGTCCCCAGAGCCGCTCGCGGCGCGCGCGCATCAGCGTGTGACGCACGCAAACCGACACGACCTCGGCCGGATCCGACAGACCGCTCGCAAGACGCTCGAGCCCGTCCGCGAAATCGTCGAACACCCACTCGGTCAGCGCGGCGAAGATGCCGTCCTTCGATTCGAAGTGGTAGTAAAACGAGCCGAACCCCACATCCGCCGCCTCGGTGATCTCGCTGATCGCGACGTTGTCCCTGCCCTTTTCCGCCATCAGGCCGAACGCCGCCCGCAGCAAGCGCATACGTGTCGCCTCCTTGCGCCGGGCACCGCGCGGTTGACGCTGTTCCGCTTCGGCCACTGACGCGTTCGGGCGACGCGGCCGGACCGGTTTGTCGTCCACGAGCGCACTTTCCCTTTCCATAAGAATTTTCTGCATGCCGCAATTCTAGATGACTTACTCATACTTGACAATAGTATCAGTTATGAGTCTAATCTCGAAATTGCAGAACCGGTTCCTGTCCAGACACTGTTCCGGACCCACGCCAGCGAGCGTCGGTGACGCGCAGGCGGCCCCGTCGGCACACTCGGCGGCCATCGTCGTGCGCAAGCCGTGTCATGTCGGCAGTCGGAACGATCTGCACCTTAAACGTCGGAGTACTGATTGATCGTCATGCGCACCGTCGGCGGAGACGCCCGCGCGCGCCTGCATAAACCGGGGTGACCCGCCGTGGTCGCCGAACCATTTTCAGTTTGACCCTCACTTGTCTTGGAAACATCGTGAAATCACCCGGACTTGACGCGCGGACTTCAACGCGCTCGTTTCTGACACGCGTCGCGCCACCGCTTCGGCGCGCCCCGATCGCATTCGCCTGCTGCGCGATTCTTCTCGCGGCTTGCCACTCGCACGAGACCCCGGCGCCCGAACTGCAACCGGTGGTCGCGTTGCCGGTTCATGGAGACATTGGCTCAGTGCAGCGTGTGCTGCCCGCGCAGGTTCAGGCGCGATATTCGACGCCGCTGTCGTTCCGGGTCGGCGGCAAGATCGTCGAGCGGCGCGTGCGAATCGGCGACACCGTCAAGGCCGGCCAGACCCTCGCGATGCTCGATCCGGCCGATCTGCACAACACGTTGCTGAACGCGCGCGCGCAGCTCGATGCCGCCGAGCATCGCCTCGCCTATGCGAAGCAGCAACTGGATCGCGACCGCGCCCAGGCTCAGGCCAACCTGATCGCGCCCGCGCAGCTCGAGACAACGCAGGACGCGTATGCATCGGCGGTCGCGCAACGCGATTCCGCGCTCGCGAAAATGGCGCTCGCGGGCGATCACCTGCGCTACGCGACGCTGGTCGCGGATCACGACGGCGTCATCACGTCGGAGGATGCCGATACCGGGCAGAACGTCGAGCCCGGCCAGGCGGTGTTTCATCTGGACTGGAGCGGCGACCTCGACATCGTCTGCGACGTCGCTGAGCGCGATCTGCGCGATCTCGCGGTCGGCCGCACCGCGCACGTCAGCCTGACGGCACTGCCGGACAAGGTGCTCGACGCACGCGTGCGCGAAGTCGCGGCGGCCGCTGATCCGCAAAGCCGCACCTGGCGCGTGAAGCTGACGCTGGTCGCGCCGGGGCCGGACGTCCGCTCCGGGATGACCGCCAGCATCTCGTTCGACGGCGCCGCCGACACAACCGCGGACCACGCGATCACGCTGCCGGCCACCGCACTCTTCCATCGCGGCGAAGCGCCGGCGGTCTGGGTCATTCGCAAAGGCAGTGACACGCTGGAACTGCGCCCGGTAACGGTCGGACGCTACGACGAGCGTACGGTCACGGTCACGTCCGGCCTCGCGGAAAACGAGCGTGTCGTGATGCAAGGCGTCCATACGGTGAGTACCGGCCAGCACGTGCGCGTCGTGCCGCCGCTGCATGCGGAGGACTTCGCATCATGAACGCTCCAGAACACCGGTCCTCGATGGACGGTGCGCTCGGCGCACAAAGCGGTGCCGCGTCGCGCGACGACGGCGGTTTCAATCTGTCGGCATGGGCGCTGAAGCATCAGCAACTGGTGATCTTCCTGATCGGCCTCGCGACGATCTTCGGCATGATCGGCTATACGCGCCTCGCGCAGTCGGAGGATCCGCCGTTCACGTTCCGCACCATGGTGATCCAGACCTATTGGCCGGGTGCCACGGCGCGCGAAGTGCAGGAACAGGTCACGGACCGGATCGGCCGCCAGCTCCAGGCCGCGCCTTACGTGGACAACATCAAGAGCTATTCGCGCCCCGGCGAGTCGATGATCTTCTTTGCGATGAAGGATTCGGCGCCGGTCGACCAGGTGCCGGAAACCTGGTATCAGGTGCGCAAGAAGGTCGGCGATATCCGGGCGACGCTGCCGAAGGGCACTGTCGGCCCGTTCTTCAACGACGAATTCGGCGACGTCTACACCAACATCTATGCGCTCGAAGGCGACGGCTACTCGCCCGCGCAACTGCACGATTACGCGGACAAGCTGCGCACCGTGCTGTTGCGCGTGCCGGGTGTCGCGAAGGTCGACTACTTCGGCGACCCCGCCCAGCACGTATTCGTCGAGATCTCGAACGCGCAACTGACGCGGCTCGCGATCACGCCGCAGCAGCTCGCGCAGGCCATCGATGCGCAAAACGCCGTCGCACCGGTCGGCACGATCACGACAGCGGACGATCGCGTGTTCGTGCGGCCGAGCGGCGCGTTCAAGGACACGCAGGCGCTCGCCGACACGCTGATCACAGTGAACGGCCGGACGTTCCGGCTCGGCGACGTCGCGAAGGTCACGCGCGGCTACGACGATCCGCCCGTCACGCAGATGCGTACGAACGGTCACGCGGTGCTCGGCATCGGCGTCACGATGCAAAAAGGCGGAGACGTGATCGACCTCGGCAAGGCGCTCGACGCGAAGGCGGCCGAGCTCCGGGCCGGCTTGCCGGCCGGACTGAAGCTGGCCGCGGTGTCGAGCATGCCGCATGCCGTCAAGCACTCGGTGGACGATTTCGTCGAAGCGGTCGGCGAAGCCGTCGCGATCGTGCTCGTCGTCAGCCTCGTGTCGCTGGGCCTGCGCACCGGCATGGTCGTCGTCATCACGATTCCGATCGTGCTCGCCGTGACGGCACTGTGCATGCACGTGTTCGGCATCGGCCTCGACAAGGTATCGCTCGGCACGCTCGTGCTCGCGCTGGGGCTGCTGGTGGACGACGCGATCATCGCCGTCGAAATGATGGCGGTGAAGCTCGAGCAGGGTTGGAGCCGCGCGCGCGCGGCGGCCTTCGCCTACACGAGCACGGCGTTCCCGATGCTGACCGGCACGCTCGTCACGGTATCCGGCTTCCTGCCGATCGCGCTCGCGAAATCGAGCACCGGCGAATACACGCGGTCGATCTTCGAGGTGTCCGCGATCTCGCTGATCGTGTCGTGGTTCGCGGCCGTCGTGCTGGTGCCGCTGCTCGGCTACCACATGCTTCCCGAGCAGCAGCATCACGACGCTCATGCACATGGGCAGGACGTTTATGAAACGGGCTTTTACCGGCGGCTGTCCGGATGGATCTCGGCGTGCATCGAGCGCCGCTGGGTGGTGCTGGGCGTCACGGCCGTGCTGTTCGCGATCGCGATGGCGGCATTCACGCGCGTGCCACAGCAATTTTTCCCGAACTCGGAGCGCCCCGAACTGCTGGTCGACATGCGTTTGCCCGAAGGCGCTTCGTTCGACGCGACACTGCGTGAGGCCACGCGGCTCGAGAAGGTGCTCGACGGTCGGCCTGAAATCGATCACGTGGTCGATTTCGTCGGCACCGGTGCGCCGCGCTTCTACCTGCCGCTCGACCAGCAGCTCCAGCAGCCGAACTTCGCGCAGTTCGTGATCACGGCCAAGGACGTCGAATCGCGCGACCGCTTGTCGCATTGGCTCGAGTCGACGCTGGCAAGCCGCTTCCCGACCGTGCGCACGCGCGTCGCGCGCCTCGAGAACGGGCCGCCCGTCGGCTTTCCGATCAAGTTCCGCGTGAGCGGCGACGACATCGCGACCGTCCGCGGCATTGCCGAAAAAGTCGCGGACAAGATGCGCGCCGATGCCCGCACGCGCAACGTGCAGTTCGACTGGGACGAGCCGGCGGAGCGATCGGTGTCGTTCGAAATCGATCAACTGAAGGCACGCCAGCTCGGCGTGACGTCGGAAGACGTGTCGAGTTTCCTCGCGATGACGCTGTCCGGCTATACGGTCACGCAGTATCGCGAACGCGACAAGCTGATCGACGTCGACCTGCGTGCGCCGAAGCGCGAACGGATCGACCCGTCGCAGCTCGCCGGCCTGGCGATCCCGACGCCGCACGGCCCGGTGCCGCTCGGCACGATCGGCCACGTGCACGACACGCTCGAATACGGCGTGATCTGGGAACGCGACCGCCAGCCGACCGTCACGGTGCAGGCCGACGTTCGTGGCGAAGCGCCGAGCATCGGCGTGACGCGCGCCATCGACGGCACCCTGGCGACGCTGCGCGCCACGCTGCCGACCGGTTACCGGATCGAGATCGGCGGTGCAGCCGAGGAGAGCATGAAGGGCCAGACGTCGATCAACGCGCAGATGCCGCTCATGATCATCGCGGTGCTGACGCTGCTGATGATCCAGCTCAAGCGCTTCTCGCGCACCTTCATCGTCGTGCTGACGGCCCCGCTCGGCCTGATCGGCGTGGTCGCGGCGCTGCTACTGTTCGGCAAGCCGTTCGGCTTCGTCGCGTTGCTCGGCGTGATCGCGATGTTCGGGATCATCATGCGCAACTCGGTGATCCTGGTCGACCAGATCGACCAGGACATCGCGGCCGGGCAGCCACGCTTCGCCGCGATCGTGGGCGCGACCGTGCGCCGTTTCCGGCCGATCATGCTGACCGCCGCGGCCGCCGTGCTCGCGCTGATTCCGCTGTTGCGTTCCGGCTTCTTCGGCCCGATGGCCACCGCGCTGATGGGCGGCATCACGATCGCGACGGTGCTGACCATCTTCTTCCTGCCGGCCCTCTACGCGACCTGCTTCAAGGTGCGCAGCGACGAAAGCGAGTCGCGCGCGATGGACGTCGCGTCCTCGGAGACATGCTGATGAAATTTCCCCTTACCACATCGGTGCTCGCCGCGAGCGCGGCGCTCTGCTTGAGCGGCTGTGCAATGGCCCCGAGCAGCACGCCGCCCGCGATGCCGTCGCCGGCGCACTACGGCGCGACGCCTCAGGCGCCGCGCACCGCCGAAGCGGCAGGCGTCGCGCAGCAGTTCGACGTCGGCGCCGCGCCCGTCCCGCAATGGTGGCGCCTGTACCGGTCCAGCGCGCTCGACGCGCTGGTCGACGAAGGCCTGCGCGCGAACCCGACGCTGGCCGCGGCGGAAAAGACGCTCGCCGCCGCGCAAGAGGAGCTGCGCGCGCAGATCGGCGCGTCGACGCTGCCGTCGATCGACGCGAACGCGCAGGTGGCCCGCACGCGCACGCCTGACATCTCCGGCGCGGGCGCGCAAAGCCTGCGCTACAACGTCTTCGTCGGGCAACTGCAGGCGCATTACACCTTCGACCTGTTCGGCGCCACGCGATATGCGAACGAGGCGAGCGCCGCGCGCGTCGACGTGCGCGGTTGCGAACTCGAAGCGGCAAGGCGTGCGCTGGCGGCCAACATCGTCGGCACCGCCATCCGCGCTGCGACGCTCGACCGCCAGATCCTGCTGACGGAGCGCCTGGTCGCCGTTGCCGAGGCATCCGCACTCGAAGACCAGCAGCGCTACGCGCTCGGCGCGGTGTCCCACGTGCAAGCGCTGGCGTCGACGCAGGGCGCGGCGTCGCTCGCCGCGACGCTGCCGCCGCTGCGCCAGCAGCGTGCGAGCGCGGTTCACGCGCTGGCGATCCTGCTGGGCCGCACGCCCGACGCGCCACCGCCGGTCCCCTCCTTCACTGGACTGTCGCTGCCGGAACACGTGCCCGTGGTCGTGCCGTCCGACCTGCTGAAGGCACGGCCGGACATCCGCGCGGCCGCGGCAGCCGTGAAGGCGGCATCGGCGGACGTCGGCGAGGCGACCGCCCAGTTGTTCCCGAGCCTGTCGCTCACCGCGACGATGGGGCGCGGCGGCTTCAGCTGGCCAGCGCTGTTGTCGGGCGCGGGCGGCCTGTGGGCCGTCGGCGCCGGGCTGTCGCAGCCGATCTTCCACGGCGGTGCGCTGCTGGCTCACCGGCGGGCGTCGCGCGATGCGTACGACGCCGCGGTGCTGCAGTACAAGGCGGCGGTGCTGTCCGCATTCGGCGACGTCGCCGATTCGCTCGCCGCGCTGGACAACGACGCGCAAGGACTGGCCGCGAACGAACTCGCGGCGCGCGCGGCAGGCGAGGCCTTCCACGAAACGGCGCAACGCCGCACATTGGGTGCCGTTCCGATGTCCGCGCAACGGTCGAGCGAACAGCTCTATCTGAACGCGGAACTCGATGCGGTGCGTGCCGCGAGCCGCCGGATGACCGATACGGCGGCGCTGCTGCAGGCAATGGGCGAACTGCCGCCCGCAACTGGCACGACGGTCGCGACTCGGCAATAGCCGCTGCTTGCATCGATGGACCGGCCGCGCGCCTTCGGGCCGCACCGGTCCGCAATCTCGAAGCCCGATGCCCGGCGTACCGTGCGTCGCGCGGCGCCGCGCCTTCATTACCCGCATGGTTGATTCCCGATGAAATCCGACAACCTGGTCGCCTGCCACGAATGCGACCTGCTGATTCAGCGTCCGCCGCGCCTGCGCGCGCTGACGGCGCACTGCCCGAGATGCCGCGCGCGCGTGAGCGGTGCGGCGCACGGCCGCCGCTCGCTCGACCGGCTGTGCGCATTGACGGTCGCCGCGCTGGTGACGTGTTGCGTCGCGCAGGCCTTTCCGATCGTCGCGCTCGATGCGGCCGGCATCGCGTCGCATGCGACGCTCGGTGACGCGGTTCGCGCGCTATGGTCGAACGGTCAGCCGCTGGTGGCCGCGCTCGTGTTCTGCACGACGATGCTGTTTCCGATACTGGAGCTGGCCGCATGGCTATACCTGCTCGTGCCGTTGCGCGCGGGCCGCGTACCGCGCCACTTCGCACAAGTGCTGCGCGGCATTCACCGATTGCGGCCGTGGAGCATGGTCGAGGTGCTGATGCTCGGCGTGCTCATCACGATTATCAAACTGACGAGCCTCGCACACGTGCTCGCCGGGCCCGCGCTATTCGCGTTCGCCGGGCTTACCGTGATGCTCTGCGTGCTGTCGACGATCGAACCGGCCCGACTGTGGGAAGCGCACGACGAACTCGTCGCACTGCGGTCAGGCGATGCCGACCGTACGAAACCGCCCCGCCCCGACACGACGCGACATGCGGCGCCCCGGGCCGCGGAAAGCGGCGGATCGGCGGGCATGACGGCCAGCGCCGCGGGATGGATAGCCTGTCACCTCTGCGCGCGCGTGCAGCCGGCACACACATGCGGCGAGCGCTGCACGCGCTGCGGATCGCCGCTGCACGCGCGCCGCCCGCACAGCATCGCGCGCACGGGCGCGCTCGTCGCTGCCGCTGCGTTGCTCTATATCCCGGCGAACCTGTTGCCCGTCATGCACGCGACCTCGCTCGGCCGGGCCGAGGACGACACGATCCTCGGCGGTGTCGCGTACTTCTGGACGTCCGGCGACTGGGCGCTCGCCGTCATCGTGTTCATCGCGAGTGTGCTCGTGCCGATGCTCAAGCTTGCGGCCCTCGCATTCCAGGCGATCGCCGTCCATCGCGGCGTGCAATGGCGGCCGCTCGAACGAGCCCGGCTGCATCGGCTGGTCGAGCGCGTGGGCCGCTGGTCGATGCTCGACGTGTTCGTCGTGGCGCTCACGATCGCGCTCGTGCATTTCGGCTCGCTCGCCGACATCACGCCCGGCCCCGGCGCGCTCGCGTTCGGCGCCGTGGTCGTGCTGACCATGTGCGCGTCGATGCAGTTCGACCCGCGGCTCATCTGGGACGGCGCGCCCCGCCCCGCCGCCGCCCATCACCAACCTTGAACCGGCGCAAGCGCCCGCTTTATTTCGAATTCCAAAACGATGTCTTCTTTCGATTTTTCGCCACCCGAGATCCGGCCGCGCAGCCGCTGGATCCCGTCTCTTGTCTGGATCGTGCCGCTCGTGTGCGCGCTGATCGGGCTGTCGCTCGTGATCCGGACCGTCACCGCCAACGGTCCGACGATCACGGTCACGTTCGCCAACGCCGAGGGCCTCGAAGCCGGCAAGACCAAGGTCCGCTACAAGGACGTCGATATCGGCTCCGTCCAGACCATTACGCTTACCCCCGACTTCAAGCGCGTGGTCGTCGGCATTCAGCTGACGCACGATGCCGCGCGCTTCGCGAACCGCGACACGCGCTTCTGGGTCGTTCGACCGCGCGTCGGTGCCTCCGGCATTTCCGGCCTCGGCACGCTTCTCTCCGGCGCATTCATCGGCGCGGATTTTGGCAGCTCGTCGCAGAAGCAGACCGATTTCACCGGTCTCGAGACGCCGCCTGCCGTCACCGCAGACCAGCAGGGCCGACGCTTTCTGCTGCACGGCGACTCGCTGGGCTCGGTCGACATCGGCTCGCCGGTGTTCTACCGGCATGTGCAGGTCGGTCAGGTCGTGGGATTCTCGCTCGACAAGGACGGTACCGGCGTCGACGTGCAGGCGTTCGTGAAGGCGCCCTACGACAAGTACGTCAGCGTCAATACGCGCTGGTGGCACGCGAGCGGCGTGGATCTTCGGCTCGATTCGAGCGGCCTGAAACTCAACACGCAGTCGCTGGCGACCGTGATCGTCGGCGGTCTCGCGTTTCAGTCGCCGCCTGGACAGGCGGACGCGCCGCAGGCAGCCGACAACACGCCGTTCCGGCTCGCCCCCGACCAAGCCGACGCGATGCGCGACCCCGACGGCACGCCGCTGATGGTCGTCATGCGCTTCGACCAGTCGCTGCGCGGGCTGTCGGTCGGCGCGCCGGTCGATCTGCGGGGCATCGTGCTCGGTCAGGTCACGAACATCGGGATCGAGTACAACGAACACACGCGCAACTTCAGCATGAAGGTCGCGATGGCGCTGTATCCGTCGCGACTGAGCCGACACAGCGATACGGCGCTGCCCGCGCCCGATACGGCCGGCGGCCACGAACTGCTCGAGCACCTGGTGCTCCAGGGGCTGCGCGGGCAGTTGCGTACCGGCAGCCTGCTGACCGGTCAGCTCTATGTGGCGCTCGACATGTTCCCGAAGGCGCCACACGCGAGCGTCGACGCGCGCCGCACGCCGGTGGAACTGCCGACCGTGCCCAACACGCTCGACGAGCTGCAGGTGCAGATCGCCGACATCGCGCGCAAGCTCGATCAGGTGCCGTTCGACCGGATCGGCAACAATCTGAACGGCGCGCTTGCGCATGCGAACCAGTTGTTCGGTCACCTCGATGAGCAGGTCGTGCCGCAGGCGCGCAAGACGCTGGCCGCCGCGCAACGCACGTTCAGCGCGGCAGAGTCGACGTTGGGGCAGAATTCGCCGATGCAGTCGGACGTTCATGAGGCGATGCAGTCGCTCACGCAAACGCTGCAGTCGTTGAATGCGCTTGCGGACTATCTGGAACGTCATCCCGAATCGCTGCTGTTCGGCAAGAAGGGGGACCGGCAATGAAAGCGCGTTCGTTTGGTCGTCTCCGTATGCCGGCGCGCATCGCGACGTGCGTCGCACTCGCGGTGCTGAGCGCGTGCGCGTCGCCGCCGGTGCATTTCCATACCCTCGCGGTGGCGGACGATGCGGGTGCCGAGGCCGCCGCATCGCATCCCGCCTGGCTGATCGACATCCAGGCCGTGCACGTCGCGGCGCCCGCGGACGGCAACCGGCTCGTCGTGCAACGCGGCCCCGATCGGACCGACATCCTGGAGCAGGAGCGCTGGGCCGCGCCGCTCGGCGACGAGATGCGCGGCGGACTGTCGACGCGCGTCGCGTCCCGGCTCGGCACGATCGATGTTCATCACGTCGCCCACCCGGACGGCGCGCCCGTCTACCGGGTCGCGGTGGACGTCCAGCGAATCGAATCCTGGCCGGCATCGCACGTGCTGCTCGATGCAACGTGGAGTGTGAGTTCCGGGTCCGGGCAGCCGGCACTGACGTGCCGCAGCATCGTCCGGTCCGGTGCGTCGACGGGCTACGAAGCACTCGTCAAGGCGCAGCGTCGCGCGCTCGATGCGCTCGCGCTCGGGATCGCCGCGGGCATTCGCGCGGCAACCGCGCACGCCGCGCCACCGGCCGATTGCCGATCGGGCGCACCCGGGCGCCCGATCGCGCCCCCCGCTGTCGATCGCGGCGCGCCGGACGCGCTCGACGATTGAATCGGCGCCATGACGACGGAACATTTCCCGCAGCGCGATATTGCGCCGCTTCAGCCCTTTCCACCGCACGGACAGCTCAGGATGAAACCCGCCCGCCTGACCCGCATGCAGCGCCAGCTCGACACCCGCGAACGGCTCATCGCCGCCGCTCGCGATTGCTTCATCGCGAAAGGCTTCGCCGATACGACCGTCGAGCGCATCGTCGAGCGCGCTGGCTATACGCGCGGCGCGTTCTATGCGAACTTCGGGCACAAGCGCGAGCTGTTGATCGAGATCCTGCGCCGCGACCGCCCGAAATTACTGACGAAAATGCGGCCGGCAGCGCATGAGCGCGAAGGCTCCCGCGCCGCCGGCTCCGCGGACATCGCCACCGGCTGGGAATGTTTCCCGCTGTGGGTCGAGGTGCACCTGTACGCGCTGCGCGATGCCGGGATCCGGCAGATCGTCGACCGGCTGCACGCCGAGCCGGCGCCGCCGGCTGCGGCGAGCGATACGGCAGACGCGTCGGAGCGCATGCAATCGGCGGCGAAATGGGCGGCTGTGCTCGGCGTCGCGCTGTTGCGTGCCGGTGAATAGTACGCACCGCACGAAGAGCTGACCCGGGACACCGCGATGCGTGCGCCGGCTGAACGGTGCACGCCAGGCCCGGCGCCCGAGTCAGCTGGAGGGTACCGCACGAGCGCTCGCGGTGGCTTGGCCGCCGCCTGCGTCACCCCGTTACGTCACTGTGCGGTCTCGGCCGCATCCACGACGGGCAGCGGTCGGCTTGCGATTTTCTCGGCTTCCGCACGCTTGAGCCCCAGCGTATGCAGCAGCGTCGCCGCCGTGCGTTCCGGAAAGTGCTCTCCGCTGAAGCCGAGTTCCTTGAGGACACCGGCTGCCGGTGCGCCCGGAGCGACGAAGTTGAGTTCGGCGGCAATGGCGGTCAGCACCGTACCGCCGACCGAAAGGAAGCCGACGAATGGGTCGGCGACCACGAAGCGCTTCTCGGCGATACCGCGCTCCATGTCCCGCAGCAGGCGTTGACCCAGGCCAAGCGTCAGGACGCGCGCCGAAAAGCCCTCGCGTATCAGGAAGTGTCCCCACACCGGCTCGCGCCGCGCGCGCATCAGCGTATGTCGCACCGAGACGGAAATGATTTCCGCCGGGTCGGACAAGCCGCTGGCCAGGCGATCGAGCGAATCCGCGAACTCCTCGAATACCGATTCCACGAGGGTCGCGTAGATCGCCTCCTTCGATTCGAAGTGGTTGTAGAACGAGCCGAAGCCGACGTCGGCGGCCTCGGTGATTTCGTTGATGGCAACGCCTTCCATGCCCTTCTCGGCCATCAGTCTGAGCGCGGCATCCAGCAGGCGGGCGCGGGTCTCCCGCTTGCGGCGCGCGCCACGCGGCTCGCGCTCTTCGGCGACCGCGGGACTGGATGCTTCTGGAGCGGAGCGCTTTGGTGTGCGGCGGCTCGGTGTATTCGTCATGACGTTTTCGATCCTTGTTCGTGCCCAAGTATAGATTCAAACGTCTACATTGACAAAGTCATCATCTATGATTTTAATGTCATCAAGGACGGCAGAACACGGCCTCAAGACCGATCGAACGACGAATGGAGATACGGTGGAGACACACATGCACACGGGCGCCAGCGCGTCCATTCACAACAGCTCGCACGCGTCGCAGAAGTGCGGGCTGCCTTCGATGCTCGGCGTATTGATCGCAGGATTCAGGCCGGTCGGCGCCGCATCGGGTCATTTTTCGGCCAGTCACGGCACCGTCGGCGAGGCACGCCGCTCCCATGCGAAATCGACGATCGACCTCGCGACATTCGTGGTCCGGCCAGTGATGTCCTGCGACGGTGAGATTGCATGCCCTCCGTTGCGCGGCAAGCCCCTCGATGCGACGGCGCCCGCCTTCGCAATTGTCATTCGACCTGCCTGATTGTCATCCGCCATGAAACTGACCACCCCACAACCGGCTCGCCATCCGCACCCCACGACGAAGGCATCGGCGCTCGCCTATCTGATCTTCGATCGCCCCGATCTCGACGAGGCAGAGCACTTTCTTAACGACTTCGGACTCCGAACGATTCTGCGGGATGACACGCAATTGCTGCTGCGCGGAACCGGCACCGAACACTTCTGTTATGTCGTTCGCCACGCGCCGAAGGCCCGCTTCGTAGGCTTCGGATTGCAGGTCGACAGTCGCGCCGATCTCGAGGCGCTCGCCAAAATCCCTGGCGCGTCGGAGATCGAGGCATCGGATTGGCCAGGCGGCGGCCTCCGGGTGCGGCTCGCCGATCCGTCGGGTTTTCGGGTCGACGCGATTGCCGGCCAGACCCGGGCCGACACGTTGCCGCACCGTGCCGCGCTTTCATTCAACTCGGTCGACACGCCGTTGCGGATCAACGCAACGCAGCGACCGCCGGCGAGCGCGCCCGAGGTCATTCGGCTCGGACACGTCGTGCTCGAGCTCGCCGACTACCAGGAAACCTGCGCGTGGTACACACGACATTTCGGGTTCATCCCCAGCGATGTCCAGGTGCTGCCGGACGGCTCACCCGCGGTTGCCTTCATGCGGCTCGATCTCGGCGACCGGCCGGCCGACCACCATACGCTCGCGCTCGCCCAGGGGTTCGTGCCGACTTATAGCCACAGCGCGTATGAACTGATCGACGCCGATGCCGTCGGCATGGGCCAGCGCACGCTCCGGGACAACGGGTGGGCACACGCGTGGGGCATCGGCCGGCACATTCTCGGCAGCCAGATCTTCGACTATTGGCAGGACCCGTGGGGCGACAAGCACGAACACTATTGCGACGGCGACCTGTTCACGGCCGACGAGCCGACGGGCGTGCACGCGGTCAGCCGCGAAGCGATGGCGCAGTGGGGCCCGACGATGCCGCGCAGCTTCACGAAGCCCCGGCTCACGCCGTCGAGCCTCGCGGCGCTGTTCCGCAACCTGCGCCGCAGTCCCGATCTGACGGTCAGCAAGCTGCTGACCCTGGCGAAGCTGTTCGCCTGATCCCCAACCGCCCATTCGACTCACGAGAGATCATTCATGTCACTGCACGTCCTGTACTTCCGGCATCATGGCCGCGCCCAATGGGGTGTGGTCGCCAACGGCGCCATCACGCCGATTCCCGGCGACTTCGAGACAACCGCGAGCTTTCTCGCGGCGAATCCGGTTGAACGACTCGTCTCGCTCGACGGAACGACGATTCCGGAGTCGGACGTGGAGTGGCTGTCACCGGTGACCGCCAACCAGCAGTTCGTTTGCCAGGGGGCGAATTACCGTCGGCACATGATCGAATCCGGCATGGATCCGGACGCGAAAAAGTTCAACATGATCTTCACGAAGGCGACGAGTTGCATCGTCGCCGCCGACTCACGAGTCGTGAAACCCCGGCAGGTCCGGTTTCTCGACTACGAAATCGAGCTCGGCCTCATCCTCAAACGCGACATCACGTCTCATCAGCAGATCACGGACGCGAACCTGCACGACTATGTCGCCGGCACCGTGATCGTCAACGACTATTCCGCGCGCGATGTCCAGATCCCGCAGATGCAGTTCTACAAGGGCAAGAGCTTCCGGACGTTTGGGCCGGTCGGCCCCTATCTGTGCCTGCTCGAGCGGCGTGACTTCCCGAAGCTGAAGGCGCTCGACCTGACGTTGACCGTCAACGGCGAGGTGCGCCAACAGGATTCGACATCGAACCTCGTCTACGGTCCGGCGGAAACGTTGACCGAGTTGTCGGGCGTGCACGACCTTCGCGCCGGCGACCTGCTCGCGACCGGCACACCAGCCGGCTGCGCACTCAGCATCCCGTCGCCGCTCAAGCAGCGAGCCATCGCGCTTTTTCCCGAATCCGTCAAATGGAAGATGTTCATGAAGGTGCAGGCGGGGCGCGCGCAGTATCTGAAGGCCGGAGACATCGTCGAAGCCCGGATCGCGAGCCGCGACGGAACGATCGACCTGGGCGTGCAACGTAACGAGATCGTGGACGAAGCAGCATGAACGGCATCGCGACCCAAGACGACGTGCTGGCGATCGAAGCGCCGGGCCTTCCGCCGGACCTTCCGGCCAGCACGTACGAGATGATCTGCGCCGGTGCGGCCATCGATCCGTCCGCCCCCGCCCTCTCCTTTTTCATGACCGCCGACGGGCACCGTGACGCCGAGTGCTGGACCTATCGCGAGCTGGTTCGCGACATCACGCGCACGGCCAACATGTTCGCGCGCCTCGGTGTGAATTCGCAATCGGTGATCGCTTATGTGCTGCCCAATCTGCCCGAAACGCATTTCGTGATCTGGGGCGGACAGGCGACCGGCATCGTATGCGCGATCAATCCGCTGCTCGAAGGCGAAGCGATCGGTCAGCTGCTCAAAGCCGCCGGCGCCAGCGTGCTCGTGACGCTCGCGCCATTTCCCGGGACCGATCTCTGGCAAAAAGTCGCGGACATCCTTCATGAGGTCGAGCCGCTGCGGCATCTCGTGCTGGTCAACCTGGCCGATCGCGTGCGGGGCATGGCGCAGTCGGCGGCACGCACGCTCCAGCACGATGCGTGTGCGCAGCTGTACGGTGCTGGCGGTTTGCGCAGCGCCGTGGCTGCGCACATCCGGATCCACGACTTCGGTACGGCAATTGCGCAGGAATCAGGTACGGCGCTCGACAATGCGCGCCGCATTCAACCCGGCGACATGTCCTCTTACTTTTGTACCGGTGGAACCACAGGGTTGCCGAAAATCGCGATGCGCAGTCACGGCAACGAAGTGGCGAATGCCTGGAGCGCCGGGCGGTTCTTCGGCGACAGTATCGGCCCCGGCAAAACGACGTTTTGCGGCTTGCCGCTCTTTCACGTCAACGCCGCGATGGTGACCGGCCTCCTGCCTTTCTCGCGCGGTGCCCATGTCGTGCTCGGCACACCGCAGGGTTACCGGGGCGACGGCGTCGTCAAACGCTTCTGGGAAATCGTCGAACATCATCGCATCAATTTCTTCAGCGGCGTCCCGACGCTTTATGCTTCGCTGCTCGATATTCCTGCCGACGATCATGTCATCGACTCGCTCGAATACGGCCTGTGCGGTGCCGCGCCGATGCCGGTCGGCGTCTTCAGGTCCTTCCAGGAAAAAACGGGCATCCGGATTCTCGAAGGTTACGGCCTGACCGAAGGAACCTGCGTGAGCAGCGTCAACCCGCCGAACGGCGAGCGTCGGCTGGGATCAATCGGGCTTCGCATCCCCTTCCAGGCGATGAAGGCGGTCGTCGTGGACGATGCGGGACGGTATCTGCGCGACTGCGCAGCCAACGAGGAGGGGTTGCTCGTGATCTCCGGGCCGAACGTGTTCACCGGCTACACGCGTGCCGACCAGAACGAGGCCCTGTGGCTCGATCTCGGCGACGGCAAGCGCTGGCTCAACACGGGCGACCTCGGCCGCTGCGACATCGACGGTTACTTCTGGCTGACCGGCCGCAAGAAGGAGTTGATCATCCGCGGCGGACACAATATCGACCCGGCGACGATCGAGGAACCGCTGCATCGACACCCGGCAGTCCAGATCGCAGCGGCGATCGGGCGCCCCGATGCCTATGCCGGCGAGTTGCCGGTCGCGTATGTTCAGCTCAAGCCGGGCATGACGGCTAGCGAACACGATCTGGAAGTGTTCATGCAGCAGGAGATCGCTGAACGCGCCGCCCTGCCCAAGCACGTCCGAATCGTCGAGGCGATCCCGCTCACCGGCGTCGGCAAGATATTCAAACCCGAACTCAAGCGCCGCGAGACGAGCGACGCACTCCGCGCGGCATTGGACCAGGGCGGAGCGCCAGGCGCATCAGTCGACGTCTCGACCAGTGATTCCGGCGGAATGTCGGTCTCGGTCGAGCTGAGCAATCCCGGGCTCGAGACTGCCGCGCGCTTCGTGCTGGGGCGTTTCCCGTTTGCGTTCTCGATCTCGTTCGCAGCGGAACCCATTCGCTCGTCCGGTCCGGCAGCGACAGATCTGCGGTGACGGAGGCGCGCGACTAGCCGCGACAATACAAACTTCGAGAGAGGCTCGTCACGATCAATAAGGTATCCAAATTAACTGTAATTGTTTAATCGGACCGAGACAGAGGAGACGCAAGATGAAATTGAGGCGGACGACGAGTTTCGCAGGTGCGATGGTTTGCATCTGCACGGCTGCACTTGCCGACAACGCAGATGCGCAGACGGCCGGAAGCATCACTACGTCGGTTGGATGGCTGCACGTCGCGCCCCAGGGCGACGCGACGCCCCTGACCGTGCAAAGTGTCGGCGGCGCAACGGTGAATCAGCAGATGGCTGGTACCGGGGCGCATGCCAGCTCGACGGATACGATGGGCATTACCACCGAGTACTACGTCACCGACAACATCGGTGTCGCCATGCTGTTCGGACTGCCACTGACAGTCAATCTGGTCGGTGACGGGACGTTGCAGAAGTACGGAACCCTCGGCACGACAAGGCCGATGCCGCCCGCCATCGAACTTCGATATCACCTGTTTTCAGCTGAATCGAAATTCCGTCCGTACGTAGGACTTGGCGTCAACTACACGTGGTTCACCCAGGTTCGGGCGACCAATCGCCAGTTCGTCACCGACAGCTTCGGGCCGGGCGGCTCGGCGCGCGCGACACTCAGTTCATCATGGAACCCGGTGTTCGAGCTCGGGGCGAGTTACGCGATGACCAAACATTGGTCGGTCGGTGCTTCCGTCGGCTACATGCCGGTGAAGACCCACCTCACGTTATACGGACAGAGCGCGACCGGCACGCAGATCGTTTCCACATCGACGCTCCGACTCAACCCCGTCAACGTTTTCTTGAACGTCGCTTATACGTTCTAGCGGGTGCGTCCCGATGCCAGCCCCCCCGCATGGAAGCAACACTTTGGATCGAACGATGAAACGACAGGCTCTCAAGACCATTCTTTTTGCATTGCCCAAGGTTCTGGACCTGACGGCGCGCCGCTTCCCCGCCTATCGCGATCGCCTCAAGGAGCGCAATCTCGTCGCGTGGATCGGGCTCATGGATCAAAGCATCGGTCGCGCCATCGAGTTCAGGAATGGCCGCATTCGGTCGCGCGCCGGCAAGCATCCGCGGCCTGATGTACGCATGGCCTTCAAGGACGTCGCCACCGCCCTGAAGTTCCTTTCCCCGAACCCGGACCAGGGCGAGATCGTCCACGCCGCCAAGAACTTCAAGGTGGTCACCGAGGGCGAGGACGAACTGCTGGTTTGGCTCATGCAAACCCTGAGCATGATGCGCACGGTCGGCCTGACGATGGGCACGCCCATGCGCGACGGCACCCGACGCTACACCACCTGTACCAATGGCGGGCCCCTGTTCGTCTACGTCAAGGATGGCCGCATCGTCCGCGTGACGCCCATCGAGCTGGACGATACGGATGCGTCAAGCTGGGTGATCGAGGCACGTGGACGCCGCTTCAGCCCGCCACGGCGCGGACTGGTCGCGCCCCACGCGTTGACCCTCAAGTCGCTGGTCTACTCCGACAAGCGCATCCTTCACCCGATGAAACGGGTCGACTTCGACCCGGACGGCGAGCGCAATCCGCAGAACCGGGGCAAGTCCGGCTATGTGCGCATCAGCTGGGACGAGGCCCTGGACATCGTCGCCAAGGAGATCAACCGGCAGAAGCGGGTTCACGGCCCCGGTTCCATCACGTTCCCGATGTCGTCCCACCACCAGTGGGGCAACGTCGGCTACTACCTCAGCGCGCTGACGCGCTTCGCCAACCTGATCGGCTTCACCCGGGTGGCCGCGAATCCGGACAGCTGGGAAGGCTGGTACTGGGGCGCGATGCATCATTTCGGCAACTCGATGCGCGTCGGCGTGCCCGCCGGCTACGGCGGCCTTGAGGACGGTCTCAAGGAGGCCGAAATGATCGTCTTCTGGTCCTGCGACCCCGAAAGTACCAACGGGGCCTACGCAGGATTCGAGGGAACCCCGCGCCGCCTGTGGGCCAAGGAGCTCGGCATCGAGTTCGTTCACATCGACCCGCACTGCAATCCCACCGCACAGCTACTGGGCGGCCGCTGGATCCCGATCCGGCCGCAAACCGATGCCGCGCTGGCGACCGCCATCATGTACATCTGGACCGTGGAGGGCCTCTACGACAAGGATTACGTCGCGACGCGCACGACCGGTTTCGACGATTGGAAAGCCTACCTGCTGGGCGAAACCGACGGTACTCCCAAGACACCCGAGTGGCAGGAAAGCGAGACCGGCGTGCCGGCCAAGGACGCCCGTGCGCTTGCGCGCCTGTGGGGGAAGAAGAAGGTGCATCTCGCCGTCGGGATGACCGGCGCGGGATTCGGTGGCGCGGGCCGCGGGGCGACCGGCGCGCAATGGGCGCGCTGCATGATCATGATGATGTCCATGCAGGGCTGGGGCAAGCCGGGGGTGAATTTCGGCTGCCTCGAAATCGGCGTCCCGCACGACCTCCAGTTCTACTTCCCTGGCTACGCGGACGGCGGCATTTCAGGCGACCTGGCGTGGACCGCCAATGCGGTGGACAACTACCAGCGCATGCCGCACATCCTGACCATGAATCCCGTCAAGCAAATGGTGCCGCGACAGCAGATGCCCGATGCGATCCTCAACGGTCACGCCACCGGTTATCTCTGGGACGGCATGTCCCAGGAAGCCCAGTTTGCGCCGTTCACCTACCCGATGCCCGGCTATTCGCCGATCCACATGATCTATCGCTACGGCGGATCCGCGTTCAGTACCGTGACGAATTCCGGACGCTGGACGCAGGCCTACCGGCACTCGAGCATCGAATTCGTCGTCAATCAGTCGATCTGGATGGAGGGCGAAGCGCAGTTCGCCGACGTCATCCTGCCCGCGTGCACTTCGCTGGAGCGTTGGGACATCGGAGAATGGGCGAATTCGGGCGGCTACGCCCACCACGGGTATGGCACGGTCAACCATCGCATGCTGACGCTGCAGCACAAGTGCATTGAACCCCTGGGCGAGTCCCGCTCCGACTACGACATTTTCACTGCCATCCTGACCCGGTTGGGCCTCGGTGGCATTTTCACCGAAGGCTGCGGGGATCTCGACTGGGTCAAGCGCGTCTTCGACTCGTCGGATCTGCCCGATCACATTTCGTGGCGCGAATTTTGCCGCAAGGGCTATTTCGTCGTGCCGCCCGAAAAGCCCGAGCTGCGCCATCCCGCGGACATGCGTTGGTATGCGGAAGACAGGAAGAAGGACCTGCCGGAACCTCATCCCCTGCCGTCGCAGTTCTCGGAACGGTTCGGCAAGGGCCTGCAGACGCCGAGCGGCAAGCTGGAGTTCGTGCCCGAGTTGCTGAAGCGGCACACAGCGGACAATCCGGAGCGACCACCGCTCAACCGATATATCCCCTCCTGGGAGGGGTTGCGCTCGGACAAGGCCCGGCGCTACCCGCTGCAGTTGATCGCTACCCACAGCCGCTACAGCTTTCATACCCACGGTGACGGAAAGAATTCCGCCGTGAACGGCATCGACGATCATCGCGCGCTGATCGCGGGGCACCGGTTCTGGCTGCTGAGGCTCAATCCGGCAGACGCCGCTGTTCGATGCATCGCCCATCGCGATCTCGTCAAAGTACACAACGACCGCGGCGCCGTGATCTGTGCGGCCGATGTCTCGCCCCTGGTGAACGCCGGAGTGGTGAAATCCTACGAGGCGAGCGCTGAATTTCAGCTGATCGAAATCGATGGCGAGCAAGTCGAGATCGGCGGTTGCATGAACATGCTGACCCCCGACCGGCCTCAGACCGCCGGCACCAGCAGCATGAGCCCGAATTCCTGCCTGGTGCAGGTCGAGAAATGGCGCGGTGCCGAAGCTTTCATGCTCGGTCGCGCAGCGTGAGGAATTTCAAATGAGCAAGTGGAACCTGATTATCAAAGTCGGGCGTTGCGAGAATTGCCAGAACTGTGTGATCGCCGCGCGGGACGAGCACGTCGGCAATGACTTCCCCGGCTACGCGGCGCCCGCCTCGGCCAGTGCTGAGAGCCCCATCCGCATCCTGCGTCGTGTACAGGGTGCGTCGCACATGATCGAGACCACTTATCTGCCGGTCATGTGCAACCACTGCGACGACGCGCCCTGCATGCGCGCGGGCGGCAGCGCCGTTCGCAAGCGCGCCGACGGCATCGTCATCATCGATCCGGACAAGGCGCGAGGCCGAAAGGACATCGTCAAGGCGTGCCCTTACAAGGCGATCGTCTGGAACGAAGAGCTGCAACTGCCCCAGATCTGGATCTTCGATGCGCATTTGCTCGACCAGGGTTGGTCCCGCCCGCGTTGTCAGCAGTCGTGCCCCACCGATGTCTTCGAGACGGTCAAGCTCGACGACACGGCGATGGCCGAGAAGGCCACGCGCGAGGGACTCAAGGTATTGCGACCCAACCTGAGCACGAAGCCCCGCGTGTGGTATAGCGGCCTCGAGCGGTGGGAAACGTGCTTCGTCGGCGGAAGTGTCAGTGCCCAGGCAGGAGACGTGGTCGAGTGTGTCACGGATGCGGTCGTCGTCTTATATGCAGGTAACCGGCAGGTAGCCGAAACCGTCTCGGACGGCTTCGGCGATTTCCGGTTCGACGGCCTGGCCAGGGGCAGCGGCCTCTACAGAGTCCAAATCCGGCATGCCCGCGGCAATGCCTGGCGCGAGTGCAAATTGGGCGACAGCGCCTACCTGGGCGAGATCAGGCTCAGTCAGTCGACAAACGCCGTGGCGATCGAGTGTTCGTGATCCGAGCAAGGCTGGCCGCTGCGGCAATCGCACCGATCTCCGTAGCACAGCCCTCTCGTTTCATGAGAACTTCGCCGACCACAGCCCGGCGGCTACCGTCTCCGGTGGCCGTGACCGAACTTCATTCAATCGGGAGTATCGGGATGACACTACTGCATGCCGATTCCCGCATCATCGGCAATCAATCGGTAAGCCGACTGCTCACGGCTTCGATCGTGCGCATCGCACAAGAAGGTCAATCCTTCAATTGAAATTGCCTGCCATGACCTTGCTGCCGAGCCGCTCGACCATCGCAACAGTCCCGAGTTCGCCGTGGTACAAGGCTCGGAGCCGCTCGCTGGCTCTACTGTATCGCATAGTCAGCAAGTCTATGATTACTTTGACTATTGAATTGGGGCCTGGAGGCAAAGCACCGCCCAGCTGAGGTGGGTCTAACCGGGAAATTGCACAGAAATCAAAGGGCCCCCCATTTGCCGCACGAATGGGCGCCAGCCGCGAAAGCGGGCAGCCTAATCGTGAGGAGCGAGGCGGGACCACGCCTAGGCACGGCGACAGACCGCGCAAAGAAGTCGGCAACTGCTTCGCTCAATGCAGGTCAGGCGGTACGTAGTGAACCCCGAATTGCTCTGCCAGTTGCGCGAGCCGCCGATCGCGCGTCCAGAGTCGGGTGTTCGGGGTCAACAGCGCCGATGCAAGCAGCGTGCAATCCACAGCACCGCATCCGCGCCCATACAGCCGTTCCCGCTCGATCCAGTCCGCTACTTCGCCTGGCGTCGCGCGGCGCGTTTGGCGCAATAACGCGAGATCTCCCAGCGTTCGTGCCCGAGGTTCGGGCGGCGTCCCGCACGTGAGCTCAAGTATCACCAGTGGATGTGTAAGGACGTTATCGACGCTCAGAAGTTGGATAAGCGCTGGTAGTGGCCGCCGGAAATGCTCGACCCACACGGACGTGTCGACCAACACACTCATCGGGCGATTACCTCAGGAGCGCGGCGCGGGACATCTGCCATGTCGGGCGCGCGACCGCCCAGGGCGGCCAGGCGTTGACCGGCCTGGACGCGCACGAAGGTTTCAAGTGCCGCCCGGAATAGGTCGGCCGGCGGCGTGCCCGGTTCGGCGAGTTCGAGTGCGCGCGCATAGAGAGCGTCGTCGACGGTGACGGTGGTACGCATGATGGCTCCTTTGATGCTTTTCTGCATCAATTTTAGCATCAATTCAACAGCGATTCCGTCAGTGATAAGCGGATCGCCTATCGGCCTAAAGTGGGGCCGTGACGCTTTCGACAGGGAGATCCGACTACGGTGGCGCTGGAAGTTGGCGAACGTCGCTGGCGCGCGCATGGGCAACGTCTCGCTCTCTATGCTCACACCAAGGCTGGTGTGAGGTATCGTCAAGCTTGTCGTGCCACCTCGATAATTGTGCAATGGGCTGCTGCACAAAACAGTTCGGCTTCGAAGCGTAAGCGTGTTCGCACGACGATTCCCGATGTGACCGCGCTGCGCCCGCTCAACTCAACTGGGCTCTAACTCAAGCGCGCGCGTGACAAGCGCATCGATCGTACCGTCGTGCTGAAATCCCGCCTCGATGGCACGGCGGTCAGTCAGTGGCGGTTGTCGTCCGAAAAGCCGCTCGATCCGTTCCACCGGAGCGTAATCGATGTCGAACGAGCCGAAGCGCCGGACCAACGCATCGACGATCTCTTGAACCGACAGATGCAGCACCGGGGGCGTCCAGACTCGGCCCGCGTGCAAACCCTCTGCGGATAGGCGTGCGGCGTGCAGCAGGTTATCGACGCAGCATCTGCGCGACATCCACCATACGGTGGCCGAAGGCGAAACGGGACACGTATAGGACTGGCCGCGCTGCGCCGCGCGGAAGATCTGACTCATGAACGCGGATCCATGTCCGGCGGACAGCGCCGGACGAGCCACGATGCCCGGCAGGCGTAACGCACGACCATCCAGCTTGCCGCGGCGCGTCCAGTCGGCAAGGATCAGCTCGCCCACCAGCTTGTGCACGCCGTAGCTCATGGTCGGGCGCGGCACGGTGTGCTCGTCCACGGCAGGGGGTAACGACTCGCCCAGCGCCGCAACGCTGCTGGCATAGACGACGCGCGCCGCACTCCCCTGCTCCGTCGCCTGCTTCGCCAGGCGGTCGAACAGCGCCAGCATGCCCGACAGATTCACCCGGTCACCCTCGGCCGGTTCGGCCTCCGCCTGCGAGCCGGGCATGCTCGCCAGATGAAAGACGACGTCGACGGGTTTCGACAACTGCGGATCGAGAATCTCCAGGCTGCTGAAATCGCCGACCAGCGCCGTGATTCGGGCATCGTCGTACGGCCATCCCGCTTGCCGGTCGACCAACAGCAATTCCGACACGTCGCCAGGCTCCACGATGCCGTCGTGCAGTAGCCGTTCGACCAATGCCGTTCCGACAAATCCGCCCGCCCCGGTCACCAGCACTCTCATGGCCGGGCCTCCCCGTCGTCGGCGCATGACGCACGCACAACCCGCTGGTCGATCGTGCCGAATGGGGCGTTGCCGGCGTCATCGCGCGCCGTCATCCTGATCCTGTCGCCAAAGCGCATGAACCGCGTGCGTGCGCCCCCTTTGTCGATCATTTCGATCACGCGGCGCTCGGCGAGGCACGCCGAGCCCGCGCCGCGATCGGCATTCGACACCGTCCCTGACCCGACGATCGTCCCCGCCGACAGGCGGCGCGTCCGGGCCGCATGCGCGATCAGTTCACCAAAGCCGAAGTTCATCTCGCGTCCATGCGGATGACCGAACCAGTGGTCGTTCCATTCGACGTGCAGGCTCAGATGCACACGGCCGTCGCGCCAGTGCTCGCCGAGTTCGTCAGGTGTGACGGCGACCGGAGCAAAGCTCGTAGAGGGCTTGGCCTGCAGGAAACCAAAGCCCGTTTTCATTTCGCGCGGACCGAACGCACGCAGGCTCCAGTCGTTGAGCTGTACGATCAGACGGATGCAGTGCAGCGCGCCGGCGGCCGATACGCCCATCGGCACGTGCCCCACCACCACACCGAATTCGCCTTCGAAATCGATGCAGTCGGCCTCGTCAGGAAAAGGCACGTCGCTGGCCGGGCCGAGGAAGTCGTCGCTGGCGCCCTGATACATGACCGGCACCGTATCGAACTCGGGAATCGGCGGAGTATTGAACGCCTGCTCCATCAGGCGGCCGTGATTCAGAAACGCCGAGCCATCGCACCACTGCGGACTGCGCGGCAAGGGCGCGGCGCAGGCGGCCGGATGGAACGGACGCGCCTCCGGCACGCTGCCGGCGTTCAATGCGTCGTAACGCGCCTGCAAGCCGGGCGCGAGCGCGTCCCAGCGCTCAAGCACATCAAGCAGCGTCGTGGCGATCGGCGCGGCCTCGACGGCATGGCGCAGGTCGCGCGACACGAGCAGCAAGCGGCCATCGGCGCCACCGTCGGGCAAGGTGGCGAATTTCATCGCGCGCCTCCGTGTGCCGGCGTATCGAGCACGGCGGCAATCGCCGGATCGTAGGCGCCGTCGATCAGAACGAACAGCATCCGGCATGGACGGCCCGAGCGATTCGCCCAGGCATGATTGGTTCCGCGCTGAATCACCACGCTGCCCGGCGCCAGGGCGACTTCTGCATCGTCGAGGATCAAGGTCATTTCGCCTTCGATCACCACGCCGTAGTCGATCGACTCGGTGCGATGCATCAGCGGATGCGGCGACCCGGCTTTCACCGTCGACGCTGCGGCGTCGCCGATCTGGCTGAATGCGTGGTGCATTTTCACCGCCCCGTGCGCGAGAAACTCCGGCGTGTCGGGCGGAATGTCGACGAAGCGCATACGGGTGCCGTGCTTCGGCGGCGGCAGCATGAGCGCGTCAAGCGTGGGATCGGCACCGTTGTCCACCCTGGCGGGGCTCGATGATGTGCTCCACACTTCGTGGAATACGGTGCCGGGAATCGCGGCGATTTCCACTACGGTAGGCAGAGGACCGTCGGATGCGACGACGGCGCGGCCGTCGGCATCGTGTCCGGTCACCACGCGCCGAATCACTGGAAAGTTCATGCTGCCGCCTCCATGTCGGTGTCGTCGAAAATCGCGACGGCACGCGTCCACCCTGCCGACGCACCGCGAATCTTGTGCGGGAAGCAACTGATCGTGAAGCCGGTCGGCGGCAAGGCCGTGAGGTTGTGCAGCTTCTCCAGATGGCAATAGCCGATATCGCGCCCCGCCTTGTGCCCTTCCCAGATCAGCGACGTATCGCCCGTCTCCGCGATCTTCTTCGCGGTATGGGAGAACGGGGCATCCCAGCTCCATGCATCGGTGCCGGTCAAGCGCACGCCACGCTCCAACAGGTACATGGTCGCTTCGTAGCCCATGCCGCAGCCCGCGTTGACGTAGTCGTCGTGCCCGTAGCGCGATCCGGCCCGCGTGTTCACGACGACGATATCGAGCGGCTGCAGTGCATGGCCGATGCGCGCGAGTTCGGCCTCGACGTCGGCGGCCGTCGCGACGTAGCCGTCCGGAAAGTGCCGGAAATCGAGCTTCACGCCCGGCTGGAAGCACCATTCCAGCGGCACCTGATCGATCGTGATAGACGGCCGGGCTTCGCCCAGGCTCGCATCCATCGTCGAATGGAAATGCCAGGGCGCGTCGAGATGGGTGCCACTGTGGGTCGTCAACGTGACCCACTCCGCGGCGGCGGCTTCACCGTCGGGATAGTCCTCGGGTTTGGTCCCCGGCAGCATCGCCATGAATTCGGGCAGCGTGTCGCCGTGCTTCTGGTAGCTGATCCTGGGCGCGAGCGGCGGCGGATCGGAGAGAACGTCGTTCTCGAGATAGATGGACAGATCGACAAACCGTCGAACGGGTTTCATGTTCAGACTCCTGGGGATGGGGGACGGCGGTCGAGCCGCGAGAAGCAGATCGCCGCAGCGGCAGCGATCAGCACTGCGGCGATCCCGAGGCTGCCGTAGCCGGACACCTTGACGAGCGTGCCGCCGAGCACCGGCCCGATGGCGGCGCCCGTCATCAGCATGGCCGGCGTCGCGGCAACGGCGCGGCCGGTGCGGTCGATGCGCGCGAGCATGCCGAACGCGAAGGTGTGGGTGAAGATCATCACGGCGGCAAAGACCGAGGTGGCCGCCGCGTACGGCGCGAACGCCGCGCTTTGCGTGATGACCAGCGCGAGCACGGCCTGTACGACGGAGCCGGCCTGCACGACCTTGCGGCCCGGCACGCGCGTTTCGAGCAGCCCCGCGACGGGAGCGGGAAACAGGTTGACGAAGCCGAGCGCGATCAGCGTCGCGATCACGGCACTCAAACCGAATCCGCGATCGAGGCCGATACGCTGAACAAAGCTGAACAGCATCGACTGCGTCAGCGCCATGCAGCCGACGCCCGCCATGCCGAACCAGACGACACGCTCGAAACGAGGCTCGTCGCCGGTCGCCGCGTTGCGGCGCGCCTGAATCGACGGAAACGCGAGCGCGCATGCGAGCGTGGCGACGCCCATCACGCCCGCAAAAACGCGAAACAGCGTCGGACCGCCGTGCGTTGCGACCAGTCCCGGCACGGCACCGAGAAACGCGATCGCGAAAACACCGAGCGCGAGGCCGGCGATCGCGAACAGACGATGCGGATTGCGGCTGCGCCCGACGGTGCCGTGCGTGAAGCTCAGGCCGCATCCGACGGCGACGCCCGCGACGGCATGCAGGGCCGCCATCATCAGATAACGATCAACCGGCACGGATGTGATGCCGAGAAACGCGCCCGCCGCGATGCCGAAGCCGACGGTCGACATCACGCGCGCCGGTAGCCGATTCAAGCGCGGAGAGAAATAGACGCTGCTCAGCACTGCACCGGCCAGAAACAGCGTGGGGAGCAGACCCGCCCGCTGTGGATCGAGCCGATACGCACCGATCAACGTGCCGACCCAGACCGGCAAGGCCACCAGATCGACCATGCCGGCGCAATGCGCGATCATCAAAGCAACGGTGCCGAACGTGCCAAGCCGCACCGTGTCGGTCGATGCCGACAGGTCGACACGCGCCGGCGTCGGGGGGGAAAGGTTCGTTTCCATCGTGCCTCCCCTGCGTCAGATCGGCCGCGCGAGATTCATGTGCGTCTCGTGCATGATGCGTCGGTGTTCGTCTCGGTCGCCGCCGACGATTTCGATTTCGCCAAGGCGCCCCGAGTTTTCCACCACCATGCGGCAGCGCTCCCAGCGGCGCGCCTGAAATGCGTGCAACGCAGCGTCCACCGTCACGCCGCGCCCCAGCTCTTCGGCCAGCACGATCGCATCCTCGATGCCGATACCCGCGCCCGCCGCCATATGGGGCGTGGTGGCGTGCACCGCGTCGCCGACGAGCACCACCCGCCCGCTGAACCAGGGCGTCGGCAGCAGCAGGCTTTCCAGCGGACGATAGTTGACACGTGATTCGGTGCCGATCTGGGCGCGGATGGACTGGATCAGCGGCACGTCGAACGATGCGAGCAACTCGGACAGCATGCGCGGCCATTCGGCAGGATCGATGTAGTCGTTGGTCGGCCTGTCCTCGGTGACGAAGACGTACATTTCGTCCCGGGAAACCGGATTGACGCCCGCCTTGATCCGGGGCCCCAGCCACATCGTCGCGCAAGCGATCTCCGCCGGTCGCGGCACCACGGCGCGCCATACGCCCTGGCCCGTATAGCGAGGCTTCGGCGCATCGGGAAATGCAACGCCGCGCACTTTCGAGTAGAGTCCGTCCGCTCCGACCACGAGGTCGTAGGTACCGTGCGTGCCGTTCGTGAACATCACGTCCACCTGTTCGCCGCGCGGCTCGATCCGCGAGAAGGTACAGCCGAGCTGCACGCGCACGCCCGCGGCACGTGTAGCCTTGGCGAGAATATCGGCCAGCACCGGGCGCATGATTGCGCCGCCGCCAGGAACGTCCTCGCCGGCCACTCGCGGAGTCGGCAGCGTGCCGATGGGCTGGCCGCCGGCGGTAAACAGATTCACGCCGTCGCCGCCGTGGCCGCGATCGAAGAAGGCATCGAGCACGCCGATCGTGCGCAGCGCGCGCAGCGTGGGGCCGCCGATGCTGATGCCGGCACCGTACGAGCGCCAGCCCGGGTCGATCTCGACGAGGTCGACGGTGAGGCCGAGCTTCGCGCACTGGATTGCCGTCGCCATGCCGGAAAAACCGCCGCCGATGACGAGGACGTGTTGAAGAGGGGCTGCCATCTGGATGTCTCCTTGTTATGTCTGATGTGGGTGTGTCATGTCGCAATCAGCACGATGGTGCCGTCGTCCGTCACGTCGATCTCGACGGGCGTGAGCCGCTGGCCGAGGCACGGGCCGAGTACGCACTCGCCGCTTGCGATGTCGAACTGCGCGCCGTGCGCGTGGCAGACGATGCGGGTGCCGTCGCCGTTCAGGTAAGCGTCCTTGCGCCAGGCCATCTGCGTTTCACCGAAAAAGTGCGGGCACGCGTCGCGATACGCACAAACCTGCGTGCCGTGCCGCACGACGAAAAGCGTGTCATGCCCCTGCCCGCCGGGATCGAAACCACGCGCACCGGGATCGGGCAGATCGTCGACGCTTGCGAGAGGAATACGGTCGGGGTATGTCTCGGACATGGCAGAACGATTCTCGCCGTCAATCCGACTTCGCCACCGCTGCCCCCGCAGGAGGACCGCCCGGCGCCCACTTCTCGCGATGCTGGAACAGGAACAGTTGCGATGCGTCGGCGCCCATCGGCGCCTCGCGCGCGTTCCACGCATCGTCGTGCAGATCCATGTCGGCGTCGTACTCGACGTGACAGCCGAGCGGGCTGTTGAAATACCAGAACCAGTTCGAGCCGAAGCGATGGCGCCCCGGCCCCCAGAACGACTGGTAGCCCTTCGCGACGAAACGCGTACCCGCCTGCAGAACCTCGGTCGGTCCGCCCATGTGGAACGTGAAATGCTCGCACCCCTTCATGAACGGCGGCGTCTGAATCATGAACAGCGTGTGATGGTCGAGCGTGCCGGCCGGCTGCAGGAACGGCCCGACGCCCGTGAATCGGTCGGTACAGCGAAAGCCCAGACGCTCCACATAGAACGCTTCGGCCTTCGCGGCATCCGGCACGAAGTAGACGACGTGCGATAGCGTGCGCGGAGTCAGCAAGGCATCTTCGCTCACCGCCACGACGTTCGGCGCGCGCTGTGCAGGCGCGCCCGGCGCATTAACTGGCTCGGCGGGCAACACGAGCGAACGGCGCGTGGTGACCTGGAAGCCGATCGCGAAGCCCATGTCGTCGAGCGATTCGATCGATCCATCGGCGAGTGTGTTCACTTCGCGGTCGCGGCGCAGCTCCGCCGCGATGGCATCGAGCGTCGCGGCATCGGCGACGCCGTAAATCGTCTTGCGCAGCATGCTTGCCGTGCCGAGCGCAGGCGGCAACGCCGGATCGTCGCGGCGCGCGATGTCGATGCCCGTTCCGTCGAGTGCCTCGAAACGGCCGCCGGTGTCGTCGCTGCGCACCGGCAGCAGCCCGTAGTCAAGCAGATATTGGCTGCAGGCGGCGACGTCGTCCACGCCGAAAACCAGCGTATCGGGTCCGATGATGTTCATGAGATGTGCGTGCTTGAGATGGGTGAATGAGTCAGAGCGAGGTGCGTCCGCCGAGCGTTTCGGCGATCCAGTCGGCGATGAAGTGCCCCGCGTTGATCGAGTTGTCGAAGCTCGAATGCTGAACGCCGCCTTCACGCTCGGTGAAGATCTTGAGTTCTCGCTTGGGGCTGTTCACGAGTTGCTCGTAGGTGCGGTGCGCCCAGGCGACCGGAATCTGCGAATCCTGCGAGCCATGCGTGACGAGGAACGGCACCTTGATGCGATCGAGCACGCCGTCGAGATGCACGTCTTCGGCGATGCGCATGAAGTCGTCGATATCCTTCGCGCCCCAGACCCAGCAGACGTGCTTCCAGTAGTGCGGCACCGGGAAGTTGCCTTCGCGCTGCAGGCGCTTTTTCTGGACGTCGCGCCAGTCGTGGTTGGCGCCCCACACCACACCGCAAGCGAAGCGCGGCTCGAAAGCGACTGCGCGCGGGCAGTAGTAGCCGCCGAGCGACACGCCTTCCATGCCGATCCGCTTCGGATCGACGTCGCCTCGGCTTTCGAGCCAGTCGACGATCTTGCTCGCCCAGACCTCCGAGTTGTACACGGCATTCAGGCCGTGCAGCCGCAACGCTTCGCCGGTACCGGGCTGGTCGACAATCAACGACGATACGCCGCGCGCGGCCAGCCATGCCGGCAAGCCCACGAAGTACTTCATTTCCTTGGTCGAATCGAGCCCGTTGACCTGCACGAGCAGTGGACTGCGCGCATCGGCGCTCTTCGCTTTCACAAGGAGTCCGGAAAGATGAGTGTCGCCGTACGGAATCGCGACGCGCTCGCAGTTGTCGCCGGCGAGCACGATGCCCTTGTCGAACGTATCGAGCGAGCGGTGGTACAGCTCGAGGCGCCCCGGGGCATCGTGCGCGAGCATGCGCTCGGCCGTGATCAGGTAGATCGCGGCACGCTTGTATTTCTCGCCCGCCGACAGCAGCCGCCCCAGGGCCTCGTCGTCTCGCGCGAGATCGCAAAGACGATCGGCCTTGTCGACCCACGCTTCGCGAAACGCACGTGTGCCGTCCGCGTCCGGCTGCCTGGCCGCTTCCTGGAGCGGACCGCACATGTCCTCGATTTCGCCGATGCGCGCACCCATTTCGATGGCGAGATTGACGGACAGATTCCAGACATAGTTGGTAGGAAAGTATCGGAACATGCTGATTGCCTCGATTGAAATTGCGTATTGCTCGATGACGGTGCTGACGACCGGGTTCTCGCGCGCTGTCCGGCACGCGAGACGATGCTCAGCCCTTGCGCCCGAAGCCTGCCCACAACGGGATGGCGATGTTCAGCCAGACACTGCTGCTCTTGGCCGTGTTGGCGGCATAAATGCCTTGCTGATAATTGAGGTTGACGTTCCAGCTTCTGGCGTCGTACACGACCGACGGGCCGATGCCGAAAGTGCGCATGCGATTGCCCACGCGCACGCCGCCGGCCTTGTCGTCGCTGAACTGGTTCAGGTACGCGCCGACGACGCCGAGCTTCCATGGGCCGAAGTTCCAGCCGGCGTTGAACTCGGCGACGTAACCGTCGCCCGAGCTGTAGTCCGTCGCGCCGTTCTTCAGGTTGAGTAGGAAGCGGTTCGCGAGTGCGACGTCGATTCCGTTGGGAACGTTGTAGCGAATCGAGATCACCGGCTGCACCGAGGTGTACCCCACCGCGACGCTCGACTTGACTGGGCTATAGGAACCCGTCTCGAACGCAACGTCGATGCCCGACGCGATCGCCAGGTTCGGCGAGAGATTCCATTGCAGCAACACAGGCGTCAGCGTGATGTTGGAGAGGCCGTTCTGTGTGCCCGACTGCCCGAACACCGTGCTGTGCAAGGACACAACGGGAATGACCAACTGCGTATAGACGTTTGCGCCGAGCAGGTGGAACGGATACGCCGCCAGCAGGCGCGTGGTTTCCGAGAACACCGACGTATGGAACGGAATCGGCAGTTTCTTGCCGTCGTTGCCGTAGAGGCCGTTCGCAAAGCTGTAGTTGAACTGTTCGAGTGCGAACAAGCCCGGGATCGGTGGCAGGTTGGCGATGTTCGTCCCCACCGCTCCGGCCGGATACGGTGAAATCCCGCCTTCGAATGCCTGCGCTTCCTTCATCGAACCGGTCGCCAACACGGCGCAACCGACAACGGCTGCGATCAGTTTCGTGGACATGCTGTCTCCTCCTGCTCGGGGCGCGTTTGCACCTCCGGTCATCTCTTTTAATAGTGGAAAGCGCGGTGCACACGGCCGAGGTACAGCGGTACGTTCGACCTGAAATGCCCTGACGCTGGCCTCCCGATGCGATGCGTCGGCAGCCGTCGCGTCGAGATAGCGCTAGGTTAAGATAGGCCGATATATCCTAAAAATGGATTCGATCCATTGCCGATATCGACGGCGTCAATACTTTCAGGTTAAACCCTGATAGTGCATCCGGCGGTCACGCGGCAGCGAAGAGGACAACGGAGACAGCACACATGCGGTTCAACAAGCTCGACCTCAATTTGCTCGTTGCGCTCGACGCGCTCCTGAGCGAACAGAACATCAGCCGGGCGGCCGAGAAGATCCATCTGAGCCAGTCGGCGATGAGCAACGCGCTTTCGCGGTTGCGCGACTACTTCAACGACGAACTGCTGGTGCAGGTCGGCCGCAAGATGGAACCGACGCCCCGCGCCGAGGCGCTCAAAGACGCCGTGCGCGACATTCTCGTGCGCGTCGACGCGACGGTGGCTGCCCATCCCGAATTCGTGCCAGCGCAAGCGAATCGGTTGTTCCGCCTGTTCGTCTCGGACTACACGATGACGACGCTCATGCCGCACCTGTTCGCGCTCGCTTACAAGGAAGCACCCGGCATCCGATTCGAGCTACGTCCGCAAGTCGCTTATCCCCACCGCGTGCTTGAACGCGGCGAAGCGGATCTGCTGATCATCCCCAAGGAGTATTGCTCGACCGAGCATCCGGCCGAGGTGCTGCTGGAGGAAACCTACTGCTGTGTGGTGTGGAACCACAGCCCCCTCTCGCAGGGCGAGATGACGAACGAGCGCTACATGGCGGCCGGGCACGTCATCGTGCAGGTCGGCGACGCACAGACGACGCTCGAAGACTGGTTCATGCAGCGGCTCGGCGTCGTGAGGCGCGTCGAGGCGAGCACGTACAGCTTCGTGTCGCCGGCCCATCTGCTGGTCGGCACGAACCGGATCGCCACCATGCACCGACGGCTCGCCGAAGAAGCCGCACGCAGCCTGCCCATCGTGCTGCGCGAGGCGCCGGTGCCGGTTCCGACGCTGGAGCAGGCGATGCAATGGCACAAGCATCGGACCTCGGACCCCGGACTCACCTGGTTGCGCGGGCTGCTGAAAGAGGCGGTCGCGAAGATGGACGAAGGGCGCCATGATGCTCGCAAGACATAATGCTTCAAGAGGTACTTTCTCGGCACCACTACGCGCGCATGGCGCTATGAGGCCGATGCCCGTTCCGTGAAGTCGCCCACTCGCTGCGACTTCGTTCCAATGGGTCAAAACCAGGGATGTCCACACAAAGACGACTTGCGTATTGCCGAGCGAGTCAACCATTTTCTCCGTGGGTACGATACGGGTAGCTGACCACGACGCCGCGCTCGAACAGCAGTTCTTCGATGTCGCGCAGGCGAAGCGGGAAGCAAAAATGCCAGCGGCACGGCCAGGCTGATGATGGCCGCCGGAAATCGATGTCCACGATAGAGCGATGTCGTCTTCATTCCGTCATACCTTGCTAACGTGACAGTGCCTGTGCCCCTCGTGAACCTACTCCGCTAACGTGACAGCGTCTCCGGTGCTGAGAACCCCGGACGTTCCGTATAGCACGATACCCATTCGGCAAAGTGCATCGCATCGATACGATCGGGTCCGCAACGGGTCAATGCGGGCAGATCGTCACCATTCGGGTCTCCCGTCTCGATGAAATTCATCAGATAGGACCGCATCATGCCGGAGAGATCGTTCGCGAAAGCACGGCTTGTCCCGGCCAGCATGGGTGCGTCGGTCCAGTCGTCGAAATTGCCGAAAGCGAAGGGCAACTCGAAACAATGGCCAGCGCCCACATGCGGCTGGCGAGACGCGATGTCGAATTGGTAGCCGTAGACATCGCTGCCGGCTTTCGCCAGCGAACCTGCTGCCTCGATTGCGGGTCGCTTGAAGATTGCATACGACGTCAGTTCGATCAATGCCGCGTAGGGCGTGCTTCCCGGACGCTGCTGCATGACACGCTCGTAATGGCGCGTCCCAGCCTCGCCCAGTTCAGCGTGGAATACGCGCTCGACCATGCTTCGCGTCGCATCCACGGCTGCCGGGTTGCTCGCGAAGAAGCTGCCGGTTTCGTGGCGCGTCCAACCGATCATCACGGGCTTTGGCGCAAACCGCAACGACTGCTTCACGGGATCCGCCGCGACGCGATTGACCGCGACGGGCATGAAGCCCACCGGTACTGTGCCGAAGCCCGCGCGCGACGCGAGCAGCCTCGCTTGCAAATCCAGCAGCACCTGTACCGGCGCATTTCGCAGATCGACAGCGGGGTCGTGAAATTCGGCGAGTGCGCAAAAGTCCGATGCGATCCGATGCGCCTCCTCGGGCAGGAGAGGCGGGAGGCCGGGCAAGCTGAGTACAGCAGCGGAGCGCGCGAGACCGGCCGTTTCCTTCATCCCCATGAGCATCCTCGTGTACCACGCACCGGCCGATTGGCCCGCAAGTCAAGACCCGTGAGCGTCGCTAGAACAGAACAGCTAGGCCACACTGGTAGTTACCCGAAGAATCACGATCCGGCGCAGACATTTCCCGGCGACGAAATGGCCGCAGACCGAGGCCGTGCTGAGTCGGCGCGTGCGGCTGCTGCCGTCCGGCCGTCCCCCGTCTGACTCATGTCGACGCGGCAGCGGCCATGCGCGCGAGCGGCATGCGAGCGATCGTCTCCGGTTGGTCGACGAACTGGAACTGGCATATCGCGATCGAGCCGCCTTCTTGCCCGGCACCCGGCATCGACGCGCTCGAATGGAATGCGGACAGGGTCGTCATGGGCACTCACGGGCGGCGAGGCGTGACGGGCTGGCTCGTCGGCAGCGTGGCCGGGCGCGTGGCGCGCATCACGAAGACGCCGGTCCTGCTCGTCCATGCGTCGCGTGCGTGACGCGCTTCGTCGTCACGCATCCGCACCCACGGCGTGGAACAGCTCCTCCTCCTGGGCGCAATGCAGGCGCACGATCGCTTCGAGCCCGTACAGCAAGCGCTGTATCGCCTGCACCTGCATGGCGTTCGTTCCGTCGCGCGGCAGGTCGGCGACCGTTTGCCGGAGCGATCGGATCATCCTGAAGATCTCCCGGTGTGCGCCGCTCATGGCCGCCAGTGGATCCTCGCCGCCGAGCAGCGGTGCAAGACGCGCGTAGACCTCCAGATCGTCGGCGCGTTCGTGCGGCAGCAGCCGTTGGTCGAGCGCATCGATGATGCCAGCCAGTTCGCCAGCGATGGCGCCCCCGGACAGTGTCGGCAAGCGATCCGCGAAATCCCTGATCTGGTCCAGCAACGGCAACAATGCCGTGTGCTCGCGCCCGAGTTGCTCGACGTCGATATCGGCCAGCCCAGCTCCCGTAGGCCTCGTGCGCACCAGCAACACGCGTAGCGCATTGACGATGACGACGACGTCGACGACTTCCTGAATCACCGCACCGGCAATCGGCGGCAGGAATCCCGCCGCCGCGATCGTCATCGCGACGACCGACAACGACATGCCGATCACCACGCTCTCGAGCGCGATCCGGCGCGATCGACGTGCGATACGCATCGCATCCACGAGTCGATCCAGCCGATCGACCAGCAAGACCACGTCGGCTGCTTCGGATGACGCGGCCGCTCCCCGCGCACCCATCGCGATGCCGACGTCGGCCGCGGCCAGCGCCGGTGCGTCGTTCACACCGTCGCCGACCATAATCGTCACGCCCTCCTGCCGGGCAGCCTGGATGGCGGCAAGCTTGTCCGCCGGCGTCTGCTCCGCGCGCACATCGGTGACGCCCAGCAGTTCGCCGACGGCCTCGGCAATGTCGTGCCGGTCGCCGGTCAGCATGACGAGACGCTCGACGCCTTCACGTTTGAGCAACCGCAATGCCCGTGGTGTTTCCAGCCGCACCTGGTCGGCCATTTGAATCGCGCCGATCATGACGCCATCCACGCCGACGAATACGGCAGCCCCGCCCTCGCTGACGACTCGCGCCAGGAATGCGTCGCTCCACGGCGCATTCGTCGCGCACGCAGACACGTATTCGAACTTGCCGATTGCAACGGTCCGTTCGTCGACCCGACCCGTCACGCCTTCGCCGGCTGTTTCGATGACGGCCGACGGCAGCGACAGATCGATGCGACGTTCACGCGCCGCGACCGTCAGCGCGTCCGAGATGATATGGCCCGATGCTTGGGCCAATGACGCTGCAAAACGCAGCACATCGCCCGCTGCGACGTCCGCGCCGCATTCGATCGCAACGATGCGCGCCCGTCCTCCCGTCAGCGTCCCGGTCTTGTCGAAAAACAGAATTGTCGCTTGCGCAAGACGCTCCAGTGCACCTCCGCCCTTGACCAGAATGCCGCGTTTCGAACAACGCGACATGCCGGATACGATGGCGACCGGCACGGCGAGGATCAACGGACACGGCGAGGCCACGACGAGCACGGCAAGCGCACGTGCGACGTCGCCGGTCAACAGCCACGCGATACCCGCGACGAGCAGCGATGCGAGCACGAAGAACGCTGCGTAGCGATCCGCGAGACGCACGGACGGACTGCGCTCGCGTTGCGCACGCTCGACCATGCGAACGATGCCGGCAAACGTGCTGTCGCCCGCCGTCGCGCGGGCAACCATTTCGAACGGCGCGCCGGCGTTGACCACGCCGCTGCATGCGTTTTCCCCGGAACAGCGTCGCAGGGTGGACGATTCGCCCGTCAGCATGGACTCGTCCAGTTCCGCGTCGCCGGTCAATGTGCCGTCGACGGGCACGAACTCGCCGCTCCGCACCAGCAGCCTGTCACCGGGGACAAGGGTGGCCGGCGCAACCGAGCGCCATTCCCCGTTCTCGAAACGGGTCGCCTGCCGGGGAGCGCGGCCGAGCAGTGCGCTCATCTCGCGTTGCGCGCGGTCCTGCGCATACCGCTCCAGCGTCCGCCCGCTCGCCAGCATCAACGCAATCACGGCCGCCGCAAGCGTTTCGTCGAGCACGACCGCCAGCGCGATCGCGAGCCACGCGAGCACGTCGATGCCGGCCTGCCGCCTCATCACGGCCTTGACCAGCGAGACCGTCAATGCGAGCAGGACCGGCAACGTCCCCAGCAGCCAGGCGAATCGCGCGAGCGACGGCTGGCCGAACGCCACGCATACGCCGCCGCCGGCGAGCGTGGCGGCCGCCAGAATCAGCAACACGAGATCGATCGACCAGGGGACTCGGGACATGACCATTGCTCCGATCGTCGTGCATGGTGGTGTTCGCCGCATCCGGCTCCGGTTGCGGACGGCGTGGCATCAGTCTAGGAAGCGCCGTGCTTCGAACATTGACATGGGTCAGGACGGCGTGCGTCCCGTGAACGACCGGCACGCCGCGTTGCTTGACGTGAGTCAAGCCATCGGCCCCTTTCCTCAGCAAAATCGAGCCGTGACACCGGATGGCCTGGAGTCGATATCGTGCTGACGCTGGCTGTACTCTTCGTACTGATTCTTCTGCTGAATCTCATGCCGGCGTTCGCCCCGCCCACGTGGATGGCGATGTCATGGGTCGGGTTCAACCTGCCCGACGGCAATCCGTTCGTCTTTGCCGTCGTGGCGGCCGGCGCGGCGACGACGGGCCGTGTCATCCTGGCGACCTTCGCGAGATCGCTCGTCCGCTCCCGCTGGGTGCGGGAATCCGACCGCGAGAATATCGACGTCGCCACGCGCTGGCTGCGACAGCACCGGACGCTCACCGCCGGCGCGTTCTTCTTTTACGCCTTGAGCCCGCTGCCGTCGAACTACCTCTTCATCGCATACGGGCTTTCCGGGTTGCCGCTCAGAATCATCGCGACGGCGTTTTTCATCGGCCGCGCAACGACCTATGCGATCTGGGCGCATCTCGGCCGCTTTGCGTCGACCCGGCTGGACGTGGAATCGGAACTCGAAGGCACGTATCTCGGCGGCTACTTCGTCGTCACGCAACTGGTCCTGCTCGGCCTCGTGTTCGCGCTGATGAAGCTCGATTGGCGTGCGCTCGTCAACGAACGCCGGCTGACGTTCAGACGCGGCCATCGTCCGCGCGGCTCCGATTGACACACGGCGCACGCGATCTTTCGATCGGGGGCATCGGCCAGCCGCTCCAAGAGCGCTACCCAGAGCGCCGTGACGTGGACGCGCGCGATCGCTGCCGGATGGCGGACCACAGCATCCCGCCTCTCACCAGCAGCAGGATCGCCGCGAGTGCAGTGCGAGCGGCGCCAGTTTCCAAGCGCTGATCACCCTCTTTGGTACCGGCTGTGCCCGACACGCTGAAGGCGGACAGGCGCTCTGGCTGCGACTGCCCCTACACCCTCCCCGCCAAATGAAACCGCGAAGCCGGATGCCACAACCGCACCGACGTCGCGACCTGGTCACCGACCCAGGTCCGCCGCCGGAGCAACAAGCACGGCTCGCCGATTTCCATCACCAGATGCCGGCGCACCTGCGCATCGGGCTTCTGCGCATAGATCCGGAACTCCGCGCGCTGGATCGGCGCGAGCCGCACCATATAGTGATTCGGCGTCTCGACAGTGAAGTCCTGTTCCAGATACGCGGGAAACAGCGCCGGGTTCACGTAGCGATCCTCGAACTGGATCGGCTCGTCGTCCTCGTAATGCACGATACGCGAATGAAACACCGGCCCCGAGCGCAGCCCGAGCGCTTCGATCGCCTCCGTATCGTCGCTGCTTTCGAGCAGCAGCACGCGCCCGCTGTGCCGATGGCCGCGCTCCGCGATCTCGTCCGCGATGTTGCGGATTTCCAGCACCGTCGATTCGTAATGCCGCCGTTCGACGAACGTGCCCGCGCCCTGGATACGGGTCAGCACGCGCTCGGCGGTCAGCTCGCGCAGCGCGCGCGACACCGTCATCCGCGCGACGCCGAACTCCTTGACCAGTTCGGCTTCGGTCGGAATCGCCCCGCCGGGTTTCCAGTCGCCTTTCGCGATCCGCTCGACGACGTAACGCTTGATCTGCTGGTAGGCCGGCAGCGCGCGCGCCGGCACGTCGTCGCCCGACGCGACCGCCAGCCCGGCGGAAAGGTGTCGTTCCGTATGGTTCATGCGCCCTCGCCCGAGTGATTGTTAGATATCCAGACAACCTGCCACCGCCCGCCGTCACCCGACGTCACAGCACCGGCGGCGGCATCCCTGCGACGATGCCGGTCGCGATCGCGATGTCGTCCGCGAGCGGCCGGTCGTCCTGGTACGCGGGAACGCGTTCGCGCACGTGCCGCCATAACGTATCGGTGGGCGCGGCCCGCGCCGCGCCGTTCGCCTGCAGATCGTATGCCTGCGCGGCCGCCAGCATCTCGATAGCGAGCACGCGCGTCGTGTTCTCGATGATGTCGAGCGCCTTCAGCGCCGCCGGCGTCGCATGGCACAGGTGATCTTCCTGCAGCCCCGACGTGATGCCGCCGTCGAGGCTCGCGGGCGCCGCGAGCCGCTGGTTCTGCGCGACGAGGGCGACCGCCGTGTACTGCGCGATCATGAAGCCGGAGCACGTGCCGCCCGGCGTCGCGAGAAACGCCGGCAGCCCGCTGACGAGCGGATTGACGAGACGGTCGAGACGCCGTTCGGCGATCGCCGCGACCTGGGCCATCGCGGCCGCGAGGCTGTCCATCGCGAGCGCAATGCCGGCGCCGACCGCATGCGCCTGCGAATGGACGGCCGGTTCGTCGCGCGTGCCGGCGACGATCGGGTTGTCGGTGACGGACGCCAGTTCGCGATCCACCACTTCCGCCGTCACGGCGAACACGTCGCGTGCCGCGCCGTGCACATGCGGAATCGTGCGCAGGCTGAGCGGGTCCTGCGTATGCCGGCCGCTCGCCGCGCCGAGCATCCCGCTGTCGGCGAGCAGCGCGCGCAGCCGTGCGCCGACCTGCCCGATGCCGGGCGAAACGCGTAGCGCGAGCGACGCCGGATCGAAGGAGGCCAGCTGTCCGCCGAGGTTCTCGAAGCTCATCGCCGCGACCCAGTCGGCCCAGTCGAGCAGCCGCTCCGCGCGGGCGAGCGCGAGCGCGGCCAGCCCCGTCACGCACGGCGTGCCGTTGACGAGGCTCAGCCCCTCCTTCGCACCGAGCACCAGCGGCTCGCGGCCGATGCGGCGCAACGCTTCGTCGCCGCGCATCCGCTCGCCGCGATGGCGCGCATGGCCGTGACCGATGCAGACGAGCGCGACGTGCGCCATATGCGTCAGATACCCGACCGACCCGTGCGCCGGCACCTCCGGCAGGCAATCGTGTTCGAGCAGCGCGACGAGCTGGTCGACGACATCGGCGCGCACGCCGGAATGCCCGTGCGCGTAATTGTTGATCGCCGCCGCGATGATCGCGCGCGTTTCCGCGGCGCCGAGCGGTGCGCCGACGCCGACCGCGTGGCTCATCAGGATGTTGCGCGACAGCGTGCTCTGCTGCGCCGGCGACACGATCACGTTGCACAGCGCGCCGACGCCGGTGTTGACACCGTACGCGCGGATGCCGCGCGCGACGATTTCATCGACGAGCTCGCGTGCCGCGGCGACGCGCACGCGCGCTTCGTCCGTGAGCGCCAGCGGTTCGCCGGCGGCCACCTCCGCGATCTGCCGCCAGTCGAGCGGCCTTGCCGAACGGAATACGGTCATGACGGCCTCAGTTCGCGGCGCGGTCGTGATGGCTCGACACGAACTGCCGGAAGCGCTCCGAGCACTGGCCGCCGAACAGGTCGCCGGGCGTGCCGTCCGAGTCGACCTCGCCCTGGTGCAGGAACATCACGCGATTCGACACGTGGCGTGCGAAACCCATTTCATGCGTGACGACCAGCATCGTGCGCCCTTCCTCGGCGAGCGAACGCATCACGCGCAGCACCTCGCCGACCAGTTCCGGATCGAGCGCCGACGTCGGTTCGTCGAACAGCATCACCTTCGGATGCATCGCGAGCGCACGGGCGATCGCGACGCGCTGCTGCTGGCCGCCCGACAGGTGTGCCGGATAGTAGCCGCGCTTGTCCGCGAGGCCGACGCGCGCGAGGAGCGCCTCGGCTTCCTCGACCGCTTCGGCGCGACTGCGCTTCTGCACGCGCAGCGGGCCTTCGACGAGGTTGTCGAGCACCGTCATGTGCGACCACAGGTTGAAGTTCTGGAACACCATCCCGAGCTGCGAGCGGATCCGGTCGACCTGGCGCCGGTCGCCCGGCTGCAGCTTGCCGTCGCGCGCGCGCTTCATCTTCAGTTCCTCGCCGGCGAGCGCGACAGTGCCGTCGTCGGGCGTTTCGAGCAGGTTCAGGCAGCGCAGGAACGTGCTCTTGCCCGAGCCGCTCGCGCCGAGGATCGAGATCACGTCGCCTTCGTGCGCGTCGAGCGAAATGCCCTTCAGCACATGGTGATCGCCGAACGACTTGTGGATGTTCCTGACCGACAGGGCAACGGGAGCAGCGGTGTTCATCGGATTCTCCTGGAAGGATGGATGCGCTCAGGACGCGACGCGCCGGGCGTCGCGCGCGGCCGTGGCCGGTGCGCCGGTCTGCTTCGGCGCGCGCAGGTGGCCCGACAGCCGCCATTCGAGCGCGCCGAGCACGCGCACGACAATGAAGTTCAGGCCCAGGTAGATGAGGGCCGCGCACACGAACACCTCGGTCGTCCGGTAGGTCTGTTGAATGATCTGCTGCGCGACGCCCGTCACTTCCCACACGGTGACGAGGCTCGCCAGCGCGGTCGACTTGACGAGCAGCACGGCTTCGGTCGAATACGCGGGCAGGCACTGGCGCAGCGCGATCGGGCCGATCACGCGACGCAGCAGCGCGAAGCCCGACAGGCCGATCGAATAACCGGCCTCGATCTGCCCGACCGGCACGGCCATCAGGCCGCCGCGCAGGATTTCGGCCGTATAGCCGGCCGTGCACAGCGCGAGGGACAGCACCGCGCACACATACGGTTCGCGCAGCAGCGGCCATATGAAGCTCTCGCGGATCACGCCGAACTGGCCGAGCCCGTAGTACACGAGGAACATCTGGATCAGCAGCGGCGAGCCGCGAAATACGAGGATGTATGCACGCGCGAAGCGGTTCGGCAGCCAGTGCGGCGACACGCGCATCGTGACGATCACGAGCGACAGCAGGCCGCCGAGCACGAGCGATGCGAAGAACAGGCCTAGCGTGGTCGGCACGGCCGCGAGCAGCTGGCGCAGCGTGTCGAGGAGAAAGGCGAAATCGATGGACATGCGATCGCTCCGTCAGTTGCGTGCGAAATTGCGGCGGAACGAGCGGCCGACAATCGCTTCCGCGCGGTTGAACACGCGGTTCGACAGGCCCGTCATCACGAGATAGAGCGCTCCGCCCGCGACGAAGAACACGAAATACTGGTGCGTCGAGTTCGCGGCGATCTGGCTGGTGCGCAGCAGCTCGGCGAGCCCGGTGACCGAGATCAGCGCGGAGTCCTTGAGGCTCAGTTGCCACACGTTCCCGATGCCGGGCAGCGCGAAACGCAGCACCTGCGGAATCAGGATGCGGCGCAGCACCATGCTTCGCGGCATGCCGATCGAGCGCGCCGCTTCGAGCTCGCCCTTCGACACGGCCAGCACGGCCGCGCGATACACCTCGGCCTGGTACGCGCCCGAGATCATCCCGACCGCCAGCGCGCCGATCACGAACGGCGGCACGCCGATGAAGCCCTCCGCGCCGAACCACTGGCCGACGGTCGTGACGAGCGTCGAGCCGCCGAAATAGAACAGGTAGATCACGAGCAGTTCGGGCACGCCGCGAAACACGGTCGTGTAGAGGTCGCCGAGCACGCGCGCGCTCCGGTGGCGTGACAGTTTCGCGGCTGCGATGCCGGCGCCGATCACGGCACCGACCGCGAGCGCCGCGAGCGTCAGCGCGATCGTCATCAGCGCCGCGAGCAGCAGGACGCCGCCCCAGCCTTCGGTTCCGAAGCCCAGCATTTCAAGGATGGCCATGCGTGCCTCCCGGCAAGCGTTGAGTGGATCGGCGGGATGCGCGCCGCTGCGCGACCGTCGGGTCGCTCATGCAGCGGCGGCCGCGCTTGTGCTTACGGCGTGACGTCGGTCTTGAACCACTTGTCGGCGAGTTTCTTCACGGTGCCGTCCGCGAGTGCCGCGCCGATCGCCGCGTCGAACTTCGTCTTCAGGTCGGCATCCTGCTTGCGGAACGCGAGGCCCTCGCCCGGCCCCCAGATCGGGCCGCCGAGCTTCGGGCCCGCGAGCACGATCGACGCGTTCTCCTTCTTCCCGGTGTTCGCCGCGTAATACGTGACGTCGTCGAACGATGCGTCGATACGGCCGGCGACGAGGTCGAGATCGCGCTCGGGCGACGTCTTGTATACGCGGATCGACGCGATGTCCTTGAAGCCGTCATTGATGAACTTCGTGTAGACGGTGCCCGACTGGATGCCGATCGTCTTGCCCTTCAACTGCTTGCGCAGCGCATCGACGGTTGCCTTGTCCGCATTCGCGTCGCCGGTCAGCTTGACGATCGGCGCGCCGGGCGCGGCCTTCGGCAGGATCTTCGTATCGGTGACGGCGAACGTCGCGGGCGTGGCCGCGTACGGGCGCGAGAACAGCAGGATCTTCTCGCGCTCCGGCGTGATCGAAATCGCATCCATCAGGATGTCGAACTTACCGGCCTGCAGGCCCGGAATCATCCCGTCCCAGTCCTGCGCGACCATGTTGCACTGGACCTTGATCCGCTCGCACACGTTGGCGAGCAGCTCCGGTTCGAAGCCGCCGAGCTTGCCGCCCGGCAGCGTGAGGTTCCACGGCGCGTAGCCGCCTTCGAGCGCCACCGTCACCGTCTTCCATTCCTTTGCCTGCACAGGCGCGGAGAGAGTTGCCGCAGCCGCCGCGATCGCGCCGATCGTCCTGATTGCCCACTTGATGCGCTTGCCGTTCACGAGATTTCTCCTTGCGTTGAAGTTCGTCATCCCTTCGGTCTGCAAGACGCCTCAGGAATTTGTCTATACAAGCATGCAAGAAGAAAAACGGCCGGACAAGCGTTGATCAAAAAAAAACCGCGTAAACGCGGGAAATCCCCTAAATACGGGGCTCTGGCGCGCCTCTTCGCGGGGAATTCAGGCACGGATTTGGTGCAGGATGGATGGACAAATCGCAAGGATGACTAGACAAATTTTGAATTCGATCACTCGACGCGTGCCGCGCGACATGCGGCGGCGGGCAACTCGACCTCGCGCAAATCGGGGCGCTGACCGGAGCGCCGGTTCATGCTCGATCGATTGTTTCGGGCGCGGGTTTGGCCGGGATCGATGGGCCGTGGCGCCGCTTGCGCTGCCGGTCATCAGGAAGGCAGGCCTGGATCGTGGCCGCGTGCGCAGCCTGCAACGGGATCGGTGCGGCCGATGGGCCGGTGTTTGGATGGGGGGCGTGCCCGGTTGCTGACGTCAGTGCCGGATGCACGACGTTTCCCACATATTGGCAAGGACCGAAATCGCGCGGCACGGCGTGAAGACGAGCCGGGAAATAGTCTGACCATACGTCGGGCGTCACCGGGAACACGCCCCTGCTTCGACTTGCTGCCACGGTACGCGGCGACGAAGCTGTCGGTGAAACGGTCGAATTCCCCGGGCGGGTGGGCGACGCGTACACATGCGCCGCGTCGTCGTGCGGCCCGACCGCTAGCGGCGGCGCCGGCATGGCGACGGGTTTCGGCCATGCCGCGAACGCCGTGCGTGCGGCGCAGAGGCCCGCCACCATCCGCGCCGGGCATGTCGCGCGAACGTGCTTCGTGACCGCCGCTCCTTCCCGTTGCAATCGTCTGGAGAACAGACGATCAGCCTCGACCGCCCCCTTCCCCGCTTCGCACGTCGCCGAGCATCGTGACGAGGACGAGCGCGGCGATCAGCCCGAGATGCTCGAAGAAGCTGTTGAGCGCCATGAAATGCGCGGCGCCCGTCTGGTTCCAGAAGTCGTTCGCCACCGCCATCGCGACGAGCGTCAGCATGCCGAGGCCGCCGGCGCCGAGCCACGTGAAGCGGCGAAACACGATGCACTGCGAACCGCCGATCTCGACGACGACCGCCAGTGCAGCCCACAACGCGGGCGGGTGCAAACCGAAATGCGCCTGCTCCGCGATTGCTGCGTCGAAGTGCATCGCCTTGTTGATCCCGCCGATCAGAAAGGCGGACACGAGTGCAAGTCGAACCAGCGCGCCGATCCACGGCTGCGCGAGCAGCGCACGGATCCACGCGGGGCTGTACCGGCCGGTTGTCGTCGACATGTCAGACCGCCCAGCAGGAACAGCCGAACGCGCCCCAGAAGCCCTTCGCGTCCGACGTCGGCAATGCGCTGCCCCACGCGCTCGCGTGCGCATGCTGGTGCACGTTGCACGCATTCGCGCAGCCGCACATCGCGGCGGCCGCCGCCGCGCGTTGCAGCGGTGCGCCGCTGCGCTGCGTCGCGCCCCAGCCGCCGTAACCGCCGTACTCGCGCACCGGCGACCAGTCCGGCATCGCGGGCGGAATCGGCGCGTCATGCGACGCGAACGGGCCCGCGCCCCACACGATCCGGCCGCCGACCACCGTCAGCAATGCGGTCGTGCCCGCGATGTCGTCCTCCGCGCACGCGAAGAAGTCGCGATCCGGCACGACCACGTCGGCCAGCTGCCCGACCGCGATCCGCCCTTTCTTGCCGACCTCGTTCGAGAACCACGTCACGTATTCGGTCCACATGCGCAGCGCGGTCTCGCGATCGAGCAGGTTGCGCTGCGGATACATGCGCAGCCCGCCGATCGTCTTGCCCGTCACGAGCCACGACAGCGACACCCACGGGTTGTACGACGCCACGCGCGTCGCGTCGGTGCCGGCCGACACCTTGAGGCCCTTCGACAGCATCTTCGCGACCGGCGGCGTCGCTTCGGCCGCCTGCGCGCCGTAACGCTCGACGAAGTATTCGCCCTGGTACGCCATCCGGTGCTGCACCGCGATGCCGCCGCCGAGCGCCGCGATACGATCCATCGATTTTTCGGTGATGGTTTCCGCGTGATCGAAGAACCAGTTCAGCCCTTCGAGCGGGATGTCCTTGTTCACCTTCTCGAACACGTCGAGCGCACGGCTGATCGTTTCGTCGTACGTCGCATGCATGCGCCACGGCCAGCGGTTCTGCGCGAGCACGCGCACGACGCCCTCGAGATCGTCTTCCATCTGCGCCGGCAGGTCCGGACGCGCGACGCGGAAGTCCTCGAAGTCGGCCGCCGAAAATACCAGCATTTCGCCCGCGCCGTTATTGCGGAAGTAGTCGGTGCCGTCGTGATACTTCGTGCTCTTGGTCCAGTTCACGAAGTCTTCCTTCTCGGCGTTCGGCTTCTGCGTGAACAGGTTGTACGCGATCCGGATCGTCATCTCGCCCGCGTCGTGCAGCTTGCGGATCACCTCGTAGTCGTCCGGATAGTTCTGCGATCCGCCGCCCGCGTCGATCACGCCGGTCACGCCGAGACGGTTCAGTTCGCGCATGAAGTGGCGCGTCGAGTTGTACTGGTATTCGAACGGCAGCTTCGGCCCCTTCGCGAGCGTCGCGTACAGGATCGTCGCGTTCGGGTTCGCGAGCAGCAGCCCGGTCGGGTTGCCCGCGGCATCGCGCAGGATCGTGCCGCCCGGCGGCTCCGGCGTGTCCTTCGTGTAGCCGACCACGCGCAGCGCGGCCGCGTTCAGCAGCGCGCGATCGTACAGGTGCAGGATGAACACCGGCGTATCGGGCGCGGCCGCGTTGAGTTCGTCGATCGTCGGCAGGCGCTTCTCGGCGAACTGGTGCTCGGTGAAGCCGCCGACCACGCGCACCCATTGCGGCGCGGGCGTGATCGCCACCTGCCGCTTGAGCATGTCCATTGCAAGCGCGAGCGACGGCACGCCGTCCCAGCGCAGTTCCATGTTGTAGTTCAGGCCGCCGCGAATCACGTGGCAGTGGTTGTCGATCAGGCCCGGCAGCGCGGCGCGGCCCCCGAGATCGACGACCTTCGTCGCGCGGCCCGCGAGCGGCATCACGTCCGCGTCGTGGCCGACCGCGGCGAAGCGGCCGTCCTTGATTGCGACGGCGGTCGCGACGGGGTTCGCGCGGTCGAGGGTCGTGAACCTTCCGTTGTGAAGGATCAGATCCGGTTGGGACTCGGTTGCGGTCATGTGCGTCACCTCGTATCGATCAGAAGCCAAAAAGCTGTTTGACGGCGGGAATGGCCTGCACGCCGATCACCATGCCGAGCAACCCGACAAGGGCAATCAGCGGCGGCGCCGGAGAACGGACCTTGATCGCGCTGTAGATCACGCCGATCAGCAAACCCGCGCCAAGGGAAACCAGATAAGGTTCCATACGATCAATGTCCCGGTCAGGTTGAAATGCAGGCTCTACGTCCTGGAAAACAGGCGCGGGCGACGTCCGTGAAGCAGTCACGGCAGCCGCCCGCGTTTTTCATGGAGCCGATGGCGCGCATTCGTGCAGGACACGCGGCATCGGCACGGGCAGTCGCAACTGCCCGCGATTACTTCGCCGGAACCGGCGGAATCGACTCGTGCGGCGTCGCCGTGCGCGGTGCGGCCTTGTGGACCATCGTGTACGCGTAGTCGACACCCATCCCGTACGCGCCCGAGTGTTCCTTCGCGATCGCCATCACCGCGTCATAGGTCTCGCGGTGCGCCCAGTCGCGCTGCCATTCGAGCAGCACCTGCTGCCAGGTCACCGGCACGACGCCGGCCTGCACCATCCGCTGCATCGCGAAGTCGTGCGCGTCCTTCGACGTGCCGCCCGACGCATCGGCGACCATGTAGATCTCGTAGTCGCCTTCGAGCATCGCGCAGAGCGCGAACGTCGTATTGCAGACTTCCGTCCACAGGCCCGACACGACCACCTTCTTGCGGCCGTTCGCGGCCAGCGCGTCGCGCACCTTCTGGTCGTCCCACGAGTTCATCGACGTACGTTCGAGCGTTTTCTGGTTCGGGAACACGTCGAGCAGTTCGGGATAGGTATGGCCCGAGAAGCTGTCGCTCTCGACCGTCGTGATCGTGGTCGGGATGTTGAACACCTTCGCGGCCTTCGCGAGCCCGACGACGTTGTTCTTCAGTACCTGGCGATCGATCGATTGCACGCCGAACGCCATCTGCGGCTGCTGGTCGATGAAGATGATCTGGCTGTTGTGGGGAGTGAGTACTTCAAGCTTCGGATTGCTCATGGCGGTCATATCCTTTGACGCGGGAAAAGAGAGAGCCAGCCTCACCGGCCAACCGGGAGGCGCCCACTGCGCTGTGACGGGAGGTTCGCGTACCAGCCGGTGTCATTCAACACGCGAATTCATCGTAGCGCCAATTAATCGACCTGATTAATAAAAACCCTAAATTCAGGCCTTAAAAGATCTTAAAAGCCCCGAATTAAATACGCGCCTCCGGAGCAGACCTGCTACGCTCCGAATTGATTTTCCGATCATCGACCGGTCGGTATTTATCCGTATTTTTCACACGGTTGTCATTTCCCTTATCCGAATCATGACGTCCTATATCGCATCGTTATTGGCCGGCATTCTCGCGGGTGCCGTCTACGCGTTGATCGGTGTTGCATCGCCGGCGCCGCCCACCGTCGCATTGGCCGGCCTGCTGGGCATCCTCGCCGGCGAACAGATCCTTCCGGTCGCCCGCCGCATGCTGTCCGGGATCCAGCTGAAAACCGCGTGGAGCGACGCGAAGTGCGGCCAGCACATGTTCGGCACGCTGCCCGGTGCGCAGGCCACCCGGGCCGCCGCGAAGAAAGGGCCGTCGACACCGGCCTGACGCGCGCCGATCGAGGGCGCCTGGATCGCGTACGCGGCGGAATTGTCGTGAACCGTGTTGGAGCCGGGCGTGCTTGGCGATAACATGACAGCCCGATGCCCCCGTGGAATTCATCATGAAGCTGTCATTCGAAGCGCTCGAGGCACTGGACGCGATCGACCGCACCGGCACGTTCGCCGAAGCCGCCGAGCTGCTGCACCGCGTACCGTCCGCGCTGACCTATCTCGTGCAGAAGCTCGAAAGCGATCTCGGCGTCGCGCTGTTCGACCGCAGCGGACGCCGCGCAAAGCTCACGCACGCAGGACGTGTGGTCGTCGAGGAAGGCCGCCGGCTCCTGCATGCGGCCGAGCAGCTCGAACTGAAAGCGCAGCGCGCGCAACAAGGCTGGGAAACCGAGGTGCGCATCTGCATCGACGAGATCCTGCCCTTCGAGGCATTGTGGCCGTACGTGCATGCGTTCTACGGGCTCGAGATGGACACGCGGCTGCGCCTGTCCACCGAAGTCCTCGGCGGCACGTGGGATGCGCTGATTTCGCGGCGCGCGGATCTCGTCGTCGGCGCAGCGGGCGAGCCGCCTGAACTGCCGGACATCGTCGCGCGACCGATCGGCTCGCTCCGGCACGTGTTCGCCATCGCACCCACCCATCCGCTCGCGGCATTGCCCGAACCGCTGTCGATGGCGTCTGTCGTCGAGTATCGCGGCGCCGTGATCAGCGATACGTCGCGCGAGCTGCAGCCGCGCTCGGTCGCGATCGATGCCGGGCAACCGTATCTCGCGGTCCCCACCCTCGCCGCGAAACTGGCCGCGCAGTGCGAAGGGCTCGCGGTGGGCACGCTCCCGGATTGCATCGCGGCACGCGCGATCGCGCAGGGCAAGCTCGTCGCGCGCGAGGTGACCGGCATGCGCGACACGACGCAGTGCTATATCGCATGGCGCGGCGACGAAGCCGGACGCGCGCTGCACTGGTGGGTCGACCAGCTCGCTCAACCCGATCTCGTCGACCGGTTTACCGCGCTCGTGTAATTCCGCCGCCCGCGGCTTGCGTTGGCCCCCGGCCGCAGGCAACCGCCCCGCATCAGCCGAACGAATCGTGCAGGCGCTTCATCTCCTTCTCGAGCCACTCGATCAGGTTGAACGACGCGTGCGCACTCGCGGCCGGCGGGATCATCATCTTCTCCTCGGTCGCGATGTGTTCGGACAGCGATTCGCACATCAGCCGCCCGAGTTCGGGCTTGCGCGCAATCAGCGGCGACAGGTCGCCGCTGCTCAGTTGAAACGCCGTCACCGTCGTCATCGCATGGACGCTCGCGTGCAGTTGCGTGCCGGCCAGCACGACGGACTGGCCGATCGCGTCGCCCGGCGCCATCCGCCTGACCTCGATGTCCCCCGCCGCGCCCGGCACGAACACCGACGCGACACCGGCCCCGACGATCGTCAGCAGGCGCGTATCGGCATTCGATGCATAGATCACGTCCCCTTTGTGGAACACGCGTGACGCGAGCGCATCGGCGAGCACCGCCAGATCGTCGTCGCCGAGCTGCCGGAAGAGTTCGACCGCGCGCAGCAGCCGTTGCCCGCGCGACACCGGCCGGTGCGCAGCGGCCGTCCCGCCCAGCGGGCGCAACGCGATGTCCGCGGCGGCCAGATGCCGGTGGGCCAGGTCGTAGAGCTGGTTGCGCACGGCGATCTTCTTCTGCAGCGCATCGACGTAGCAGACGAGTTCGTATTCGACGGAATTGGTACGGAACGCCTTGACCACCGCAACCGGTGCGGGACGGGGCAGCACGTCCAGCGAGCTGGCGGCGGCGCGGTCGAGCGCATCGACGACGATGGCCGGCCGCACTTCCGGATCGATCTCGATCGTCAACGTCACGCCGTGCACGTTCTCGGGCTCGCTCAGGTTGACGATCGTCGTCTTCGCCGCCGTGCTGTTCGGCACGACGACCAGGTTGCCGAGGCCGTCGATCAGCTTGGTCGCGCGCCAGTTGCTTTCGACGATCCGCCCTTCCAGCTCGCCGATGGCCACCGTGTCGCCGAGCCGGAACGGCTGGGTGGTATTCAGCACGAGGCCGGAGAACACGTCGTTCAGCGTGTTCTGGACGGCCAGCCCGAGGATCACGGCCACCGCGCCCGACGTCGCGACCAGCCCGCTCAGCGGCAGGCCCAGCACGTAGCCGAGCGCGGCCACCGCGGCCGCGCCGAACACGGCGCCGGCGGCGATGTCGTGAAACAGCCGCTGGGTGCGCCACGCGCGCGGCAGCAGCAGGTGGTCGAGCATCAGGCTGAACACGAGCGCGCACTGCAGCCACCACGCGACCCCGATCACCTGGATCGCCAGCCGGTCGAGCCGGTCGGGCGACGGCGGCACCGCGAGCGGGCTCACGCCGGTCGCGAACAGCACATAGGTCAGCGCGGCGAACGACACGCAGCGCCCTATCGCCTTCGCCGTCGAACGGCCGGGCCCGAGCAACCGCCATGCGACGAGATCGACAATGACGATCGGTGCGCCGTAAGCGACCGTGGCGGAAAGGTTCAGCATGATGGAGCGGGCGGCAAGCGTGACACACGACGCGCGCGGAAGCCGCGCACGCACATCGCCCACGGCCCGATCCGGGGTGTAGCCGCGGGCGGCGAATCGTGGCGCGAAAGGTCGGGCTGGACAGGTTTCATGCGGTAGTCGTTCGATGACGCGCGAAGCCGCCGCGGCGGCACGTGTGGCGGCCGCCGCGCCACACCGGCATGCAGCGGCGCCGTGACCGCGCGACGCTGCAGCGCGAGCCGGCGGCCCGCCCGCCTGCCCGCGCATCGTCGACGGTCCGTGCGTCCAATGTAGACGCACCGGCCGGCCCGGTCATGTGTTCAACCTGAAACGTTCTGAAGCCGCGACGGCCGCGCGCCGCTACGATTCGCGCGGCGGCAGCTCGGTCTCGCCCGTGTCGAGCCCGAGCGCGTGCACGACCGACCACGCGTCGTCCGCGACCTGCGTCGACCCGGCGGTATGGGCAAGCGCGGCCGCATACGCGGCCAGCAGACGCACGCGCGCGTCGTCGCGCGTGCGCGTCTCGTCCATGTCGCGCATCGAATCGAGCGCCGCGCGCGCGCGTTCGCGACATTCGTCGACCAGCGACAGGTCGAACAGGCACGGCACCGCCACGGCCGCCAGCGCGATGCCGATCTCCGCATCGCCGTTCGGCGAAAACGCCCAGTCGAGCGCCGCGCGCAGGTTGCCGAGCTCGCGCCGGATCACGTCGAGCCGCGATTCGCCGAGCGTCCCGCCGTCGTCTACCGGCGCGAGCCGGAACAGCGCATGGAAGTAGTTCGCGTGGGCGCGGGCGGCAGCCGCGCACTCGCCGTTGTTCTCGAGCTGCTGCAGCGCGTACGCACGCGTCGTCGTCAGCAGACGGTAACGCGGTGCGCCGTGCGCGCTTTCGAGACTCAGCAGCGACTTCGACACGAGGCCGGCGATCGTGTCGAGCAGGTCCGCATCGGCCAGCCGCGTGGCGCCGACGATCTCCCGCACCGCGTCGATCGAGAAGGTGCCGCGGAATACGCCGAGCCATCGCAACAGCAAGCGCTCGGCATCGCCGAGCAGACGGTAGCTCCAGTCGTACATCGCCTGCAGCGTCTGATGACGCGGCAACGCCGTGCGAAACCCGCCGGTCAGCAACCGGAAATGGTCGTCGAGATGCGCGGCCAGCACGTCGATGCCGAGCACGGCCGCGCGGGCCGCGGCCAGTTCGATCGCGAGCGGCAGGCCGTCGAGGCGCCGGCACACCGATGCCATCAGCGACACGCTGCGTTCGTCGAGCGGGAAACGCGGATCGGCGGCCTGCACACGCGCCGAGAACAGCTGCACCGCGCTCGCACCCAGCGTTTCCGCATCGTCGGCACCTTCGCGCGGCACCTCGAGCGGCGGGATCGGACACAGCCGCTCGCCCTGGATACGCAACGCCTCGCGGCTGGTCGCGAGGACGCGCAAGCCGGCGTCGGATTCGGTCAGCGCGCTCGCGATCCGCGCGGCCGCGTCGAGCAGATGCTCGCAATTGTCCAGCACCAGCAACATCCGGCGGTTCGCGACACTGGCCAGCACCGCCTCGAGCGTCAGCGATCCGGCGGGCTGCGCGATGCCGAACGCCGCCGCCAGCGCGTCGGGCACGAATTGCGGAGCGGCGACCGTGGCCAGCGACACGAACGCGGCGCCGTCCGGAAAACGGGCTTCGGCGCGCATGGCCGCCTCGAGCGCAAGCCGCGTCTTGCCGATGCCGCCCGCCCCGACCAGCGTCACGACGCGCGCGGTGTCGAGCGCCGCCAGCACCTCGGCGACGGTCTGCTCGCGGCCGACGAGCGCGGTCGGCGCGGCCGTCAACCGCGACGGCACGGCGCGCACGGGGGGCGCGACGTCGGTCCGGCCGCCGACCAGCCGATAACCGCGCCCCGGCACCGTCACGATCAGGTTGCGATCGTCGGCGAGCGCCTTGCGCAACGCGGCAATGTGCACCTGCAGGTTGTTTTCCTCCACGACGGTGTGCGGCCACACGCGCTGCATGATCTCGTCTTTCGAGACCAGGGCGCCGTTCGCCCGAATCAGGAGTTCGAGAATTTCGAATGCGCGACTGCCGATACGCAGCAGTTTGCCGTTCGAGCGAATTTCACGCCTGTCAAGAAATACGTGTAGCGTTCCAATTCGGATCATGAGAATTTTCAATCGATAGCGTGCATCGATGCCCTGTCAAAAATGACATCGACTGGATGCTCATGCTACGGCATTTGCCCCTTGCAATGATTCAAATTATCAGAAGCTACTGAGCAAATTTTTTGAATCGATGAAAGCCGCGATTTTCCCGGCGCCTCCGCGTGGGGCGACGCTGCCCCTGTGCGGTGCGGCATTTCGCGCCCACTGCATGCGAAACAGTGATTCACCCATGAACCTGTTTCGTAGGATAAAAGCTGCGATTTGCCGGAGTTAATTTCTTCGACTCATCAATTAAAAATAGCCGCGCGCCGGATTGGCGGATCGGACCGGGTAAAAAAGACATGCTGGATGTGGCGTAACCGTGGTGTAACCGATTTCCCGGGCGGCGGTCGGTCGGATTTTCCGTTCATAACGATTCAGGCGCCGCTCAGGACATTCAGCGGCGCGGCGCGCAACGATGGATCGATGGCGCCAGCGTCGAGCGACTTTCACCACGCCGTGAGGAACACGACCATGGGCAACCGTATCGCCGGCATCAGGATTCCCGACGCCCCGCTCGCACGGGACGCCGCCGACACCGTACGCGCGTGCGAACCGGAACTGCTGTTCCGGCACGCGATGCGCGTGTTCGCGTTTGCATCGATCATCGGGCGGCGTCGCGGCATCGTGTTCAACGCCGAGCTGCTGTATGTCGCCGCGCTGTTCCATCACTTCGGCCTGACGGAGCGCTACCGGCATTCGCGCCGGCGCTTCGAGATCGACGGCGCGAATGCGGCGCACGCATTCCTCGGAGGATACGGCGTCGCCGCCGACGACGCAGCGGAGGTCTGGCGCGCGATCGCGCTGCATGCGGCGTTCGGGATCCACCCGTACATGACGCCGTTGACGGCGCTGCTCGGCGCCGGCGTCGAGACCGACCTCTTCGCGCATCACTTCGACGAGGTGAGCCGGTCCGAACGCGACGCGATCGTGCATGCATGGCCGCGCGGCCCTTGCTTCAAGGATTTGTTTCTCGAGGCGCTCGCCGCGGGCACCGCGCACCGCCCCGCTACCGCGTTCGGCAACGTGTCCGCCGACGTGCTCGAGCGTTGCGACCCGGACTATCGCCGGACGAATTTCTGCGGGCTGGTGCTCGGGTCGAAATGGGCGGAGTGAGCCGGCCGTCCGGCCGGGCCCGTGCGGCCGCGTCACCGCCGCCACCGCCGGATCATGCGCGCGCGAACGCCAGCAGTTCGTCGTTCAGGCGTTGCGCATGCGTCAGGTACAACGCGTGCGGGCCGCCCTCGTAGATGCTCAGCGTCGCGTGCGGCACGCGCCGCGCCGTGACGGCGCCCGTGAGCGCGAGCGGTGCCGTCTGGTCGTCGTCGCCGTGAATCACGAGCGTCGGCACGTCGAACTTGTCGAGATCCGCGCGGAAATCGGTTTCGGAAAACGCGCCGACGCAGTCGAGCGTCCCTTTCAACCCGGCCTGCAGCGCCATGAACGACGTCCAGTCGAGCGCGGCGCGCGAGATCGTCGAAGCGGCCCGGTTCGACCCGGTGAACAGCGGCCAGAATTGCTCGAGGAACGCCGCGCGATCGGCCACGATACCCGCGCGAATCCCGTCGAACACGGCGACGTCGACACCGTCCGGATGATCGTCGCGCCGCGCGACCAGCGGCGTCACCGAGCCGACCAGTACGGCTTTCGCGATGTGCCGCGTGCCGTGCCGGCCGATGTAGCGGGCCACCTCGCCGCCGCCCATCGAGAAGCCGACGAGCGTCACGTCGCGCAGCCCGAGCGTATCGATCAGCGTCGCGAGATCGTCCGCCAGCGTGTCGTAGTCGTATCCGGTCCACGGCTGGCCGGAGCGGCCGAAGCCGCGCCGGTCGTAGGCGATGCAGCGCAGGCCGTTCGACGCAAGGTGATGCATCTGGACGTCCCACATATCCGCGTTCAGCGGCCAGCCGTGAATGAACACGACCGGGCGCCCGGCGCCCCAGTCCTTGTAGTGAATCGACACGCCGTCGCGGGTCGTGAACGTGCTCATACGGATTCCTCAGTGGTGAAAAAGCGGCGCGCACCGGCGTCGGCCGGCGGACGGGGTGCCGCGTCAGTCGTCACGACCGGGACAGCCGGCCGATGAACCGGTCCATCTCGGTCGCGAGGATCACTTCCCGGTAGTTCGCGGGACGCTTGGCCCCGCGCCATTGCGGCTTGTAGATCGCGTCGCCCGGACGAATCGTCGTGCCGGTCAGCGCGCAGCGCGCGAGTGCGCGCGACTTCGCGCTGATCCAGCGCTGCTCGTCGTAGCGGCAGCGCGTCGGGTCGCTCCACGACACCAGGACCGACGAATCGGTCTGTCGCTCGGCGGCGATGATCGCGCAACGACGGCGCACGCCGCCGCTCGATGCGGCCGATGCATCATTGCAATGACGGCGGCGCGCGGTGTCCGGGTCGCGCACAAGCGACGGCGCGCAATGGCGTGCGGCCGGCGACGGGTCGAGCAGCGTCATCACGTGCTCCCAGCGATCGAATGCGTCCATGGCAGATCCAGGCAGGTGAGGCGGGCCGGATGCCTCGCACCCGCCCGCTACGCGATCGTCATCCGCCGCGCGAGCCGGCACCGGCCCGCAACGGGATGACCTGACGCTGACGATAGCGGGCCGCCGCTGAAGAGTCTTGATGCGAGACTTAATTTTTCTGGCCGGCGCGCGCGCAGGCGTCGCGCGGCGTGCACCACATACGGGCTTCACGAAAATTCAGCGCGATTTCAGTACAGCCCGCATGGCCGCGGGATAGGCTCCTGTCGGCTTTCGTTCACGGCGTTCGCGCGCCGGCCTGCGCGCGACCTCTCGAACACATGCCGGCTGCCCGCCGGATTGCCGCCTGCGGGCAGATCCGAACCCACCATCCAACGCGGCATCGTTGTACCGCACGTTCAAGGAGACTTCATGCGTCCCGCAGATACCGACGCCCTTCCCTCGGCACGCCGCCGAGACATGCTGCTCGCCGGCGCGACCGCCGTTGCAGCCGCCGCGCTGCCGGCAGCCGCCGCGGCTGCCCCCAAACACGCCGCTTCCACCCATCCAGGAACCCACACGATGAACACGATCACCACGAAAGACGGTACGCAGATTTACTTCAAGGACTGGGGCAGCGGCCGCCCGGTCGTGTTCTCGCACGGCTGGCCGCTGTGCGCCGACGCGTGGGATTCGCAGATGCTGTTCCTGGTGCAGCACGGCTTCCGTGTGATTGCGCACGACCGCCGCGGTCACGGCCGCTCGAGCCAGCCGTCGCAGGGCAACGACATGGACACGTATGCCGACGATCTCGCCGCGCTGATGAACGCGCTCGACCTGCACGAAGCCACGCTCGTCGGCCACTCCACCGGCGGCGGTGAAGTCGCGCACTACATCGGCCGGCACGGCACGAAGCGCGTCGCGAAGGCCGTGCTGATCGGCGCCGTACCGCCGCAGATGGTGAAGTCGGCGACCAATCCCGGCGGCCTGCCGATGGACGTGTTCGACGGGATCCGCAAGAACGTCGCGGAAAACCGCTCGCAGTTCTACAAGGATCTCGCGGTGCCGTTCTTCGGCTTCAACCGGCCGCAGGCAAAGGTGTCGCAAGGCACGATCGATGCGTTCTGGGCCCAGGGCATGATGGGTGGCGTGCACGGCCAGTACCTGTGCGTGAAGGAATTCTCCGAGGTCGACTACACGGAAGACCTGAAGAAGATCGACGTGCCGACGCTGATCCTGCACGGCGACGACGACCAGATCGTGCCGATCGACGATTCGGCCCGGCTGTCCGCGAAGATCGTGAAGCACGCGGAACTCAAGGTGATCCCGGGCGGCTCGCACGGCATGTGCGTCGTCGATGCCGCACGGATCAATGCCGAACTGCTCGCATTCCTGAAGGCGTAAGCCGCGCGACACGGCGCGCCGGACGTCATGCCGTCATGCCGTCACGCCGGCGCGCCCTTCAGCATTTTTCAGGAATTTTCAGGCCGTCGCGATTCCGCATGCCGCATGCACCGTCGCCGGGATCGCCGCTGCTGCGGCGGGCGCTCACGGCGTACGCGCCGGCCTGAGCAGCAAGCCGATCAGCGCGCCCGCGATCGCGAACGCCATTGCCACCCGGAAGTTGTCGGCCAGCGCGAGCGTGGTCGCCTGGACGCGAACCGCGCGGTCGAGCAGCGCGTAAGTCGCCTGGTCGCCTGCCGCGAAGGTCGCGCCGTGTGCGACCAGCGACGCCGCGCCGGCTCGCAGCCGCTCAAGCGTTTGCGGATCCGACAGCGTGACATGCAGACCGACGAGATTCGAATGGGTAGCCTCCATGATCCGCTGGATCACCGCGATCGACGTCGTGCCGAGCTGCCCGCTCAGCAGGCGCGTCGTCTGCACGACCGCGCCGAACGTCAGCGCGTGCTCGGCCGTCACGTGCTTGCCGAAAAAGAAGATCACCGACGTGAGCGCCATCGTCTGGCCCAGTGCCTGCAGCAGCTGCGACGGGATGAAATCGGGTTCGGCCCATACGGGCGTGAGGCGCGCGCCGAGTGCGAACGCGAACGCCACCATCACGAAGCCGGTGACGATCAGCCGGCGCGGATCGACGCGTTGCAGCAGCCATGCGACGCATGGCGCGAACAGCAGCTGCGGGATCGCGATCCAGCGCAGCGTGTCGCCGATCTGCAGCGGGCGCAGCCCGTAGGTGCTCGCGAGAAACGCCGATGGAATGAAGCTCGTGTTGAGCACGGTGAAGCGCACGAGGCCGACCAGCACGATCAGCCATGCGACGTTGGGCAGCGCGAGGTAGCCGAGATCGAGCCCGGCGCTGCGCGACGCCAGCTCGTGGATCAGGAACGCGGCCACCATCACGATGCCGACACACAGCAACGTGACGATCAGCGGCGACTGGAACCAGAACAGCCGTTCGCCCTGGTCGAGCGCGACGCACAGGCACGCGAACCCGCCGGCGCCGAGCACCATGCCGCGCGTGTCGATCCCGGACGCGAAGCGCTTGATTGGTTCGTTGGACAGCGACAGCATCAGGCACACGATGAACGGCACGGTCAGCAGCGCGTTCTGCCAGAACAGCCAGCGCCAGCTCAGGTGTTCGCTGTACCACCCTTCGAGCGTCGCCGACAGGTTCAGCGACATCTCGAGGTTCATCGCATACGCGGCGATGCCGAACGGAATGAGCCGCGGCGGCAGCGTGCGGACGACGAACCCGACGGTCAACGGCACGAACACGCCGGATGCGAAACCGGCTACGCTCTGGAGTGCGATGAACGTGCCGAAGTCCGTGCACAGTGGCAGCATGCTTTCGACGGCCAGGAATGCCGCGGCGCCCGCCAGCAGCACGCGGCGCGTGCCGAACACGAAGGCCGCCGCGATCGCGAGCGGCCCGACGAACATCTGCGACGCGGTGAACGCAGTGTTGATCCATGCGCCCTCGTCGAAGCCGACGCCGAGCGCGCCGCGTACGTCGGCGAGCCCGAGCGACGTGATGCGCGAGGTCAGCGTCGAGATGATCGCGCCGAGCAGCACGGCCGCGATCGCGGCGATGGAACGAAACGTCGGTATGTCGGTGGCCGGCGCGGCCGGCCCCGGTGTCGCGCCACCGGGGGCGAACGTGGTATTCATCGTCGTGCGGCTCCCGTATTTGAGGCTCGCGCAAGCATAGCGCGATGTGAAGAAACCTGTCCGTTCGATGGAGTTACCCGATCGTGAGCACGAACCCGACGAACCCGACCGACGCGTCGAGCCCGCCGCCCGCCTCCCCCGCGCGCTCGCGCAGATGGCCGATCGTGCTGATCGCCGGCGCCGCGCTGTTGCTCGTCGCGCTGCTGGTCTACGAATACGACGCGCATGAACGCGGCACCGACGACGCATACGTGACGGGCCACCTGCACGTGATCTCGCCGCGCGTGGCCGGCACCGTCGAGCGCGTGCTGGTGGACGACAACCAGTTCGTGCATGCGGGCGACCCGCTCGTGCGGCTCGACCCGCGCGATTTCGACGTGCGCGTCGCGCTGCAGCGTGCGCGCGTTGCGCAGGCGCGCGCCGATGCGATGCGCGCGAAGGCGCTGGTCGAGCAGGCCGACGCGACGCTCGTGTCCGCGCACGCCGACGCCGAGAAGGCCGAACTCGACTACGCACGGGCGCGCGAGCTGACCCGCGAAACACCGCGCGGGTTGTCTCAACAGGAATTCGATGCGGCCAACGCGGCGCGCAAGTCCGCGCGTGCCCGCATCGACGCGGCACAAGCGCAGCAGCGCAGCGCGCAGGCCGCATGGCAGGCGGCCGACGCGGTGTCGCACCAGGGCGACGCCGACTTGCGCGATGCGGAGTTGCAACTGCAGTACACGACGGTCGTCGCGCCGTCGGACGGCCGCGTCGGGAAGAAGACCGTCGAGACCGGCGAGCACGTCGCGCCGGGCCAGGCGCTGCTCACGCTGGTCGAACCGCACCCGTGGGTCGTCGCGAACTTCCGCGAAACGCAGCTCAAGCACGTGCGCGCCGGCGATGCCGTGCGGCTGCGTTTCGACGCGCTGCCGGACCTGACCTTCAACGGGCACGTCGACAGCCTGTCGCCCGCGACCGGCGGGCAGTTCGCGCTGCTGCCGCCCGACAACGCGACCGGCAACTTCACGAAGGTCACGCAGCGGGTGCCGGTCAAGATCCTGCTCGACGGGCAGGCGTCGACCGAGCCGCGCATCCGGCCCGGCCTGTCGGTCGTCGTCACGCTGCAAGCCGGCCGGGAACAGCCATGAGCCGCCTCGCCGCGCTGCTCGCCGCCGGCCTGCTGGGCGCCTGCACGATCGCGCCGCAGCCGCTCGCGCCCGTCCCGGTCGGCACCGACCGGTTCCGCCACGCGGATGCGCCCGGCGAACCGGCCCCGTCGCTCGCCGGATGGCCCGCGTCGTTCGGCGATGCGCCGCTCGTCGCGCTCGTCGATGCGGCGCTCGCCGGCAACTTCGACATCCGTGCCGCCGCCGCGCGCGTCGACCAGGCGCAGGCGCTGCTCGGCGTGCGCGAAGCCGCGCTTTCCCCCACCGTCGGCGTCGATCCGTCATTCAACCGTTCGCGTGTGTCCGGCACGGTCGACAATGCGTTGCCGAAGCGGCTGATGCACAACTGGTCGGTGCCGTTCAACGCGAGCTATGAAGTCGATCTGTGGGGCCGCCTGCGCGGCGACGCGGAGATCGGCAGGCAGAACGTGCTGCAGGCCGACGCCGATCGCGCGGCCGTGCGGCTGCGCGTCGCGACCGAGGTCGCGAGCGACTACCTGACGCTGCATTTCGTCGAGGAGGATCTGGCGACGCTCGCCCGCGCGATCGAACTGCGCCGCACCGCACTCGACGTGATCGCCGCGCGCGTGCGGGCCGGCGCGGCGAGCGATCTCGACGCGCTGCGCGCGGCGGCCGATCTCGATACCGCGCGCGCCGATCTCGCGGACAGCCGGCGGCTGCGCGAGAACCTCGTCGATGCACTCGCGGTGTTGACCGGCGTGTCGCCAACCAACTTCACGGTCGCGCCGACCGCCGCCGCGATTCGCGTGCCGGCGGTGCCGCCCGGCCTGCCGTCCCTGCTGCTCGCGCAACGGCCGGACGTCTATGCGGCGGCGCGCCGTGTCGATGCGGCATCGCTCGAAACCGGCGTTGCCCGCACCGCATGGCTGCCGACGCTGACGCTGACGGCCCAGGGCGGGTTCGCGAGCCGCGACCTCGGCTCGTTTCTCGAGCGCAACAGCTCGCTGTGGGGCCTCGGGGCGAGCGTGGCCGAAACGCTGTTCGACGGCGGCAAGCGCGACGCCGCGGTAGCCGCCGCGAAGGCCGGCACGGCGCTCGCCGACGCGAACTATCGAGCGACCGCGCTGGGCGCGCTGCGCGAGGTGCAGGACGCGCTCAACGACATCGCCGCGCAGAACGAGCGGATCGTGCGCTACGACAGCGCGGCGCGCTCGACCGAAGCGGCCGCACGGCTGTCGCTGAGCCGCTATGCACATGGCTACGTCAGCTATCTCGAGGTCATCGATGCGGACCGCGACGCATTGAACGCGCAACGCCAACTGATCCACAGCCGCCAGGCGCTCGCGATTGCGACGGTCGACCTGGTGCGCGCGCTGGGCGGCGGGTGGACGCCGCCCTCCGTCGCACCGCAAAACGTCGCGCAACGCGACGACCGGCTCTGAAAGATACCCGCCGCGCGGCCGGCGATGCAACACGACGTGCGTGCGGTCACGCAAGCCACGGACGCTGGCAACACGGTGGCCGCATGAGCGCCGTTGCCGTCGCCGTCGTCATCGTCGCGGCGCGGCCCGCCACGTCGGAGCCCGCACCGCTGCGCCGCCCGGCCCGCCCCGCGCTTCAGGTTCCGCTCGGCCGGTGTGCGTCCTCGCTGAGGAACCGGTGCACGAACGTCACGGCCATCGCCCCTTCGCCGACCGCCGACGCCACCCGCTTGACCGACCCCGAACGGACGTCGCCCGCCGCGAACGAGCCGGGCACGCTGGTTTCCAGGTAGTACGGCCGGCGCTCGAGCGGCCACACGCGCGCGAAGTCCGGGCAGTCGTACAGGTCGCTGCCCGTCACCAGGTAACCGCCCGGATTGCGGATGATGTTGGTGTCGCGCGCCCATTCGGTGTTCGGCGCGCCGCCGATGCAGACGAACAGGTGCGTGGCCGGCAGCACGTCGCGCGCGCCGTCTTCCGTGCGCAGCACGATCGCCTCGAGCCGGCCGTCGCCCTGCAGCGCGTCGACGGTCGTGCCGTAGCGCACCGTCACGTTCGGCATGCGCTCGATCCGGTCGATCAGGTAGCGCGACAGCGTTGCCGCGAGCGACGCGCCCCGGACGATCATCGTGACTTCGCGCGCGTGCCGCGCGAAGTTCATCACGGCCTGCCCGGCCGAATTGCCGCCGCCGACGATGAACACGTGCTTGCCCTCGCACATCGGCGCTTCGCTCGATCCCGCGCCGTAATACAGGCCCGCGTTGAGAAACTTCGATTCGTCGGGCAGGCCGAGACTGCGGTATTCGATCCCCGTCGCGCAGATGTTCGCGCGCGCGGTCAGGATCGAGCCGTCGGCCATGTCGACGCGGATCTTGCCGTCGACGAACGTCGCATGCACGCCCTCGCGCATCATCAGCAACTCGACGCCGAACTTCACCGCCTGCTGGCGCGCGCGCTCGGCCAGCTCGGCACCCGGGATGCCGTCCGGAAAGCCCATGTAGTTCTCGATCAGCGAACTCGTGCCTGCCTGCCCGCCGATCGCGTCGCGTTCGATCACGACGGCCCGCAGGCCCTCGGACGCCGCGTAGACGGCCGCCGACAGGCCGGCCGGGCCGGCGCCGTAAATCGAGACGTCGTACTCGATGAAGCGTGGCCGGGAGACCCAGCCGAGCTTCGCGGCGATCTCCGGCAGCGTCGGCTGGTAGATGCACGTGCCGTCCGGAAACACGACCACCGGCAGCCGGACGTCGCGCAGCGGCGCGATGCCCAGCTCGCGCACGCAATCGGTGTCGGACGTCAGCTCGCACCATTCGTACTCGACCACGCCGCGTTTCAGGAAGTCGCGGATCGCGTAGGCCTCCTTGCTGTGAGGCAGGCCGATGACCTTGACATGCTGCGACTGCGCCATGAGCGTCTCCCGTTGACCGCGTGTCGAATCCCGGCCGGTTCCCGCGCCGGCCGCACGTGTGACTGTAGTCGTCATCGTCGCCACGGCCGCCATGTTTCATAAGAATTAAGGTCCGCGCGCGATGCGCGCCGTCCACAATGAATCGTGTTCCCCCGCTCGCAGCTTCGCGCCGGCCGCGCTGCGAGCGCCCCCTGCGCCGGCATCGGAGCGGCAGATGGCCACGACCTGCACCCACCTCGGCGAAGCGCGCATCCTGAACACCGACAAGGACTACTGCGAGGAATGCGTGAAGTCCGGCAGCCGATGGGTGCATTTGCGCCTGTGCCTGAGCTGCGGGCATGTCGGCTGTTGCGACTCGTCGCCGAACCGTCACGCCAGCCGGCATTTTCATGAAACGACGCACCCGCTCGCCCGTTCGATCGAGCCCGGCGAGCGCTGGGTCTGGTGCTACGCGGACGACGTGATGGCCGGCGAAATCACGCCGTAACCCGCCGCGCACCGGCATCCGGCACCGTTTTCGACCGAGGGTATACACGGTTCGATCGCGGCTTCTTCTCGCCGCATTTTTCGACTAGTATTTATCGAACGATAACTTATCTATCGATAAACAAGAGGTTCGTCATGACGGTATCCAGACTCGCGCACTACTCGATCCGCACGCTCGATCTCGAGCGATCGTGCCGGTTCTACGAACGTGTGCTCGGCTTCAAGCGCGGCTACCGGCCGCCGTTCGACTTTCCCGGCGCATGGCTCTACAAGGGCGGCGACGAAAGCGATTACGGCACGGTCCACATCATCGGCGTCGACCCGGCCAACCCGGACGGGCTCGCGGCCTACCTCGGCGACAAGACGCTGCCGGCGTCGGGCACCGGCACCGTCGACCACATCGCCTTCCTCGCGACCGGCGTCCAGGCGATGTGGGACACGCTGCGCGCCGAACACGTCGTGTGGCGCGATCGCACCGTGCCGAGCCTCGGGCTGCACCAGGTGTTCATCGAGGACCCGTCCGGCGTGACGATCGAACTCAACTTCCCCGCCGCCGAAGTCGCGGGGCTGGCACTGCCCGCCGCCGTACCGGCCGGCGACTCGCAAGCACACGGAGACTGACATGAACCACCGCACTTCGACCAAACGCAAGGCCGCGATCGTCGGCGGCTCGCTGGGCGGCCTGTTTGCCGCGAATCTCCTGCTGCGCAACGGCTGGGACGTGGACGTGTTCGAACGGGTGCCCGACGCGCTGTCGGGCCGCGGCGCCGGGATCGTCACGCACCCCGAACTGTTCGACGTGATGCGCGCCGCGGGCGTGCGGATCGACGCATCGATCGGCGTGGAGGTCGAGTCGCGGATCACGCTGGGCCGCGACGGCACCGTCGTATCGGAACGCCGGATGCCGCAGACGCTCACCGCGTGGAGCAAGATGTACCACGTGCTGCGCGCGGCGCTGCCCGACCAGCATTACCGCGCGGGCGCGGTCGTCACCGACGTCGCGGACGGCCCCGGGCACGCGTCGGTCACGCTCGCCGACGGCTCGGTCGTGCATGCCGACCTCGTCATCGCGGCCGACGGCTTCCGCTCGGCGATCCGCGAGAAATTCCTGCCGGACGCGCGGCTGCAGTATGCGGGCTACGTTGCGTGGCGCGGGCTGGTCGACGAACCCGGGCTGTCGGAGGCGACCCACGCGACGCTGTTCGGGAATTTCGCGTTCGGCCTGCCGCCGCACGAACAGATCCTCGGTTATCCGGTCGCCGGCCAGGGCAACAGCACGAAGCTGGGCGAGCGCCGCTACAACTTCGTGTGGTATCGCGCGACCCGCGAGGACACCGACCTGCCGAACCTGCTCACCGACGCGACCGGCAAGCTGTGGGCGGGCGGCATTCCGCCGACGCTGATCCGGCGCGAGGTGCTCGACGACATGGAAGACGCCGCCCACGCGCTGCTGGCGCCGCAGTTCGCCGAGGTCGTCGCACGCGCTACGCAGCCGCTGTTCCAGCCGATCTACGACCTCGAAGTGCCGAACATGGCGTTCGGCCGGATCGCGCTGCTCGGCGACGCCGCGTTCGTCGCACGGCCGCATTGCGGGATGGGTGTCACGAAGGCCGCCGGCGATGCCCTCGCGCTCGTCACCGCACTCGCCACGCGCGCCGACACGCTCGACGCGCTGGGCGAATACAGCGAGACGCGCACGGCGTTCGGCGCGGCGATCGTGGAGCATGCGCGCCACCTCGGCGCCTACATGCAGGCGCAACTGAAGAACGACACCGAGCGCGAAATGGCCGAGCGCTATCGCACGCCGGAAGTCGTGATGCGGGAAACCGCCGTCCCGCCGCATTTCTGAGCATGCACGGGCGCCGTGCGCGACCCGCGCGGCGCCCATCGCCAAGCCAAGCCATGCCAGGCCATTCCAGACGAGAAGGAGACACCGTGAACCACCCGCTTCCGGCCACCGCCGGCACCGCGCCCGAACCGGCCGCACCGTCATACGCCACGCATCCGCTGCTGCGCGATGCCCGCTTTCGCGAACACGTCCGGCGCAGAAGGCTGTTCGCCTGGTCGCTGACGTTCGTCATGCTCGCCCTCTATTTCGCGTTCATCCTGACGCTGGCGTTTTCGCCGACGCTGCTCGGCGCGCCGATCGTGCCGGGCCGGCCGACTCCGTGGGGCATCCCGGTCGGGTTCGGCATGTTCGTCGCAACGTTCGCGCTGGTCGCGCTTTACGTGTTCCGCGCCAACGCGGGGCACGACACGGTCGTCGCGGCCCTTCGCCACGGAGACGCATCATGAAACGCCTGCTCCCCGCACTGCTCGCCGCCTGCGGCTGTGCACCGGCGTTCGCGGCCGGCCCGGCCGCGCTCGCGCACGGGCACAATCCGGTCGCGATCGGCATGTTCGTCGTGTTCGTCGCATCGACGCTGTTCATCACGCGCTGGGCCGCGCGCAAGAACCACAGCGTGGCCGACCACTACGCGGCGGGCGGCAAGATCACCGCGTTCCAGAACGGCTGGGCGATCGCCGGCGACTACATGTCGGCCGCGTCGCTGCTCGGCATCTCCGCGCTGGTGTTCACGAGCGGCTACGACGGGCTGATCTATTCGGTCGGGTTTCTCGCGAGCTGGCCGATCATCCTGTTCCTGATCGCCGAGCCGCTGCGCAACCTCGGCAAGTACACGCTCGCCGACGTCGTGTCGTATCGCCTGCGGCAACGGCCGATCCGTGCATTCGCGGCGTCGAGCTCGATCGTCATCGTACTGCTGTATCTCGTGTCGCAGATGGTCGGCGCGGGCAAGCTGGTCGAGCTGCTGTTCGGCCTGAACTACACGGTCGCGGTGCTGGTCGTCGGCGTGCTGATGGTCGTCTACGTGTTCTTCGGCGGGATGCTGGCCACCACCTGGATCCAGATCATCAAGGCCGTGCTGCTGCTCGCCGGCGCGGCGTTCATGGCGATCATGGTGCTGAGCCGTTTCGGCTTCAGCCTCGACGCGCTGTTCGCGCAGGCGATTCTCGTCCACCCGAAACACGCGGCGATCATGCGCCCCGGCGGGCTGGTGTCCGATCCGGTCTCGGCCGTGTCGCTCGGCCTCGCGCTGATCTTCGGCACCGCGGGCCTGCCGCACATCCTGATGCGCTTCTTCACGGTCGGCGACGTCAAGGCGGCCCGCAAGAGCATCCTCTACGCAACCGGCATCGTCGGCATCGGGTATGCGCTGATCATCGTCATCGGCTTCGGCACCATCGCGCTCGTCGCGTCGGACCCGCAGTACCACGACGCGTCCGGCGCGATCGCCGGCGGCGCGAACATGGTGGCGATCCACCTCGCGCATGCGGTGGGCGGCAACGTGTTCCTCGGCTTCATCTGTGCGGTCGCGTTCTCGACCATCCTGGCCGTGGTCGCCGGGCTCACGCTCGCGGGTTCGTCGGCGATCTCGCACGACCTCTACGCAAACGTGCTGCGGCGGGGGCAGGCGTCCGACCGGGACGAAATGCGCGTGGCGCGCGCCACGACCGTCGTGCTCGGCGTGCTCGCGATCCTGCTCGGCATCGCGTTCGAGAAGCAGAACATCGCGTTCATCGTCAGCCTCACGTTTTCGATCGCGGCCAGCTCGAATTTTCCGGTGCTGCTGCTCTCGATCTACTGGCGCGGGCTGACGACGCGCGGCGCGGTGCTGGGCGGCCTGCTCGGGCTCGCCACGGCCGTCACGCTCACCGTGCTGAGCCCGACCGTGTGGGTCCAGGTGCTCGGCCATGCGCACGCGGTCTATCCGTACGAATACCCGGCGCTGTTCTCGATGGCGGCGGCCTTCGCCGGCGTCGTCCTGTTCTCCGTCACCGATCGGTCGGCACGCGCGCACCGCGAGCGCGCGCAGTTCGACACGCAGCTCGTCGCGTGCGAGATGGGCCTCACGGCGGGCATCTCGACGACCATCACGCAACGCGGCTGAACCGCACGTCACGCACCCTCGATACTCCATGAGAGACACCATGCTGAATTGCACCTGCTGCCCGTCGCCGGGACGCCGCCGCCTGCTAGGCGCGCTTGCCGCGTTCGCGGGCACCGCCGTCGCCGGACAGTCCGCGTCGGCCGCCGGCAGCGCCGGCACCCCGGCCGCGCTGCCGCCGCACCGGCCGCGCTCGATCGACATCCACGCGCATTACTACCCCGAGAGCTTCTGCGACCTGGTCGGCGGCGAAGGCAAGCGCTTCGGCGGCTCGTTCGTGTGCGACGACACCTCGTTCACGTTCCGCACGCCCGCCGGCGGCCTCGGCCCGCTGCCGATGAAGTTCATCGACATCGATGCGCGGCTCAAGGACATGGATGCGTCCGGCGTCGACGTCCAGGCGCTGTCGCTCAGCGTGCCGATGGCGTACTGGGGCGACCGGCCGTTCAACGCGAAGCTCGCGCGCGACTGGAATGCGTCGGCGTCGCGCGTCTACCAGCGGCACCCGACGCGTTTCGTCGTGCTCGCGACGCTGCCGATGCTGAACGCGGCCGACGCGATCGACGAACTCGAACGCGCCGCGCAATTGCCGGGCGTGCGCGGCGTGTACATGGGCACCAACATCGACAACCGCGATCTCGACGATCCGCTGTTCGCACCCGTGTTCGCCCGCATCGAGCAACTGGGCCTGCCGGTGTTCCTGCATCCGCAACAGACGGTCGGCGGCGCGCGGCTCGGCGATTTCTACCTCAGCAACCTGCTCGGCAACCCGTTCGATACCGCGATCGCGGGCTCGCACCTGATCCTCGGCGGCGTGCTCGACCGCTACCCGACGCTGGAGATCACGTTGCCGCACGCGGGCGGCGCGTTGCCGATCCTCGTCGGGCGCCTCGACGCGGGCTGGACCGTGCGGCCCGAAACGCGCCGGCTCGCGCAGAAGCCCAGCAGCTACCTGCGGCGCTTCAGCTACGACACGGTGTCGCATTCGGGCCCCGTGCTGAACTTCCTGATCGAGAACGTCGGCGTCGACCGGCTCGTGCTCGGCAGCGACTACTGTTTCGACATGGGCTACGAGCAGCCGGTGCGCTTTCTCGACCGTGTCGACCTGAGCGCGCAGCAGCGCGCGATGATCCTCGGCGGCAATGCGGGCAAGCTGCTGCGGATCTAGCAGTCGGGCCGGCGCACGGCGGCCTGCCCGGCGCGCTTGCACCGTCGGCGCAGCCCGCGGCCGGACATGGCAAGATCCGCAGCAGCCGTGGCCGCAGGCGCGCGGCGCCGTGCATCACGACGCCTGGCCGGGACGCACGCCACCGGCCGCACACCGGAGTCACCCACGATGAAGATAGTCATTGCAGGCGGATCGATCGCCGGTCTCGCGGCCGCGCTGACGCTCGACTGCGTCGGACACGACGTGACGGTCTGCGAACGCTCGCCGTCGCCGCTGCGCGGCCAGGGCGGCGGCGTGGCCGTATTGCGCCGGATGATGGCGTTTCTCGAACAGCATGGCCGGCATTGCCGCCACGCGATCAGCGTGCCCACGCACCGGCGGCGCTGGATCGATCGCAACGGCATCGTCACGCGCGACGAGCCCGAGATACTGCCGTTTTCGTCGTGGGACGCCGTCTACCGTTCGCTGTGCGAAACGCTGCCGCACGGGCGCATCCGGTACGGCTGCACGGTCACCGGCTTCGACCAGGACGCGGACGGCGTCGACGTCCACCTCGGCGACGAGCGCCTGCGCGCCGACGTGCTGATCGCCGCCGACGGGGCCGGCTCGACCCTGCGCGCGCAGCTCTTTCCCGGTTATGCGCCGTCGTTCGCCGGTTACCTCGCGTGGCGCGGGATCGTCGACGAAGCGGATTTCGATGCCGCGTCGATCGCGCCGCTGGTCGAGAACATGACGCTGCACAAGGCGCCGGGCGAGCTGTTCATGGCGTTCCTGATTCCCGCGCTCGACGGCTCGCTCGTGCCCGGCACGCGCCGCTTCAACTGGCTCTGGTATCGCAACGAAGCCGATCGCGACGCGCTGCGCCACCACCTGACCGATCGGGCCGGCCACGTCCATCACGCGTCCGTGCATCCGGGGCAGCTCGCCGACGACGTCGTCGCGACGCTGCGGCAACTCGCCGGCGAACGCCTGCCGGCCCTGCTCGCGCAACTGGTGCACGCGACGCGCATGCCGTTCAACCAGGCGATTTTCGATGCGTTGAGCCCCGCATTCGTCGATGGTCGAGTCGCGCTGATCGGCGATGCGGCGTGCACCGTGCGCCCGCATACCGCATCGGGCACGTCGAAGGCCGCGAGCGATGCGGTGTCGCTCGCCGAAGCGTTGCCGGCGGACGCGACCGACGTCGTCGCGCGCCTCGCGCAATGGTCGGCGCGACGGCGCGACGAAGTGACGTCGCTGCTCGAGAAGGGCCCGCAGCTGGCCGCGGCGTTCGGTCTCGGCACGCCGTGCTGACGCAGCGGCGCCCGCGCCGGGCCGGGCCGCAGCGGGGTTCAGAACGTTTCAGCGCAGTTTCAGGAAATGCCGCCGACGCCCGCGTAGACTGCCCTCCATCATCCGCCTCGCGCACGATGACGCGATTGCGTCATTGTCCGCACGGCCTCCCCACACCTGGAGCAACGACATGATCTCCGCCGCGAACCGCTGCCACCTGGCCGCCTCGCCATGGCCGGATCGCCCGGCGATGCGCCGCCGTCATCCGGCCGCACCGACCGGAACGACCGCCGCCGGCACGCGCGAGCCCGACCTTCCATCCAGCCCCGCGTGCCGCGGCAGCCGAACCCGCGCCGTCGCGCGCGGCCGGCATCCGCGCCATTGCCCCGCCGCTCGAACGATCGCGGGCGAACCGGTTCGCGTGGAGCGCGCATGAAGCACAAACGACTCTGGTTCGGCGCGGCCGGCATCGCGGTCGTCGGCCTGGCGGTCGCGATCGGCATCATGTTCAAGCCGTCGATCGCGCCGATCGACCCGCCCGCCCGCGCGTCGTTCGATCCGCAACTCGTTCGCGCCGGCGCGCGCGTGGTCGCGCTCGGCGATTGCGTCGTGTGCCACACCGCGAACGACGGCCAGCCGTTCGCCGGCGGGCTGCCGCTCGCGACGCCGTTCGGCACGATCTACGCGACCAACATCACGCCGGATGCCGACACCGGCATCGGCCGCTGGTCGCGCGACGCGTTCGCCCGCGCGCTGCGCAGCGGGATCGCCCGCGACGGCCATCCGCTCTACCCGGCATTTCCGTACATCCACTTCACGCGGATGTCCGACGACGACATCACGGCCGCCTACGCGTACCTGATGACCCGCGAGCCGGTTCGGACGAAGACGCCGCCTAACGACCTGATCTTTCCGCTGAACTTCCGGCCGCTGGTCGCGTTCTGGAACGTACTGTTCCTGCGCGAAGGCGCGTACCGGCCCGACCCGTCGCAATCCGCGCAATGGAATCGCGGCAAGCTGCTCGTCGACGGCCTCGGGCACTGCGCGTCGTGCCATTCGCCGCTCAATGCGATCGGCGGCGAACAGGCCGGCAAGGCGTTCGACGGCGGCATCGTCGACGGCTGGGAGGCACCGCCGCTCAATGCGCTCGGCAGCGCGGTCAAGCCATGGACGCAGGCGCAGCTCGTCACCTACCTGCGCACCGGCCGCGCGAGCGAGCACGGCGCGGCGGCCGGCCCGATGCTGCCCGTCACGCGCGATCTCGCGACCGTGCCGCAGGAGGACGTCGAGGCGATCGCCACGTACATCCTGTCGATCCAGAAGCCGGCGGCCGCCCGGCCCGCGACGGCCGGTGCCGGACACGGCCCGACGACGCCCGCCGGCCAGCGCGGCGCGGTGCTGTTCCAGGCGTCGTGCGCGCAGTGCCACGGGCCGGCAGCGCCGATGCAGTCGATCGGCGAGCGGCCGACGCTCGCGTTCAGCACGGCCGTCGCCGCCGATACGCCGCGCAACGCGATCCAGATGATGTTCAACGGGATCGGCTGGCACGGCGAAGACACGCTGAACTACATGCCGTCGTTCATCGACCAGTACGACGACGCGCAGATCGCGGATCTCGCCGCGTACCTGCGGGAAGCATATTCCGATCGTCCCGCGTGGAGCGGCGTCGACACCCTGGCCGCGAAGCTCAGAAAGGAGGACAGCGCGCGATGATCACCCTCACCGTCAACGGCGTGCGGCACACGCTCGACATCGATCCGTCCACGCCGCTGCTGTACGCGCTGCGCAACGACCTGCACCTGCACGGCGCGAAATTCGGCTGCGGCCTCGGGCAATGCGGCGCATGCACCGTGATCGTCGACGACAAGCCGATGTTCTCGTGCCTGATTCCGGTGTCCGCGCTCGGCGAGCGCCGCGTGCGGACCGTCGAAAGCCTCGGCAGCGCCGCGCATCCGGGCAAGCTTCAGCAGGCGTTCATCGATCACCAGGCCGCGCAGTGCGGGTATTGCATCGCGGGCATGATCATGCGCGCGCAGGCGCTGCTCGAGCGCAACCCGAAACCCACCGAACGCGAACTGCGCACCCAGATGGAACCGAACCTGTGCCGCTGCGGCACGCACATGCGGATCCTGGCGGCGATCCGCCAGGTCGCCGGCCTGCCGGACCCGGAACCGGCCGCCGCGCCCGTCATGATCAGCAAGGGACTCTGATGAACCCAACCGACGACATCGACGAAGGCCGCCGGCACTTCATGGTTTCCGGCGCGCTCTTCGTCGCGTTCAGCCTCGCGCCGGTCACGCGTGCCGCCGCGCAGCTCGTGATCGCGGACGAAGGCGCCGCCGTCCACGTCGCCAAGGCGACCGAAACGCTGGCCGGCAGCCTGAAGACCAACCCGCTGCTGGACGCGTGGATCAAGATCACGCCCGACGGCAAGGTCACCGTGTTCACCGGCAAGGTCGAGCTCGGCACCGGCGTGCGGACCGCGCTGCTGCAGGTGGCGGCCGAGGAGCTGAACATGAAGCCCTCGCTGATCACGTTCCTGACCGCCGACACCGGCGCGTCGCCGGACGAGGGCCTGACGGCCGGCAGCCACACGATGGCCGACAGCGGCTCCGCGTTGCTGAACGCGGCCGCGCAGGTGCGCGGGCTGCTGGTCGACGGCGCGGCGAAGCAGTTCGGCGTCGACCCGCGCACGCTCACCGTCGCCGACGCGGTGATCAAGGCGCCGGACGGCCGCACGATGCGCTACGGCGACGCGGTGCGCACGGTCGACCTGCACCGCAGCGCGACACCGACGTCGCCGCTGAAGCCGCCGGCCACGTTCTCGGTGATCGGCACGTCGCTGCCGCGCGTGGACATTCCGAACAAGGTCACGGGCGGCGTCAGCTACGTGCAGGACATGGAACTGCCCGGCATGCTGCACGCGCGTGTCGTGATGCCGCCCGTGTACGACGCGAAGCTGCTGTCGTTCGACGAAGCCGCGATCCTGAAAATGCCGGGCGTGGTGCGGATCGTGCGCAACGGCAGCATGCTCGCGGTCGTCGCGCAGGGCGAATGGCAGGCGGTCGTCGCGCAGCGCGCGCTGGCCGCCGGCAGCCGCTGGTCGCCCGGCCGCGCGCTGCCCGAGCGCGGCACCGTGCATCAGGACCTGAAGCGGATCGCTACGCAGCGCATCGAGATCGCGAACACGAAGGGCGACACAGCGCCGGCCACGAAAACACTGTCCGCGACGTTCCTGAAGAACTACCTGCTGCACGGCTCGATCGGGCCGTCGTGCTCGGTCGCGCATCTCGAGAACGGCATGCTGACCGTGTGGACCCACTCGCAGGGCGTGTATCCGCTGCGCGACGCGCTCGCCGAGATGCTGTCGATGCCGAAGGCGAGCGTGCGCTGCATCCACACCGAGGGTTCCGGCTGCTACGGGCACAACGGCGCGGACGACGTGGCCGCGCATGCGGCACTGATCGCGGCGGCGCTGCCCGGCAAGCCGATCCGCGTGCAATGGATGCGCGAGCAGGAACACACGTGGGACCACTTCACGCCCGCGATGGTCACCGAGCTCAGCGCGTCGCTCGACGCGAGCGGCCATATCGTCGACTGGAACTACGCGCTGTGGAGCAGCTCGCACAACGAACGGATCGTCAATGCCGGCCGGCTGCTGCCCGCGCGGATGCTCGAGCCGCCGTTCGTGCCCGCGCCGTCGACGCCGATGCTGCAGCCCGAGGGCGGCGGCGATCGCAACGCGATCCCGCTGTACGCACTGCCGACCATGCACATCGTCAACAACTTCTCGCCGACGATGCCGCTGCAGACCTCCGCAATGCGCTCGCTCGGCGCGCACACCAACGTGTGGGCGATCGAGAGCTTCATGGACGAGCTCGCGCACGCCGCAGGCGTCGACCCGGTCGAATTCCGGCTGCGGCACATGCAGGATCACCGCGCGAGCCAGGTGATCAAGCTCGCCGCGACGAAATTCGGCTGGCCCCGGCCGCCGCGCGAACGCAACCGCGGCGTCGGTTTCTCGTTCGGCAAATACAAGAACCTGATGGCCTACGTCGCGATGGCGGTCGAGATCACGGTCGTGCCGGAAACGGGCCAGGTGACGCTCGACCGCGCGGAAGTGGCCGTCGACGCGGGCCAGGTCGTGTCGCCGGACGGCATCCGCAACCAGATCGAAGGCGGCATCGTGCAGGCCGCAAGCTGGACACTGTACGAGGCGCTGAAATACGATACGCAGCGCATCCGCAGCTTCGACTGGAGCAGCTACCCGATCCTGCGTTTCCGCGCGGCACCGCAAAGCATCAAGGTGCACCTGATCAACCGCCCGGGCGCGCCGTTCCTCGGCGCGGCCGAGGCGTCGATGGGGCCGACCGCGGGCGCGCTGGCCAACGCGATTTTCGATGCGACCGGCCAGCGGATGCGCGAAATGCCGTTCGCGGGCGACGGGCTCAGGAAGCGCATCGACGCGTAGCGGCGGCACCCCGACATACAAGCCGCGCCGGCATGCACCGGCGCAGGCAACGAACAGGCTGGAGATTTCCGAACGATGGATACCTTGCTTTCGATGCGCGTGTTCACGCGCATCGTCGAGACGGGCAGCTTCACGCGCGCGTCCGACACGACCGGGCTGACGACGCCGCGCGTCTCCGCGCTGCTTAGCACGCTCGAACAGCATCTCGGCTGCCGGCTGCTGAACCGCACCACCCGCCGGATCTCGCTGACCGAGGACGGGCAGGCTTACTACGAACGCTGCGTCGGCGTGCTGCGCGAGATCGACGACATGGAGGCGGCCGTCTCGCAGGCGCGCAACGTGCCGCGCGGCCGCCTGAAGGTGAACCTGCCGCCGGCGATGGCCAAGCAGATCATGGTGCCCGCGCTGCCCGAGTTTCTCGCCGCGCATCCAGGCATCTCGGTCGAACTCGGCGTGACCGACCGGCAGATCGACCTCGTCGGTGAAGGCGTCGATTGCGTCGTGCGCATCGGCGCGCTCGACGACTCGGGGCTGGTCGCGAAACGGATCGGCAGCCTGACCACCTGCACGTGCGCGGCGCCCGCGTATCTCGAACGCTGCGGCGCGCCCGAGACGGTCGACGATCTCGCGCAGCACATCGCGGTCAGCCACATGTCGGCCGATACGGGCCGGCCGCGGCCGTGGGACTACGTCGTCGACGGCGAAACGCGCATCGTGCAGATGTGCGGCACCGTCGCGGTCAACGATGCCGACACCTATATCGCATGCGGCGTCGCCGGCATCGGCCTGATCAAGACCTCGCTGTACCTGGTCGAGCCGTACCTGCAATCGGGGCGCCTGCGCGAGGTGCTGACCGATTTCAACACGCCGCCGCGGCCGATCTCGATCCTGTATCCGCCCAACCGGCATACGCCCGTCAAGCTCAAGGTGTTCGTCGACTGGCTCGCCGGGCTGTTCGCGCAGATTCCGACACTGCAGGGGCAGCGCCGCTGACGCCCGCCGTCGATGCCCGTCGCTGAAACCGCGCGGCCGCGCCCGCGCGCACACCGCATCGATCAAGTGAATTAAGACGCGGTTTAGGACTATTCAGTCCGCCCGATCCAGACTGCTCTCAGGGGCCTTGCGATCCGCGATATCCGCGCCGGAGGCCCGTTTCGAGAGGCCCAACATGACGATCGCGAACGCCGGCCCGTCCGTCCAGGACGTCCACGCCGTCTTCGATGTCCTCGGCCCCGCGTTCGCGCACGGGCGCATCGCGCGCGTCGGCGACGCGGCCCGCACGCCGCGCCCGCATCCGGCATCCGGCAAGTCGAAGGCGCTCGCCGCCCCGGCCACGCTCGCGCAGGCGTTGCCGGCCAACGTGCGCGAAGTCGCGCCGCGCAACGCGTCGTGGGCGGCCACGCGCCGCATCGCAGCGGCCCCCTCGCCCTTGCCTGCATGCGGCTCGCGACCGGTCTCGGCCGCGCCCCCTCACATGAACCCGCACGCGCTCCGACCCCTTTGCGTCGCACGCAAAGCTCGATTGCGCGCCGGCCGTATTCCCTTGTTATCGATCGATCAATAACCTTGTCAGCAATGCGGCGGCTTGCGTTTCGCCGCGGCGAACACCGGAACACCCGAACACCCGTATCCCATCACGCCCGCCCGACAGCCGGGCCCCCGACATCTCTTTCGAAGGAGTCGACCATGTCAGCAGAATCCACCCCGCTCGCGGCCCACGGGCACGCAGCCAAGCTCACGCAGGGCCTCATCCTGCTGTTCGCGTTCAGTTGCGGCGCGATCGTCGCGAACCTGTACTACGCGCAGCCGATCACCGAACTCATCGCGCCCAGCCTGCACATGTCCGGCGCAACCGCGAGCCTGATCGTGTCGCTGACGCAGATCGGCTATGCGTTCAGCCTGTTCTTCATCGTGCCGCTCGGCGACCTGCTCGAGAACCGCAAGCTGATGATCGTCACCGCCGTCGTGTCGATCGCGAGCCTCGCGGCGGCGGCCGTCGTGCAGACGCCCGGACTGTTCCTCGCGGTTTCGCTGCTGATCGGCTTCAGCTCGGTCGCGGTGCAGATCCTGGTGCCGCTCGCCGCGCACCTCGCGCCCGATCATTCGCGCGGCCGCGTGGTCGGCACGATCATGGGCGGCCTGCTGCTCGGCATCCTGCTCGCGCGCCCGCTGTCGAGCGTGGTGGCCGACGCGTTCGGCTGGCGCTTCGTGTTCGCGGCCGCCGCGGTGCTGATGACGCTCGTGACCGCCGTGCTCGCGCTGACGATCCCGTCGCGCCAGCCCGATCACCGCGCGACCTATTTCGAGCTGATCGGCTCGCTGCTGCACCTGGTCCGCACGATGCCGGTGCTGCGCCATCGCGCGTTCTACCAGGGCCTGATGTTCGCGTCGTTCAGCCTGTTCTGGACCGCCGTGCCGGTCGAGCTCACGCGCCACTACGGGCTGTCGCAATCGGCCATCGGCCTGTTCGCGCTGGTCGGGGCGATCGGCGCGACGTCGGCCCCGGTTGCCGGCCGCCTCGCCGATGCCGGCCACGGCGTGCGGGCGACGCTGATCGCGCTGGTCGCCGGCGCGCTGTCGTACGCGGTCGCGCTGATCCACGGCGCCGGCCTGTATGGCCTCGTCGTCACCGGCATCGTGCTCGACTTCGCGGTGCAGATGAACATGGTGCTCGGCCAGCGCGAGATCTATGCGCTGCACGCGGCAAGCCGCAACCGGCTGAACGCGCTGTACATGACGAGCATCTTCGTCGGCGGCGCGATCGGCTCCGCGCTCGCGAGCCCGCTGTACGAACACGGCGGCTGGCCGCTCGTCGCTGCAGTCGCCGGCGCGTTCCCGGTCGTCGCGCTCGCCCACTACCTCGTGATCGGGCGTCCGCACGCACAACGCCACGCCCAGTCCTGAACCGGCGCCGGCACCGGTTCACGCGCGACGCCCCCGGGGCCGTTCGCGCACCGGAACGCTGCCGGCACGTCACTTCCGTCTTGTTTCGAACTTTCCGCAGGGCCCGCCGCCTGACCGGTCGCCACCACGCGACACGCGGCGCCGCCCTGCCTCACGCAAAAAGGAATCCATCATGTCTTCCCTGCTCAGCCACTACGACCTGCGCGGCCTGCCGCTTCCCAACCGTGTCGTGATGGGGCCGATGACGCGTTCGCGCGCGCCGTCGCGCGGCCAGCCGACCGAACTGATGGCCGAGTACTACGCGCAGCGCGCGTCCGCCGGCCTGATCGTGACCGAGGCGACCAACGTCAGCCCGGCGTCCGCTTCGTTCGAACTGACGCCGGGGCTCGTCACCGACGAGCAGGCGGCCGGCTGGAAGCAGGTCACGGACGCCGTGCATGCGAACGGCGGCCGGATCTTCGCGCAGCTGTGGCACGGCGGCCGCGTGAGCTCGCTGACGCTGCTCGGCGGCGCCGCGCCGCTGTCGCCGTCCGGCGTCAACGACGATCTCGAGCAGTTGCAGGTGTGGGCGCAGTTGCAGAACGGCTATTACACGAAGATTCACGCGACGCCGTCGCGCGCGATGACGACGGACGAGGTGGCCGACACCGTTGACGAATTCCGCGACGCGGCCGTTCGCGCGATGGCGGCCGGCTTCGACGGCGTCGAGATCCACGCGGCCAACGGCTACCTGCCGCACCAGTTCCTGTCGTCGACGCTGAACCGCCGCGACGACCGATACGGCGGCTCGGTCGCGAACCGCGCGCGCTTCCTCGAGGAGATCGTCGACGCGGTCGGCGCCGTGATGCCGCCCAGCCGCGTGGGCGTGCGCATCTCGCCGTACGCGAAATACAACAACGTGCGGGACGCGGATCCGGATACGACGTACGCGTACGTCGGCCGCATGCTCGACGAAGCCGGCGTCGCCTATGTGCACGCGGCGGACACCAACGGCTGGAGCGGCGAGCCCGACCTGCCGCGCATCGTCGCGAACGCGCGCAAGCATTTTGGCGGCACGCTGATCGTCAACGGCGGCATCGCGCCGGATGCCGCGAATGCGCTGATCGACGCGGGCGACGCCGATCTCGTCGCGTTCGCGCGGGCGTACATCGCGAACCCCGATCTGGTCGAACGCCTTGCGGCGAACGCACCGCTCGCCGCGCCGAAGGCGGTCGGCTGGTACGGCGGCGACCGCGCGGGCTATGTCGACTATGCGCGTCACGATGCGGCGGGCGTGAGTGCGTAAGCGCCCAGGTGCGCAGGCGCGCGAGCACCTGTGCACCCGGCTTACGCCGGCGGAACCAGCCGGAACCCGCGGGCCGCCGTCAGGCGTCCTGCCAGCGTGCGCCGAGCACGCGCCCGCAGAAATTCAGCCGGTGGAAATCCGGATCGGCGCGTTCGAGCACGTCGGCGCTCCACGTGCCGAACGTCGACGCCGGCCGGTGCGCGACGCCGCGCGCGACCGCATCGAGGAACGCGTCGCCGAAGCCTTCGCCGCGCGGGTAGGCGGCGAGCAGCGCGCGCCGCTCGTCGGCCGAATACGCGTCGAAATCGGTGGCCATCAGGTCGGTCGAGACGGCGGCCGCCAGCACGCGCGCGAGCGGCGACACGCGCGCGGCCACGCCGGGCGTCGTATGCAGCGCGATCGCGTGCCACACGTCGTCGCGCAGGCGCTGCGACGTCTGGTGGCGCAGCAGGAACGTATCGGCGGCATCGGCGCTGTCGAGCTCGTAGCGCGCAGCCGAGCGGCCATACGCAGTGCTCAGCCCCATGTTCGCGTACATCGCGGCCACATATAGCGCATCGGCATCGCAGGTCTCGCCGGCACGCTGCGCGGCCAGCGACGCGAGCACGAACACCCGGCTCGCATGCCCGGTGATCGCCCGCGGCAGCGACGCGCGGGCTGCTTCGGCCGCTTCGATCGCCATCGGCGTCCGCGGAATGCGGACACCGGCGACTTCGTCGTCGGCCGACGCGCACGTGTGCGCAGAACTCATCTCGTCTCCTTCTGCCCCTCGCCGGGGGCGGAAAATTGTCCATGCCTCGCGCGGCCCGCGCCGACGCAGCCGGCGCGGGCACGCTGGCGGCCGGTACGGCGTCGGCCTAGTACGCGAAACCGGGGTAACCCGATACTTCGCACTGCTCGGCGGTTTCCATCGCGGCCGCATGCAGGCGCTGCACGAACGCGCGCCCGAGCCCGCGCGCGGCACCGGCCGCTTGCGGGCTCGCGCCGGCCGCGGCGCGCAGCGAAGCCGACTCGGCCGAACGACGCCGGCCGGCACCGCCGAATTCGGCGACCGGCGACCACGCGGGGCTGACCGCCGGCGGCGGCGGTGCGAGCGACGCGAACTCGTCGTCCGCATGCACGATCCTGCCGCCGACGACCGTCAGCACCGACGACAGCGACGTGATCCGCGCTTCGTCGATCGTGAAGTAGTCGTCCGTCAGCACCGCGAAATCGGCGTAGTGGCCGGGCACCAGCGCGCCCTTGCAGTCGTCCTCGCCGGAAAACCACGCGCTGCCGACCGTATAGCAGCGCAGCGCTTCCATCCGGCCGAGCCGGTTGCGTTCCGGATACAGCGCCGTGCCGCCGACCGTGCGCCCCGACACCATCCAGTACAGCGACACGAACGGGTTGTAGCTCGCGATGCGCGTTGCGTCGGTGCCCGCGCCGACCGGCAGCCCGGCCGCCAGCATCGCGCGGATCGGCGGCGTGCGCATCGCGGCTTGCGCGCCGTAACGCGCGATGAAGTACTCGCCCTGGAACGCCATCCGGTGCTGGACCGTCACGCCGCCGCCGAGCGCGGCGATGCGCGCGATGTTCGCATCCGTGATCGTCTCGCAGTGATCGAAGAACCAGCGCAGGCCGTCGAACGGCGTCTCGCGGTTCACGGCTTCGAGCACGTTCAGGAAGCGGCCGATCGATTCGTCGTAGGTCGCATGCAGCCGGAACGGCCAGCGGTGCCGCACCAGCAGCCGCACCACCGCGGCCAGCTCGGCCTCCAGCGCCGCCGGCAGATCGGGGCGCGGTTCGAGAAAATTGCCGAAATCGGCGGCCGAATACACCAGCAGCTCGCCGGCGCCGTTCATCCGCAGGAACGCGTCGCCGTCGCCGGGTTTCGCGAGCGTCACCCAGCGCGCGTAGTCGTCGAGCTCCCGCCCCGCATGCTGCACGAACAGGCTGTACGCGACGCGCACGGTCATTTCGCCGCGCCGCGCGAGTGCCAGGATCGCGCCGTAGTCGTCCGGGAAGGCCTGGAAATCGCCGCCCGCGTCGATCGCGCTCGTCACGCCGAGCCGGTTCAGCTCGCGCATGAAATGCCGCATCGAATTCATCTGGTCGTCGTGGCCGAGCTTCGGGGCCCGTTCGAGCGCCTCGTGCAGCACGGCCATGTCCGGGCGCGCGATCAGCAGGCCGGTCGGCCGGCCGAGGCGATCGCGCTGGATCTCGCCGCCGGGCGGGTTCGACGTATCGCGGCCGTAGCCGATCGCGCGCAGCGCGGCCGCGTTCAGCAGCGCGCTGTCGCCCAGGTGCATGATGAAGACCGGCGTGTCGGGCGCGATCGCGTTCAGTTCGGCCGCCGTCGGCCCGCGCTTTTCGGCGAACTGGAATTCGGTCCAGCCGCCGACCACGCGCACCCAGTGCGGCGCGGGCGTGCGCAGCACCTGGCGACGCAGCATCGCGAGCGCGTCGGCCAGCGTCGGCACGCCGTCCCAGCGCAGTTCCAGGTTGAAGTTCAGGCCGCCGCGGATCATGTGCAGGTGCGAATCGTTCAGCCCCGGGATCACGGTGCGGCCGTTCAGGTCGATGCACTGCGTGCCGGCATGCGCATGGCACATCACGTCGTGCCCGCTGCCCGTTGCGAGAATCCGGCCGTCCTTCACGGCGAGCGCGGTCACGAACGACTGCCGGTCGTCCTGCGTCGCGATCTTGCCATTGCATACGATGAGGTCCGCCGCCGCGGCGGATGCCGTCGCCCTAAGCACCGTCAGGCCCTCCGCTTGCGCCGTGAGCCGGCACGCGGCCGCATGCCGCCTGCCTCCGGTTCGACGATACACGGACCATCCACTCCCCCTTGAACATTGAACGATCGGACTGACGGGCCGCGGCGCGATGGCGCGGTGTCGTCCTGCGCGAACCGGGCATGCCGTTACGCCACCTGCTGCATCGCATCCGCCGCCTCGTGCCGCATGCGCGACCGGCCCGCCGGCAGTGCCGGCTCCGGGCGCACGAAGTTCTGCAGGCGCGCGAGCCGGCGCACGTCGAACGCGCGCGATTGCGGATCGAAATGCCCCGACAGGTTCGCCACCAGCGACGACGCCTGGCCGGTCCGCCCGCGCTCGATCAGGTGATCGGCGAGATCGAGCGTGCCGCGCAGCGCCCACATCGCGGCGCCCTGCCCGTTCGCGGTATGGATCCCGGTCAGCAGATGCCGGTGCCCTTCGACTTCGTACGCGAGCGCGGCATCCGGCTCCGCGGTGCGGGCCTGCTCGAGCATCGCGAGCCCCCGGACGCGCAGCAGTTCCGGCACGAACAGGTGCTCGCCGTGCGCGCGGCAGCGCGCGAGCGTCGCATCGAGTTTCGCGCATGCCTCGGCCGCGCGGCCGGTGCGCGTCAGCCCTTCCGCGTACGCGACGACCAGCGGCGCGAGCAGGCGCCGGAACCCGCTCGCCTCGATGCGCCGCAGCGCGGGTTCCAGCCGCGCGAGACCGGCGCCGGGATGCCCGGCCTGCATGTCGAACTGCCCGGCGAGGCCTTCCGCGTGGCTGAGCCAGATGTCGAACCCGTTCGCCTCCGCGGTCGAGCGCAGCGTGCCGAGATAGTCGGAAATCACGTCGTGATCGCCGTAGCGCAGCGCGATCGGCACGGCCGCGGCGCCGAGCACGACGCACAGCGCCAGCCCCGACCCGGTGCGGCGCGCGGATTCGACCGCCTGCGCGGCCAGCCGCATCGCGTATTCCGGATCGCCCTGCATCCAGACGAGCCGCATCAGCATCGTGCGGCCGAGCGTCGCGACGTCGACCCCGAGCGCGGCTTCCGCGCAGGACGGCTCGCCGGCCACGTCCAGCCCGGCGGTCGCGGCCTCCAGCCGCTCGCGGGCCTGCGCGTGTTCGCCGAAGTAATGCAGCGACGTCGCGACCATCGCGTTCGCCAGCAGCCGCTGCGGCCGGTCGCCGCGCCGTTCGGCCGCGCGCTCGAAACGCGTCGCGTAGCGCAGCGATTCGTGGATGTCGGAGCGCGTCAGCATCGTGTTCCACAGCCCGACCAGCGCGCACGCGTCGAACGCCTCGTCGCCGATCCGGCCCGCGAGCACGAGCGTCCGGTCCCACATCGCGGCCGCCGCGTGCGTATCGCCGTCGGTATGCAGCAGCGCCGTCGCGTAGGCCGCGCGCAAGCGCAGCTCGCGTGCCGCGTCGATGCTGCCGGCATCGCCGGTTCCGCCGGCCTCGATCGCGTCGAGCGCCCGCCGCGCCGGTTGCGCGCATTCGCGCATCCGCGCCGGTTCCAGCAACGCGAGCGCCAGTGCGTCCGCTTCGTGCCCTCGCGGCTCGACCGCGACGGGCTCGTGCGGCGCCGGCGCCGGCGCGCCCGCGGCGACACGCGGGCTCGCGAGATCGGCGGCCGGCGTCAGCGCCTGCATCCGCGCCTCCCCGTGCTCGCGTTCGTAGCACGCATGACGCTCGGCGACGAGGTCGAATTCGCCTTCGTTGCGCAGTTTTTCGAGCGCGTACGCGCGCGTCGATTCCGTCAACCGGTAACGCGCGTGCGCGCCGTGGAACTCGACGGTCACCAGCGACTTCGCGACCAGTTCGCCGAGCACCGCGATCGTCTCGGCGGCCGACATCCCGGGATCCATCGCGACCTCGCGCGCGGCATCGAACGTGAACGGGCCGATGAAGCACGCCATCCGGCGAAACAGCGCGCGCGCGGCCGCATCCAGCAGCACGTAGCTCCAGTCGAACGTCGCCCGCAACGTCTGGTGGCGCGGCAGCGCCGAGCGCAGCCCGCCGGTCAGCAGGTTCAGCCGGTCGTCCAGACGCGCGGCGACGGCCTCGAGCCCGAGCGTCGCGACGCGTGCGGCAGCCAGCTCGATCGCGAGCGGCAGCCCGTCCAGGCGCCGGCAGATGTCGCCGATCAGCCGGATGCCGGCCGCATCGACCGCGCAGTCGGGCGTGGCGGCGCGGATCCGCGCGAGGAACAGCTCGACGGCCGAATGGCGCACGATCTCGTCGAGCGGCGCGTCGCTGTCCGGCACCGCCAGCGGGCTCACGCGAAACACGGCTTCGGCCGAGATATGCAGGGGTTCGCGGCTGGTCGCGAGCACGCGCAGCGACGGCGCGCGCGACGTCAGCGTATCGACGAGATCGGCCACCAGATCGACGACGTGTTCCGCGTTGTCGAGCACGAGCAGGGCCGGCGACGCGGCGAACGCGCCGGCGATCGGGGCGATGCCCGGCACGCCGACGGTCTCGAGGCCGAGTTCCGCGGCGATCGCGAGCAGCACGTCGTCGCGCGTCGCGGCGCTCGCGAGCGCGACGAACAGCACGCGTTCGCCGGACCGCTCGCGCAGCTCGTGGGCGACGCGGCCGGCCAGGCTCGTCTTGCCGATGCCGCCCGCCCCGACGAGCGTGACGACCGGTGCGCGCTCGATCATGTCGACGATCTGCCCGATCTCCCCCTGACGCCCGACGAGCGAAACCGGGCGGGCCGCCGCGACGGGGTCGGCCGGCAACGCGGCCGCGCGCGGCGCGGGCTCGTGCGCGACGGCGGGCGGCGCGACCAGCAGGTAACCGCGGCCCGGCACCGTCTTGATCAGGTCGCGGTCCGCGCCCAGCGCCTTGCGAAGCGTCGCGACGTGAACCTGCAGCCGGTTTTCCTCGACGATCAGGCCCGGCCACACGGCATCCATGATGTCGTCCTTCGACACGACGGAACCGTTGGCACGATGCAGCACTTCAAGTATGTCAAGCGCGCGTGCGCCGATACGCAGCGACGCGCCGTGGTGGCGAATGTCCCGCTGCTCGAAATCCACCGACAACGTCCCGATCTGGATCATGGCCGCCTCCAGGTTCCCCACGATGACCGCCGTGTGAACACGGCCGTTCACCAGGGCGGGAATGCACACCCGTGCAGCGCTGCCGGCCGGGCGCAAAGTCTCAAAATGTGGACTGAGTGTAAACACCGAATTAACAAAAATCTTGAAGGAAAATGCGCTGGCCTCCCGCCCACCGGCGCGCCCGCGGGCGGGTGCCGCGCCGCATGAAAATGGGGCGCCATCGCCCCCGCGTTGGCCATGGCAGCGCGCTCGCGTGCGCGTCGAGGCCCGCGCGGTGCGGGTCGGGCCGCTGGCAAGCATTTCGTCAGCAAGTGGACATTTATTCAAGTTAACTTGGGCCGGGTGAGTGCACCGTTTAAACTTCGCGTAAATATGTTCGCGCGCCGCCCCCCAACGAAGGATTGTTCCGCCATGCCAGATTCCCTCGCCGCGCCCCCGGCCGCACGGCCGAAAGACACGCTCGGCTGCCTGTCGAGCCTGCTGTCCAAGGACATCGAACGCTCGGTCGGCGGGCTCACGCTCCATCGCAAATGCATGCGCGACGAGCACTTCGAGCGCATCGAGATGTCGGCCAGCGATCGCGGCTTCCTGATCGGCGTGTCGCTCAACGACGGGCACCGGCGCACGATCTACGGCGGCACCGGCCAATCCCGCTCCGAGCGGCGGTTCCAGCACAACTCGATCTACATTCGCGACTTCTCCCGGAATTTTCGTGCCGACCTGTACGGCAAGTTCGACTTCCTGCTGGTCGAGCTGTCGCACGCGTATCTCGACGGCCTCGGCCGCGAGCACGACGGCACCGAAATCGGCGGCCTGACCTGCGCGCCGGACGTACAGGACGAGGTGCTGGGCCATCTCGCGCACGCGGTGGCCGACAGCCTCGACGAGCCCGGCGTACTGAACGCGCTGTTCGTCGAGCAGATGGGGCTCGCGATCGGCACGCATCTCGCGCGCCAGTACGGCAACCCGGACGCGCGCGACCTGCAGCACAAGGGCCTGCTGTCGCCGGCGAAGGCGGCGCTCGCGAAAGAGCTGCTGATGGAGAAGGCCGATCTCGGCGTGTCGATCGAGGAAGTGGCGCGCGAATGCGATCTGTCGCGCGGCTATTTCATTCGTGCGTTCTCGCGCACGACGGGGCGCACGCCGCATCAATGGCTGCTCGAACAGCGCGTGATCCGCGCGCGGCAACTGATCGAGACGACCGACATGTCGCTCGCGGAAATCGCGGCCGCCTGCGGCTTCGCTGACCAGAGCCACCTGAACCGCGTGTTCGCGCGCATCGTCGGCCATCCGCCCGGCGCCTGGCGGCGCGAACTGACGCGCTGACGCGGCCGCGCGCCACCGCTACGCGCGCGCCCCGCGCGTCACGGCACCTCACGGCAAATCACGGCACGCATCGCCCGTCGCTCACCGCAGCGGCGTCGCGTCGTAATTGACCGGCACCCAGTCGTACTGCTCCCCGTCCCTGCGCAAATGCCCGAGCCCGGGAAACGCGATGTGCGCGGCGCCGACGAGGTAACGCTTGTTCGCGACGCGCTTCAGCGTATCGCGCCGGGTGCGGCGCGCCGCGTCCGCATCGCTGTCGTACTGGACCGTCGCGTCCGGGTCCTGCAGCTGGATCGCCGCGACGTGCACGATGTCGCCCCACGCGAGCAGCCCGGCGTCGCCGCTCTCGATCAGGTACGCGGTATGGCCCGGCGTATGGCCTGGCATCGGCACCGCGCGAATGCCGGGCGCGAGCGTCGCTTCGCCGCGAAACGTCTTGAAGCGGCCCGCCGCCACGTACGGCGCGACCGACGCGGCAGCCGCATCGAAGAACGACGCGAGGAACGCCGGCGCCTGTGCCTTGTTGTCCGGATCGAGCCAGTAGTTCGCTTCGATCTCGTTCACGCGCACCACCGCGTTCGGGAAGGTCATCCTGCCGTTCGTCACGATGCCGCCGACATGATCCTTGTGCAGGTGGGTGAGCAGCACCTCGTCGATCTGCTCCGGCGCATAACCGGCCGCACGCAGGTTCGCGAGCAGCTTGCCGCAGCAATCGCCGTACAGCACGCCGGCCCCCGAATCGACGAGGATCCGCTTCGTGCCGGTATCGACCAGGAACGCGTTGATCGAGCCCTGCACGGGCGGTTCGAGAAACGCGCGGTCGAGATCGCGCCGGATGTCGTCCTTCGAGATGTCGCGGAACACCGTATCGACCGGAAACGGATGCGTGCCGTCGGACAGCGCGACGATCCGCAGGCTGCCGAGCTGCTGCCGATAGAAGCCGGGCGCCTGATCCGCACCGCCCGGTTCGGCGGCACACGCGGCCGATGCGAGGATGCCGAAGCACCATGCGATGACCAGCATGCCGCCGGTACGCCAGTTCAGGTTCTTCATGTCCGCTCCCCGGTTGCGTATCGAGATATCGCGCGCGTTGCCGGCCCGGCCGGTCAGGCGCGCGACACCGAGCTTACCGGCCGGTTTCGCAATAATCCTGAGCACGACATGAATCGTTCTGAAAGCCGGCACCCGCCGGCGCCGGCCCGGCTTACGCGGCCCGATCCCGCGCGCGCTGCGCGTCGAGCAACGCGGCGCGAAACACGTCGGCCGGCTGCGCGCCGCTGACGACCGTCGTACCGATGCGCGTCGACGGCACCGACGCGATGCCGTCGCGCACCGCCGCCTCCTCGAGCGCGACCACCGCGTCGAGCCCTTCGCCGGATGCGAGGAATGCACGCACCGCATCGCCGGCCAAGCCGGCGCCGGCCGCGACCTCGACCAGCACGTCCGCATCGCCGATATCGCGGCCGTCGCGGAAATACGCGGCAAACAGCGCATCGACGAGCGCGACCGCGCTGCCGCGCTGCTGCGCGAACCAGACGAGCCGGTGCGCGAGCCGCGTGTTCGGCGTGCGCGCGATCCGTGCGTGGTCGAACACGAGGCCCGCTGCGCGGCCGGCGTCGGCCACGTGCGCATCGAGCGCCTGCGAACGCGCCCAGCTGCCGAACTTCGCGCTCCGGTACGCCTTGCGGTCGATGCCGCCGGCCGGCATCGTCGGGTTCAGCTCGAACGGCACGAACCGCACGTTCACGGTGCCGGCCAGGCCGGCTGCCTCGATCGCCTCCGCGAGCCGGTGCTCCGCGATCCAGCACCACGGGCAGATCAGGTCGTAGGTCACGGTTACTTCGACGGGTTTCATCGTCATCTCCTGTACATTGCAGTCCGGAAGATAACGCTTGCGCGGCGACGTTAGAATGCGAACGGCACGCAATGCATCGTTGCGGCCTGCACAAAGGCACGAAGACTCGAAGAGCACGACATGGACAAATTCTCCGCGCTGCGCGCGTTCGTCGAAGTAGCGGAAGCCGGCGGCTTCTCGAGCGCGGGGCGCCGCCTCGACCTCGCGGCATCGTCGGTGGTACGCGCGGTGGATGCGCTCGAGGCGTCGCTCGGCACCGTGCTGCTGAATCGCACGACGCGCCAGGTCACGCTCTCCGATGCGGGCGCCATGTACTACGCGCGCGCGAAGCAGCTGCTCGAGGAACTCGCGGAAGCCGACGCGCTGGTGTCCGATCGCGGCGACGAGCCGTCCGGGCCGCTGCGCGTGTCGGTGCCGGTCGCGTACGGCGTGCGCCGCATCGCGCCGCACGTCGCGGCGTTCCTCGCGCGCCATCCGAAACTCGACCTCGACCTGCAGCTCACCGACGAACGCGTCGATCTCGTCGCGAGCCGCATCGACGTCGCGATCCGGCTCGGCGAAGCGGCGCCGTCCGCCGAAGTCGTCGCGCGAACGCTCGGCACGTTCCAGCGCTACGTCGTCGCGAGCCACGACTACCTCGCCGCGCACGGCACACCGGCCGCGCCGGGCGAACTCGTCGATCACGCGTGCCTGCGCTTTCACTTCGGCGGCGACCAACAGGCGTGGTCGTTCGTCGACGCGCACGGCACGGCGCAGGTGCGCGTTGCCGGGCGCCTGAAATCGAACCACAGCGAAGTGCTTCGCGATGCGGCGCTCGACGGCGCCGGCATCGCGCTGCTGCCCGACTGGCTGGTCGAGGCCGACGTCCAGTCGGGCCGCCTGCGCCGCCTCTTCGAGCAATACGACGTGACGCCCGGCACGGCCCGCTCGGTCGTCACCGCGCTCTATCTGCCGACGCAGCGCGGCTCGAAACGCGTGACCGCGTTCATCGATTTCGTCGAAACGCTGGTGCGCGCGCCGCACTGAGCCGTCCGGCGGCGTGCCGCGCGACGCGCGGCGCCGCGCTACCAGCCGAACTTCGCTTCGACGCCTACGTAGTCGGCATTGCGCGCGCCGAGCGCGCGGATCGAATCGGCGATCTGGAAGTGCACGGCCTCGACGGCCAGCGCCATGTTCGGATTGACGAGCCAGTCCACGCGGGCCTGCGCATACATCCCCGTGTACGAACCGCCCTTGCCTGCGGTGCCGGGCACCGCCGACATCCCCTGCCCGTAGATCGCGTCGGCCGTCGTCTCGCGCCACTGGAAACCGACCGCGGTCAGCACCGTCACGCTGCTCGACGGCTTGAACGTCAGCGACGGCTTCACGTGAATCAGGTTGCTGTAGCCGGTGTAGCCCGCGAGCGTGAAGTAATAGCCGTTCGGGAACAGCGGGTTGAAGGTGCCCATGCGTCCGTCGCCGGGATGCTTGTCGCCCGATGCGCCGTCGACCTGGATGCCGACGCGCGGCGTGCCCGGCGTCTTCGCGAACGTGTAGCCGCCCAGCGCGCCGAATGCCCACGCGCCGATCGTGTCCTGGCCGATGTGCCCGGTCTGGAGCATCGCCTCGACGTCCCAGTCGAACCCGCTGGACTTGCCCGCGTAGCGCATGTCGAACACGTCGCGCCGCTCGGTGCCGGCCCCCGCGATGTAGCGCGCGTTGTCGCGCGTATAACGCGACCAGTACGCCGACAGGTCGCCGGGGCCCGTGTTGCTGCGCTCGACACGCACGCCGTCGAACCGCAGGTGCCGGTTCGACACGTCGTCGAACGACGCGTCGTTGCGATACTGCACCGGGCGCGTCACATAGCCGATCAGCCGCCACTTGCCGATTTCGTAATCCGCCCACAGCGCGTCGAACGCCTGGCGCACGTTCGGGCCGTCGCGCACCGACACGAACCGCTGCAGGTCGTACGCCATCTCCTGCCGGCCGATCCGCGCCTTGAACGTGCCGCCGCCGATCTGGTCGACATACGCGACGAACGCCTGCTCGATGTCGAGCTGATCCTTGTCGACGGGCGACACCGTGTCCTTGCCGAACGGCCGCGCATCGACGAACTGGACGAACGCCTGGACATGCCCGGCGTAACGCAGGTCCGCATGCACCGTCGCACGCTGGATCACGTAGTTGTCGTCGTGCGCGGCGCCGAGCCCGAACAGCGGCGCGTTGTTCAGCTCGAAGCGCTCGCGCAGGTTCGCGCCGAGCGACAGGTAGGTCGACGGGTCGCCGCCGAGCGGGATGTACTTCAGCGCATCGCCCGGCTGGCGCGGCACGCACGGGTTCGCGAGCACCGACCAGTCTTCCTGCCAGCGGTTGAACAGCACCGTGGGCCGCTTTGCGGTACACGTCGTGCCGGCGGCCGGGGCCGCCGAAGCCGCCGAAGCGGCATCCTCGGCCCCGGCCGCCGTACCCGCATAACCCGCGACGCCGCCGGCCAGCACGGCGGCCGGCAGCACGCGCCGCCATGCCCGCCCCATCGACCCGCGCTCCATCACTTCGACCGCGCGTGGATTTCGGCGACGTAGCCGCCCGGGAACTGCACGAGCGCCGCATCGCGCCCGTCCGACGTGAACGTCGGCACCAGCACGGTCACGCCCGCGGCCTGCGCCTGCTTCAGCGTCGCGGCCAGGTCCGGCACTTCATAGCCGGTCATCTCGCGGCCGAACGGGTAAGGCAGATGGCCGTCGGTGGCGAGCACGGTCATCTTGCCGAAACCCGATTCGATGCGGATGCGGCGATACGTATCGTTCGGCCGGCCGATCTCGATGCCCGGCGCCTTGCGCACGTCGGACACCACCTTGCCGCGCGAGAACGCGACGAAGTCGTGCACCAGCTTGCTCGCGCTTTCCGGCGACACGTACACGCGGTTTTCCGGCACCGTCTGCAGCGGATCGTATTTCGGCGCCTGCGTGTGCCAGTAGAGCTGCATGTTCACGCCGCCCGGCCAGCGGATGATCGCGTCGCGGCCGATCGGGTCGGGGAACGTGTCGACGACCACGTCCGCGCCGTGCGCACGCGCCGATTTCATCGCGACGTCCATGTCGGTGACGAGGTAACCGGTGCGCTCCTGGCAGAACGGATAAGGGATCGGCGTCTTGAAGCCGAACACCGAGATCGTGCCGGCCGGCGTGAACACGAGCTGCGACATCGTCTGGCTCGGCGTCGGCGTGACCTGGAACACGCCCTGCTGCGATTTCTTGCCGCCGAACGTCGCGACGAAGCTGTCGGTGAAGCGGTCGAAATCTTCCGGCGCGACGCACACGTGCGTCGTGTCGTACTGCGGGCCGACCGCGACGGCCGGCACCTTCGCGGACGTCGTCTCGAGCAGGCGCGTCTCGTCGGCATGGGCCGGCGCGGTGGCCAGCAATGCGCCGAGCACGGCCGCCGACGCGGCCGTCAGCCGCCATGCCTGTTGCAATTTCAGTGCGATCATCGGGTTCTCCTTGAAAGTGGCACGCGCGGCCACATGCCGCGCGCGCATTCAGCGTGACGTCGGCCGCTCGTCGGGCCGACCGGATTGATAGGCGAGGAAGCACAGCACCGCGAGCGGCAGCGCGAGCGCCCAGAACGCCGCGAACAGATAGGCCATCGCGCCCGCGCCGGCGCCGAGCGCGAAGCCGGCGACCGGCGGCAGCGTGCGCCGCAGCCGCACGCGCGCGGCCTCGCGTTCGGCCGGCGCGGCGAGCGGCACCAGCCAGTCGAATGCATCGATCACCGCCTGCGTGACGTTGCCCGTCATCACCGTGTTCGCGACGACCGAACGGGCCGTCAGCCGCGCGTGCGCGTTCTGGACGCCCATCGCCGCGGCGCCGAGGAGGCCGCACAGGATCGTCCTCGGCGCGTCGGCATCGGCGATCGGCGAGGCCATCACGCCGGCCAGCATGAACCCGGCCAGCAGCACGGCCTGCAGCGCATACAGCGAACGCGCGCGCACGCCGTGGCCCAGCTGGCGCATCCGGTGGTCGAGCACGCGCGCGACGACGATGCCCGCGATGAAGGCCGGAAACGCGAGCCACTTGATCGCGAGCCCTTGCCCGACGCCGGCCAGGCCCGAGCCGATCAGGATGAAGTTGCCGGTGACGTGCGCGGTGAACAGGCCGAACAGCGCGACGAAGCCGAGCGTGTCGACATATCCCGCGATCGACGCGAGAAACACGTCCTCGCCGCGCACGCGGTCGGGCACGGCGCCCGCGGTTACCGGCTGCGACGGCATGACCGGGTTTCCTGGATGGTGGCGCCGGCCCCCGGCGAGATCTGACAACGCATGTTCCGCTCCGGTTGCGCCGACCGGCCCGGCCTGCCGACTGGCATCCGGCCCGTGCGGCGGTTCGGAAGCCAGACTAGTGAAGGCCGACCTTAATGTCATGGCGCCCGCCTGAATTTTTCTGAATCGGCGGCGGGCTCGCGTGGCCCGGGGGGCCGGCCCGGCACGACGCGGATTGCGCCCCGCACCGGCCCCGCAGCGCGCCGAAAGCCGCGCCGCGCACGGCATGCGGCCTGTCAATCGTGCTATTTTTCGATCGATAGTTAACGCAGGCGCACCATCGGGAGCCGATGCATGACCGAAAGAAAACGCAGCACGCCGGCCCGCGAGCGCGGGACGGACGCCGACGGCAACGCCGTCACGCCGGGCCGCCGGCTCGCGCCGGAAGCGCGCGAGCGGCAGATCGTCGAGAAGGCGATCGAGCACTTCGCGACGCACGGCTTTTCCGGCAGCACGCGCGAGCTCGCGCGGCAGATCGGCGTCACCCAGCCGCTGCTGTACCGGTACTTCCCGAGCAAGGAAGCGCTGATCGACCGCGTGTACGACGAGATCTACACGTGGAACCCCGACTGGGAAAAACTGATCGCCGACCGCACGGTGTCGCTGCAGGAGCGGCTCGTCGCGTTCTATCGCGACTATGCGCAAACCATCCTGCGACGCGAATGGATCCGCACGTTCATCTTCGCGGGGCTCAGCCGCGAGGGGTTCAACACGCGTTACCTGTCGCGGCTGCGCGAACGCGTGTTCCTGCCGGTGCTGCGCGAGCTGCGGCACGAATACGACCTCGCGACGCCCACCACCGAGGCCCAGCGCAATGCGGAAGTCGAGCTGGTCTGGAGCCTGCACGCGAGCATCTTCTATTTCGGCGTGCGCAAGTGGGTCTACGGCCTGCCGGTGCCCGACGATCTCGACACCGAGATCGAACGGCTGATCGACGCGTTCCTGCACGGCACGCCCGCCGCGCTGAAGCAGCTCACGTCGGACGCACCCGCGCGGCGGCGCCGGCGCGGCTGACACCGGTGGCGGGCATGCCGGACGACGACGGTCGAATCGTCGCCCGGCATGTTCACGCTCGCGCGTCTTCGTCAGGCCCGCACGCGACGGGACACCACCGGCCGGGCGAATCACACGGGGATCGGGAACCGCCCGCCACGGCCGGCCCGTGACCCGGCGGCCCGGTTCCGGCCGTGCGCGCAATCACGCGAATTCAGAACAATTTATCCGGCGCGCCGCACGATTCGCCTATCCTCGAAAGGCATTTGCGGCCGCGCCGGTTTCGCGCGGGCCGAACCGAACAGCGACCGCCCCATGACCCACTCCATGCCTTCGATCACCCATCACACCGTCACCGCGAACGGCATCCGCCAGCACTACATCGACGCCGGCAGCGGGCCTGCCGTCGTGCTGCTGCACGGCTTCCCCGAGACCAGCTTCGCGTGGCGCTTCCAGATTCCCGCGCTCGCGCAGCGCTACCGCGTGATCGCGCCCGACCTGCGCGGTTACGGCGAAACCGACAAGCCGGCCGCCGGTTACGACAAGCGCAACATGGCGCGCGACGTCGCCGGGCTGCTCGACGCGCTCGGCATCGGCCGCATCGCGCTCGTCGGGCACGACCGCGGTGCGCGCGTCGCGACGCGTTTCGCGAAGGACTTCCCCGAGCGCGTCGACCGGCTCGTCGTGATGGACAACGTGCCGACGCGCATCGTCGCGCAGAACATGACCGCGCAAACGGCGCGCGCGTACTGGTTCTTCCTGTTCCACCAGGTGCCGGATCTGCCCGAGGCGCTGATCGCCGGCAAGGAAGCCGAGTGGCTCAGCCACTTCTTCTCCGACTGGTGCTACAACCCGCACGCGATCTCCGGCGACGCGTTCGACACTTACGTGCGCGCGTACCGGCGCCCGGGCGCCGTGCGCGGCGCGCTGGCCGACTATCGCGCGAACGCCGAGGACGTGCAGCAGGATCTGGTCGACGCGGACGTCAAGATCGCGTGCCCGACGATGGCGCTCTGGGGCGAGGATTTCTACGCGGTCGGCAAGATGTTCGACATGAAATCCGTGTGGGAAAGCATGGCGACGGACCTGCGCGCCGAGCCGATCGCACAGTGCGGGCACCTGCCGCAGGAGGAGCAGCCGGAGCGCGTGAACGCGCTGCTGCTCGACTTCCTGAAACACTGGGAAGGCTGATTCGATGCGCGCGCAACGAACCATCGGGAGGCTGGCAGCATGAGCGACATTTCGGGCCCGCTGGCGGTCGTGATCGGCGGATCGGTGGGCGGGCTGTTCACCGCCACTTCACTGCGGGCGGCCGGCTGGCGCGTCAAGGTCTTCGAGCAATCGCCGAACGAGCTCGACAGCCGCGGCGGCGGCATCGTGCTGCAAACGCCGATCGAACGCGCATTCGCGTTCGGCGGCGTTCCCGTGCCGCACGATGCGGGTGTCGATTCCGGCGACCGGATCTATCTCGACGCGCACGACCGGATCGTGCAACGCATGAACATGCCGCAGACGCAGACCGCGTGGAACGTGATCTATACGGCGCTGAAGCGCGCGCTGCCCGCCGGCGTCGTGCATGGCGGCGTGTCATTCGAGCGCTTCGAGCAGGACGGCGAACGCGTGATCGCGCACTTCGCGGACGGCCGCGTCGAGCCGGCCGACCTGCTGGTCGGCGCCGACGGCGGCCGCTCGAACGTGCGCGCGCAACTGCTGCCCGATGCGCGGCCCGCGTATGCGGGTTATGTCGCGTGGCGCGGGCTCGTCGACGAGCACCTGCTGCCGGTCCCGGTGCTCGACGTGCTGCGCGATCGCTTCACGTTCCAGCAAGGCGACGCGCACCTGTTCCTCACCTATCTGGTTCCCGGCCGCGACGGCGCGATCGAACCGGGCAAGCGGCGCGTGAACTGGGTCTGGTACCGGCGGCTCGCACCGGCGAGCCTGCCGTCGCTGTTTCTCGCGCAGGACGGCACGCAGCGCGACGGTTCGCTGCCGCCCGGCGCGATGCGCGACGACAACCGTCTCGAACTCGTGGACGCAGGCCGCCGGATGCTGGCGCCCACGCTCGCCGCACTCGTCGACGCGACGCAGGCGCCGTTCGCGCAGGCGATCCTCGATCTCTCTGTCGAGCGCATGGCGTTCGGCCGCGCGGTGCTGCTCGGCGACGCGGCCTGCCTCGTGCGGCCGCATACGGCCGCGGGCGTCGCGAAAGCGGCGGAGAATGCGGTCGGGCTCGCCGAGGCGCTGCGCGGCGTCGTGCACGGCCCCGCGTTCGACGCCGCGCTGGCGGGCTGGGAAAAGCGTCAGCTCGCGACCAACGCGTCGCTGTCCAACCTCGGCATCTCGCTCGGCACGCGGATCATGGGGCGCGCGTGACCGTCCGGCGGTGCACGCCGCTTCGATCGATCGCGCGTGCGGGCCGGGCCGTCACGCGTGGCGCACGACGATATCCCACGCGGTATGACACGCCTGCCCCGGCAGCGTCAGCGCGCGCAGCACCACCCGATCGCCCTGCTGCGTCGCGACGCTGAACTTGTGCGGCGCCAGCAGCGCGACCGTCGCGCCGTTGTGCTCCAGTTGCAAGCCCGGCGCCGCAGGCTGGCCGCTCAGGTGAGACAGCCAGATGTCCAGCACCAACCGGTCGCGCGTCACCGCGAATTCGACCGTGTGCGCCGCCCACGCATTCAGTGCATGGCCCTGCGGGTTGCGGAACGACGGCCCCGCGGCCAGGCGCGGCACGTTCGCCAGCACGTCCTCGTGCGCGGCCAGCAGCGACAACCCGCTCGCGACGAAGCGTTCGGGCTGAAGCAGGCCGGGATCGGCCGGCTGCGCCCGCTTGCCGGCCTCGGGCGCCAGCGCGAACGCCTGCCCGAGCGCGATCGCATGCTCGGCATGACGGGCCAGGTAGCGCCAGTGGTTCAGGAAGCGCACGTCGCCCGTCATGTGCAGGCCACGGATCGGTTTGCCCTGATGCTCGAGCACGATGCGGACCGCGTCGAAATCGTGCCGCTCGTGCAGCCCCCATTTCGTGACGAAATTCTGCTCGCAGCCCACGAGCCGCACGTGGCCGAGGCCGCCCCACAGATGCAGGAAGGTCGTGTCCAGCCCGTAGATCGCCACGAAGTCCTGGCCGATCCTGCCGGCCTGTTCGCGGACGAACCGCGCGAATCGCGCCCAGGGCTCGCGGCCGCCGACCACGAGCCCCGCCTGCAGCGGCTGCCCCAGCCGCTCGAGCACGTCCTGCACGCACTGGTGGATCAGCGCGTCGCGCCGTTCGCCGATGAGCGGCGTCATCACGAACGCGCAGAAGTGCGCATCGGGCGCGACGTGAAGGGCCTCGTCGTGCGGCACGACGTCGAAGATGTCGAACCGCGGCCCCGGAAACCAGATGTCGGCATCGTAGAGCGCGAGCGTCTGCAACGCCGGATCGGCGTCGAAGATCGCGGCCGCGGAGATGTAGCGGTCCCAGGCAAGGTCGCCGACGCCCGCCGCCGCGTACACCTCGATCCCGTTCGCGCGCAGCCGCTGCTGCTTCTCGTCGGACAACCCGTAGCCGATGACGCCGATGCGCCCCCGGTAGTCCGTCGCGCGCAGCGAGACGATGAACGGGATGACCATTTCGTACCAGGCCTGCGTGTTGTCGTCGATCGCGAACGCGACGAGTTGATGGCGGTCGGTCTCGTTGTTGTCGGACGTGTTCATGCGTGTGGTGAGATTGGTCAGTCCGTCGTTCCGATCGGTCCGGCTGCCGGTGTTCCTTTACGCGCGACGCCGATTATCGGAAGGCAGTCGAATCCTCGTTATCGTCATACGATTGCGAGCGATATCCATTCGGCGGCGGCCCCGTTCGCCGGGGCCGTTCGCCAGAAAATGGATGCACGATTTTTACCACGACGCGATATTCCCGCGCGACCTGAAAATGCGTCGCGATTCCGAACATTTGTTAAATAGCTTGAATGACCGACAACCGGCCGGCAATTTGCCTTAACATCCGGCCGTCATCTCGACTGACGCCGATCACGGTTGACCGACCCTGGACTCCGGCCGTGGCTTTCATTTTCCAGGTGCCTGAACGGGGCGCCGATTTCATCCGGACGCTACGACCGATCATGTTCCAGACCCCGGGAGATTCATTCGTCAACGGCTCGTTGCTGGGCCTGTGCGTCGAGGTGCCGCTCGCCGCGCTGGTGTCGCTCGCCATGCACGGCGTCGACTGGAACGGGCAGCGCATCGCGATGCTGATCGCCACGCCGGTGCTGCTCGCCTGCATTGCGCTGCTGACCCGCCCGGTCGCATTCAGCACGGTGTGGAAGCACAAGCGCTCGCCGTTCGTGCTCGACGACAACGTGCGCGCGTCGATCTACGGCCGGCTCTGCGGGATCGCGCTCGGGCTCGTGTTCGGCATCATGGTCGCGACGACGTTCGCCTGATCCCGCCGAACCGGCGCGCCCGACGAAACCTGCGTCGGGCCTGAAGCCGCCGGCTCACGAGCAAGTCTTCCCGGCGCATCGCGTCACGCCGATGCCACCAGCGTGTTGAACGACGTATCCCACAACGGCGCGACATTCGCCGGCCCGTCGAGCACGCCGATCCGCGCGAACACATCCGCGACCTGCTGATGCTGCGCCACCACGTCGGGCGTCACCGGCAGCAGCGCATAGTCTTCGCTGCGCTGGTCGAACATCGCGACGAGATCGGCCACCGGCACGCGCGTCTCCTGGTTCTGCACCCGCGCGTAGTCGCCGAAATGCCCGTTCGCCCACGCATACGCGCGCCGGAACCGCAGCAGCAGATCGCCCGTCGCCGCACGACGGCGCGCATCGTCGAGCGTGCGCGGGTTCGCGTACACCGGGAAATTGCCCGACAGATAACCCTTCCCCGTCTTCAGCACGCGCGCACCGTAGCGATTGCGCGCGAGCTGGCCGTTGTAGCCGTAGATCGCCCACGCGTCGATGTCGCCGCGATCGTAGGCCGACAACCCGTCGGCCGGCGACAGGTTGATCGGCTGGATGTCGTCGAAGCCGAGGCCAGCCTCCGTGAGCTGGCGATACAGGAAGTAGTGCGACGTCGTCGCGCGCACGTAGCCGACGCGCTTGCCCTTCAGGTCCGCGATACTGTGAATCGACGTGTCCTTGCGTGCGAGCGTGACCTGGTTGTTCAGGTCTTCGCGCACGCGGGTGATGAGCCGGACGCTGGCCTTCTGGCGCGCGGCGAACACGGCCGGAATTTCGCTGCCCGAACCGATATCGAGCGCGTCCGCATTGAGCGCCTCGATGTGCAGCACGCCGTTGTTCAGTTCGCGCCAGTCGATCCGGTACGGTGTGTCGCCGAGGCCAGCCGCCTGCAGCAGCGCGCGCCAGCCGCCCTTGTAGGTCGCGACGCGCAACGTCGTGCCGGCGAGATCGGCGTTGACGACCGGCGTGGCGAACGCGGCCTTCGCGGCGAACGGCGCCGCCACGGCCGCGGCGCCGGCAAGAATCAGGCGGCGGCGCGCCGCCGACGTTGACGCCATCGAATCCTCCTGTCGATCGGTTGCAAATTGAGCGGAAGCCCGTGCGGCTGCATCAATGCAGCACCGGGAATCCGTGGCGCTCGGCCAGCAGTTCGAGGATGCGGCGCGCGTCGGTGACGAACCGCACGTCGCCGAGCGTCTGCGCGTCGTCCGGCGCCGGCTGGTCGCGACCGAGCACGAGGACCGGCAAGCCCTGGTGCGCATCGTCGAGCGCCTCGATCACCGCGTGGCGCGGCCGCTCGAAGCCGACGCGCTTCACGTCGATGCGGCCGGCCTGCTCGGGCGCACTCGCCAGCAGCCCCTCGATCGACAGTCCGTGCGGACAGACGAAACGCTGGCCCGGATGCTTCGGATCGGCAAAGCCCGGTTCCAGCAAAAACAGTACATCGCGACTCATGTCAAACGGCTCCCGTGTTCGTTGTTCAGCCGGGACGCATGCGCACGTCGGCGCCGTCGTGGTCCCGGAGCAGGCCGGCCCCGCGGCCGGATGCCCGACTCTACCGTTGCGCGTCGCACCGCCCTACCAACGTTTTGCGAAATCGATATGCCGGCGCGCGTAGCGCATCGATCGTGCGCCGCACAGACGGCCGTTGCGTAAATGCATCGCCCGTTGCAGCGCGGACATTGCGGATATCGAACCATTTCATCGATCGATATGACGGCGGCCGCGGGTAGCCGGCGCCCGACGTTCGCCGTTCGAGCGATGCGTTCGCCGCAGCAGGGGTGCCGGACGCGATCGCGACGCACATGCCGGACTTGCAGCAACGCACATTACAAATCGGCCGCGCAGCGATTTACAAACCACGGATCGACCGTTCGCCGGTTCGACCCGCGTCAATAGCATCGTGCTCCTCACTGTCGTACTCATAAAAACAGAGGAAAGTCATGATCAAAAAAACGGTAGTCCTGGGTTTGGTTTCGATCGGTTCGGTCAGCGCGCATGCGCAGAGTTCGGTCACGTTGTACGGCGTCGTCGATGCCGGTTTCGCCTATACGAACAACCAGGGCGGCGCGAGCAACATCCAGCAGACGAGCGGCAAGCTGAGCGGCAGCCGCTGGGGCCTGAAAGGCGTCGAAGATCTCGGTGGCGGCCTGCAGGCGGTCTTCACGCTCGAAAGCGGGTTCCGGCCGAGCGACGGCGGGCTCGGCCAGGGCGGCCGGCTGTTCGGCCGTTCCGCGTACGTCGGCCTCGCCAAGTCCGGCATCGGCACGCTGACCTTCGGCCGCCAGTACGAGCCGATCACCGATCTCGTCGCGCAGTACTCGGGGTCCGGCTTCTGGTCGCCGGCCACGCACGTGGGCGACAACGACAACATGAACCAGAGCTTCCGCCTGAACAACGCGGTGAAGTTCCGCAGCGACACGATCGCCGGCTTCACGGCCGACCTGCTCTATGCGTTCAGCAACCAGGCGAACGGCGGCGCCGGCACCGGCTTTTCGAACAACAATGCGTGGGGCGTGTCGGCGAACTACGTGAACGGGCCGCTGTCGGTCGGCGGCGGTTACGTGCGACTCAATCACCCGAATGCGACGTCGAATACGACCGGCGCGGTGGGCGGCGCGACCTCGACCACCGGCAACGACTACAGCGGCGCATTCTTCTACGGGCTGAACGGCGGCGTGCTCAAGCAGCAGATCGGCGTGGCCGGCGCGAACTACGCGCTCGGCCGCGCGACGCTCGGCTTCGCGTGGAGCCACACGCAGCTCAACTATCTCGACGGCTCGTCGCGCAAGTTCAACAACTACGACGTGAACGCGCGTTACCAGATCACGCCGGCGGCTACGCTGATCGGCGTCTATACGTTCACCGACGGGCGCGCGAGCGGCCTGCCGGGCACCGGCGGCCAGACGCTGAAGCCGCGCTGGCACCAGTTCACGCTCGGGTTCGACTATGCGCTGTCGAAGCGCACCGATATCTACGTGTCGGGCATCTACCAGCTCGCGGCCGGCGATGCGAGCACGGCGACGGCGGGCGGTTATCGCAGGATCGCGGCGATCTCGAACATCGGCAGCGCGTCGTCGACGAACCGCCAGGTCGCGCTCGTCAGCGGGCTGCGCGTGAAGTTCTGACCTCATGCGCAGCGGATGCGGCGCGATAAGCAAAGCGGGAATCGTTGTTTGCCGCGCCGTGCCCGGTTGCCGAGAATGGGCGTTTCCCGTGTGTTTCCCGCGTGCTGCCCGCAGGCACGATACGCGTTCGACGATGACCGCCTCCCTCCCCGCGCGCCGCGCAGCAGCCGGTGCGCGGCACTGCGTCGGCTCGTCGGCACGTCGGGCATCGCACCCGGGCGATTCGCCGCCGCACGTACCCGCCGTTGCCGTGCGGTGCGTGCCCAACCCGCAAGGAAGCCATCATGAACGCCCCCTCCGTCGCCGCGCCGGTCGCGACGTCACCGTTCGTCGACGTCCGCTCGCCGGCGGATTTCCCCGACAGCCCCGTGTCGCGCGTGCTCGCGCAGCCGCTGATGCTCGGGCTGTTCCTGCCGATCCAGGCCGGCGGCTGGAGCGCGTCGACGCTGCCGCGCACGACCGACTGGACGTTCGACTACAACGCCGAGCTGGTCGCGCGCGCGGAAGCGCTCGGCTTCGATCTCGTGTTCGCGCTGTCGCAATGGCTGCCGAAAGGCGGTTACGGCGGCGTGTTCGACGGCCACGCGCTCGACTCGTTCATGACGCTGGCCGCGCTGACCGCACGCACCGAGCGGATCATCCTGGTCGCGACGAGCCATGTGCTGTACGGGCCGTGGCATCCGCTGCATTTCGCGAAGTTCACCGCGACGCTCGATCACATCTCGCGCGGGCGCTGGGGCATCAACGTCGTGACCGGCCATCGCGCCATCGAGCACGAGATGTTCGGCTGGAACCGGATCGAGCACGACCGGCGCTACGAGATGGCCGCCGAGTTCGTCGACGCGGTGCAGCAGTTGTGGGCGCAACCGGACAATTTCAGCTACACGCCCGCGCTGTCGGGCTGGCGGCTGGGCGGCGCATTCGTCACGCCGAAACCACGCTACGGCCGCCCGCTGCTGATCAACGCGACCGGCTCCGACGCGGGCATCGAGTTCGCGGCGCGCTATTCGGACATCGTGTTCGTCACGAGCCCGGCCGGCCCCGACGCCGAACGCGCGATCGACGCCCTGCCCGCGCATAACGCGCGCGTGAAGGCGGCCGCCGCCGCGCGCGGCCGGACGATCCGCACGCTGCTCAACCCGCTCGTGATCTGCCGCGAAACGGCAGCCGAAGCGCGCGCGTATCGCGACGCGATCGTCGCGCATGCGGACGAAGGCAGCTTCCACCGTTTCGACAGCGACGCGCATGCGTGGCGAGGCGGCTTCGAACAGCGCGCGCAGGCCGACGCGCGCGCGATCGGCGGCAACATCTCGATCACGGGTTCGCCGGAGGAAGTCGCGGACACCATCGTGCGGCTGCACCGCGCGGGCATCGACGGCATCCAGTTGAGCTTCTACGATTTCAAGCCCGATCTCGACTTCTTCGGCGAGCGCGTGCTGCCGCTGCTGCGCGCCGCCGGCTTGCGGCGCTGACGCGGGCGGCGGACGCATCGCCCGCCGCGGCACTCACGGTTTCGGCACGGCCGGGTCAGAACACGCGGCCTTCGGTGAGGTGCGTCGTCACGCCGTTCAGGTCGTAGTCGCCGATCACGCGCGCCTTGTGCAGCAGCGGGTTGTGGCTGAAGATCGTGCGCAGGTTGCGCCAGTGCCGGTCGAGATTGTGTTCGCGCGCCGTCGCCGATGCCCCGCCGACTTCGAACAGCCGCTCGGCCGCGTGCAGCGCGAGCTTGCTGACGATGAGCTGCGTACGCGCGGTTGCGAGCGCGCTGTCGAGCACGCGTGCATCCGCATCGGCGTCGCCGGCCTCGATCGCGTCGGCGGAACGGTCGAGCGCCCGCGCGTTTTCGCGCACGAGCGCGTCGATCGCGTGACTGTGCGCGGACAGTTCGCCGACGACCTGCTGGATGAAGTGATCGTCGCGCGCGGTCGGCGCCGGGCTGTGCAGCACCGGGCGGCCGTGCGCGAGCACATAACGACGCGCATCGGCAACCACGTTGCGCACGATGCCCGCGCCCGTCGCGACGAGATGCAGCTGGCGCAGCGCGCCGCAATGGCGGCCGACGAGCGTCGAGCCGTCGCGCGGGGCCACTTCGTCCGCGAACACCTGCACGTCGTCGAGCAGCAGGCTGCCGCTCGCGGTCATGCGCTGGCCCATGCCGTCCCAGTCGTCGAGCACCTGCACGCCGTCGCGCGCGACGGGAATGATCACGGCGACCGCGTCGCCCTGCTCGTTCTCCACGTTGATGCGCGCGAAATCGGCGAACGCGGTGCCGGTCGAATAGTATTTGCGCCCCGTCACGCGATAGTGCTCGCCGTCCCGGCGCAGCACGGTGGTGTTCTCGCCCGGCCGCGACGTGCCGCGCTCGGTCGACGCACCGCCGAAGATCGCGCCGGCCAGTGCCCGCTCGAGCTGCACGTCGTTGAACGGCGTGCGCGGCGACAGCCGCAGCGTCTCGGTCTGGTCGTAGTGGATCCGCAGCGCGTGCGCGAGGTTCGAATCGGCGGCGGCCAGCGTCGCGATCGTGTCGAACAGGTCGACCAGCGTGCCGCCGAGGCCGCCACGCGCGACCGGAATCCGCAGCACGCCCAGCGCCGAGCGCCGAAAGTGTGCAAAGCCGTCGAACGGCAATTCGCGACGCGCCTCGCGTTGCGCGGCATCCTTCCCGATCGCGTTCGCGAGATCGGGCAGTGCGGCGAGCGCGTCGCGCAACGCGTCGCGCGGATCGACGGCATCACGGGCGGTCATTCTGCGGTTCCTTGTACGAGAGATTCGGGAATGCCGCTGCGCGGTGCGATCGCGACATCCGCGAACCGGCGCACGTACGGCACCGCAAAGTATAGGGACGCCCCCGGTGTGCGTGAAAAGCCGATTTCAGCTTTTGTTATGCGTGTGCAGGGAATGGTCGCGCGCCATTGCACCATCGCACCATTGCGCGATACCCCGGCGCGGCGGCGGTCGCGCGTGGCGCCCCCCGAACCCGGCCGATCGCGACGGTCACGATTCCGTCGACGGGTCGGGTACGCGCACGATGCCCTCCGGATACCGGATGTCGATCAGCCCGTGCTTGTCGCGGATGCGGATCGGCGGTACGACCTCCACGCTCGCACGGTCGACGCCCTCGCATACGGCCAGGTTCGTATTGGTGCGGTAGTACACGCGCTGGTCGTCGACCGCAAAGGCCCAGTTCAGAAAGCGCAGGCTTCGTGCGTCGATCCCCGGCAACGGCTTGCGGTAGTTCTTCCCCCACAGCACGTGACCGTCGGCGTCGATCAGCATGTCGTGAAAGACGCCGCGCGCGGTCTCGACGTCGACGCGCCCCGGCTTCGTCACGATCTTGCCGTCGTAAAGGATCTGCGCGCCGAGCCGGGCATACCGGTAGCCGAGGCTCACCACGCCGGCCGGATCGTCGATGCCGCGCTTGCGCACGCCGGCGCAGAACAGGTGTTTCGCATCCCGCGCGTATGCGCCGCCGATATGCGTCAGGCTGACCACGTCGGCCTTGACGACGGTCAGGTGGCACGGGCCGCGATCGGGATCGTGGATGTCGCGCTCGACATGGTAAGCCTGCCGTGCATCGCGATACCAGCCGCCGCCCAGGGGTTCCAGCGTGGCGGCATCGCCGCCGGCAACGAGCCCTTCGCCTGCGTCGTCGTAACTGAACGCGGCGCCGCCCGCGTAGTAGCGCAGCCCCGACGCATCGACGGCAAAGTGGTCGACCAGGTGCCGGAAGCTGCCCAGATCGAAGTTGTTGAGCGCGCGATACTGATGCCCGCTGCCGGTGCGGGCCCAGACGCGTTCGCCATCGCTGTGGAACGGCCCGCCGAGCGGGGCAAGCGGCTCGTTGCGCGTGTCGCGGCGCCGCCGCGCTTCCGCCTCCTCACGGCGCTGCGCCTCCTCGGCGTCGTAGATGGCCTGCTGCTCCGGCGTGACCCGCGCCGCATCCTCGTACTTCTGCATGTGGCGCGCATGCAGCGACTGCACGGTCGCGATGCAGTACACCGAATGCGGAACCGAGCGCAGGTACAGCGCCCAGTCCTCGTCGTCGCACCGGTAGAACCAGTGGATCGCCTCGCCGTCCCATCCGGCCGGGTCGGTGCGCGCGAGCAGCGCGGCCTTGACGTCCCGGACCTTGCCGGGCACGACGAAGGAAAGGCTGTAGCCGGTGTCGGCGACGATGTCGAGGCTCTCATCCTCGAACAGGCTTCGCATCAGTTTTTCGAGTTCTTGCAAGGTCATGGGCGCGTGTCGACCCGGTGACGGGCCGCGGAATGAACGGACGTGCGGCGGTCATTCTAACCATGGCGACGTGCGCTGCCCCGGCCTTCTTCGGGACATTCAGTCGATCCATCGCGTATCCGCCCGGATACGAACATGTCGGCGATCGTCATTTCATCGCATCCGGTTCCCGATCGGGAACGAAATGGATATTCCGTTGCCGGCACGGCCAATTCGTTTCCGTTCGGATACGAATTGATGCCTGCGCCAACGAGTTGTGCAATACTGTTCCCGATCAGATACGAAGCACGGAGGACGTCATGCACGAGATCCTGCCCGTCGGCACGATCGGCGCACTCGCCAACCTCATCCGCGCGGCTCGGCTCCAGCAGGGATTCACGCGGGACGAACTCGCGAACGCCACGGGGCTTTCGCCGAAATTCATCAGCCAGGTGGAGGCCGGGAAACCCACCGCTCAGGTCGGCAAGATCCTGCTGCTGCTCGGCGAACTGGGCATCACCCTGCTCGCGCAATCGTCCATCGAGATTTCGGCGGCAAACGTGCTGAAGGCCGCGCAACGCCGCAGGAGCCGCCATGGCGAGTAGAACGCTGATCGCCTCCGCGAACGGGTTGCGCATGGGCGCGCTGACCGACGACAAAGGCGTCTGGTCGTTCACCTACGACGCGCAGTGGCTGGCATCGCCACGCGCGTACCCGCTGTCCCCCGCTTTCCCGCTGCGCGCCGGCACCTTCACCGACACCTCGTCCGATCGCCCGGTCCAGTGGTTCTTCGACAACCTGCTGCCGGAAGAAGGCATGCGCACGTCGCTTGCGCGCGAGGCCAGGGTCGACGCCGCCGACGCGTGGGGCCTGCTCGCGTACTTCGGGCGCGAATCGGCCGGCGCGCTCACGCTGCTCGCGCAAGGCGAGCAGGAAGCGGCCGGCAGCATGCAGCCGCTCCCGCTCGACGAACTCGAACGCCGCATCCAGGCGATGCCCGAGCGCGCGCTGACGGCCACCGCGCCCAAGCGCATGTCGGCGGCCGGCGCGCAGCAGAAGCTGCTGCTGATCCTGCGCGGCGACGCGCCCGACTACACGCTGTTCGAGCCGGTCGGCAGCGAACCGTCGATGCATCTGCTGAAACCGGACATGCGCGCCGCCGGCTATCCGCATTCGGCGATCAACGAATTCTTCTGCATGAAGCTCGCGAAGCGGATGGGCCTCGACGTGCCCGACGTGCACTTTCTGCGCGCGCCGTCCGCGTGCTACGTGATCGACCGTTTCGACCGCGATACCGCATCGGAGCCGGCCGCCCGCCTGCATACGATCGATGCGATGCAGTTGCTGAACTACGATCGCGGCTTCAAGTACCAGCGCGCGAACGCGGAAGAACTCGGCCGCGCGATCGGGCAGACCAGCACGCGCGCGCTGGCGCGCCTGTCGGTGTTCCGCTGGACGATCTTCAATGTGGTGGTCGGCAACGGCGACGCGCACCTGAAGAACCTGTCGTTCTTCGTCGACGCGCGCGGTTACCGGCTCGCGCCGTTCTACGACATCGTCAGCACGGTCGTCTATCACACGCCCACGCACCGGCCCGATCATCGCGGCGATCATTGGCCGCACTGCGAACTGACGATGCCGCTCGGCGCGGCGACGCGCTTCGCCGACATCGACCTGGGTGCGCTGGTCGCGTTCGGCAACGCACTCGGGTTCAGGGACAAGGCAGCAGAAAACGAGCTGCGGCGCTTTCTCGAACCGCTCGATCGCAGCGTCGCGCAGACGCTCGACGAAGTGCGCGAGGTCGCGCGCCCCGACGCCGGGGAAATGCGCCTGCTGAACTCGATCGTCTCGATGCCGATCGCGGAGATGGGCCGCGCGCTGCGGCCGGGGCGCGGGTAAGCGGCCGCGCGCGGGTTTCGCGCCGGCCGCGCGCCCGATTCCTCGTTTCCCTGCGTGACACCCGCGACGTCGCAATCGTCTCGTTCGTGACATGAACGCTTCTTGCGTGCCGTCCGCTCACCGCGGCCGATGCCTGACGAACCGGCCCCGGCCCGTGGTGGATGCGCTTCACCGGCTCGTCACGCCGCGAGCCCGGTCGGCGGCGCAACCGCGACATCCGGATTGAACCGGGTCATGCAGTTCAGGTCGAGTGCGCGTATCTGCTCGGTCATGAAGTCGACGAAGATACGAATGCGCGTCGGAAGATGTTGCCGGCTGAGATAGCAGATATAGTGGCCGCGATCTTCCGGCACATGCTGCGCCAGCGCGACGACGAGTTCGCTCGAAGCGATATGGTCGCGGATCTGGTAACCCGCCATCTGCGCGATGCCCGACCCGTTCAGGACCGCACGCAACACCAGGTCCGCGTCGTTGAACGTCAGCCGCGACTTCGGCAGGTATTTCTGCACGCGGCCGTCGACGTTGAACTCCCATTCGAATATGCGGCCGCTCGCAAAACGAAAGTTGATGCACTCGTGCCGTCCCAGATCCTCCAGACTCTGCGGAAGGCCGTGCCTGGCCACATACGACGGCGACGCGCAGAGCGCCATCTGCATCGGAATCAGTTGCCGGGCGATGATGCTCGAATCCTCGATGCGTCCATTGCGGAACGACACGTCGATTCGTTCGGATACCAGATCGACAGGCCGGTCGTCGAGCAGCAGATCGATGACGATGTCGGGGTACGCTTTCGCAAACGTTTCCAGCAGCGGCGCAACGATCTTCCGGCCGAAGCCCACCGCCGAGCTGATCCGGATGAGGCCGCGCGGCGGCCCCTCCCGCAGTTCCAGCATGTCGTTCATGGCTTCGACGATCTGCGCCACGCCCTGGTGGCAGTTCTCGAAGAATCGCTGGCCTTCGCAGGTCAGTTCCGTCATGCGCGTGGTCCGCTGGAACAGCCGCGTACTCAACTGCGCCTCCAGCTTCTGGACGTTGCGGCTCACGGCCGGCCGGCCGACGCCGAGACGTTCGGCGGCCTTGGTGAAGCTCCCCTCGCTCGCCACCGCGACGAACGCAAGGATGCCCGCGTAGCTTGCACCGAAGCTGGCCGACAATGCGTCGGCGCGCCCTGGCAAGTCGCGACGAACGCCGTGCTCCGACGTATCCGATCGATTCATTTCCGCTGCCCCCAGACATCCCGCCCATCCCGACTGCCCGTCGCAGGCGTATGCCTGCGCCCCCACCTTCGACACGCGAATCAGCTTCTCGCGAGCCACCGGTCCAGGCCGATGCTGCCGAGTCGCGCTGCCCCGAGCGGCACGAGCGATCGTTCCTCGACACGGCCGCCGTAATAGCGGGCATCGCGATCGGTCACCACCGCACGCGTGTCGCCGACCGACTTCAGGTAGCGCGCGACGATCTCCGCGAACGGCGCGCGATCCGGGCCCGCGATCTCGACCGTGCCGTTCAGCGGCCCGGCCAGCGCGATCTGCGCGAGCAGCACCGCGACGTCTTCCGCGGCAATCGGCTGAAACAGCCCGTCGCCGATGCGCACGGTCCCGTCTTCCGTGCCGAAATCCGCAATGCCGCCGATGAACTCCATGAATTGCGTGGCACGCACGATCGTGTACGGCACGCCGGCCGCCTCGATCGCCTGTTCCTGCGCGACCTTGGCCGCGAAATAGCCGTTCTCCGGCATCCGGTCGCAGCCGACGATCGACAGCGCGACGTGATGGCGCACGCCTGCGGCCACTTCGGCCTTGCCGAGATTGCGGGCCGACGTGCGGAAGAAATCCAGCACCGCCCGCGGTTCCCATGACGGCGCGTTAGCGACGTCCACGACGACGTCGGCGTCCGTCAATGCGTCGGTCAGGCCTTCGCCCGTGATGGAATTGACGCCGGTGCGCGGCGACGCCGCGAGCGCCTGGTGCCCTGCCTCGCCGAGCAACGTGACGACGCGTGAGCCGATCAGGCCCGAACCACCGATGACAACGATCTTCATCGCAAAATCTCCTGACGAAAGGGTTTTCCTGGAACGCGTGCGGCACGTGACGCGCGCCGCCTCCGATGAAAACGGTCATGACCGTCGCATCGCATGGCGCAATTGTGGAAGAATCATGTCCTATCCATCAGTGCCAAGAATCGTCGATCGGACTGGTCCATGCCGTCCGCTCCCGTCGCCCACGAGATCGTGATGCCCGCCCCAACGCC